>CAZAFL010000028.1:0-34887 GCA_964484465.1 uncultured Chlorobiaceae bacterium
GATAATCGGTTCCTCCATCACCTCCAATATTGAATTTCTGAACCTTAAAGGTTTGAGACTCTACTAAGCCAATGAACCCTGTCAGTAAAATGATGAGAACAGCAAAACGTGTCATAGTAATCCCTTTCTGATTTATTATAAACTCACACAATCTAACTATTTATATTCTTATTGACAACATAAAAATCAATTTAGCGGTATCGTCAGAACTGACTTCAAAGTTAAACAGTGAGTTGATTAAAAGTTGTCATCATAATAAAAAAAAGAAATCGAAAGGACAAATAACCTTGGAGATGGAGTAAGAATTTTCTCGTCATCCGCTCCCGAACATGAAAGCAATTCAGTACAGAAGTTGAGATAGGTCCGCCGAAGGCGGATTGTGGCAAACGTGATTCGCATCCACACTTCCGTTGAAATCCATCCCATTCCAAGAAATTTGCTTTGGAACTTTTTCTTTAATATAATGTTCCATTAATTAAGCAATTGCTAAAATAGTGGAGAGGAGTATATGAAGAAGGTGTACATCGACGGCAAGCTCTGTATCGGTCCTAACTTCACTCAGGCTGAGTTTGCCCTTATTAAGCGAAACCTTACTGAACATAAGGGTCTGAAGACTCTTGCCGATTCTCTCGGAGTCGCTGGCAATCCCCAACGTCTTAACATCCTCTATCTGTTACATGCCCATAAGGAAATGTGTGTCTGTGACCTCGCAGAAGTCCTCGCTCTCACGGACTCTGCGGTATCACAGCACCTGCGAAAATTGAAAGACAAGAACATCGTTGAAACACGACGAGCAGGACAGACAATATATTACTCGCTCGTGAAGAACGTGTTCACATCGAGCCTAATAGAAATGTTTGGTATGGATGAGACGAAAGAGCAACATGCCTTTGTACTCAACGAAAGGAGTTAACATATGAATAAAACCTCGGTGTCCAGCATTGGAGGAGTTTTAACAGCCGTTCTTGCGTCACTCTGCTGCATTGGCCCAGTTATACTGGGACTGATTGGACTGGGAACCATCGGGGCGTTTTCAGTTTTTGAATCGTACCGACTGTACTTCATTGGATTCACGATTGCTATTCTAGGGTTAGCATTTTATCTCACGTATCGTAAGCGTGAAGTGAAATGCGAAGATGGTACATGCAAACTTGAAAGTGCCGGGAAATGGAACAAAATGATGGTGTGGCTTGCCACGGCATTATCGGCGCTTGCCATATTGTTCCCATATACAGGATTTACGGCTACACCCACCCCGACAAAATCCGTGAGAGATACTTCCACTCCTATCGTTTTGCGCGTGAGTTTCTTCAACGTACCGCTGGTATGTAACGCTGCCCCGCTTATCGGTTGCGGCAGTCGGGCAAAATTCATCATGCTTGATCTTATGAAAGATTCAACGGTGAAGGAAGCCTGGCTCAATCGACGGGGAACTGCAATGGCAGTTGTGTGGAATGGAGACCCCAGCGAAAACACCCGTCAGACTGTGCTTAAGTCGGTCTTCTCTAAACACGATTTGGCTATTGAACCGTCGGGCGTGAAGGAGATAAGTGCGCTCGTGGAAGACTTCAAGTCAAAAGAGAGGTGGTATAAAGGATCAGATGTCGACGCTCTCAGCATTCAAGAGGCAGGAGTGATCGCAGACCGACTCCTTACTGTCGTCAGCAATCACGCAAATTTCAAGCACTACGAAGATAGGCTGGCATTTCGTGAAGAGATAAAAACAACTGTTCAGAATCATTTTCTGTCGATCAAATCATTTGCCGAGCTTGACGCTTCGAATAGCATGCAGCAGGAGATCTTTGCCACTGCGATAAAGTACCTCGGCAAAGAAAATCTGCCGGATCCCCAGGTGCTAAGGCAGGAGTATAGTGCGCTTCGGGATGAGGATGAAGCTTGTTGCAGTGATTCTACTCAAGGAGCCGCCTGTTGCGCGAAAGACAAACAGGGCAAGTAAAATGAATCAGTCCCACACGAAATTGGTCGAGATTATCGCAACCAACCGGCATGAGCCAGATGACTCATGCTGCCCTATGACGGAAATGTCCTCCGCACCAATGACAGCTACTTGCCCTGTTTCAGGAACTTCCTCACACAGGGTTCAGCGCCGAACACTCGAGCACCTGATACGCTTTGACCGGCTAAGCGATATTCGAGACGTTCAGTATTATTATTGTACAGATCCGGATTGCCGTATCGTCTACTTCTCGAACGAGCAGGCTCCATATTTCGTTGTACAGGATGTCACAGTGAAGGTTCTTGCGAAGGACGCAGGCGATGATGTGAACGTCTGCTATTGTTTCGATTGGACCCGCGGTCGAATCAAAAACGAGATCAATCAGAATGGAAACTCAACTGCTTCAATTGAGATTGCCAAGGAGATCAAGGCAGGAAATTGCGCGTGCGACATCAAGAATCCAAAAGGCGAATGCTGCCTTGGGGAAGTCGATATGTTCGTCAAACGTTTTGTTCATTCCTTAGGCAATCAAGCCTGAGACTGTCTCAATGAGCGCGGCATCGCCGCGGCGTACTTTCTCGATGGTTTTCTCGTAATCGGGCATCTCTCCTACTGTATCCGCAAAACGAAATCCCTTTTCCTGCGACCGGCACTTTAAGAACTAAAGCATACACCACAAGCGTTAATAAAATACTTACACACTTCACCTCCAACCAATAAAGAAAGGGTCATTAACATGATTATCGTCCATGATATTTTCATCTGCAAACCGGGCAATGCCTCTAAGCTGGCAAAGATGTTCAAAGAGGCAATGGCAAAGAGCGAAGAGGTGGTCAACATCATGACCGACATGACTGGCTCGTTCAATAAGGTGGTCATAGTATCCAAATATGATAGTCTTACCGCTTACGAAAAGAGGGTTGAACAGTACAGGCAGCCATCCGCAGAGATGAAGGAAGCCATGGCGAAAATGGCGGGTTACCAGGAGATGTATCTTACCGGAAGCCGGGAGATTTACAATATTGTGTAGCTAAAAAATCGAATGCTACGATAGTTGTTCGAGCGCCTG
Source organism: uncultured Chlorobiaceae bacterium (assembly GCA_964484465.1). Lineage (GTDB taxonomy): Bacteria > Bacteroidota > Ignavibacteria > UBA10030 > SZUA-254 > CAZAFL01. The sequence goes on from CAZAFL010000028.1 coordinate 3,027, forward strand.
GCCATATTGTTGCGCGGGCTGATCACGTCTGGTAAAGCTCAGCCGGATGCGTTCGGTTAGGAATGAAATATCCGGATCTCACCTGGTTCATTCCGGTGGCAAACATTCCGATGTATAAGCGCACCGTTAAAACGATGCTCGAGAAGATATAGTGAAACTTGAAACGTCACCTTTTCATCAATATGTGATATTTCATCTTCGGTTCAGTAATCTTAAACCCAATTTGTCGTTTTGGCTTTTCTGAAGGGGTCATTAATTCCCGTATTGCTTCAAATACAATGCGGAACTGTTTGTCGTACTTCTGCTCAAGTTCTTCTAACTTCCTTGCTAGGTCTTTGTGTGTCGCGAGTATTTCCCGGAGCCGGACGAATGCGCGCATGATTTCAATGTTTACCTTCACGGCTTTCGTACTGTGCAAAACACTCGACAACATTGCCACGCCTTGCTCGGTGAATGCATATGGAAGTGCGCCTCCAAAATACTTTCTGTGTGGTATCACATTTTGTGATACCAGGCTGCCTGTATCTCCATTTGTGAGTTGAAACATAAAATCATCCGGAAATCTGTTCTTATTCCGTTTTACCGCTTGATTAAGTGCACGCGTTTCCACTCCGTACAATTCAGCTAAATGGACGCTCAGCATTACTTTCTGTCCACGAATCAACAGAATCTTCCGTTCAATAACTTCAGGAATGAGTGTAATGACTTTTTTCATTGTGTAACGCCTCCCTCTTTAAAGTTGTAAAAATAGAAAAGCCTGAGTCTGGATTCCGCATCAAGTGCGGAATGACACTTCTGCCTGTCATTCCTGTCCCTGCTTCCGCAGGGACAGGAATCCATTTGGTTGCTGGAATTCAAACTGACCCACCACCGATTGATCTATCAACTTGGTTATCTATCCTCTTTTACATATAATCCACGAATGAAGAGGAACACTATACCGGTATGAAACCGATCGTTTGCATCGGCGCGGCAATCATCGATGACACGTTTCATTGTATTAATGAACCGCTGTTCGGGACATCGAATCCCGCAAATCATCATCGCTCGGCAGGAGGAGTTGCCCGTAATGTTGCTCATCACCTCGCACGCCTTGGCAACCCGGTCGAGCTTATAGCTCACTTCGGACTCGATACCGACGGAGAATGGCTTAAGAAAAAATGCGAAGCTGCAGGTATCGGACTTGCACACTCCCAATTCACAAAGACAAGTACAGGACATTTCAGCGCAATTCTATCGCCATCAGGTGAGCTGGCCATTGGAGCTTCTGATACACACCTTCAAGAAACAATTACGACTTCTTTTCTCTCGGAACAATCGGCGTTACTAAAATCGGCGCCTCTTATCCTGTTCGACTGCAATCTTTCCATTTCGTGCATCACTTGGCTGCTCGAATTCTGCAGAACACAGAGGATCCCGTGCATCATTGAACCCGTTTCCGTGGCAAAGGCATCGGTGCTTAAGGAGATGAACCTGAAAGATGTCCTCCTGATAACCCCAAATCAGGCAGAACTCGTGGCAGTGAGCGGTTTAGCCGATGATAAGCCACAAGTTCAAGTTGAGCAGTTGTTCGGGAAAGGCGTACAGAATATCTGGCTCAGAAAAGGGAGAGATGGATCGGAGTTTTTTTCGCGGAAAGAAACGATCGCACTTCCGGCACCCGATGTAATTGTTGCGGATACCACAGGCGCAGGCGACGCCGCACTCGCAGGTTGGATTCATGCACGGCAGCATGAGAAAAGTCTTCGAGAATGTGTGCTTTATGGACACGCGATGGCTTACCTCACCCTCAAGAGCAGAGGATCGGATGTCGATGAGCTGGATGTTTCTCTTCTGGATTCATCAGTCATTAATCTCGGAATACGATGAACGTTTCACATCTCTTACGCATCAGTGATGAAGTCAGTGATGCACTGAACAACGGAAAACCTGTTGTAGCGCTGGAATCCACAATCATCGCTCATGGTATGCCGTATCCTGCTAACGTGTCGACAGCACTCGAAGTGGAAAAATGCGTCAGGAGTCAGGGAGCTGTACCCGCGACGATCGCTATCCTCGGTGGAAAATTGTGCGTCGGCTTGAAGCCGGACGAGCTTGAATTCCTCGGAAATACCCAGGGTATCTGGAAAGCGAGCTTACGTGACATGCCTTACGTCGTCAGTGCGAAACTTCCCGGAGCGACAACCGTTGCCGCCACGATGCGCATCGCGCACCTCGCCGGCATCGGCGTTTTTGTCACGGGTGGAATCGGCGGCGTGCACCGGGGTGCTCAGCAAACTATGGATATATCCGCGGATATGACCGAACTCGCCGAAACGCCGGTGGCAGTGGTATCGGCGGGCGCAAAATCGATTCTCGATATCGGCTTGACACTCGAATACCTGGAGACCAAAGGCGTCCCGGTTGTCAGTGTTGCCCAGGATGAATTCCCGGGCTTCTATTCGCGTGAAAGTGGCTTTCGCTCTCCCCTGCGAATCGATACACCGGAGGGAATTGCCAGGATGATCGGGACGAAACGGGAGCTTGGGCTACGCGGAGGAATTCTGATCGCCAACCCGATACCGAAAGAGTTCGAAATCCCCCTTCCGGAAGTGGAAACAATTATGGCAGAAGCCCTCGCCTCACCGAACAAACAAAATATTACAGGAAAAGACCTGACTCCCTACCTTCTTCAACGCATCACCGAATTGACAGGAGGCAAAAGTCTTACAGCCAATATCGCTCTGGTAAAAAACAATGCCCTGCTCGGGGCAAAGATTGCCCGTATACTTTCCACATTATCTGTGAGATGATCCGGCGCGAGGCAATCCAATAATTAAATCCTCATGTCGCTCGGTGTTTATTCATGACCCGGTGGTTGCAGGCGCTCAGTGCTAATGGAGCGATCGTATCTCCTGTCATCCCACTTTATCTCATTTGACGAGGAGCATTTTCCTTACTGAAGAGAATGGACCCGCCTTGAGCCTGTAGAAATAAACTCCACTCGGCATATTACTTCCATCCCATATCGCAGATTTATATCCCGGTTCCTGCATTCCCTCGACAAGAGTTGCAACCTGCTGTCCCAAAATATTGTAGATTTTGAGAGTAACGAAGCCGCTGACAGGCAATTGATAATTAATGATTGTGACCGGATTAAAAGGATTGGGATAGTTTTGATCAAGTTTATATGCCGAGGGCAATGGCGACTCGTGGCGAGACGGAACACTCGTCACAATACCGTTTTTTGTCAGAATATACAACCCACCTCCTGTTATCAGGGCATATGAGGTATCGCCGTGTGAATGCAAAACATTTACCTGAATTGTATCGGTGGTTAACGGTACCCACGAGCTGCCATTATCTGTCGACATAGAAATACCAATGTCTGCAAGTGTAAAGCCAAGAAAGGCACTATTCGCGACAAAGATTGTGCCGGCTCTATCTACGGTGAATTTGGAAATCATTGAGCCTGGTAAAGGCACCGCATTCCATGTTCCGCTGCTGTGACGGTATAATGAAGTGCCGTTCGTGCCGAAGACTTCACCTGCAACACCCGGTTTCATCGTACTAAAGGTGTGAACGGTGGCAGGTAATCCGACTGTATCGACGACCCAGGTCCCGCCTGAAATCGGACGACGCAGTACTCTTGGTGAGCCGACATAGGTGCCGCTGAGATAAATCATGCCGGCACGGTCTGTTCCAAACGATGATGCAGAGCTGAAATTCCCGTTCGGTATACCGCTTGTATCGAGTATCCAATGGCCACTGTTATCCTGGGCATACACTCTCGCATAATAACTGAAACCGGAGTATGAAGAACCTATATGCTCTCCTCCGCGTTCATCTACGAAGAAGACTCTGCCGATTGTTGATGATAGGTTGAGAGTGTCGGCATTCCAGATAACACCGCCATCGGTAGATTTATAGATCGGACCGAGCGAGACAGAAGTTGGATCTGTATTCGGCAAAACGGTGAATAAGGTTTGTGCGCTGTCTTCATAGATCGGAAGAGCACCGAGATATCCGGACGCAGGAAAACTCTTATGCCAAACTGTATCGCCGGCATCCCGATAGAATATCCCCAGACTCGTGCTTATAAAAAACCGACCGGGATTGTGTTTCACGAAGCCATAAAAGCGCCCTGGAATGATCCCTCTGTTTTCCTCAAACCATGTGACACCCTGATCAGCTGTTACATATACTCCGAAATTTGTAGCGGCAACAAGAAGTGAGTCAGCTGCGAGCCCATTTATCGCTGGTGTGTTCCCGGTTATAGCCGATATTCCTGCATCAATTCTGACCCATGGCCCTGTTCCGCCAACTGATTCGTATATTGTCCCACTACCTCCGGTGGCATAAATATTTCCAAACATATCATCACAGATTGAACGCAGTGTGACACCGCCAACTCCAGTGGTATCGGTAACCCATGTCGAGCCGTTATCGGTACTATGGACAAATCCTCCACCATTTCCGGCCACGAATATCCTGTTTGTTCTGTCGATAAACACAGTCGCAAGCGCCGTAGGACTGGTCAGCGTAGTTATCTTATGCCAGACGGATGAGTCGGGATGCTGTTTGAACAATCCGTTCGTTGTTGCGGCATAAACATATTGCAGAGTATCGAGGGCTATATCCCGGGCGAACACGCCGCTAAATCCCAGAGTATCTATTTGCCAGGTCTTTCCCGTGTCGCGGCTGACAAATACGGAAGACCCAAGTGCATAAAGCGCATCCCCGATTGCTTTTGCCCATGTTGACGAACCGTTGGCTTTTCCCAAAACCTGAACCACAACACCAGTCGTGGTGATGTGTTTCAAGTCGATTGTCACTACCGTACCATCGGTAAGAAACACCAGCGCCTTGTAGCGATTCACAAGAGTGAAAATACCGAGGGTATCAACCTTGGGACTAACATGACTTACGCTCTTCCCCGGTGGCGGAGTATATACTTGCTTATAGAGAAACGACTCATCCGACACAGTAGAAATGTTTGTATTACTGGCAAAGACACCATCCGGAGTATTCGAAACAATATACGAGTCGTTATTCTCATCCCTGACAATGACATCCCCGGTCATATTATCTCCTCCGAGAAAATAATCGAGCAAAAAGAATGGCTGAGCCTGGACGAATGTGTGGAGGAAGAGTAAGCTGAAACCCACAACGATGATTTTCACTCCCCGAGTCATCAACTGACAGTTGTTCATAGGATGCCTTTCAAATAAGAACGAAGTGAGGATGATAGTACATGTGGTCCGGCGCTTCTTGCGTTACAAATATTCAGGCAAGAAGTACCTCAGACCCCTTGGATAGCGCAAAGATTAATGCGTGAAGGTAGAAGATTTTTTGACAAGTGTCAAGTCGAAATTATATACTGTATTGACACCCGCTTGGCTATTGACCGCGACACACTTTGAACAATGCAAAATGAGAGTTAAATCTGACTAATTCTTTTCCTCGCCCAACCGGCAATTGAATCCCCATCCCCCTCCAAGCTCGCTCACAGCAAGAATCAACTCGTTCTTCCCCTTGGTTAGCGGAAGGTAAACAGCATCATCTTCGGGGTAAACAATGCCAAGAAATCCGGGATCCCGGAAGCCCTGAGCGCTTCGACCCCTGAACAGAATTTTGCCGTCCAGGAATACACTGACCTCATCGCTGTAGCCAATGTAAAGCTTTTTTACTGTGTCTCTATCTGATTGAATGGATGTCCGGGCGTAGATAAGCCTCGTTCCCGGTTGTGGCTGCAAGCGGGTTGAAAAATCATTCTGGAAAGTAACGTTTGGATGAGGAGCATCGCGATATCGTTGGATAACCACAAGACCCGGAGGTTCTGCCTGTACGTTCTGCCAGGATATAGTGTCAATCTCAGCTTGTGTAAGCGGCCGTTCAGGATCTCTTGCGAGCGCTTCATACGAAGGCGACAAACTCCAATTTACCACTGTATTGCCAGGCATCGGCGGGAGATGCCGTACCCAGGGTGCTTCACGTGTCGCCTGCCACTGGAAGTTCGAGAAAAAGACGGGTCCGCCAAGCGAATAAAGTGCAATCCCACCCTTCCGTAGCCCGGTCTTCAAATCGTCCATAACGAGCGCGGGATGTAAAGTGTCGTTCACGAATAATTTTGCCTGAGCACCGGTTACTTCGAGGCGGAGGTGAAACCAAACACCTGATGGAATGTCGACTGCGCCTGTGAATCCAGGTCCGTTAAAAAGCTGCCAGTTCCTTCCTGTCCTGAGAACCGGAGTGTATTGCATCGCGTCCGGTAATCCTGTTTTATGCTTCCGGAGATACACCTCTTCAAAATCACCGCCATTGATCCTGAACTGGAATCCGAAGAACGCTCTTTTCGCCTCAGTAAAAACATCCGCGTTGAGAGCGCCGTCGCTCATTTCAACATTTCTTATTTCAGCTACGGCGCTGTTCAGGCGGACAGCGGACCGACCCTGGAACTCTGCTGCAGTAGCATCACCGTAAAAGTTCCAAAGCGAGGTATCAGCAGCAACCCGATGGATCACATAGTCCTGAGACTGCGCAGTGATCTCCATCCGTAGCAGAAAGACTAGAAACGAACCAAAAAGCACGATCCTTAATTGACCCCAAATCGAACGGACTACGTTTACCAAATTGCTCATAATCATTTTCAGAATGTGAGAAGGTGGTTTAGAACCTTGTACGACCGGACAGAGGATAGGTTACAACCAGTTATCGACTTGGTCTGCAGGATTTTGGGGAAGGTGAGGAGCTCATTTACCAATGCTTGTGCATTTTGGATATCTGGTTACAGTCCAAACCACCGGGCTTTACGGCTTGATCCGAAGTATTCCTTTTCTGCCGCCAGAGCTTCAGAAGCTTCATGATGAATTCCCACGGGTTTGGGTCCGGAGAAAAAATCAACATCCACACGTCCAACTTCACCCTTGCCAAACTCGATGTAACAGGAGCCCGCACCTGTATAAGTCGAATTGTATTCATTTCCCTTAAATGCTGCAATGATTGATTCTGCCGCAATTTTTGCAGCACCCTCGGCGAAGACACCTGCTTTAGGTGTTCCAACGCTGGTTACATCGCCGATGGCATAGACATTAGGAAACTTTGTCAACAGATTAGTCTTATTCACCGGTATCCATCCATTCTCCGTCAGACCACTTTTCAGTACGACGTCCGGAGCAACATGCTTTGGGATTCCGAGGAATAAGTCAGAGGGCATTTCTGTTCCGTCATCAAGAATCGTAACTTTACGAGAAAGGTCAATCGAACTCACCTTCCGTTGTGCTATGAATTTGATGCCTCGCTCTTCAAATGCCTTGAGCAGTGCCTTGGATGAATCCGGTGACGGAGGAATAGGTAATCCAAACGGTATGACGAGGCTGATGTTGCAGGCATTGCGAACTCCGCGCTCGATCAGGTAATCATGCAACATCAGGGCTGCTTCACTGGGTGCAGGCGGACATTTGAATGGCGCCCCGCATACACCAACAATTGCATGACCTTTTGTAAAATTTGGAAGAACTGTCCGTAATTTACCGGCTCCGGCAACGCTGTAATATTCATTTCCCGTCTCTGCCAGGCCTGGAGTTGCGTCGATGTCATAATTGGCACCCAAGGCTACAACCAAAACATCGGCGTCGTACGTATGTTTGTTTGTGGTTACCCGTCGCGCTTCCGGGTCTATCGATGTGATCATCTCTTGCACAAAGCGTACACCCGGTTTCACAATGTTATGGTACGCAATATGGACGGAGTCCGGCGCTTTCCTTCCAAACATAACGTCAAGTTTCGAAAAGCCGAAGATGAACGAATCGTTTTTATCTATCAAAGTAAGGTCGAGCCGGTCGCCAAGCGCTTCAGACAAAATTGTGGTCAGCTCAAGTCCGCCGAACCCGGCCCCTAGTACTACTACGTGTAGACTCATGATTTACGTTCGATTTGTTTGAAAATGTTGCTTTGAAAATAATTGTTCTTAGATAGAAAATCAAATCAGAAAATTTGAAGAAGCCATTATTCTTAGTAGCTTTCTATTTATAAAATCATTACATTTTTGTAGAAGATCAGGGAATTGTTAATTTAGGAAATTAATAATGGAAGGGTGCTCCAATGCCAACTTTTTTGATTGAATCCCCACATACTACTGAAGAATGCGCTCGGGCTATAAAACACATTCTCGCAACAGGTTACATTACGCATTTCCAATGGGCGTGCCTGGACGGTGAGCACACCGGATACCTTATCATAGAAGCAAAAGATAAAAGCGAAGCACTCATGCTGGTACCATCGTTCGTGCGTAACAAGGCGCGGGTTCTGGAGTTGACTCAGTTCACTCCGGAACAAGTGAAAGCAATGCACGGTATGGATTAGTCTATAACGAATTAACGAATGGCAGGGCTTGATGCGATGCACCTCTGATTCAGGGATCCCTCAATCGAACACCGCAGAAGGAGACACGCCCAAGCTGAAATATGTTCGCTTCATAATTACCAACAGGACATAAGACGTTTTTGTCGGACCTGGTTCGCTTTTTATTGATCATAATTCTCAACGATGTCCGGCGGACGAACCCGGGCGTTGTCCGGATTCCTTCCCGCGCGGCGAAATCCTTCTCGTTGCCGAAGAAGATCCCAGCACTGATCCAATTCCACTTTCATCTGATGCAGTCGCTTGACTTCACCGTCTGTGAGATTGCCCTTCGAGTAAAGGCGCTCTTCCTCTTCTGTCAATTGTTTTATATGTTTGAATACCTGACTGTCTTCCATTGTCCTTCTCCTTCAGTGTTTGAAAATTCTTCGTGGATTTTTTGATACGGATCCTTCAAGGGGTTGGTTTCATCAGAGTGAAATTCAATTGACGCCATAAAAGCAAGTTTACAGCTCACAATCGCTATCACAACCTTTTGTCAGATGCGCGTTTTGAATAATAACAATTCTTGCGGCTAAACACAAAGGCAGCCCGGTAAAAGAGTTTGGTCTTTCAAACCGTCGACTTCAATGCCTTCAGCTGGTCGCTCATGGTTTCTCAGGTCTTCTCGAATCTCAAACCTTCGTCGTTTTCCATCTACCCTTTTTGAACAACCATAGCGTAAACAAACCGACTGAAGTTTCGGAAACAAACACACCCCAGAATACTCCGCTTTGTTGCCAGCCGAGAGTGATTGCAAGAACATACGACAAGGGAATTTGAATAAGCCAGAAAAAAACGACATTAATTTTGGTCGGTGTGCGCGTATCTCCTGAGCCATTGAACGCCTGCACCGACACCATCCACCATCCATAGACGAAGTAGGAATAAGAAAGTATTCGCATCCATTCCGCCCCGATGGCAATTACTCTTTCGTCTGTGGTAAAGAAACCGATAAGAGACTTATTGAAGAAGAAAAATATCACTGAGACGATCAGGAGAAACATCATATTATACACACCCGTTCTCCAGACTGCGGATTCGGCGCGAGCAGGATTGCCGGCGCCGAGATTTTGACCGACCAGCGTAGCGGCAGCATTCGACAATCCCCAGGCAGGCATGAGGCTGAACATGACGATGCGTAATGTGATTGTAGAGCCTGCAACCGCCTCACTCCCCAAACTGGAGAGTATACGCATGAGAAAAATCCAGGAGGTCATCGCCACGATCATCTGTCCTATCCCGCCCAGTGCCGCACGCACGATGCCATACATGGTTTTTGCCTGCCAGTAAAGTTGGGAAAGCCTGACCCTGATATGTTTACCGCCGTTGAAAAGAAACCATAATTGCGTGAGCACACCAATGCCTCTTCCAATATTGGTTGCTATAGAAGCACCTTGAATTCCCAGAGCAGGAATCGGTCCCCATCCGAAAATTAACACCGGGTCTAAACCAATATTGCATATGTTGGCGATAAAAAGAACGCGTAAGGAAATCGCCGCGTCACCGGCTCCCCTGAATACCGCGTTAATGACGAACAGAAGCATAATGACGACATTTCCGCCGAGCATCCATTGTGTGAAATAATAACCGTGCTGAATCGCCCACGCATCAGCACCCATCAATGTAAGCAGGTCCTTTGCAAAAAAAATACCGGCAATGGAAAATGGAATTGAAGAGAGCAATGCCAGGAAAATTGACTGGACTGCGGAAATCCCTGCCTCCTCTTGATTTTTTTCCCCGATTCTCCGTGCAACAATCGCCGTAACTGCGGTTGAAAGTCCAACTGCAATGGAGTATAGCAAAAACAAATAGGATTCTGTAAGCCCGACTGTCGCGACAGCAGAAGGACCTAACTTGCTGACAAAATAAATATCCACAACCGCAAAGGTGGATTCCATTACTAATTCCAGCATCATCGGCACAGCTAAAAGGAAGACCGCCCTATTGATGCTGATCTGAGTATAGTCAGCCTCAGTTCCTCGAATAGCATTTTTTAGTTCCTGCCAGATCGATGACGCGGGTAGAAGTGCGGATCGGTCGGGAACTGAATTCACGTTTTCGTTTTCGTGCATGAGAATTCTTTCTACTTAAACAAGGATGTAAAATATCCAAAAAAAGATAAAAAACCTATGCGTTGAACAAAACAGATTCATTTAAAAAAACGAGAACATGCGTGTTAATCCAGACAATCAAAAATGGCCCGGTTTTTTCACAAGCATTGAATGAACAATGAGAAATGCAAATTGATAATTGCAGGATTTATCACTATCATGGTTCCACTATGATTGGACAGATAGTATCGCATTATAAGATTCTCGAAAAATTGGGTGAAGGCGGGATGGGTGTTGTCTACAAAGCCCACGATACAAAGCTTGATCGCATTGTAGCGCTGAAATTTCTGCCGCATCATCTCAACGCGAACGACGCTGAGAAAGCCCGCTTCCTGCAGGAAGCCCGCGCCGCAGCAACGCTCAACCATCCCCACGTTTGCACCGTGTACCGTATCGATGAGCATGATGGGCAACAATTCATCGAAATGGAGTACGTCGAGGGCCAGACACTTCGTAAAAAAATCCCCATTCAGAAATTCGATGAAGCTCTGGATTATGCCGTTCAAATCGGCGATGCATTGAGTGAAGCGCACAGCAAAGGGATCGTTCACCGCGATGTGAAGGCGGAAAACATCATGGTGAATTCGAAGAATCAGATAAAAGTGATGGATTTTGGTCTCGCGAAGCTGAAAGGCTCGCTCAAGCTCACCCGGACATCGTCAACAGTAGGGACGCTCGCCTATATGGCTCCCGAACAAATCCAGGGCGGAGAAGCCGACGCCAGATCAGATATTTTCTCATTCGGTATCGTACTCTTCGAAATGCTGGCAGGGAAAACGCCATTCCGTGGTGAGCACGATGCTGCCATGATGTACTCTATTGTGAATGAAGAGCCGGAGTCTATTCTGAAATTCAGGCCGGACCAATCACCGGAGCTCGACCGTATTATCCGCCGCGCATTAGAAAAAGATCCTGCCGACCGCTACCAGCATGTCGATGACATGCTCAGCGAACTACGAAAACTCCGAAAGCAAACTTCCAAGGTTTCCCGCGCCTCTCTCCCGGATATTCCGTTACAACATCAGGAGGCGGGAACGCCGTCGCAATCACTACCCGCTTCCGGAAAATCACGCAGAACACTCATTATTGGATTGTTCGCTGCCTTCCTCATCGCCGCCGGAATTGTAGCTTACCTCCTTGCCGGGAAGCATGAAACTATTGATTCACTTGCCGTCCTCCCGTTTGAAGATGTCGGGTCAACCGGTGAGCAGGAATATCTCGCCGATGGGGTAACGGAGAGTATCATCAATAATCTCACAAAGATCTCTTCATTACGGGTCATCCCTCGCAGCACGGCATTTCGATTCAAAGGCAAGGAGACGGATGTTCAGGATGCGGGTACTAAATTGAAGGTCAGTGCGGTGCTGACCGGACGCATCACCCATCATGGGCAATCGCTCGACGTGCAAGTCGACCTGATTGACATTAAACATGAATCTCAAATTTGGGGAAACCGGTATGAGGTGACATCGGCTGAAATCCTTTCCCTGCAGGAAAAAATAACGTCGGATGTTTCATCGAAGCTCGGTATCGGTGTGTCGGATGAAACCCGCGAGAAAATCGCGAAGCATGCGACTGAAAATACACAGGCATATCAATTGTACCTCCAGGGAAGGTATTACTGGAATAAACGGAACGCGGTATCGATCGAACGCGCAATTGATTATTTGAAACAGGCTATAGCGCTGGATTCAACATATGCGCTCGCATATGCCGGGCTTGCCGATTGTTACATTATACAGTCACAGTACGCAGGCACCCCTACGAGTATCACAACACCGCTCACAGAGTCGATGGCACGGCGCGCATTAGCGCTTGATAACTCATTGGCGGAAGCGCATACGACCCTCGCATTTAATTACTTCATGCAATGGAAATACGAAGAGTCCGAGCGTGAATTCAAGCAAGCTATCGCACTCAATCCCCGTTACCCGACCGCGTATCACTGGTATAATATTATGTTATTGCGCACTGGACGTACCGATGAAGCGGAACCGATTATTAAGAAAGGGTACGAGCTTGACCCCTATTCCCCGATTATAACACTGAACATGGGATCAATTTATCTTATCCGCAAGCAGTATACTGAAGCGCAATCATATTTCAGAAAATGTGTCGAACTCGATCCATCCTTTGCGCCAGGATATGGCTACCTGGGGCTGACGTTCGAACGGTTGAAAAATTATCCGGAGGCAATTGCCCAAATTCAAAAAGCGGTCGACTTGTCTGGACGTTCGAGTGAATATGTCTCAGATCTCGGCTTTGTGCTGGCAAAATATGGAAAGAAAAATGAAGCGTTGGTGTTAGCAAAAGAGACAGAAGATCGCTATCGTTCCGCTTCCGGGGCAGCCTACAATGTAGCTCATATATATGCCGGACTCGGAGAGGCGGACAAGGTATTTGAGTGGCTTGAGAAGGACTTTAACGACCATAGTACATGGATCAATTCGATAAATGAAGACTACATGTGGGAAGATTTCAGAACGGATCCGCGATATATTGACCTGACGAAAAAGATGGGATTGGAAAAGTGATTGGTCAGGTCATCGCTCATTATAAAATTCTTGAAAAGTTAGGCGAAGGCGGAATGGGCGTAATCTAAAAAGCCCAGGACACAAAGCTTGATCGTCTCGTCGCATTAAATTTTTCGCCCGAGCGCGGTTCTCGGTTTTGCAGAGGAGAGGAGAACATCTTCCACAATTGGTCACATTCTGTGAGGCCCAACCGCGGGCTAAGAGCCCTCCTTCACTTCGATGATCTCGTCTGCCACAAGACCGTGCGCTTCACGATGAACTGCGATGGCTGCTTCTTTGCTTGGAGCTTTTGCAAGACAAAAAACCTTCCCCGAACTTTCGTCATACCAGTATTTCAGGTATTCAACCCCATGTTTCTTTTGAATTGCAACATCATTTGCGTGTGCACCTTTTACTGCTTCGGCAGTCAATCCCGGGACATGTTTATGAATATCCATGAAGAGAGGCATGGTATAACTCCTTTCCGAATGTTGTGAATGATTGTCAGTTAGGTTCAGCAGATTCTCTGCTATTCCCTGAACAGGGATTCTCAGAATTAATTTGTAGGCTGCTTCACTATCCGAAGATATGGTTTGGGAGCTTTCCAACCCTGAGGGTATTTTTCCTTAGCCTCGGCATCGGAAACAGAGCCGACGATAATGACATCCTCTCCATTTTTCCAATTGACAGGCGTGGAAACCTTGTGCTTAGCAGTCAATTGCAGCGAGTCGATAACACGTAAAATTTCATCGAAGTTACGGCCTGTCGTCATCGGGTATGTAAGCGTGAGTTTGATCTTCTTGTCGGGCCCCACGACAAACACGCAGCGCACCGTTTGGTTTGTCGCAGCGGTTCTCCCCTCCGACGTGCCTGCTTCATTCGCCGGAAGCATGTCGTAAAGTTTCGCAACCGCCAGATCACGGTCGCCGATCATCGGGTAGTTCACCGCGTGCCCCTGAGTTTCCTCGATGTCTTTTGCCCAGCCAACATGACTTTCCACAGGGTCTACGCTCAATCCGATAATCTTACAATTCCGTTTTCTAAACTCAGGTTCGAGTTTCGCCATATATCCAAGCTCTGTCGTACAAACAGGAGTAAAATCCTTGGGATGTGAAAAAAGAATTGCCCAACCGTTACCGATCCATTCATGAAAATTGATCGTACCCTGCGTTGTTGGTGCGGTGAAATTTGGTGCCTCATCGTTGATGCGGAGAGACATAGTGACTCCTTTCAAAATATATGTGGAATGCTGATACCGGAACTTTGTTCATTATCGAATAAATACGCTCGATGACACTGGCCTGATGTCTGTCAACATCAAAAGTAATGCATCAGGGAGTGGTAAATTGCGCAACAATGAATAACAACCTCTTGCAGGAACAATTTGAGAATATAATGAATAGACCAAAATGAATCAAGCCGCGGTTCCCGTAATACTATTTCAGGGATTGACCAGCCACCACTTTCTCATGCTAAAGACAAATATGCCGTTCAGCGATAACCTGCTGCCTGTAACTCAAAGAGATGGGCGTAACGACCCTTCGCCTGAAGCAATTCATCGTGTGTCCCTAATTCTGTCACGCGCCCGCCGTCAATCACGGCGATACGATCGGCAATGCGGACGGTTGAGAAGCGGTGAGAAATCACAATACCGATACGTCCTTTAAGGTTCTCTTTGAGCTCGGCAAATATGGCTGCCTCAGCTTTCGGATCGAGCGATGATGTTGGCTCATCGAGAATCCAGATATCAGCGTCCCTGTACATGAGCCTCGCCAACGCAAGACGTTGCCATTCGCCGCCGGAGAGGTCGTGCCCTCCTTCGAAGAGTCTACCTACCTTTGAATCCAACCCATTCGCCATCTTCTTTACCAGCCATTCGCTCCGGGAGTCTTTCAGCGCTTCATTGACCCTGTCATCATCCACGTGACCATCAGGCCTGCCCATCGCTACATTTTCCCGAATGCTTAATTCATAGCTCACAAAATCCTGAAACAATACTCCAATCCTGTTTCGCAGGATTTCCGGATCAAGGTATCTGATATTAACATCTCCAACGTGCACCGATCCATCATCAACATCATAAAAGCGCAGCAACAATTTGACGAATGTGCTCTTCCCGGCGCCATTCTCACCGACGAGGGCAATCAGTTCTCCCTTCTTTATCGACAAATTCAAACCGGAAAGAGCCGGCTCTTTTGCGCCAGGGTATGAGAACGAAACATTATCGAACTCGATTCGCTCAATGGTTCCGTCTTGCAGAACCTGAGGATTTGAAGGCACACTAATAATCGGTTCAATAGCGAGAAAGGAAAAGTAATCATCTAAAAAAGTCGTGTGTTGGTCAACAGCGACGAATGTACTTGAAATCTGCGCCAACGTTCCCGCGACCGAAGTGAACGCACCGATGACTAGCACAACACCTCCGGGGTTGATCTCACCAGCCAAGCCCTTGAGAGCGACGAAGATATAGGCAAGAGCGAGCGTCGTCCCCGTTACCAGGCCTGTCAGCACGGAAACACGCGTCCCCGATCGATACATTTTCTCTCGTTGCCTGAACAGGTCTTCCGATAATTTCCCGTGTCTCCCGAGCAGATAATCGGCAAGTACGTATGCCCGGATCTCCTTTGTGTTACGGGGCTGGATCAGCAGGTCGCCCAGATATTCGCGCTCCCGTTCCTCCGGCGTTTCTTTATAGAAAAATTCGTAGAGACGTGAAGTGACACTGCGTTCAAGCACAAGTGAGAGCACCGCGGCACCCAAAGCAAGGAGTACGAGCACATAATGAAGACTTGCAAGAAGGGAAGCCATCAACAAGATTGTTACGATGTTGCCCGATAATCCAAGAACCGACCAGGTGAGGTCTCCGGGCCTCCACGATACATCTCTCTTGGCACGGGCAAGACGGTCGTGCCAATCTGAGTTGTCGAAATGACCGAGATCCAGTTTCGATGCTTTTGTAAGCAACCGACGTTCCGCTTCTAACTGAACATGACGGACAAATAAATTTCTCCCGTAACCGCCATAGGCCCCCAATGTGCGCTGTGTTGCAGCGACAACCCACAAGCCGATAATTGTGGGAAGCATATCCTCAAAATGAAGCGACTTCAGGTGGGCTTGGGCGATGAGATTTACCAGCTTCGCCCCGAGGTATACAGCGATTGGAGTCATTGCTGCATTGATAACTCCCATGAAGGAATAACGGATGAGGGAACTGGGCGATGCTGCCCAGGCGAGTGCCATCCCCTGCATTAAATTCTTCCTCACCCTTTTTGCACGACCCTTAGAGGAAGCGAGCGGCTTATCCGAGATTTCGTCTTGCATCGTGATTTCTCATTTGACCGTATGCAGCAGGCAAATGATTTACCTGGTTTTTCTTATCCCCCCGCAATGGCGCCTATTACGAGAAAGGGCTCTTCTCCTGATGCAACCTTGTTGGGAAGTTCAGTATCAGGTTGATCGAGAGATAGGTCCTCCCCGCACGCAAAAAAACGAAGAAACGGCCTACGCTGCTGCGTCGCATGATCCCGAATCGTACCTGCCAACATTGGGTATTTGGTTTCGAGAGCGTTGAGAACCGTCCGTTGCGTCACAGGACCGTTTATTTCCAGACTCACTTCGGACCCCACTTGAGCGAGCGTTCTCAAATGATACGGAAGCACCACACGAATCATGCGAGCGTCTGAACCTCCACGGATAGTACAGCGGGAAGATCACGGACGATTGGAGCCCACGTATCCCCTGCATCGGCGGAGCCATATACCTGACCGCCGGTGGTGCCGAAATAAATGCCGCACTTATCCAATGAATCAACTGCCATCGCATCCCGGAGGATATTCACATAACAATCCTTTTGAGGAAGGCCCTTTGTGAGTGGTTCCCATTCATTTCCCCCCGTCTTACTCCGGTATACACGAAGCTTTCCATCGGGAGGATAATGTTCTGAATCGCTTTTAATCGGAACGACATAGATCGTCTCCGGTTCATGAGCATGAACATCAATGACGAACCCGAAATCGGTAGGCAAATTTCCACTTACCTCTTTCCATGATTCTCCCGCATTATCAGTGCGTAAAACATCCCAGTGTTTTTGCATGAAGAGTACATCAGGTTTTGACTTATGCATAGCGATACGGTGAACGCAATGGCCGACTTCCGCATTCGGATCAGGAATATATTGTGAAGTCAATCCTTGATTAATCGGCTTCCATGACTTACCGCCATCATCCGTTCGAAATGCACCTGCCGCAGATATAGCAATGTACATGCGATTATGATTTTTGTGGTCGAGAACGATAGTGTGGAGTCCCATACCTCCGGCGCCTGGCGACCATTTTGGTCCTGTGCCGTGACCCCGCAACCCTGACAACTCATGCCAGCTTTGTCCTCCATCAGTTGTGCGAAACAGTGCGGCATCCTCCACACCGGCATAGACAGTATTCGGGTCAGTGAGTGACGGCTCGATGTGCCAGACACGTTTGAATTCCCAGGGGTGCTGCGTACCGTCGTACCACTGATGTGTCGTGAGAGGCTTACCGGTTGCAGGAGAAGTATCATACGCAAACTTATTGCTTTCAGTCATCGGCATTCCTTGAGGTGTTGTCGTCGGTTCTCCAGGTTTAAATCCCGGTTGAAACCATGTTTTCCCGCCGTCATCCGAACGTTGGATGATCTGCCCGAACCAGCCGCTGGTCTGTGAAGCGTAAATACGGTTGGGGTCGGCCAATGAGCCTTTCATATGATAAATTTCCCACCCCGCAAAATGGGGACCACTGACATCCCACTTTTCACGCTTCCCATCAGAGGTAAGGATAAATGCCCCTTTATGTGTCCCTACAAGAACTCGAACGCTGCTCATAATTGAATTCTCCTATGAAGGTTTACAAGAGTAAATTGTTTCCATCTTCCGCAGTGTCACCATTGTCACAGAGGTAAAATTATTATACTAATTTTTTTGTTAATGTGCACAATCCGGGATGACGGGGGGGGAAATTTAGTTCTTGCTTCTCTCCTCATTCCTTTTGGCTCGCGCCTTAACCAGCTTTTGTATAAGCCTAAGAGGAAGCTTTTTATCCAGAGGTAACCGAAGAGTTGCTGTCGACGTGCTATATTTTTTCAGTTCTTCTCTGTGTTCTTGTAAGATTGGAGTCGGTATATAAACTCCGACGTGCGCTTTTGCAAAAGCAAAGTAAGCCAATCTTCCCTTATAGCTATAGTAAGGCATTCCGTAGCTGGTATATTCTTCGGCATCAGGTGCGGCTTCTTTTATTGCAGCTCGCAGTTCTTTAAGTTTGTGTTGGACCTCTTTTGGAGCTGCGGTTATATATGCTGTTACATCCCGAGGTTTCTTTTTCATAATTTTCTTTATCAACCTACCAGAATCACCTAAAATACACCATTGCCATTTGGAGACTCAACAGGGACCTCCTTGGCTACCTCCCATTCTTCGACAATTCGGTCTCCATCAAACCGGAAGATATGGATAAGTGCAATCCACGGATCTTCAGGTGAAAGGCGAACCCGTCCATGGACTGCAGCTAAATCGTTCTCTTCAAGTGCACGCACCGGTTCGAAAACTCTATTTGGGAATTTGACCGCACTTGCCTCCATTCCGGCGAGCAGTGATGCGGGATCGCCGGGGAAATATGCATTGTGATGACGAAAATCCGGATGCACATACCTATCGTACGCTTCACGTACTTTTCCGGAAGATGCAAGGCGCAGAAATGAAATAGCAATTTCTTTCTTATTCATACTCTATGTTCCACGGGACGCCTCCTGTAATTTTTTTATGTCGAACTTCTTCATTTGCATGAATACTTCCATGACTTTCCTGGAGTTCCCGGCATTTTTATTTTGCAGCAGCTTGCTCAACATCGTGGGGACGACTTGCCATGACAGGCCATATTTATCTTTCAGCCAGCCACATTGTTGTGCCTTTTCGTCTCCCCCTTCGGAGAGTTTTTCCCAAAAATAATCTATTTCTTTTTGTGTTTTGCAGTTTACAACGAACGAAGCAGCTTCCGTGAATTTGAACATCGGACCGCCGTTCAATGCAACGAAATCCTGTCCGTTGAGCTTGAATGCGACCGTCATTGCCGACCCTGCCGGTCGGCCGGACGCTTTCGCTCCTGCTTCATTGTAACGAGATATACTTCCCATTTTAGAATTCTTTTTGTCAAACCTGGAAAACACTGAAACATAGAATTGAGCAGCCTCTTCAGCCTGAGAATCGAACCATAAGAAGGGAGTGATCTTTTTCATGGAGTTGCCTTTCACGTGAACGATTATACGTTTTGGTGTACCCGTTTGGTCCGCAGTTCGTACAGTTTTCCACCTGTTAATGTCGTTGGAAGTGACAATGCCGCACCGAGCAATCCATACCACAGAGGACCGGCCTGCGGTTTCAAAAATGTTCCGAGGAGCCAAAATATTGTCCCCAATGAACCAATGATCCAAACGGCTTTATTAGCTTTATCTTTAGCAATCCCTGCCGCGACGTACGCCCCGAATATTTGAAAGAGCGCACGATACGCGCTCGCCAGAAGCACTAATCCTGTATCGAAAAACGGTTCACCATAGGGCGGAAAAATTCCGGCTTTCTCAAGGACAAAATCTACTGCCGTGGATAACAGAGCGGTAACAATGAAGCCAGCCAGAATGGAAAAGATGAGTCGTGCCATAGAAATCCCTGGAATGTAATATCCTGGATAATTTGATTACTTCTAGTGTTTGTTATCGTAATTAATCATCCACTGAATTCCAAATTTGTCCTCATGAAGCGCGTCGAAAGGCGTTATTAGCCTTTTGCCTCTATTTCGGCTCTTAAACGCTCCTCATGTGCGCGAACTTTGCCTGACGGATCGACTGGCGCAAAGTCTTCCAGCTCAAACACCTGACGGATTTCCAGCGTGACACCCTCACCGAAGGGAGCACGTTTCATCCAATCAATCGCTTCCTTTTTCGACTGCACGTTAATAATCCAGAAGCCCGCAATAAGCTCTTTTGATTCGGTAAAAGGACCGTCTGCTACGGAAACTTTGCCGCCGGAGAATTTGAGCCGGGCGCCTTTGGATGTCGCTTGTAACCCTTCACCGGCAAGCATAACGCCTGCTCTTACCATTTCTTCGTTAAATTTTCCCATGTCGGCTAAGATTTTCTTATCCGGCAATACGCCTTCCTCTGATTGTTTGTCGGCAGGTACTATGACCATGAATCTCATGATTGTAACTCCTTTCCCCGAAGGCGTTCCTTCGGAACCATAATGAATTAACTGTTTACATTAAGTAGTCGTTCCGGTGTGGCATAAATCGACAGCGGTAAAAAAATTTAACAACTATTGGTCCGAGAAGATTGTGCGCCCTTTGAGACAAAGTGGCGCAGGAATACATATACCAATTCTTTCATTTTAAAACCCCTTCTGTTATTAAACTTGTGGTTTACATATAGCAGACAATCGACGCAAGCGAAATTGGACAATATAAATCATAGCGCAAAAATCAATTCTTGTTATCGGCCGATTTTATCTCCATACAGGTATCTTTACATAGCTATCATTCTGCCACTGTATCTTCAACGGAGTTTTCGCATCATTGATGCCCTCAACACTCACATCTTTGCCGGTACCGTAGTTAATTTGTGCAAAGGGATTTTTGTTGATGTTCAGTGTCACGAGCAAACGACTTCCTTTGCCCAGACGCCTGCTGACCATCCGGGTTTTATCGAATGGAATCGATTCAACTTTCCCGGGAGTTAATAATTTCCTGTGACTCATGTCTTTTGCATAACTCGCACGACCCAAATGGTAGGATAATTGAAACAATTCTCCATTGGACATCACCTCATACAACACTACACCAATGTCCATATCTTTTTTATTGATGATTGCGTTGATTGCACCCGAGAAGCTCCCGCTAATTTCAACCGGCTCATCGAACGGCTCACTTATAAAGGAAAAACCGTTGGAAAGGTCGGGTTTCCTTCCGACAATGGGGCTAGGATAGTAATCATTATTCATCGTTTTCCTGTCCCTAAAGTCTACTTCCTGCGTAAGGAATCCCGGCTTGGACGGCTTTACTCCGGACAGTCGGTACTGGCTATCAACTTTCGCGTCAGTAAGATATAAGGTCAGCGTTTCGTTGCTTACTTGTTCAAGAGATGGCGCATACTTCCATTCGTTTGCGCCCATCACTTCGTAATTAATTTTATCCTTTAGCATCTCTGGCTTCTTGCCTCCGCGAAGGATATAGTCCATCCATTGGAATGTGAGGTCAGGAGTATCAAATTGTGCAACTGAATCAATTGCGTACCCACCCAGAACCGACGGCTTGCGACTCGCCTGTGCTCCGAAATGGTCATAGGGTCCAATCACAAGATAATGATTAGCATCCTTATTGTATGCATCATGCTCTTTCATGTACCATAGTGCTGATTGCTGACCGTCATCGTAATATCCGGTAATCGTTAAGACCGGGATACTGATTTTAGCAAACTCCTCTTTATACGGTGCCTTTTCCTGCCAGTAATTATCGTAGCTTGGGTGCATCAACCAGCGATGAAGCCATTTATTCGGTGTGCCGTCGATGCTGTCTACCCTGCTATATGCTACCCCGCTTTCATACCACCTGGTGTTCAGTGTATGCCAACGCTTTTGATCGAAATAGGTTGCGTTATCAAGATACCTGTTGTTGCCGACATAAAACGCCCATGGATAATTGACAAAGAGAAATATGTTATTCTCCATTGGCAAACCATCCCCTGGATTGTTGGCACAATAGGGTACGATTGTCTTGAGCGCCGGATGCAATTTCTTTGTCGCAGCCCAACAGGCATAGCCGCTGTAACTTCCTCCGTACATTCCGACTTTTCCATTACACCAGGATTGTTTACTAATCCAATCTATTACATTATAGGTATCCTCGACTTCATGCTCATAAGGTTCTATGGCATCAGGACTGTAACGCTTGCCGCGCGTTTCCGCCACCACACTGACAAATCCGTACGAGGCGGCTCTCTTGGCAGCGTTCATGCTTATTTCGGTGTAAATATTGAAGAACAATGTTGCCGGCTGTGGTGTAGTTATGCTTCGCTGCCGCACTACGATTGCTGACAGCGTTGCCCCAACTTTTGTTTTTATTAACACGCTATCTTCAATGATATAACGTTTGTTATCATCCTCCTTTAAGAGTCTTATCGCCAAAGGTTCGATATTTTTGTAAACATCACAAAGATAATAATTCCTGCAAAGTGTGATTGCGTCGTTTAGACTCAGCGTGTCCTTCAATCTTATTAACGATTTCTGCAGCTCGCTCTGCAATTCCGCTACACCGTTTCTTGTCTGGAATGCTGTCGCAATATGGAGGGCGCTTTTATCATCCAGCCGGGAAAAAAAATCCTGGAATACGTGAGCAAACGCCTGGTCAAACGGGACATTAGCTTCCGCCTGCTCCTGTTTAGCTTTTGCAAATAATTCATATTGAACCAGTAGCAGGTCCGAATATAGCGGATCGCTTTCTTTTGAGATTCCGCGCAAAGAAGCAATCGTGGCAATTGCTTCCCGGTATGCTCCTGCAAGGGTCTGGAGTCTGAATAAATTATTCTGATAGACTTTGAGGTCGTTGCCGGTTTTGTACCCTAACAGAATATTTCCTGCAAGACCTGATATTGATTCAGATAGGAGCGCACTGTCAACGACGGCAACTCGGGGAAAGGAAAACTGCTGGGCATGTACAACCCTGAACCCAAACACTGATAATAAGATAAGAAGGAGTAATCTTTTCATTTAATGTAACCTTTCCCTCTTGAACTGTTGTTTTGAATTCTGCACATTCACTTCGAACAACGCATAATTTACCAAAGTTCGTCTAAGAGCTTGTTGATGTGCGGAGTTGTCTCACCCATAACCTGCAGGAAGAAAGGATTGTCAGGATAGTAGACTCAAGTCAACCCGGTAATCGTGTCAATCCTGTTGAGTCTATGTTTTCGATTTCAGAAATGTGCCGCGCTTCAAATCCTCGTACGCCAGTTGCAACTGCTCCTGAGTGTTCATGACAATTGGTCCATACCAGGCAACCGGTTCTTTGAGGGGTTTGCCGGATATCAATAAGAACCGAATGCCGTCATCGCCTGCTTTCACAGTAACTTCATCTCCGCTGTCAAAAAGAATGAGTGAACGATTATCCACCTGCGCTGGCGGCGCCGTGTTAGACCATCCGACACTTTCCGTAGGGACTGCAAGAGGACCAGAAGCGTTACAAAATTTTCCAGAGCCTGCGAAGACATACGCAAACGCATGACTTGTTGTCGCCACGGGAAGGGTTTTCATTTTTCCCGGAGGAACCGAAACATCGAGATAAATCGGGTCGGCGGCGATACCGGCTGCAGGGCCTTTCTTTCCCCAGAATGTTCCGCAGACAATCCGAACCTGAGTGCCGTCATCATCGGTGATGAGAGGGATTTCACCTGATTTTACTTCCTGGTATCGGGGTGAAATCATCTTGAGAGATGATGGCAGGTTCGCCCAAAGCTGGAAACCGTGCATCCGTCCCGCCTGATCTCCTTTCGGCATTTCCTGATGAATAATACCGCTGCCTGCGGTCATCCACTGGACGTCACCCGCCGAGATCGTGCCGCTGTTCCCCATGCTGTCTCCATGGTCGACTGTTCCTGCGAGGACGTATGTGATTGTTTCGATCCCGCGGTGTGGATGCCATGGAAACCCAGCAAGATAATCTGCGGGGATGTCGTTGCGGAAGTCATCGAGAAGAAGAAACGGGTCGAACTCGGATGTGTTGCCAAAACCGAATGCACGCCGCAAATGTACTCCTGCCCCCTCAAGTGTCGGTTTCGCCTGAATGATTCTTTTGATTGGTCGCAGTGACACTGGATATCCTTTCGGTTTTCTACATAAACATACCAAAACCCCTTATAAGTTTCAACATTCATATCAGGAAACCGCTGTTGTGTGAGATGAACTAAACGATTGCTAAACATATTGAAGAAATTCTGCGGATAAACTTAGAGAATGAAGAGACTCAATTGTACAGTGACATAATCTCCGATATTGATATTTTCTTTTTCACGTACGGCAGCTTTGATTGCCAGAAGATATGTCCCTTCTTTTGTGGGAAAGATTGAACTCTTCCATTGACTTTTTTCGATTTTTGCTGTCACGCGTATTGATCCGAAGCCGCGGCGGGGTGCAGTTGCCATCTTCTTAATTCTACGGGAAATTGTTTTCCCTATTGTTATAAAATGCCAGCCTCCAAAGCCCGGGTACTTCCACACTTTTCCTTTTACTAAAATGACCACTCCAGTAACTCCTTGTGCCGGGTCATCTGAAATCCCTCCTGGTGAAAGCTATCTTCCTTTGGGTTGTTGATAGAGACCGAAGACATTTCCCGCGGGGTCGCTGAACCGCGCGGTGATTTCCGGCGCGTCCATACCGATATGCTGAACAATTTTTCCGCCATTCGCGACCACTTCATCGATCGTTGCAGCAACGCTGTCGACCATGATATACACCAGCAAGCCAACTTCAGTCGATGCCTTTCGCCCGAGCACCCATGTCCCGCTCACTTCTCCAGTTGAATCGTCGAATGCGATGGAACCATCATTTCTCCGCCGTATATTCCAGCCAAATACTTTCTTGTAAAATCCAACAGACCCTTCTATATCGACAGCGGGTATTTCAATGTAGCATACTTTACCATTTCCAAGGGTGGGATGTTTCTGATGTTCCATGTCTTTTACCTGGGTTTAATTTATGTTAGAACATATTTAGAGGAGAGCAATAGCCGAATACGCTATCTGTTTCAGTGAAATTAAAGCTTCGGGTAAGGAAGAAGTGCTGCGAAAAACGCCGTTTTGAAGTTCGGTCAAACAGTTTGCTCTGTCGCAATTGCAGAGAGGAGTTCTCTTGCAATTTTTTTCTCGCCCACACTCCTTGAACGAAATGTATCAACAGCATTACGAAATCCCACCACTCTTTCACTCATGCCACAGTTTGAACATCGGATAAAATACAATCCCGAAGGAAAATCCCTCCTGAGAAATTCACTGACTGAAAATTCTGAACAACCGCATTTTTGACATGGCTGTAACTTCATAGTCTTGTAATCATTATTGGTGAGATTGAACAACGTCGTTCCGGAACGGAACAGAAGATAATAAGAATTGCACTCGAGAAAGTCAAATTGAAAATTACCATAATTTTCTGCCATCCCTTCCCTCCTTTTTCCCAACAATTGTCATTGTATCGGAGGTCATTCTTAACAATTTCTTAATAAACCATTAATATTTGCTTACCATCGAAATCGTACTTATTATGGAAAATTATATCGTCAATATTATCTTAGAAAATGGAAAATTTCATTTAACAAGATGACAAAGCTTCGGACAACGCCCGTTATTCATCAAAACGATAAACTGAAAACCTGTCTGAAAAATGTCCTTAATGCCCGGTTTATTGAAATGGTATCATTCGAACAGCAAGTCATCTCAGGCAACGATATCAATGCGCTGCATGATATGCGTGTTTCGGGGCGAAGGGTTCAGACAATTCTCAAAGTTTTTCGAAGTTGCTTCCCGCGGGAAGGATATAAGTCTCAATACCCGGTGATCAGAACATTAATCAGGTCATTAGGGCGTGTTCGGGAATATGATGTGTTTATCGATATGCTTGAAACACACATGAAATCACTCCGCGGAAATAACAGAATGACGTTGGAAGTATTACGTCAACGGTTCATCGAGCAGCGGAACAATGAACGAAAAGAGCTTCAATGGACCCTTCGGCTGTTTTCTCAAATTCAGTACAAGGAAAATTTCCTCCGCTTTGTGAAAAACTCGCTATAATCGCTGATGAAAGATTCCTGGCAACCCAAACTTAACAAAAGTGTACGGCAGAATGCCCGGCAAATTATTCCTCTGATGTTTGATAAATTTTTTATGAACGCAGCTGATGTTATCGGCCATCCACGTTCTGTCCGCGAGTTTCACACGATGCGCGTTATCGGAAAACCTCTCCGGTATACGATGGAATTCATGAGTACAGGATTTGGAAAAAAGTTCAACGCATGCTATCTTGACGTAAAGAACCTCATCGACCTGATGGGGAAAACGCACGACTGCGATATGGCAATTCCGATCATCCAGGAGTATCTTGAAGAAATCCGCGTATTAAACCGTAATGTTACTCCCGGAAGTGAAAAATTCTCAGTAACGACCGTCACGGAATTGCTCCGGTCATTGCAGCAGCGAAGGCGCGCACTCTTTACGGAAGTCAGTAATTGCCTCGTCTCCTGGAAGAGGGAAAATTTCAGGACACGTCTTGTTCACTCGATGAAATAACATTTTCAATATTTATGGAGCTTTATATTCTGCGGCACGCAATTGCGGTCCCGCGTGGTACACCCGGATATCCGAACGATGACAGGCCCCTGACAGACGAGGGCATCGCAAAGATGAAGAAGAATGCCGAGGGAATCAGGAGAATTGTCCCAGGATTTGATGTCATTCTCACCAGCCCTTTGAAACGTGCGTACGATACTGCCCGGATTACCGCCGAGGCAGTCAACTGCGTCAGCAAGATAAAGGTTATCGAACAATTGCTCCCCGGCCGAAGCATTCAGGATATTTTCAGCGCTCTTTCTAAAATGAAAAATCGGAAGAGAATTTTGCTCGTCGGCCACGAGCCGAACCTCGGAGAATTCACCTCGGCGCTGACTGATGCAAAAATGTCAGCAATCGATTTCAAAAAAGGGGCATTGTGCAGAATCGACGTCGGCGAAATTCCACATAAACTTCCCGGCATCATTATATGGCACCTGCCACCGAAGATTCTTCGCATGATAGCTAAATCGTAATTGAAGGATACAATGAAAAACAATCATATCGGTCAACATCCCTATCCCGGACGTTTGATTATCGTCGAGGGAATCGACGGCTCGGGGAAATCGACACAGATTCAATTATTACATAAATGGCTCCTCAGCGCACATTACCGTGTATTTTTTACCGAGTGGAATTCTTCTGCCCTTGTTAAACAGACAATCAAACGTGGAAAGAAAAAAAACCTGCTGACACCGACGACGTTCAGCGTCCTTCATGCCACTGACTTTGCAGACAGGCTCGCTCATTTAATCATCCCCCCGCTGAAAGCGGGAATGATCGTACTTGCTGACAGGTATATTTACACTGCCTTCGCACGCGATGTCGTGCGTGGCGTTCATCCGAAATGGGTACGAAACCTCTACGGCTTTGCAGTGAAGCCTGACATCGGATTTTATTTCAAAGTCCCGATCGATATTTCGTTGAAGCGAATCATGAACGGCAGAATTAACCTGAAATTCCATGAAGCTGGAATGGACCTGGGACTGAGTGACGACCCGAGTGAAAGTTTTAAATTGTTTCAGGGAAAAGTCATTGAACAATATGACCTGATTGCGGAAGAGTTCAACCTTACAGTGTGCGATGGAACGATGCCGATTCAAAAACAACAATCGGGAATACGCGAGGTTGTGAAGAAAATGTTGAAAGATTACAGGCCCATGCCCTACCTGCAGAAGAGGGAAAATATTTATGTCCAGTAAGAAACCTTTTTTTGGGATTGGACTGCCGTACGTCGACGTCAGCGAAATCAAAGGAAAGCTCATCGTTATCGAAGGTACTGACGGTGTAGGCCGCTCGACGCAGATCGAGGATTTGCGAAGATGGTTGGAAGTGAAGGGCTACGGAGTGATTACCACCGGCTGGACCCGCTCACCGTTAATGGGGCAGGCTATTAACGAAGCAAAGTCGGGACATACGCTTAATGTGAACACCTACAGTCTCATGTATGCCGCCGATTTTGCCGACCGTCTTGAGAATGAAATCATACCGGCACTCAAGGCGGGATTTATTGTGCTTGCCGATCGCTACACGTACACCGCATTTGCACGCTCGGTCGTGCGGGGGGCCGACCGCGGGTGGATTCACCAGGTGTTCGGTTTTGCACTCGAGCCGGATGCTATTTTTTACATGAAGATTACAATTGAGGATTTAATCCCTCGA
Source organism: uncultured Chlorobiaceae bacterium (assembly GCA_964484465.1). Classification (GTDB taxonomy): domain Bacteria; phylum Bacteroidota; class Ignavibacteria; order UBA10030; family SZUA-254; genus CAZAFL01. The sequence goes on from CAZAFL010000028.1 coordinate 31,081, forward strand.
GTTATCAACAGCATGACGCTGACCAAGCGCTACTGGGAAGAGCAATCGGGTGAAGGAATGGATTACTGGGAATCTGGAATGGACCTCAAACTCGGTGAGGATTTTTACGACAGTTTTATTCAATATCAAAAGCGTATTCTTACCGAGTTCGACCTCATGGCAAAGCGGTTCAATTTCACCATCGTTGACGCATCGAAACGGTTCGAAGAAACGAACAGGATTCTCAAGCGAGGCATAACCGAAGTCCTGGAACATGATTGAACGCAGTAAACCCCTCGCCGCCATAGACATCGGGACGAACTCAATCCACCTCGTCATTGTTTCAGTCAACTACGCTAACGGCAGGTTCAAGATCCTCGACCGGGAGAAGGAAATAGTACGGCTTGGGAGCGGGCCTTCGGATATGAAATCCCTTTCCCGCTCAGCAATGAAAAGGGGCGTCGAGACGTTGCGCCGCTTCAAACGCATTGCCGATGCTACGAACACCTCCGTGAGGGCCGTAGCAACAAGCGCCGTCAGAGAAGCCCTGAACCGCGAGGATTTTATTCAGCAGGTGAGGTCGGAAACGGAGATCAACATTGAAATCATTTCCGGAGCGGAGGAAGCACGGCTTATTTATCTGGGCATTCTCCAGGCATTGCCGGTTTTCGACAAAAAAATTCTCATGGTCGATATCGGCGGCGGCAGCACCGAATTCCTTGTTGGCAAAAAACAGAAAATATATTATGATAACAGCTTAAAGCTGGGTGCCATCCGTCTTTCTGAAAGGTTTTTTCCGGGAGGGATTACAAACGCCGGCTCCATAAAAAAATGCAGGGAATATATCAAAGGGACACTGAGTCCCGTTTTCCGTGCGGTCAACGAAGTTGCCTTCGAAACTGTCGTCGGTTCCTCGGGCACTATCGAAAATATCGCCCGAATGATTCAGTCTGAGAAGAACGAGGAACTCCCACCATCCATAAACGCATCTACCTTCACAGGCGATGAATTGTATGAATTAGTTGACCGTATCGTTTCGGCACAGGACAACAAACAGCGATCGAAAATCAAAGGACTCGACCAATCCCGTGTCGACATAATTACGGCAGGGGTATTGATCCTTGAACAGATTTTTGAAGAGCTCGATATCGAACAAATGGCAGTGTCGGAATTCGCGCTCCGCGAAGGGATCATTTATGACACAGTTGAGAAAGCACAGCGCAAGGAGAATGTCCACAATCTTCATGATATCCGGTATGGGAGCGTCATTCATCTCGCAGAGAGCCTGATGTACGAAAAAAAACATTCCCATCACGTCGCAAAGCTGGCGCTGAGCATCTTCGATCAGATATCGCGACTCCACCGTTTAGGCGAGCGGGAACGGGAATACCTCGAAGCAGCGGCGCTGCTTCATGAGATCGGGCTTTTTCTCTCACACGACCAGCATCACCGGCATTCTTACTACCTCATCCGGAATGCGGAGCTCCTCGGATTCACTGAAGATGAGAAAGAGATTATCGCCAACATCGCCCGCTATCATCGTAAGAGCCACCCTAAAGAAAAACACGAAGGCTTCAGGAACTTACAGGAGAACCAACAGTTCATTGTGATGAAACTTGCCGCAATCCTTCGGATTGCCGACGGCCTAGACAGGACACACACTTCCCGTATCACTGCCCTGCAGTGCAGAAAATACAAAAAATCGTGGACGTTCAAATTAAAGCGTTCAGACGGTAAACCCGTTGATATTGAGCTTTGGGGAGCAAACCGGAAGAAGAATTTATTTGAGGAAATATTCAACAGGAAACTTGCATTCAAGCTCATTTAGTACAAAAACGAACTTTTCGACAATCTATTAAAAAGCATCCTTAACAATTTGGTAACAATCTGTTAATATTCGTATAACAGTAATATCGTATCCTTTTCAGCAATTCGAACCCTATGTCATACAGCAACATCTTTTCGGGGTTGTAGCAAATTGAAAAATTAAACTGTATATTGGATGGTCTTTCAGCTCGACCGTAATTCTCAGGATGGCAATCCGGTTGAGTAAATTGATCTAACGCAACTTGCTGTCGCCGAATAAGTTTTATCACCTCCTAATTTTTACAAATCGAGTTCTAACAAATACGCAGGGGATGTTCCGTGACTGTTCGAGACCGGCATCAGCTTCACCACAGCAATGAATTCAAGCGTCGTCGGGCGCTCAACTGGGCCACACTCGGGCTAACGTATGCAGCGATGTACATGGCGCGCTACAATTTTGCGTTTGCCAACAAGGATTTGTCCGATGCGTTCGGGTTTTCAAAAACTCAAATCGGCTCGATCATCACCTTCTCGACGCTTATCTATGGTCTTTCTGCAATATTCAATGGTCCTTTAGCCGACAAGTACGGTGGCCGTCGCGCAATGTTGGTCGGGACCGTGGGAGCAATCGTATTTAATTTCGCATTCGGCGCGGCCGCGTATCTTGGCCTTGTCGGCAATGGGCCCCTCCTTCTCGCTTATCTCGCTACAGTCTGGACGCTCAACATGTACTTCCAGTCTTACAGCGCCCTCGCCCTGATCAAAGTAAACTCTGCCTGGTTTCATGTAAGCGAGCGCGGTGTGTTTTCAGCAATCTTCGGTTCGATGATTCAAACCGGGAGGTTCGGCATCTATGCATTGATGACTGTGCCATTTGTTGTTCTGCTTCCCTGGCAATGGAAATTCTTTTTGCCAGCAATGATTACTTCAGCATTTGCAATCCTCACATACATATTTGTCAAGGATACGCCGAAAGATTCCGGTCTTGAGGATTTCGACACGCAGGACGCAACCAGCGGAGACACGGAAGAAGTAACGTTCGGTTATGTTGCGAAGAAGATTTTTACGAACCCGATAACTATCACCATTGCTGCGGCAGAATTTTGTACCGGACTTGTGAGAAAAGGTTTTGAGGAATGGTTCCCCCGCTACATGCAGGAAGTACAGCAGCTCCGGTTGGATAACCCCGTCTTTCAGAGAAATGCATTTGCAATTGTTATCGCAGGTGTTGCCGGAGCATTTGCGGCGGGAATGTTATCCGACAAACTTTTCAATGCGCGGCGGACGCCGATAGCTTTTATCGGTTATGTTTTCCAGATCGTCAGTCTTGCGATCGTCTGGCTGTCACCGAGTCTCGGATGGGTTGTTGGAGCGTTTGTACTGAATTCGTTTGCCATCTCAATGGTCCACTCGATGCTATCCGGAACAGCATCGATGGATTTTGGAGGTCAGAAAGCGGGGGCAACCGCAGCCGGCATGTTCGACGGCATGCAATATATCGGCGGATCGGTTATGGGTTTCGGCATGGGGTTTCTTCTCGACACCTATGGCTGGCACATCTGGGGACCGAGTATGATCGGCTTCTCACTCATCGGTGCAATTCTCATGGTGAAGTTGTGGAATGCGACTCCCACGCGCCGTCATACGCAAGAATTTATGGAAGAGAAAAAACCTGTCGTTACCTACCATCCTGACTATTCAGAAGTACAGAGTTGAGTTGTCAGTTTTTTCTATCAAATCTTAATTGCTTTTTCTCTACTTCCCTACTCATCTACGCATATGCTTTTTACTAATTCTTTATTTTCCTGCTTCGAGCACATCAAAAGTCCTTTCAACAATTCCTGGACGCGGGAATGGGTTATCGCTCGAAGGCGGCTGGGAAAGTTCGTAATCGGCGGTAGGCAGAAAAATATGATATGTCTTCTCGTCCAGTGTAATCGTGCGAGCACCGAGTTCCGCAAGTAATAAATTTCCTCAAGCTCTTCGAAGCAACCGATAGAGCGGCGGGAGAGCAAAGAAAAG
>CAZAFL010000028.1:34987-42443 GCA_964484465.1 uncultured Chlorobiaceae bacterium
AATTTCCTCAAGCTCTTCGAAGCAACCGATAGAGCGGCGGGAGAGCAAAGAAAAGCAATACACTTGACACGGAAAATCCGCCAATGACGGCGACCGCCAACGGCTGTTGCATCTGAGCTCCCGCCCCAATTCCGAGTGTGAGTGGCAGAAGCGCAAGCACTGCAGCCAATGTGGTCATCACAATCGGCCGGGCACGAATTGTAAGCGCCCTCGTTAACGCATCGTCAAGGCTTAAACCCTCATGTTCATGCTCTTTCACTATATGAAAAACGAACACTGCATTTTCAGCGACAATACCAATAATCAGGATTATTCCGACGAGGCTTGAAACGTTTAATGTCACATCCATCAGGTACAATGCACCGAATACTCCCGCAAGCGACATCGCATTGATGATAAAAATGGTCAATGGAATAGCAAATTCTCCAAATTCGAAAAGCAGAACGATAACCACAAGAAGTAACGCTGCCAGTGCAACCAGGATAAGCCCCTGAAACGATTCCTGCTGTGTCTGGTATATTCCCCCATATTCAATTGTTACACCGGGCGGTAGCGCGAGTTTTGAAGAAAGCAGCTTTCTAATATCTGACATTACGCTTCCGAGGTCGCGACCCGAAGTTCGTGCGGTAACGGCGACGAGCTGTTGAAGCTGGTCCCGCTTGATTTCTGCTTCACCGGCAATTCGGTCGATCGTTGCGAGAGATTTAAGTGGAATAAGGTTGCCGTTTGAATTAATCAATTTCAGCGCTTCAATACGTTCGATGTCCTGCCGGTAGACAGTTGGATATCTGATGTGAACGCCGATTAACTTTTCTCCTTTTTGGACTTTCGTGTCTACCCTGCCTTCGATAATATTGTCGATTTGATTCTCCACGTCGAGCGGAGTAAAGCCTGCCAGTGCAGCCCTCTGCGGGTCGACGTGGATAATGAGAGAAGGTCCCGAAATAATAATCCCTTCAAATGCATCGACAACTCCCGGAACAGATTCAATAAGGTGTTTTACCTCTTTTGCTTCTGTCCGCAAGAGGTCGGCATTTTCTCCAAAGAGTTTTATCTCAACCGGTGACGGAGAATTTGTCAGGTCGCCGATCACATCGGTCATCAACTGGCCGAACTCAATCTGTATCGCTGGCTCCGTGGAATGAACCTTATCCCTGACTTCATCCATCACCTCCTCAATCGACCTCGACCGGTGCTGCTTCAGTTTCACGGAATAGTCTCCCACATTCGGCTCAGTAATAAAAAACCCCAGCTGCGTTCCGGTACGACGCGAATACGATTCTATTTCGGGGACAGACATGAGAATCTTCTCAACTTCCATCAACATTCTGTTTGTCTCAACAAGAGAAGTTCCGGATGGAGTGATATAATCGAGGATAAATGTCCCCTCATCCATCTCCGGCATAAAGCTCGTGCCCAGTGAGTTATAGGATACATATACACATAGGATAATCACTCCGGCGACAGGGATAAGAGCGAGACGGTACTTGAGGGAGCGTCCGATGATTTTCCGGTATGTGTCTTTAATTCGGGAGACACGATGTTCATGGACGACTTCTCGTTCAATATCATTCGCGCGCAAGAGCGAGACGGCAAGAAACGGTGCTACAGTAACGGAAAGAAGGAATGAAATCGAAAGCGCACACACCATCGTCACCGAAAGGGAAGTAAAAAACGCGCCGGTTACTCCCCCAAGAAACGCGAGCGGAATATGGATAACGATCGTGCTTGCCGTCGACCCGATGATTGCAGGCATGAGTGAGTCGAGGGCATCATGCACCGTATGGGTGAAGCCATCCACAGTTCGTTGTGAAGGATCGAGTGAAGCGAATCGCGTGAAGATATATTCGATAATGACAATCGAATCGTCAATGATGAGACCGATTGCCGCAGCAATCCCTCCCAGTGTCATGATATTAATTGTTTTCCCTAACGCGCCCAAACAAAGAAATGTTATCGCAATAGTTGTTGGAACGATAATCAATACGACAAGTGTCAGCCGCCAGCTTCTCATAAACAGCAATACAATCACCATTGCAAGCCCGATGCCAATCAACATACTGTCACGGACTCCGGAAATAGAGCTGCTGATGAAGTACCCCTGGTCATAAAAATTCTCAAAGTGTACACCGGAAGGAAGTGCGAGCCGATAGAGCGCATTGTGGATGTCATCTGCGATCCTTACTGTACTTCCTGTTGGTTGTTTGAGGACATTAATAAGAACGGCATCTCTCCCGCTGGCGGTGGTACGAATGTATACATCCGCAACAGACGGTTCAACGGCGGCAACATCACTGACATGAACAGGGACACCATTGTGAAGTGTAACGACTATTTTAGAAATATCATCAGTCGTTTTCAACAAGCCTGAGACCAGAGAAAGATAGAGACGGAAATTATCGCTGAGAAAACCGGCAGATGAAACAAAATTGGTATGCTCAATGGCATCGGAAACCTGCTGGAGAGAAATATGGTGCGCAGCCAGTTTTTCGGGGTCGACCCTTACAAGGAATTCTCTCGTATCTCCTCCTGTTATCTCCACGCGGGCAACGCCGCCCACTCGAAGCAGTACAGGACGAATCTGATATAATGCAATATCTCGCAATTGCACGAGTGACAGAGAATCCGACGTAAGGCTGTATCCTTCAATCGGAAAGACAGCGACGGTCATTTGTTCCGCCTGAACTGAAGCGGCCGAAGGCAAGCTGTTACGAATGTTTGCAATCCGTCCCTGGAGAAGACCGAGCGTTTGCTGGACATCGGAGCTCCAATCGAGCCCGACGGATATTTCAGTTGAACCCCGTGAGGTAATTGAGCGGACATACCGTACGCCCGGAATTGCCGTAGCTACTTCTTCTAACGGCTTGGTCACCTCAACCATCATCCGTTCCGCAGGTTCGGAGCCATTATCGGCAATAATAACTATACGAGGAAATGTCACATCGGGGAAGAGTGAAACAGGCATCCGCAGCATCATCGCCACTCCGCTGACAGCGAGCACAGCAACAGTGAACAAGAGTGCTTTCGCGTGTCGATGACAGTAGTCGAACATGCTCATCGCTGTTCGATGGTCACTTTTGTGGAGTCCTTCAATTCATATTGTCCCCGGTTAATGACCGTCTGACCCGCACTGAGAAGATCGCTGTGCACTTCAACAAGAGAACCTGTACGTACTCCAACCGTCACCGGAACAATCTGGGCAACCGAGTCCCGTGACATGAGCACGATGGAGTATATGTCAGACTCATCGTCGTGCAGGAGCGCCTGGCTGCCGACGAGAAGAACATTACGGTGAACCTCTGTAACAATCCGTGCTGTTCCCGGCACATTTGCTTTCAGGAGATGCAGTTGATGTTCTGTCAGTTTATGAAACCGGATGCGAACTTTCACGGATTGAGTTAAAGGATCTGCCTGAGGGGAAACCGCTTCTACTGCTCCCTGTATCTGATCAGGAGAAAGCTGTGAACATTGAATACTGGCTGAGAACCCGACATGGATTTTTGAAACTTCTCCGATCGGAACATCCGCAATAAAGACAATTGTGGACGGGTCAATAAGCGTGAGCAACTCCGCCTGATCACCTACAAACTCTCCCTCTGTCACGCTCCGGGAGGCGACTATGCCGTCAAACGATGCCCGCAGAAAGACCTGAGGTTGAAGTGAATCCGCAAGCAGGACCGCCCGCTGCGCTTCCTGTTTTTGTTGTTCCGTTGTTGCTGAACGTAACAAGAGGTATGCGCCATCGATCGCCGACTGAGCCTCCCGTGTTCGCAATGTTACAATGACATCACCATTATGGACAACCGAACCTTCCATCGCCTTCAGGGAAATCACACGGCCGGTTACAGGTGACAGAATTTTTTGTTTGCGAAGAGCTTCCGTATTTCCAACCGCAGAAACAACAGACTCTATGTCGCCCTGGGTTATTCTGCTAATTGATACAGGGACCCGAATATTCCCTGCCGGGGTATCTTCATTTTCCTCCTTTTGTTGGCGGCATCCTCCCAGGAATAATAGCAAAATCAATCCGAAAGGTTTTGCGTATCGACTGATCTGTGTCATCGTCAATGCTCACACAATTGTTCGACTCTGGAAATTAGCCGGCGCAGGTCGGCACGAATTTGCAATTCCGCAAACCGGTTCTCGGAGAGTAATTGTTCTGCCGAAAGCACATCCAATGCCGTGGCTCCCCCTCCGCCATATTGCGCCTTCGTCAATGTATAATTATCTTCTGCAACTCCGATGCTCCGGTTAAGAGCATGAAGTTGTTCGAATGCATTCTGTATCTGATAGCGGAGGCGTTCTGCCTCGGCGATGACTGCGCGGCGTTGCTGTTCAAACGAGCGCCGGGTGTTTTCCGCTTCAATCTGTCTCTCCTGAACTCTCATGTCGGTTGCTCCCCAGTTGAAGAACAAGTTTTCAACAGAAACTCCGATTGAATACCCGACCATACTCACGCGCTGGTCGGAAGGAAGTCGCAGATTATCGACTGAAGTGAGAACCCCAACGTCGCCCATGAGTGAGACTGAAGGAAGTTGTTCTGAGTGCGCCAGATCAATATCGAACGCACTACGCCGCACCGCAAAATCTGCAAGTTGCAGGTCAAGATTTGAAAGAGAGTCTGCAAGAAGACCCTGCAAAAGGGAATCGGCACCCAAGCTATCCCGAACCTCGAGTGACCCCCGGATATTGAAGGATGTGTCCCGGGGAATTCCCATGGCTTCAGCCAATGATATCTTCGCGATATTGTATTCCCGAAGATTTTTTTTCAGCGCCGCTTGCGCGGTTTCAACATTCACTTTTGTTTTGAGAAGGTCAGTATAATTTATCCCACCGCCGTGAAGAAGTTTATTCACCAGGTCAAGATAATCCGAAAGTTCATCGACACGCTGTTGCTGGAGACTGATTTCATGCTGTGCCTGCAGGAGGTCGACAAAAGCGATTGTCACATTATTCCGCACATCGCGCACAGTGCGGCGTTGCTCAGTATTGAGACGGGCGATATCGATTGAGAGCTGGTTCTGCTTTAGACTTCGGGCGCCTCCATCGAAAATAGGTTCCTGCACCACGACCTGAGCCGAAAGTTGACCGCCATTAGTAATTGCAGGATCGTAACCGAGGTTACCAGTTGTTGGCGCGTACATCGCTGTCCCGTCAAATTTGATTTGGGGGAGACCCGTATGTTCAATTTCCCGATGGGCAAGTTGAGCAGCGTGAAGATTACCTTCGGCGTTTTTCATGCTCAAACTGTTTTCGATCGCTACTTTGATACATTCATCTAATGTAAACATTTGCTGCGCAAACACTGGAAAAACAACCAGAAGAGCAAGCGCACCAATAACTGACAGTTTTAGCATGAACGAAAAACAATGTGAGAAAAACAATTCGAACGGGCCGGGGTCAACTTCACTGTCATGAGTGTTCGTCAATCATCCTCATCATTGTCCTTATCTTCATCTTCGGTTTCAATACGAAGAATTTTATCCGACGCTCCGTCGACCTCCACTTCAACAGTTTTCCCCTGTTTTGTTTTTATATCAAAGGAATATATCCTATGACCGTTCTTTTCACTAACCTCCTTATTTGTTATCTCACCAGGAACCTTCTTCAATGCAGCTTGCTCGGCACGGTCGGAAATCTTTTCATCATTCTCTGCGGTGGTAGATTCTTCTTCAGTTTTGATAACCTTGCCACTATGTGCATCGACCCAAATTTCTCTCATGGATGAATCCTGTTTTACATCAAACGACCAGATAAGTTTCCCGTTTTCCTTTTCCAATTCTTCGCTTAGGATAACCGCACCGGGGAATTGTTCTCGCAGAGTTTTCGCTGCCCGCTCCTTCGAAACAGTGGCATGGTGTTTCTTTTGCGAGTAGGTACACGATACTGTAAACACGAAGATAAGGACAACTACAGTTATCTTCATCCGAAACTCCTTTCAGTGATCAATCTTCAAGCGGGCAAGTTATACATAAATCTGTTAACTTGCAAAGCCGAAGCCTGTATGGTACTGGCTCAGTTTGATTTTAGTGGCTCAATTTGAATTACGCCGCTACTCGTTGTTTTTCCCATCCTAAAAATTCTTCCCATGTCATGAGATGCTTACTAATTCCGGCTTGCATCGCAGGGGTGACTCTCAATGTTTCGTGAATACGCATGAAATTGTAATGGAAGAAATGAATTGCCAATGATGCTTCCAAATGTCGCAAGGACTTTGAGAAAGCATTAGTGAGACGTGTAAACCTTCTCATCTGCATTCTCATTGTTAGGTTCTGACGCTCAACAAAACTCGTAGATACATACTTTCGCTGTGGTTCTCCGCTGATTTTTTTAAGCGTTACCCGAATGATGTTTGCGGGACTGTACCGATGTTCGCTGTCATGACCCTGTTCTGCGCTGTATTGCTTATGGACTTGTGCATAGTCAATATCGCTTCCAAATACCCTATCTACGGCTTGCTGATAGCCTACAAATGAATCTGTCGTTAGCTGAAAGCGCGTCATAATTCGTGTTGAAAGCTCCATCATAAAACTTGCCGCAAGCCTGCCTGTACGCTTACCGACACGGAAAGCAGGTACGAGCTTAGTATCTGCATCCAGAGCCACAAATACATATTGGTCTCCAAGTTCTGTGTTGATTTCTTCTGGCTTCAATCTCTTTTGCTTCTTGCCTACGAATGTCCAGATTTCATCAACCTGTAACTTGTTGATTCGTAAGTTTACCATTTCACGATCCATAATTTCAGATGCCGTTGCGCCTGCATCCAAGAGTAACTTGTTAATCGTGTTTCTTGCGACTCCCGAAACTCGTGAGATTGTACGAAGTGAATTGCCCTCAGCAAGAAGAGAGAGAACAAGTGTTTGCTTTTCCATTGGAAGATTGTTTGCCATGATACGCTCCTTGATTTTTTACTGCCAAGAGCGTATATTTCTTTTGGTTGGTCATAAGCTCTTGTCAGCTTGTGATTGATTAGGGCTTGTAGGTGCTTCAACACTTGCAAGCCCGCCTTATTTAATTAGGGTTGTTGCGTTTTCTTGTACCGTTGTAATTCTGCTAATTTCAATAACGTGAGAGTCTTGAATTTGTATATCGTCAACCTTCCAAGACTGAGATAATTACGAAGTACACCCTCTTTGATTCCTAAGAGTTTAGCCGCTTCTGGTGCTGTAAGGTATTGAGTTCCATCTACCATTGTGAGTTCGTGTGCTTTCATGTTATACAATATAATATATAACAATGAGAAAGTCAAGAGATAAATGAAAAATATTCTTGCCTAATTTTTGTAAGTAGTATTACAGTAGGGGTGCGCAAGTTGGGCATTTTCAATATTACCAAGCCCCCCATCTTCTTTTCTCTCTATGTGGTCGAATGTCATTGCGTTTTCATGAAGGCGAGCATGGCAAATTTTACATCTTATTCGCTTTTCTAGTGCCTCTCTGATGAATACGGCTGATTT
>CAZAFL010000029.1:0-37540 GCA_964484465.1 uncultured Chlorobiaceae bacterium
TCAATACTTCAGCCCGCATCAGGCATATTTGTATCAACAATATTATCCTCTTACAAAAGAAGTGTACATTATTTCGCGCGCGGATAATTATGGAGTTGCAGCCGGCTTCACATCATTTATTACGAGCGCACCGGGTCAAAAAATTGTAGTGAAAAACGGACTTGCACCTGCAACGATGCCTGTCCGACTTGTTGAACTTACGAATAGGAGCATTCAGCAGTGAAACCATACAGACACATGACCTTCATTCTGTTATCGATGCTGTTCATGTCCATATCGAACACCTTCGCTGATGATCCACTGAAAGCAGGGAAGGAAGCCCTGCAAAAAGGGGATCTGCAGACAGCAATTTCCTTGTTGAAAGATGCGGTCGATAAAGACAAGAAAAATCCGGAGCCATATTACTGGCTTGGCACTGCCCTGATTAAGGCAGATTCTCTGGACCATGCTGAGACTATACTGATCCAGGGAAGGGAATTAAACCCCAATAATGCTGCGGTCTATATGGGGATGGGAGATCTTTACGCAAAAAAACGTCTGACTGCTGTTGCCATCGAACAGTATAAAAAAGCGGTTGAGCTTGAGCCGAAGAATATCAACTATCTCATCATTCTTGCCCAAGCTCAAAAGAAAAATCGTCAGTATAATGATGCCTCGACGACATATCAACAGGCACTTGCATTCGATTCGATGAATATTCCCGTGCTTCGTGAACTGAGTTCGATATATTATCGCGCCAAACAGTATGCGAATGCGGGTGTGTTTCTTGGCAAACTGGTAAAATTGCAGCCCGACTCGTTGAATTATCAAATCATGTATGTGAAAGCACTCTACGAAACAAAGAATTATCCGGGGTTGATTCCGGTTGCCGATTCTTTGGTAAAAAGGGATGCTTCTCTTTCCGATATCCAAACAATGCTCGCAGAAGCATATCAAGTAACGGGACAAACAAAATTAGTTATCGAGGCATACTCGAAATTGAATGCTGACTCGATTAAAAAAATTGATGATCTTGTCAGATATGCACGAGCGCTGCAGTCGGATCAGCAATACGATAAAGCAGAAGTAATATATTTCAGAGCATTTCATAAGGACTCTACACGTTGTGATCTACCGTATTTTATCGGAACAAACGAGATGAGCCTCAAGAAGTATGATGCAGCTGTCGAGATGTTCGATAAGAAAATCGCATGCGATACATCCACTAATTTCCGGTACGCATCGAATCTCAACGCGGCAATGTGTTTGATGCAAAGCAAGAATTTCAAGGGCGCGAGAGACCACGTGAAACAAGCTCTCGATTATCGGCCCGAGGACATCAAGGCATGGCAGACCCTGGCGCAATGCTACGGACTCATGGAACAATATGCAGACGAAGTGGCCACATATAAAAAAGTGATTGAACTCGCGTCGAGTGCCAATACAAACGGCGACGAAGGGAAATATGATAAACAACTTCAGGAAGCATACAAGATGGTCGGCGTTCGCCTGCTCATCGATGCCACAAAAGACAAGAATCCAGAAACGAATAAGGCGAAGTATGGTAATGCTGCTGAATATTTGAAAAAAGCCCTTCAGCTCGACCCAGGAGATTGCCCTGCATTGCTTTGGTTGGCCCAATCATATCAGAACAGCAACAACAAAGAGGAAGCCATACGGTATTACAAGAAGATTCTTGAGCTGAAGTGCGCAAAACAGATGGAGGAAGCAAAGCACGGGCTGGAAGTACTTGGCGTGAAGTAATTCCTCTCTTTTCGACCAATACGAAATGAGGAAGCCGATAATTCGACTTTCTCATTTTTTTTTACTATCTTATCGGCGCCTTCCGAAAAGGTTGGTCCCATCGTTGGCATTAATTCGCGTTTGTAATCAATAAAGTATGGAAAATCAGCTTGTCTGCATGCACAGACTGACTGTAGTAGTAGAGAAAAACAAATTAACATTTAATCGCACGTATTTCGAAAGGGTGAATATCAGGTCATGGAATTAACACTTATCCTTGTCATCAGCGTCATCGGCCTGCTTGCGGCATGGTTCCTCGCCCGCTGGGTCCTTGCCAAGAGCACCGGCAGCGAAGCGATGCAAAAGATTTCCAACGCTATTAAAGAGGGCGCTGAGGCCTTTCTCCGCCGACAGAACAGAACAATTATCATGCTGGCAATCCTCATTGCCGTGGTGTTGTTTATTGGATATGGTTTTGTACGAAGCCATCATGATTTCGACCCGGTTGCGAGCCCTCTCGAGCTTGCATCGTGGATTACCCTCTCATTTGTTCTCGGCGCACTATGTTCCGTTATTGCCGGCTATGTGGGTATGTGGGTATCGATTCGAAGTAATATCCGAACTGCGACAGCCGCGCTTACGAGTCTCAACGATGCCCTGAGGATCGCTCTCCGTGGTGGTGCCGTTTCAGGATTGCTTGTTGTGGCAATGAGCCTGCTCGGTGTAGGAGGTCTGTATGCGATTGTCAGTACCTTCTCGCATGTCGAGCCCACCAAAATCCCGTTATTGATTGTTGGGTACGGTTTTGGCGCTTCGTTTGTCGCACTCTTTGCTCAGCTGGGTGGCGGTATCTATACGAAAGCGGCTGATGTCGGTGCTGACCTTGTTGGAAAAGTTGAAGCCGGAATTCCTGAAGACGACCCGCGGAATCCCGCAGTCGTTGCCGACCTCGTTGGAGATAATGTTGGAGACTGTGCAGGCCGTGGTGCGGATCTATTTGAATCTACTGCAGCAGAAAACATCGGCGCGATGATTTTGGGTGCGTCACTCGCGGCTGCTGCTGAGAAAATGAACCTCGCTTTTTCCGCAGGTGTTGTCGGTGTTATGATGTTCCCGCTGGTTGCGCGTGCGTTTGGAATTATCGCGTCGATTGTCGGCATCCTCAGCGTGCGTATGGATAAAGAAGAGAAGATGGACCCAATGCAGGCACTTAATCGCGGTTACTATTTCGCGGTCATTCTTGCGATGATCGCATTTGGTCTGTCGACACACTGGCTGTTGAATTCTCCAAATGCCCCTGATGCATGGTGGCATTTCTTCCTTTGTGGTGTCATCGGTGTTTTAACTTCCGTCGCGTTTGTCTATATCACTCAGTATTACACGGAATACAAGTATTCACCTGTTCAAAGGATTGCAGAAGCTTCAAAGACAGGTCCGGCAACAAACATTATCGCGGGCATTGGCGTTGGTTTCGAATGTACGTGGATGCCGACGCTTGTCATGGGTGCTGCGCTGCTGGCTTCGTATTACCTCGGAGCTTCAAGCGGCCTCCCACATGCGGGCCTGTTCGGTACAGCAGTTTCGACTATGGGTATGCTTGCCACGGCGGCCTATATTCTCGCCATGGATACGTTCGGTCCGATTACGGATAACGCCGGTGGAATAGTTGAGATGTCGCAACAACCTGAAGAGGTAAGAATGAAAACCGACCGGCTCGATTCGGTTGGTAATACAACGAAAGCGCTCACAAAAGGGTACGCGGTAGGTTCTGCAGCATTGGCTGCGTTCCTCCTTTTCCAGGCGTATATGGATGAAGTTGCTCAGTATGCAGGCAAGGCGATGGAGGCGGTTAACCTTGCCAATCCTGTCGTGTTCGTCGGCGGTTTGATTGGAGCTGCACTGGTGTTTCTCTTTTCAGCAATGGCGATTCGTGCAGTGGGAAGCGCCGCACAATCGATCATTGAAGAAGTCCGACGTCAGTACGCAAAGCTGCCTCGGCTGAATGATATTATCCAGTTCCCTGCAGATTTCAAGCCTGAGTATGGCTCTTGCGTTGATATTGTGACAAGGGCTGCGTTGCGGAAAATGGTTGCGCCTGGCTTACTTGTCGTGTTGACGCCGATTGGAGTAGGACTGATTTTCAAAGTATTCATCACACCCGGCAATCCTCTTGTATCAGCGGAAGCGGTCGCAGGTTTGCTGATGGTCGGTACGATCGTAGGTATTCTTACCGCGTTGTTCCTCAACAATGGCGGCGGTGCGTGGGATAATGCAAAGAAATATATCGAAACCGGCGCTCACGGTGGAAAATATCTCACAATGCCGGACGGGAAAAAAATGAAGAACCCGACTCATGGTGCTGCAGTAGTCGGTGACACGGTGGGCGATCCGTTCAAGGACACAGCCGGCCCGTCGCTCCACGTGCTGATTAAATTGCTTTCGACGATTACGCTGGTGCTTGCACCGTTGTTTATTTAGATGTTGGATTTGAAAATGTAAATGTAAAAGGTAACGGTTGTTATTTTAGGATGGGTTCACATTGCGTGAACCCATTTTTGTTTCTATTATTCAGTTAAAGAATTGTATTACGGATGACATTTACCCAGTTGAATGTACCATTCTCTTTTTGTATATTTTTTCCGTAGTATTGATGCGTTCATTCCAATTTCTTATGAATTCCAACACTCTGGAGAATTCTGATGAATTATCGAACTGAAAAAGACTCTCTCGGCGACAGACAAATTCCTGCCGATGCGTATTACGGCGTTCAAACAGATCGTGCAATAGAGAATTTTCCCATAAGCGGACTCAAACCGAAACCGTCGTATGTCGAAGCAACCGTTCACATCAAAAAAGCTGCGGCAAAAGTCAATAAGGATTTGAATTTACTCGATGCAAAAAAAGCGGACGCTATCATACAGGCTGCAGATGAAATATTGAACGGGAAATTTCGTGAATGGTTCGTTGTGGATGTCTACCAGGCAGGAGCAGGAACCTCCCATAATATGAACGCGAATGAAGTCATAGCAAACAGGGCAATCGAAATCCTCGGCGGAAAAAAAGGAGATTACACGATTATCAATCCGAACGACGACGTGAATATGGCTCAATCGACGAATGATGTTTGCCCGACTGCGATTCGTATAGGCTCTTTGATTGAAGTGCGGAAGCTTTTGCCTGTTATTGAGGAACTTGAAAAGGCTTTACTCGCCAAAGGAAAGGAATTTGATGCGGTCGTGAAATCCGGACGAACACACTTAATGGATGCAGTACCGGTGCGACTGGGCCAGGAATTTACAGCCTATGGCGTGAATATCCGCAAACATCGCAAAGCCATTGAACATGCATCTGAAGCATTAAAGGAGCTCGGCATTGGAGGCACTGCAACTGGCACCGGCTTAAACGCACATCCGAAATATCGCCCGATGATGGTCAAAGAACTCAATCAGCAGGTCGGGATTAATTTTACGATGGCGGAAGATTATTTCGAATCGATGCAGAGCTTGCGTCCGATGCTCGAGCTTTCGAATGCCCTTCGTAATTTCGCTCAGGACCTCTCACGGATCTGTAACGATATACGCCTTCTCGGCTCGGGACCGAAAACAGGATTGATGGAAATAAATTTACCTGCTGTACAGCCCGGCTCATCGATAATGCCCGGCAAAGTTAATCCATCCATGGTCGAAATGATGAACATGGTTTGTTTCCAGGTCATCGGGTGCGATACAACTGTGCTAATGTCCGCGCAAGCGGGACAGCTCGAGCTCAACGTGATGATGCCTGTGGTTGCGTTCAACCTTCTTCATGAAATCGAAATACTCCGGACATCCATCACCGTGTTCAACAAATATTGTGTTCAGGGATTAACGGCAAATCCGGAACGCTGTCAGATGTATGCCGAAAACAGCACGAGCGTTGTAACTGTACTGAATCCTCATATTGGCTATCTGAAAGCTGCAGAGATTGCGAAAGAGTATCTCAAATCGGGAAAACCTATCAGACAGCTCGTTCTGGAAAAAGGCTTATTGACTGCCGACCAGCTTGAGAAAATCTTTGACCTGCGGGGTATGACGGAACCGGGTATTCACAAATGAAGTTGAAGCAAGAACGTGGTACCTTGCGACTCTTAATGATTATTGCGTCTTAGACAGAAGTGAACCTGCATAAATGATAGTTGAAACTCTCAGGGAATTTTCCTTTATTGTATCAGATCAACAACTATTTTTAATGAAAAGGAAATCGTAATGGCAGAAACACCGACACCTGTGCAACCGAAACCGGCAGTTGCAGCCGCTCCCAGAAAAAAACGGCCCAAGGAGCTTGCGGTTATTAATCAGCAGGGATGTACGGGGTGTGAGGTGTGCCTCGAATTTTGCCCGGTCGATTGCATCTATGTGGTTGCGGGGCCGGACTATGATGTCCACAAGAAACTCGTTGAAATCGACCTCGATGTTTGTATCGGCTGCAAACTGTGCGTGAAGTATTGTCCGTGGGAAACGATCGACATGATTCCTACCGAGCAGGCGAATGAGGTTGCACGTGACTGGACTCAGCGGACTGTGTTACCCGATAAAGAATGGATGAAGGGGGGAAAAGCGGAGGTCGGGGAATTCTTCCCGACTGTGTTTTACGGAGAAAAACCTGCTGTATAAGAAGTGATGCCCTTCCCTTGGCGAGAAGGGATCATTTATTTTTCGTCACGAAACGGATTGAATCGAAAAGATCGCCGAGGTCATACGGTTTTTCAATCACATCATCGGCGCCAAGCTCCTTACATTTCTGTATATTCCTCATATCGGCATAGGCAGTAAGCATTATTGTTTTAATGGACGGGTGACTTTTCCGTATGTACTCGAGCACCTGAAACCCCGTTACCTTCGGCATTTTGATATCGAGGACGGCGACGTCAATCTTCTTTTCCTTTAAAGCCTGCAGAGCCGCTTCTCCTCCGCCGACAACAGTTACCTGATATCCTTCAGCTCCAAGCTGTTCACCTAGTGTTGAACGCAGAGTCTCGTCGTCATCTGCAACAAGTATATGATGCACGTCGGGCATATGGAATTCCTTTTGTCTTCTTTTTGCATCGAAGATATGAAAATGAAAAATGAAATTCAACACGGAGTCCGTACCCGCTGCGATAGCTCAATTCGTTTCATTTTGCCTTGTTTCAATAGGCAAAGTTTCGTATATTATGCGGGCAAAGTTGGAAAATTCGCATTCTGCTGAAGTAGCTCAGCTGGTAGAGCAGTCCCGACAATTTCTTGCCTGCTGTGCAGGTGATTGTAAGGGGCGAAATTACCAGAGTAGTAATTCTTGTTTGTGCTGAAGTAGCTCAGCTGGTAGAGCAGCGGTTTCGTAAACCGCAGGTCGTCGGTTCAAATCCGACCTTCAGCTCAACGTCAGTTGGAAATTGAATGTAATATTTCTGCCCTGT
Source organism: uncultured Chlorobiaceae bacterium (assembly GCA_964484465.1). Classification (GTDB taxonomy): domain Bacteria; phylum Bacteroidota; class Ignavibacteria; order UBA10030; family SZUA-254; genus CAZAFL01. The sequence goes on from CAZAFL010000029.1 coordinate 7,157, forward strand.
ACGGGGGTATCTCAGCAGGCAGGGAAAGAAATTGTCGGGATAAACCGCAGGTCGTCGGTTCTCAGCCGTAGGCTGATCCGCCTTTGGCGGAAAATCCGACCTTCAGCTCAAGCTTGTAATGGTTCCGGGTAATCCTGCGCCGGATGTGTTAAACCTGTGCTGTGAAATCTGTCCTGTCACCTCGTATGTGAGTTGTGCCAGGATTTTTTGTCTTTGTTGAATTCTATCAGAATGAACCTCACCCATTCAAATACGTTCGAACTCATCATAGTCGGAGCTGGCCCGGCCGGACTCGCTTGTGCAATCGAGGCGAAAAACGCCGGTCTGCATTACACGGTTGTTGATAAGGGAAACATAGTCAACTCAATCCAGAATTTTCAGCGGAATATGTTTTTCTTTTCGACACCGGAATTGCTCGAAATCGGCAACGTGCCATTTATCATTTCGACAACAAGACCAACATCGCTCGATTGTGTCAACTATTACAGGAAAGTTTGCGAGGTACATCAGATCAATACGACGTTGCACGAACGCATTGAATCAGCAGTGCGTAAAAATGGTGACTTTAGCCTGAAGACATCCGCAAGTAACACATTAACGACACGATCTGTGGTGATAGCCACGGGCTATTACGATACGCCAAGCATGCTCGACGTAACCGGCGAAGATTTACCGTTTGTCTCACATTTCTACCGTGACCCGCTCCCGTTTTACAAACAAAGAGTTCTAATTGTCGGTGGAAAAAACTCTGCAGTCGAAGCCGCCCTCGACCTGTACCGCCACGGAGCGAAAGTGACTGTCGTACACAGAGGTCCCGCATTAAGCAGCGGAGTAAAATATTGGATTCTTCCCGATTTCGAGAACCGTGTTACCGATGGCTCGATTACATTGATGTTGAATACCGTTGTGAAACAGTTCAAAACCGGGGCTGCCGTGCTCGAACAGAGAGGAAGTGAGCAATGGACAGAAGAGTTCGATTACGTCTTTGTTCTCATCGGGTATCGACCGGATGTCAGATTTCTTCAGAAGGTCGGGATTGAGATAAATTCTGAATCGCTTGCCCCGATGCACAATCCTGAAACATTTGAAACAAATATTGTCAACATGTTTGTAGCAGGCGGTATGGTTGGGGGGAAATACAATAACAAGATATTTATCGAAAACGGGAGAGAACATGGAAAAAGAATTATCGAGGCATTGCGAAGCCGGTAGATCGTGCATTTCGGTCACGCTCTCCTCAGGCAATCGTAATTTATCGGGATTGCCTTTTTTATTGTTTTTTGATATGTTAAAACGCAACATTGTATCTTGTCAATCAATGAATTGAGCGTCGAATGCGATTTCTCACAGAATACCTTTGGTTTAACACAGAGAATAAAAGAGAATACATTAATATCACAAATACCATATCCCGGATTGTCGCTCAAAGTCAAGTGAAGGAAGGATATGTACTTGTCTCGGCGATGCATATCACCGCCGGGGTGTATGTGAACGACGCCGAAGACGGACTTATCGAGGATATTGACGAATGGCTTGAAAAGCTTGCTCCGTTTAATCTCAAGTATCGTCATCATCATACCGGCGAAACGAACGGAGACGCACATCTCAAAAGCTTGCTTGTCCATCACGAAGTCATCGTTCCTATTACAGCGGGCAAATTGGATTTTGGACCGTGGCAGCAAATCTACTACGCTGAATTCGATGGTCAACGGAGAAAAAGGGTTATTGTAAAAGTTATGGGAGAATAACCGATGAAAAAAAGCATCCTGCTGATTATCCTGATGATTGCGGCAACCCTCTCAGGGAAGTGTGGGACCGTGAAAGGCAAGGGTGTGTTTCAGATTGATGTGGATGTTGCCACCTTCTCCGGCAATGAAACACAAAATTATATTGAAATTTATTACGGAGTTCGTGAGAGTATTCTTTCATATAAAGTCGATTCCAGCAGGTTTGTCGGAGCAGCGAATTTGAAGATCGAAGTAAGGAACGACACGGCGGTTGTTGCAAAGAAAGAGTGGACCGTGCCGCACATCATCGAGGATACTTCACGTCTCGGTAAAGGACAAACGATGATGGGACTCGAAACTTTCGGTTTACCTGTGGGACGTTATACGCTGAGTGCCGCAGCATACGACGTTTATAATCCTGAGCGAAGGGATACACTTGTACTTCCTCTTGTCGTAAAACCATATTCTTCAGGAAAGGAAACTCTGAGTGATATTGAATTGTGTACATCGATAGAATCCTCATCGAATAAACAATCGATGTTTTATAAGAATACACTTGAAGTTATCCCGAACGCGAGCAGGCTCTACGGTGTTGGAGTTCCCATTCTCTATTACTATCTCGAAGCCTATAATTTAAGATCTACCGACAATAAACATCCCCTTGTAATCCGTTCCGCTGTTGTTGATGCGCTCGGAAAAGAAGTCATTACCCATGACAAATCGAAACCACGCACACTCAACTCCAGCGTTGAAGTCGGCACGGTAAATGTTACTAGCCTTCGTGGCGGGACGTACTTTCTTCGCCTGTCATTGCTGGATTCGGGAAATATCACTCTGACATCGTCATTCAAAAAATTCTTCGTCTATAAACCCCAGGCGATAGCCGAAGCTCCGGGAACCCTATTGGCAGGAGATTTTACGAGCAGTGAGTATGCTGTCATGAGTGATTCCGAGCTTAATGAGGAGTTTTCCCATGTCCGATACATTTCCAACGATATAGAACGAAATCAGTATGATCAATTGAGCGGTACTGACGCGAAACGCAAATTTCTCTACGAGTTTTGGCGTCGTCGCGCACCAGACCCTCTGGTGACCGAAAATTCAGTTAAAGAAGATTATAAAAAACGTGTTACCGAAGCGAACCGGGACTTCACACGTGCTGGCAGGGAAGGCTGGAAGACGGAGCAGGGTCGTATTCATATTCTGTATGGCTCTCCGGATGAAACAGAACGATTCCCGAGCTCGTCGCAAAGCAATCCGTATGAGATCTGGCATTACAATAATATTCAGGGAGGTGTTATTTTCGTCTTCGTCGACCGCACAGACCTTGGGGATTATGTCCTTGTCCATTCGACGCACCGCGATGAAATTCACGATGAGAATTGGTTCGAGGAATACACGCAGAAAATCCATTGAATGATGGTTCATGAGGGAACGTATTGAGTTTACTTTCTTTCAATGTCTTAAGTGGCTCGTTCTTCTCTTACCCCTGAAGTCGGCACAACGGCTGGGATGGTACTTCGGCAGTGCTGCATATTATATCATGAAGCGAAGACGCAATATTGCCCTCGACAACCTTCGTCATGCCTTCCCGGAAAAATCTGACGCCTCGCTCATCAAAATTACCAAAGGCGTGTTTCGTAATTACGGCGTCACGCTTGTTGAATTGCTGTGGTTCCCCAACCTCACAGCGGAAAGTATCAACGACCTTCTTACGGTAAATAATGTAGAATTGCTCAGGGATGCATACACAAAGGGGAAGGGGGTTGTTGTTCTTGCCGGTCATTTTGGAAACTGGGAGCTTATCGCCCTCGGGGCAGCCTGTATCAGCCAACTCCAATTTACGATTATCGTCCAGACTCAAAGCAACTCGCGCGTTGACGCCGTCATTAATCGTCACCGCTGCCTGTTTGGTAATAAAGTTGTTCCCATGGGAATGTCGGTGCGGGAAATTATCAGGACGTTGAGCGAGGGCGGCATTATCGCAATGGCGCCTGATCAAAGCGGACCTGCGGAGGGTGTGTTTGTCAATTTTTTTGGAAGGACTGTAGCAACACACCAGGGCCCGGCGTCGTTTGTTTTGCGAAGCGGTGCCCCTCTCATTATGGGTTTTATTATTCGCAAAAAGGACATGACGTATGAAGTTGTTATGGAAGAGATTGCTACCTCCGACCTGAAAGAATATAACGAAGAAAACATTTTGGAACTCACCCGGCGACATACTTCCCTCCTGGAATCGTATGTCCGGCGTTATCCCGACCACTGGCTCTGGTTGCACCGTCGCTGGAAACATATACGTGAGGATATTCATACCGAGCAGCAAACCGCATAACGACAGGTGGCAGAATCCCAAAATATCCTTGTTATACAGACAGCGTTCCTAGGCGATGTTATTCTTACATTACCTCTTGTTCAGGCTGTGAAGAAATACCTCCCTTCGTCACGAATAACGTTTGTTGTTGTCCCCCGGGCTGCAGAACTGCTTGCGCATCACCCTTCGATCGATGAAGTCCTTGTTTTTGATAAACGGGGAACAGATAAAGGCGTAAAAGGTCTTTTGAGAATGGCGATGACAGTGAAGAAGCGGAAGTTCGACACCGCTTTTATTCCCCACAGGTCGCTGAGGAGTGCGATGCTTGCGTTCATGGGAAAGATCGCACAACGGATCGGCTTCGATAAAGGTGCCGGGAGGTTTCTCCTTACTCATGTGGTCAATTATGAACCTTCGTTGCATGAGATCCGCCGTAATCTTCGTTTGATAGAGGCAATTGACGCCGATTCCAATAGTGAAATATTCCCGTTGCTGTACCCGTCAGACGATGATCGCAGCGGAGTGGATCGGTTGTTAGCTATAAATACCGTTCGCAGGGAGATGACACTCGTTGGCATTGCTCCGGGGACGGTGTGGAAGACAAAACAATGGCCTCCAGAACGATATATTGAGCTTGTGGAAAAGCTTACTTCGAAAGGTTGTGGTATCGCCCTTATTGGGGGGAAGGAAGACGCTGAGCTTTGCCAGAGAATTGCTCAAAGCCCATCCCGGAGGGCAATTGTCGTTGCAGCAGGAAAACTGAGTCTGCTTCAGTCTGCCGAGTTGATTCGCCGGTGTCGTGTATTGGTATGCAATGACAGCGCGCCAATGCATCTTGCCGGCGCTGTCCGCACGCCCGTCGTTGCACTCTTTGGCGCAACGGTCCCGGAATTCGGTTTTGCACCATTCGGCGACTCAGATATTATTATGGAGACAAAGGGTTTGAAGTGCCGCCCGTGCAGTATTCATGGAGGAGACGTTTGCCCGATTCGCACATTTGAATGTATGATGAATATTTCTTCCGACGCCGTCTATAAAAAAGTATTGCAGATAATAGAAAAACCTCATACCGTAGGATAATTTTTGCAGCGCGTGGGTACAATCGTCCAATTACATCCGGAAAGAATTTCTCAAAGTGTCGTTCAACAGGCGGCAAAGGTAATTTTAGAGGGAGGTGTGCTGCTGTACCCGACTGAGACAATTTATGGTTTTGGGTGTAATCCTTTTGATGAGTCGGCGGTGCGAAGGATATTTAAGTTAAAAGGACGATCGGAGACGAAGCCTGTGCTCGTCCTTGTGAGCAATAGGGTAATGTTGAAGGAACTGGTGTCTGATATTCCCCCGGCTGCGAAAAAACTCATAAAACAATTTTGGCCCGGTCCCTTGACACTAATTTTTGAGGCGCGCAAACACGTTCCTTCGTTGTTAACTGCTGGAACCGGAAACATCGGCGTGCGTATTCCCGGAAGTAATTTTTGTCTGAAGTTATTGAAGCAATCCTGTGCACCGCTTGTGTCGACGAGCGCTAACAAGTCCGGCGTCAATGCTGTTATGACAATTAATGAATTGAAGAAAACATTTTCGGATCACGTTGACATGGTCATTGATGCGGGGAATTTAATGCCTTCTATGCCCTCAACTGTAGCTGATGTTTCAACGGGAGAGTTGACCATCCTGCGGCAGGGAGCAATCAGCGAGAAAAAAATCAGGCGATGTATTTCCAGGTATAAATAAGAAACCTCAACTGGCAACAGTTGAGGTTTTCTCTAATCCACCTACATCGGTGACACCTCCCCGAGGTACACTTCTGTATACTCATTCGTGACCCAAAAGTTGCAACCCTTTCAAGTACTATTATTTCTGCGATTCTCTGCGCCTTCTGCGTCTCTGTGTTTAATGACTTCAAATTATTATTGAGCAATAATCTTTTTTATAAAAAAAGACTTGACAAAGAATGTGAAATTGTATAAATTATTATACAGTATAAATAATTGCACTAAAATGAGGATATTATGACATTTTCCGACTTAACCCCGAGCCAACTCAGGGTATTCAATTCCGTCAAAAAATATATAGAACAACACAGATACCCGCCAACGCTTCAGGAGATTGCAAAGGAGTTAAAGATTCAATTTAGTGCAGTTCGCATGCATTTGCTCTACATGGAAAAAAAGGGGGTGCTGCGGTATGTTCCAAAAGTATCACGGGGGATAGAGCTTTTGTACCGTAAACCTGAAGGTGTTCCTATTTACGGCAGTGCACCTGCCGGACATCCGTTCTCCTCACAGGAAAACATCGTCGATTCGTTTGAAGTGCAGCGGTATCTGTCATCTTCACGGGATGTGTTTGGCATATATGTGAGAGGAGACAGTATGAAAGGTGCCCAGCTTGCGAGCGGTGACCTGCTCTTTGTCGACCCGCACCGGGAGCCGCGCAACGGCGATATTGTTGTTGCTGCAGTCGAAAAGGAGCCGACAATCAAAAGATATTATCGCGAAGGAACGAAAGTCCTCCTCAAACCGGAAAACCCGAAATATTCCGATATCGAAATTATGATGTCTGATGATGGTTTTAGAATTTTCGGTGTCGTTGTAGGAATGGTTCGCGCACTCGACAAGAAAAAAATTGATGCATTGACGGAAGAACACAGATCGTTTTCAAAAATGATGCGCGCATGAACACTGAGCGAAAATACACTGACACGGGGATATCCCCACGGGACGCTGAAGCGCTGGTTTGCCGGCTTCAACAACAACCGGCAAAAATCCATTTGCTCTGCGGTCATCCTTATGTTTTCACTGCGAGCCTCCTCGTCGGGGGCAAATTGAACCGACCGTTTGCGATCATCGACGGCGCGATGAGATTCAACAGTTACCATCTTGCAAAAATTGCAAAATTCTACGGCACGTCTGCTAAAGCTCTCCTGCAGCGGGCACATCTGACGCGTTCGTTTACGGCGTTTCAGACGGAGGCGGCAATAACGACGAAACTTCCACGCTTTATTGAACTGCGCCCCTGTCAGCTTGTGATCATTCTTGGCTTGCTCGATACATATTACGATGAGCAGATATCTCCTCGTGAATGTATCGGCAGTCTCGAGCGTATTTTTCAGCAATGCAGAAAACTAACGGCGCGGTACGTGCATGTTCTCATTGCCAATGTCGAAGTTTCCTCTCCTCCCGCAGGGAAGGAACGTCTGTTCACTATGCTCTCTCAGGCATGTGACAATATAGTGTGTGTTCAACCCACCGAGCATGGATTTCGACCGCGCGAAGAAAGGAGCAAACCATTATGGGAAGGAACAACGATACCTTTACCCTTATCATCGACAGGCACAAGGAGACCTGGGGTAAATTTCGAAGGGGCCTTCGAAAAGAAGATCAGATGATGTTTGATGAAATGTGGAGGGCGCCGAAACTTCATCTTGCGGCGGGCGCATACATTGCTGATGAAGAACCGCTGGAAACCATTTTTATGTGCATGCTGCTCGAACAGTATAAAATTATACGACGGCTCGTTTTCACGTTACAAATGTCAAAAAATATCGAACGCATTTCTCAGGTGCAGCAGGATGAAAATCAAAGGATGGCTATTTGATGTTGTTCCCGTCGCCGGCGGGATGGTGGTCTGGTTCATCGACCGTGACGGAAGAATGCATCACTATACAAGCCTGTTTCAGCCCTCATTTTATTTGCGCCTTCCGTTGGAACAAAAAGACGCTATCGTGGCGTTTGTGCGGAAATCGGGTGTTCAGGCAACTGTTTCGCATGAGAGAAAATTGGAGCTTTTCTCGGGTGAAGAATGGGCTGTTATCAAAGTTACCGTTCATGACCCTCTCCGGCTCAATACCTGTGTCCGCTCGCTGCAGAAATTCCTGCCTCATTATGCTTTTTATAACAGTAACATACCGACGGCACAAATGTTTCTGTACGAGAACAACATCTTCCCGCTCGCATACTGTGAGTTTGTTCTTTCGAAAGAAAACATCCTCCGGCAGATTATCTCAGAAGATTCATTCGACGCGTGCGATTATCGCGTACCGGACCTTCGCATCATGAGACTGCAGAACGGAGAGGAGGAATTTGCCAGAAAATTTACAAGAACAATCACTCCCGTTATCAGCTATGAGGGGAAAACATACACCATTGAGCAGCAGCACCCCGAAGAAGTTGTTCGCGCGTTCAACGACCATCTGCTTCATTATGACCCCGACATTATTATCTCCTCGTGGGGTGATGCCACGCTCCTTCCCTCGTTTGTCGATGCGTCGATAAAATACAAGGTTCCTTTACAGCTTAACCGGGATGGATCAGATACATATTTCCTTACGAAAGAACATAGTTACTGGACGTACGGCCAGGTTGTTCACCGGGATGCCGCATTTATGCTTGCAGGGCGATGGCATCTCGATGCGGAAAACAGTTTCATTATGGGTGAATCCGATATTGAAGGTATTATCGAGCTGGCGCGCCTGACACAAATACCGGCGCAGCGGCAGTCGCGCACTTCCATCGGGACGGGTCTGGCGAGTATGCAGATGAGTTACGCATACAGGAATAACATTCTCATCCCCGCAGAGAAAAAGGTGGGGGAGGACTTTAAAACTGCCGACATGTTGCTTCTGAGTGACCGTGGCGGACTCGTATTTATGCCCGAACTCGGATACCATGAACAGGTTGCAGAACTCGATTTTGCCAGCATGTATCCGAAATTAATGGAAATCCATAACATCAGTCCCGAGACGATTAATTGCCGTTGTTGTGATAATCATGTCGTTCCCGAGCTCGGCTATACGATATGTGAAAAACGCAGAGGCATTGTGCCGATAACGCTGAAGCCCGTCGTGGAAAAACGCGCATACTATAAGGCGAAAAAGAGAACTGCGGCGTCGCCCGCCGAATACCAAAAATACGAGCGCCGTCAGAACGCGTTGAAATGGATGCTGGTGACATGCTTCGGTTACCTCGGGTATAAAAATGCCCGCTTCGGAAGGATAGAAGCGCATGAATCGGTGAACGCGTTTTCCCGTGAAGCACTGCTTACCGCAAAAGAAATAGCTGAACAGGAAGGTTATCACCTTGTCCATGCAATTGTCGATTGCCTCTGGTTAAAAAAACAAGGAGCAACTGCTGAAGATTATCAGCGGTTATGCGACCGGATTGCAGGTACGGTCGGCGTGGATATTTCTTTAGAGGGGATCTATAATTGGATTTTATTCCCGAATTCAAAAATTGACCCTGGGCTTCCGACGGCAGGAAAATATGTCGGCTGGTACGACTATGGTGATATGAAAGTCAGGGGAATAGAGGCGAGAAGAAGAGATACACCCCATTACATCAAGACCGTTCAAAAGAAATTATTAAACATGCTTTCTCAGGCAAAAGGAGTTCAGGATGTGAAACAGAGTGTTCCGGCGCTGCTCGACGAAATGCAGTTTCACGTTGATGAATTGGCGGCTGGAAAAGTCGACCCGCAGGAGCTTGTTCTAAGAAGAAGAGTGCAGAAAGAAACGACCGAGTATGTCAATAATAACCTGAATGCGATGGTTGTGAAAGAGCTTAATGAGTTCGGCATTACGACCCAACCGGGCGAAACTATTGAATTCATTATCATCGATCAAACCGGAAAACGGGACGCTCAAAAAGCCAAAAGCCTGCTCACGTATCAGCTGGGGGACGGGTACGACAGGGAGAAATATACGGAACTATTATTAAAAGCTGTCGAGACGCTGCTCTTGCCGTTCGGGTATGATGTACAGCGGCTGGAAAGGCACTTCAGGATTCAAAAGGGAAAACGCAAGCCGATATACATGCCGTCTCTTGAGGTATAGCTTTAACTTCCCGTATAAAAATATTGTAAATGAAATCGGTGTTAGTGACTTTGTGTTTTCGTGGGTCGCTTTTTTAAAAACATCTCTCCTTGAATATCACCCCAAAAATTGCTACATTTATCCAAATAGTTGTATTTAATCTGCTTTTTGGTTCACTATATCATTAATTCCAGAAAAACAGCGGTTTGACCTGCGCCCGTAGCTCAGTTGGATAGAGCGACAGCCTCCGGAGCTGTAGGTCGCGCGTTCGAATCGCGCCGGGCGTACAAACAATCGAACTACCTATTATCTAAAGGAATGTAGCACAATGCTGAAAGCAAAAAAGAAATTTACAAAAAAAGAAATCAAGCAGGACGGCCTGATCACCGCATATGCCCAGGCAACCTCGTTCTATTATGAGAACAAAAAGTATATCAGCTATGGTATCACTGCGCTTGTCGTTCTCGTGATTGCTTCGTTCGTGTATATCAATAATAAGAGGGGACAAAATGAGATAGCGACAACAGAATTCGGCAAAGTGTTCAGTATTTACGACAAAGGCGCTACAGACGCGAAACAATATCAGATTGCCATCGACGGTCAGCCTGAGCGCGGGATCAAAGGTTTGAAATACATTGTCGACAATTACGGCGGCACACAAACGGGGGAGCTGGCACGATTCTATCTTGCAAGCGCCTATTATTCTCTTGGCAAATACGATGAAGCATTGAAACAGTTTGATGATTTCAGCGGGGGAAGCGATTTTCTTAAAGCATCGGCGTATGCGGGCGTTGCAGGCTGCTATGAAGCGAAAGGCGAATACGGCAAGGCTGCGTCAGCCTACGAGAAAGCGGCAAAAGTTTATTCTGACCCCTTAAACACCCCTGAATATTTGAGTTCTGCTGCACGATGTTATGGACGTTCGGGAGATAAAAACAAAGCTGTGAGCCTTCTTAAAAAGGTTACTCAGGAATATCCAGGCACTACATACGCGCGCGATGCAGAAAGGTACATTGCTGAATTCTCAAGTTGAGAATATCTGCATTCTACAAAAAAGCCCATTCTGTTTTCAGGATAGGCTTTTTTTTTACATTGTGAATCTACGTGAAAATACTTACCTTGTCATTCGAATTCAATAGACTTTGTGATTGTGTACTCCATATTGAATGAATCTTCTCCCAGATAAGAACCGCTCACGGGATGTGTTACGCATTGCGGTTCCGGCAATTGCAGGCTTATCTTCTCAGGTGGTCGTTTCGATAGTCAATACCGCGATGGTCGGAAGACTGGAGAATACTCAAGTCCAGCTTGCGGCAATGGGACTCGGGTTTCTGGGCACTTGGGCTATCACAAGCCTGTTCTCCAGCCTGAGCACCGGCACACACGTCCTCATCTCTCGCCGCCATGGCGAAGGAAATCCGGTAGGGGTTGGTGAAGTTTTGAATAATTCCTTATTCATTTGTTTTATCGTCGGCATGGTCTTCGGCGTCATCGGATATTTTTTCTCCTACAATATCATCGATTTTTTCTCGAAAGATGCGAGTGTGACAAAAGCCGGCGCGGCATACATGAGTTATCAGTTTATCGGGTTGCCGTTTTTCCTTCTGATTGTTTCCTATCGAGGCTTTTTCTTCGGTATCGGTCATACAAAAGTTTTCATGTTTTCCGCAATAGTGATTAATGTGTTCAACATCCTGTTTAACTATCTGTTTATTTTCGGGGCGTGGGGGTTTCCCCGGATGGAGCTTGCCGGAGCAGGTATAGGTTCTTCAATCAGCATGATAGTGGGCTGGATATTCTTTGTTTGTGTAACATTTGTCGGAGATTATCGAAAAAAGTATAGGTACTATTCTCATTTTCGTATATCAAAAGACGTTATTGCGCAGATTGTTAAAATATCTATCCCGGTTTCCCTTCAGAATATACTCATTCTTCTGGGGTTTCTTGTCTTTGTTGCCATTACAGGGTTCATCGGGACTGTTGACCAGGCCGCCAGCAATGTTGTCATTAACGCGCTCTTTATATCTATAATGCCATGTTTCGGCTTCGGCATAGCCGCTCAGACTCTGATAGGGCAGTCGATTGGAAGTGGAGACAACCGTCTTGCGGTACAGTATGGGTATGAAACGGCGAAGCTTGGAACGATTTTTACAATTCTTATCGGCTTACTTTTCGTGGCTTTCCCGGATGCTGTGCTTATTGTCATCACGACAAACCGTGATGTCATCAACGTCGCCCGGCCTATACTGCAAATAGCAGGTGTTGCGCAGATTTTTTATGGAAGTGGAATCATTTTTGCAAACGGGTTGCAGGCAGGCGGTTCCACAGTCTATGTCATGTTCGTCGAAGTACTGACACATTGGGTAATTTTTCTTCCGCTCACCTATCTGTTTGGCGTTAAACTAGGGTGGGGGCTCTCCGGCGCATGGCTCTCGCTGCCGGTCTACATCCTTTCGTACACGACAATGAATTTCTTGAAGTTTCGGTCGTTGAGCTGGATTAGAATTAGACTTTGAAAGAAGGATACTGGGATTTGTGACAACTGTTCGCACAAAATTGAAAAAGGTTTTTTTGGTCGGCGCGTCGCTCCTGTGTTTTCTGGCTGCATTTATTTTTGACGTCATTAACTGGAGCGTCACCATTGACGCGGACTGGCTTAAGATTATACGCGACCTTGTTGTCCTCATGGGGTTCGTGCTCCTCTACTTTTTTGTTGAATCGATGTGGAAACGGGGTCAAAGCCCTGTGAAGAAACTCGGCTTTGCACTGGTGCTTACACTTGTGGTGGGTGCGGGAATCGGGCTGCTGTCGTTCGTGGCATCGGCAGACTTTGACGCTAAAAATTATGCGCTCTACCCGCTTCAATTTGCCTCGATTGTGCTGGCAAATATCTACGGTGTCGTACTGGGCACGACTGCACTGATTGTACTGCTCCTCTTGCGCGACATTATTCTCGCAAAAAGAAAAAAAGGTACGTTACGCAATTTCCTGATCTTTGTCGGTCTGACCTTAGCCACAGCAATTTCGACACTCGGGACCAAACCTCTCGAGACAGGTCTCGTAACATATCTTCTGTTCGGATGCGCCGTTGCTTCAATGTTGATGAATTCGTTCCGGCTGTCGTGGATTGTTTACCTGACAAAACGAGAAAAACTGTTCAGCATGACGTATGGCTTCCTCTTGTTTTGTTGTTGTTTAACATTTGATATTCTTACAACATCAGGAATGCCGGTTGGGAAAGCATTGTTATTCTATTCTCCTGAACTGAAATCCGCCATCATGACAGCGGGATTGTTTGCAACAATATATTTCGGAATGACATTTGTCAGCACCCTGTTTCATCTTCCGACCGCCGAAGCCTTCGACAGGAAAACCAGTGAGATCTCCTCGCTTCATAATCTTAGCAGGCTCGTAACGCAGGTATTGGACTTCAACGAGCTTGTGGATTCTGTCACAAAAATGACCCTCGAAGTGTGCGAGGCAAAAAGCGCCTGGCTCGAAATTATCAATACTTCATCCTCGACGAACACATCACGGGGATTGATTCAGGTGCATAAGCCGAAAGACACCGCGGAAACGGTGTCATTGAAAAATATTTCCCTGGAGGAGACTGAAATTATTGTTTCAGGAAACGGGAGCTCGATTCGTAATCTCGTCCTGCAGTCGCGCAAACCGATGGTCATCGACGATGTGGGGGTTGATAAAAACACGCGCCATCTGGTAAGCATAAAAAATAAATTCAGTTCTCTCGTTGTTGTGCCGCTCCTTTCCCATGAAACTATTATCGGAATTCTCTATGCCACCAAAGAGATGTCATACGGATTCGATAAGGATGATGTCGACGTTATTTCTGCGTTTGCCGACCAGGCCACAATCGCGATTGAAAATTCGCGACTCATTGAAAAATCGTTGGAACGCGAGCGATTGATGCGTGAAATGATGGTAGCACAGGACATGCAGCGACGGCTTCTTCCGCAACGGCTGCCGGATTGCAACGGAGTCGACCTTGAAGCGCTTTCCACGCCGGCGTTTGAAGTTGGAGGCGATTACTACGATTTTGTCATGCTCGATGAGCATCATCTGGGAATTGTTGTCGGAGATGTTTCAGGCAAAGGCGTATCTGCATCGTTTTACATGGCAGAGATGAAGGGGATCTTCCAGTCGTTGAGCAAGATTTTTCGCTCGCCGGGAGAATTTCTCTCCAAAGCTCATGCAGTGCTGACCGATACTATCGATAAGCGTTCGTTTATCAGTTTGATTTACGCAGTGCTCGACTTGCGCAGTGGTGTTATGACGATTGCAAGGGCAGGGCACTGTCCTTTATTGCTTGTCTCGAAAAAAGATGCAAAATATGTGAAGCCGCAGGGATTGGGCCTCGGCATGGGAACAAACGAATTTTTCCGCCACACGATTTCCGAGGAACAGGTTCAGCTTACCCACGGCGACGTTGCCATATTCTATACCGACGGTGTGACGGAAGCGCATTCAAAGGAGGGAGATGAGTTCGGGTATGACCGGCTGCTTGCCGTTGTGCAGAAGTCGCACACGAACACTGCACTCGAACTCCGTGATGCTATTATTTCTGAAATCGACAGACATGTGAATCATGAGCCGCCGGAAGATGATCTGACAATTGTTGTTGTAAAATGGACAAAAGAATAAGATGCAATTTCTCTCATAATTAATTGGAAAGTGAATAACAATGAGCAATTTCAAAATCGATATTCGGGAATCGAATAATATCAACATTCTCGATTTAAAAGGGTATCTCGATGCCCATACAGCTCCCGACCTGGAATCCGTTTTCCAGAAATTGATGAGCGTTCAAAAATATAACATCGTGGTCAATTGCAGGGATTTGTCCTACATCAGCAGCGCGGGCTTGGGAGTGTTTATGGCGTTCATCGAAGATATCCGAAAACATAAGGGAGATATTAAATTGACGAGCATGTCACCAAAAGTATACAACGTGTTCGACCTGCTCGGGTTTCCTTTGTTGTATGATATTATGAAAGATGAAGACGAAGCGATAAAGAAATTCAACATACTGAAGAAGTAAATTATTTTATATTTCACTGATATTGCTCATTGACAACGAAAGAGAAACTCTTGAAACTGAACATTCAAAGCAAAACTGAGAATTTGAGACTTGTTCGTGAATTCATCTCGAATGCAGCCCGCAGCTATGGTTTCGATGACGAAACTGTCGATAAAATTTCCCTGGCGGTTGATGAGGCTTGCACGAATATTATCAAACATTCATATCATTTCGCCTCTAACGAAAAAATTGAGATAACCGTGCGAACCAGCGACGGTCAATTTGAAATCCTCATCACGGATCATGGAAAGTCATTCGACCCCAAAACGATAAAAAATCCAAATATGAAAGAATATCTCAGCCGATATAAAAAAGGGGGCCTGGGGATGTACCTCATGCGTTCCTTAATGGATAAGGTTGAGTACAATATTATCGAAGGCAAAAAAAATGAAGTCCGTCTTATCAAGAAACTTCCACTGAGAGTCGGAGGGTGACTATTTCGTCGAGGAGCCCGCGCATCCCCGGAACCCGCCGCTTCCTCACCCAGGAAGAGCGTAAATCGTATGAAGGGAGGTTTGAACTCAGCTCGTTATTCGAGTTCAGTTCAATAGTCAACGCTTCTTTTGACCTGGATTTTATCCTTGGGCACTTCCTTCTCACACTTATGGGAAAACTCCTTTCCCAGCGGGGTATCATACTGCTCCAACAGAAAAAAAATATTTATAACGTTGCGAGTGCAAAAGGCCTGCCTCTGTCTCTCATCGGTACAGGAGTCGAGATTCGCAATTTGCCCCGCAGGCTCATTCATGTTGAAGGAAAGCAAAAAGGGCGCCAGGAGTGGTTGTCGTTCTTCAGAGAACAGGGAATACATTTTCTCGTGCCTCTTACGACAGGGAAAAAAAATCTCGGCCTTGCCGGCTTTGCCCCCTTAACTCATAAAACAAAACTTTCCGAAAAGGAGGCAACCTACGTAAAATCTCTTGCGAATATTGCTTCGTCCGCAGTTGAAAAAAGTCTGGCGTTTTCAGAAATACAGCGGGTAAACCGTCGCCTGGATAACAAAGTGCAGGAATTAAACACCCTGTTTGAAGTCAGTAAAGAGTTTAACGCCCTCCTCGAACCCGACCGTATTTTAAAGTTATTGATGTACTCCATTCTGGGGCAGATTGGCGTCAGAAAATATTTTATTTGTCTGACGAATAACGGTGAAATGGATATTGTTGCTGCGCGGCTCGAACATGAAGTTTCGAAGGAACTGCGTAAATATTTTCTTACGGTTTCCAGACCGGTGATGGTGAATGAGCTTATCCGAAACCGCGACCGCGAATTTCGCCCGATACTGGAAAACATGGGCATCCAGCTCTTGATTCCCCTCCGTTTACAACATCAGCCCCGCGGCCTTCTCGGCGTGGGAGAGAAAGTTCATGGGGGAGGCTTTCTTCAATCTGACATCGAATTTCTCCTGTCGCTCGGTAATCTTGCTGTGATATCTCTTGAAAATGCGCGTTTGTTCAGGGAAGCTATCGAGAAGCAGAAACTGGAGGATGAGCTTCTCATTGCAAAAGAAATCCAGCGCAGACTCCTTCCCGTGAAGCTTCCGACAATCCCGCATTTTGACACGGCGGCGACAAACATTTCTTCAAAACAGGTTGGCGGTGATTACTATGATGTTATTTCTCTGGGAGGTTCAAAATATGTTGTGGCAATAGGAGATGTTTCGGGCAAAGGAACACCGGCCTCCCTTCTCATGGCGAACCTTCAGGCGACCATCCGGGCTCTCGTCCCGTTATCATTGCCTCTTTCAGAGCTTACAAAACGCGTCAACGATCTGATTTTTGAGAGCACAAATGCGGACCGGTTTATTACGTTTTTTTGGGGTGTTCTCGATGTTGAAACGAGAAGCGTGAAGTATGTCAGTGCAGGTCATAATCCGCCGATGTTGTTCCGCGCTACGGGTGAAATTGAACGACTGGAGAAAGGAGGCATCATTCTGGGCGTAATGAAAACAGTTGTCCCGTATGAAGAGGGCGAGATAAGGTTTACCCGTGGAGATACTCTCCTCCTGTTTACTGACGGTGTGAGTGAAGCAATGAACGTACAGGGAGAAGAGTTTGGAGAAGACCAACTGGAAAAGATTGCAAAACAATGTCTCGATGGCTCCTCGAAGATGCTGATTTCACATATTGTGGAGGCAGTACAAGACCATAGCCGCAATACAATGCAGTCGGATGATATCACAATGCTTGCGCTCAAACAGTTATCGTAAGTTCAGCTTGATTGCGATCTATTTCCTCCTCCCAAATTCAGAAAATAACATTCTTGCTTTTTGCTAAAGGGGTGGCTATCTTTCTCATCAGTTCTTCATGTTTATGAGTCATGGAATCCTTAGCCGTTAACCAGAATACGTGGACAATTCTTGCAATGATGAATTGGAGTTCTGACTACCTTTCTCAGAAAGGATTCGACGAATCGCGTTTGACGGCAGAGCTTCTCTTGTCACACGCGCTTGGATGTGAACGCATAAGTTTGTACACTCATTTCGACAAACCGCTTACTTCTGATGAATTGGTACGTTTCAAGTCGTTACTCAAACGCCGGCTGGGTCATGAGCCAATTCAATACATTCTCGGTGAAACGGAATTCATGGGATTACGGTTCAGAGTTGATAGACGAGTGCTGATCCCGCGCCCGGAAACGGAAGTATTGGTAGAATCGGTTATCGATTTTTGCAAAAAATCACATTCTCCGGTTGAACGCATACTGGATGTCGGAACAGGTTCAGGGAATATTGCAATCAGCCTGGCGCATTTCCTGGAGAACGTCGGCGTCGACTCAATTGATATCAGTCCCGATGCATTGACAGTAGCAGAAAATAATATTGTACGTCATCATCTTGAACACCGGGTCCAGCTTTTCCAGCTGGACTTCTTGCAAGGAGCGAGCATGCTCGATGGGCAGAAATATGATATTCTGGTTTCAAACCCTCCTTACATTTCGGCGAAAGAATTCCACCTGTTATCCAAAGAAATAAGAGAATATGAACCTGTAATTGCAACTACTGATTATTCCGATGGCACGACTTTTTTTACGTCTCTTGCCGGACGCGCACCGTCGATTCTTCATCCAGGAGGGTCGGTGTTTGTGGAAATGGCATATAACCAAAGTAACATCGTGCGCAATATCTTCAACGATGCAGGTTATCATGATATAACGATAACCAGTGATTACGGCGGGAACCAACGTGTGCTGAGAGCGCGATTGGATTGAGTGATGCGGGCATTATTACAGAGAGTGAAGGAAGCAAGCGTTTCCATTAACGGTTCATCATACAGCAACATTGAGCGTGGGTTGCTTATTTTTCTTGGAGTGGGGAGTGGGGATGTCTCCGATGATGCATCATATCTTGCCGGGAGATGTGCGAGCTTGAGAATTTTTGATGATGAAGAACAAAAAATGAACCTTTCACTGAGAGATGTTGCAGGCAGCGTCCTCGTGATATCGCAATTCACGTTGTACGGAGATACGCGGAAAGGAAATCGACCGAGCTTTACCGACGCTGCACCGCCGGAAATTGCTGAAAAACTCTACGAAGAATTCGTTGCGCATTTACGAAATGAGCTCGGCGAGCGAAAAGTTTTCACCGGGGTGTTCCGGGCAATGATGGAGGTGAAGCTCGTCAATGACGGGCCCGTAACGGTAACGGTAGAAAGTAAGGATTCGCAGTGATAATTTATTGGAGCAGCCTATGGTAGTGCGATTAATAATGATAGCAGTTTGTTTCCTTCTGACAGGGATGCAAGTGAATTTCTTCGTGACGTATTCATCACCCTCGTTTCGCATTCGGTATGAAAAGAATGTTCCGAAAACTGATGTAAAAAAATTGGCTGATTCGTTGGAGTCAAAATTGGCCCTCTACCAGCGCCGTTTCGGAATCTCTTCCGATCATAAAATCGATGTCTATGTGTATAATTCAAACCTCAGGTTTCATTCGGATGCCGGACCAACGTTGTTTGAGGACGGAAATTATCATGACGGCAATATTTATGTGCTGTCACCGGGAAAGCTTCAACGAGAAGCGAAGCTCTCTTCAACGCTTGATAGGGTGATAGCACGGGTAGTCCTTATGGAGGTCAACCTTTGCCCCCCGTGGCTTGCTGACTGTTATTCTCTGTACCTCGGTAATAATTTAACCCAGTTCGGCCAACCGGCGCAATTTAAAATTGCAAGCTTCAGCGATTTAAGTGAGGAATATGCTGCCGCCGACCATGCTAAGGAGTTGAAAGAAGTGTACGCAAAATTGGCAGTCACGGCAAATTTTCTCGTTTCGCGATATGGTGAGAAAAAGACTGAATCAATGTTTTCTCTTTTCCAGAATACTACCACAGTTGAGGAAGCGTTTGAATCCGCATTTGGCGAGAAAATTACTGATATTGAAAAAGCCTGGGTGATCGCACTGCAACGTCCGATAAAGGAGTGATGCCGGATTCTCCTCATATCCTGATGCTGTTTCTTGATGGAGTAGGCATCGGGCTAAAAGATAAGAAGGAGAATCCATTCTTTGCTGCACAGTTAGAAATAATTTCCGATTTGATGGGAGGGGACATTATCCACCTACGCGATGCTTACCGCTCTAATAAGGTTCTGTCACTTGTCCCCCTCAATACGACATTGCGTGTTCCGGGTTTACCTCAGAGTGGGACGGGACAGGCGGCGCTCATGACGGGAACAAATGCGCCCAAAATTATCGGAAAGCATTTTGGCCCGTATCTCTATTCCACGCTGAGACCTCTTGTTGCAGAGCAAAATATTTTCCGCATACTGCAAACGAGGGGTAAAAAAGTATACTACGCAAATGCATTTCCCCAACAGTATTTTGATTACATCCATACAAAGAAATCACGCATGGCGGCAATTGCCTATTCCTGGATGAGTTCGGGTCACGATTTGAACGATGCAACAAAACTAAAAGCAGGGCGTGCAATTTCAGCAGATATAACAAATGAACATTGGGATAAACTCGGTTATCCTGATGTGCCAGTTATTTCACCGGAAAATGCCGGTAAACAACTCGTCGAATTGACAAAGGAGTTCGATTTCGTTCTGTACGAATATTATATGACTGACCGCGCCGGTCATGACCAATCAATGGAGGAAGCAGTTCAGGTATTGCACATGCTGGATAGATTGTTCAGGGGAATTCTCGATGCGCTGGACTATGAACATATGCTTCTCATCGTCACCAGCGACCATGGCAATATTGAGGACCTGTCGACGAAGACGCACACGCGGAACCCGGTACCGCTGCTTGCCTTCGGCCGTTGCCACAACGAGGCGACTGCACGAGCGACAAATCTTACTCATGTGATTCGAGGGATAACAAAAATCCTTCAATAAATTTGTTGGGAGGAGTGGAGGTGTTTACAAACCACCCGGCGATGAAATTCTGCGTGCCGTTTATTATTGGCATTGTCATTGGATGGGAATGGACGTTTTCATTCACGCTTGTAATGATCCTCGGTCTTACCGGGCTCACCGTCTTGATTTTTTTGAAATTTCTCCCTGGCAAAAACCCCGTATTCGGTAATCCCCTCATCATCTTTGTTGTCATCCTCACGTCAGGAATCCTTAAAATTACAGTTGATGCCAAAAGTTATTCTTACCACAATGTTTCACAATTTATCGCGCCGGGAAGGCAAATTTATATCAAGGGCAAGGTTACCGATTTGCCAGCCGTTTCGGCAAAAATAATTCGGTTCGGTGTCGAGGCGGAATCCGTAGCCGTCTACAACAGAATGTTTGCGGCTTCCGGAGGAGTTATCGTGCTACGGCATCGCGATACACTTTCGTTGCGTATCATCGATTCGATGAGCTATGGCAGAGAAGTGACTTTGTCCGGTGAGCTGACGTTACCGGGCGTCGCGAGAAACCCCGGCGAATTTGATACAAGAGAATATCTCGCGATGAACGACATCTTCGCGCAATTGTATATGGGGCCCACGGACAGTATCGGGCTTGGCAGTGAAGCACGGAGTAATTTCCTTGCGACGTTTGTTTTTCCGGTAAGAAAATCTATTTCAACGAGGCTCGACCGCCTGATCGGAGGAGAAGAAGGAAGTTTTTTAAAAGGGTTGATTATTGGAGAGCGAAGTGAAATATCGCCCGAAGTGAAAGCCGCCTTTATCAATTCAGGAGTTATGCATATCATCGCTGTTTCCGGGCTTCACGTTGCTATAGTAATATTAATTCTAATAATTCTTCTCCAATTTATGAGAGTTCCGGAAAAATTAAGGATAGGAGCGGTATGCATTCTCCTCGTGTATTACATTTTTCTGACTGGCGCTGCGGCCTCTGTAACACGCTCGGTGATTATGGGCATTGTATTCGTCAGTGCCAGGCTCATCGGACGAAAAACTGACGTGTACAACGCGTTGGCGCTTTCCGCTATCATACTTCTTATGATTGACAGCAGGCAGTTGTTTCAGGCGGGGTTCCAGTTATCGTTCGTCGCCGTGTTTGCTCTTGTGTATTTCTATCCTAAAGTATATTCGCTTCTTGAATATTTCCCTGAAACGTTGAAGAAGAATCGTATCGTTGTTGCTCTTTTCGCCACGCTTTCTGTCTCATTGGCGGCAGGTATAGGTACATTGCCATTCACATCATTCTATTTTGGCAAAATTTCGCTGATAAGCTTTGTCGCAAACATGGTTATTGTCCCTCTGTCGAATGTTATCCTAGCTCTCGGAATGTTAACAGTGGCAGTTTCTTATGCTTCAACATGGTTAGCTTCATTGTATGCAGAAACAACTCAATTACTGACATGGATCCTATTATGGCTGGTCGGTTTCTTCGGTAATCTTCCGTTCTCGTATATACCTTCTCATTTTTCGGTCTGGAATTCAATCGAGTTCTATGGAATTATTGCTGCAGTCTCAAATATCGGCAACAGGGAATCAAGAAAACTGTTTTTCATGTTGGGATTGATTGTGCTGAATGGATGGATTATTGTTTCTGCCCTATTTATTCCTTCAAGGTATGTCGTTAAAGCGACATTTTTGGATGTCGGACAGGGGGATGCTTTGCTTCTTGAATTCCCCGACGATAAGAGGATGCTTGTTGACGCGGGTCCGCTTGCAAACAATTCCGACGCAGGACAACGATTCATACTGCCATATCTCCAGCGTGCGGGTATTCACCGGCTCGATGCAATTCTTCTTACCCACCCTCACAGTGATCACCTCGGAGGTATTCCATACCTGCTAGAGCATGTTACCGTGGGTGAAATCATTGACGCAGGGTCTGTCGCTCGCTCTTTTCTGCAACGGGAATATCTTCATCTGATCGATTCATTAAAACTTCCTCACATGATAGTGAGAGCCGGAACAATGCTTGAAGGGTTTGACAACCTCCGGCTGTTTGTCGTCCATCCGCCAGAACAATTCGTGACCGCTGACTCCACACATTATGTCAATCTTAATAATCAATCGGTTGTCATCCGAATGGTATACGGTCAAACTTCATTATTGCTTGCAGGTGACGCTGAAATGGAAGCAGAAGATGAAATAAGAACACGGTACGGTAATTTTATTCATAGCGATGTTCTGAAAGCCGGCCATCATGGGAGTATTACAAGCAGCTCTCCTGAGTTTCTTGAAATGGTTCATCCCACAATTGCTGTCATTTCTGTCGGTGTGAGGAACAAATTTCATCATCCTTCTCCGCTTGTTCTTGAGAGATTTGTGGAAAGCAATTGCAGGTATTTTCGCACAGACGAATTTGGTGCCATCATTTTAGAGAGTGACGGCAGTAAGTGGTCAGTGGTGAATTGGAGGGGTTCTTGAATCTCTCCACAGCATTGCGTATTTTGAAGAACAAGTTGAATCATAATTGTTGCACAAGCGATAACCTCACTTGAAGAAAAAAAAGAAACATCATCATAGGGTAGCGCCTTCAAAAACCACCACCTCCGAAGAACGCCGGTCGACGTTTACAACCGATTCCGGAATAGAAATTGAGCGGCTGTATACTCCTCACGATATAGATTACGGGGCGCAGCTCGGAGTTGCCGGGGAATTTCCATTCACACGCGGTGTTTATCCTACAATGTACCGGGGTCGCCTATGGACAATGCGCCAATATGCCGGTTATGCGACTGCGGAAGAATCGAACAAGCGGTACCGTTATTTACTCGAACATGGGACAACCGGCCTTTCGGTAGCATTCGACCTGCCGACACAGATGGGGTATGATTCAGACCACCGGATGGCAGAAGGGGAAGTAGGGAAAGTCGGAGTGGCCATTGATTCGTTGGAGGATATGGAGAAGCTCTTTGATGGCATTAAACTGGAAGAGGTCACGACATCCATGACAATCAACGCGACGGCGGCGATTCTCCTGTGTATGTATGTTGCACTCTCGAAAAAGCAGAATGCGGACCTGCAGCGTCTTTCGGGTACGGTCCAGAATGATATTTTGAAAGAATATATTGCACGTGGAACGCATATCTACCCTCCCGTGCCATCGATGAGGTTGGTGACAGATATGTTCAGATGGTGTACAGAGAATTTGCCGAAGTGGAATCCGATTTCAATCAGCGGGTACCACATTCGTGAAGCCGGGGCGACTGCCGTGCAGGAGCTTGCTTTCACATTATCGAATGGTATTGCCTATGTGCAGGCTGCGGTCGATGCAGGTTTGAATGTGGATGGGTTTGGGTCACGGCTTTCATTTTTCTTCAATGCGCATAATAATTTTTTTGAGGAGGTTGCAAAATTCCGCGCCGCGCGCC
This sequence comes from uncultured Chlorobiaceae bacterium, assembly GCA_964484465.1. Classification (GTDB taxonomy): domain Bacteria; phylum Bacteroidota; class Ignavibacteria; order UBA10030; family SZUA-254; genus CAZAFL01. The sequence continues at coordinate 30,827 of CAZAFL010000029.1, forward strand.
GGATGTGGGCGAATATCATGAAAAAACGTTTTAAAGCGAAAAGCCCTGAATCAATGAAACTCAGGTTTCATGCGCAGACCGGCGGAGCGACACTCACCGCTCAGCAAATCGATAATAATGTTGTGAGGGTGGCATTACAGGCGCTCGCTGCGGTTCTCGGCGGGTGCCAGTCCCTTCACACAAACAGCAGGGATGAAGCGCTTGCCCTTCCAACGGAAGAGGCGGCACGATTAGCCCTGCGCACTCAACAGGTCATCGCCTACGAAAGTGGCGTCACCGATTCAGTCGACCCTCTCGGAGGTTCATATTTTCTTGAACAGCTGACGAATGAACTCCAGAATAGGGCGGACGAATATCTTAAAAAAATCGACAAGATTGGGGGAGCTATCATTGCTATTGAGCAAGGTTTTTACCAGCATGAGATTGCAGAAAGTGCATACAAGTATCAAGTGTCGATTGAACGGAAAGAAAAAATTCTCGTCGGAGTAAACGAATATTCTGACAAGGAGGAGGTTCAGCCGCCTCTCCTTACCGTCGATAGAAATGTTAGGGACAAACAGATTCAACAGTTGAAGAATCTGAAAACGAAACGGAATAGTGAAGCAGTAAATGTCTCTCTTATACTGCTCAAAAAAGTCGCTAAGAGTGAAGAAAACCTGATTCCATTTATTCTTTCGTGTGTTGAGACGTACGCTACATTGGGGGAAATTTCTGATGCGTTGAGAGAAGTATGGGGGGAGTACTGAGATTATGAGTTCTCAACTCCCTTCAACAGAAGGGCAGAGATCCTTCAATATACATTCGAGACATTTAGGTTTACGCGCGTTACAGATTTGCCTCCCATGCCATATCAAGAGATTATCAATAGCCATCCAATCCTTTTGTGGTATGAGTCTCATTAAATCCTGTTCGATTTTGCTGGCATTCTGATGGTTGGAAAATCCAAGCCGCTGTGCCAGCCTTCCTACATGAGTATCAACCACAATTCCTTCCTTTTTTCCGAACACATGACTGAGAATCACATTTGCGGTTTTTCTGCCGACTCCCGCTAGTTGCGTGAGCTCTTCCATCGAGTCCGGAACTTTTCCGTTGTATTTCGCGACTAACGTTTTACAACATTCAATAATGTTTTTTGCTTTGGAGTGATAGAAGCCTGTGGAGTGTATGATATCTTCAAGCTCGGTTGGCTTTGCCAGAGCAAAATCGTCCGCTGTTTTGTATTTATTGAAAAGTTGTGGGGTAACTTTATTCACCCGTTCGTCGGTACACTGCGCGGATAAGATCGTCGCGATGAGAAGCTGTAACGGGTTGGTAAAGTCGAGCGCCACATCCGCTTCGGGGTAGAGATTCCTGAGGCGGGTAATGATTACGCCGGAACGTTTTTTGAGCGTAGCAGGTGTTTCCTCCGGCATCATTCGATATTTTGTCACGCGATGTTCTTTAATTGACCCTCACATTACCGAAGACTTTCCCTACAGAGACCTTCAGACGGTTGGGTGACGAGGAGTAGTTGGGAGATGTAATCTGAATGTCATTCGAAATACCGCTCTTTTTTTGTCCGAGAATTGTCAAACTTCCAAACACCGTGCTTGCAGAAATAGAAACCGCTGCATCTTTAGGGAGAATGATTGAAGTGTCGCCGAAGACCCCGGAAACGCGAAGAATGTGTTCGCCCGCTTCGAATGATGATTTTGATAAATCGAGCATGGAATTGCCGAATATGGTTGAAACGGAACCGCCTTTGAAATTCTGTGATGTTATGGATGTATGGACATCTCCGAACACACTCGATTGATGCATCAGGTCATAATCGATATGCTGGGAGGTATCCGGTTCGGTGGTTGGACCGAACGTTTTTTTCCGAATCAATATACTCAATCCCCAGAAAATCAGAATCAGCGGCCAGTAGTTGTGTATAACATCCCTGAATTCTAGCACGTCGAGATGGTCGAGAAGAAGCAGAATTCCGATAATCACAAGGATGCTTCCCCAAAAATAATTACGCATGAGTAGTCTCCGGTAATCCTATTTCATTGTGAATAATTTGGTAATTTCGTTCGTGGTGCGTGTATTAAGGATATCTTTTTTCTCGAGCCACCCTTTACGTGCGATTCCCACGCCGTATTGTACATCGGATAGTCCATCGGTTGTATGGGCATCAGGGTTAATGCTGATGGTAATTCCTTTTTCCTTTGCATATTTACACAATCGCCAATCGAGGTCGAGGCGAAATGGGTGTGCATTTATCTCAATCATTTTCCCATAGTCTGCTGCAGCATTGATAACGTCGACCATGTTCACCGGGTAACCGTCGCGCTGAAGCAGTAAACGTCCTGTGGGGTGGCCAAGCATTGTGACATATTTATTTTTGATTGCCCTGATGATCCGTTTTGTCGCTTCTGCTTCCGTCATTTTGAATTTACTGTGTACCGAAGCTACGACATAGTCGAAAGTCTTCAGTACATTGTCTTTCCAGTCCAGATTACCGTCTGGTAGAATATCGACTTCAGTTCCTTTGAAGAGTCTGAAGTTAGAAAGCCTCTCATTTAGTTTATCGATTTCTTTGTGCTGTTGTTTCACTTTTTCTTCGCTTAATCCGCCAGCGTATGCGGCAATTTTGCTGTGGTCGGCGATTCCAAGATATTCCCAACCCATTTTTCGTGCAGCTTCAGCCATTTGCTCAAGGGTATTGACTCCGTCGCTGTAGGTCGTATGGCAGTGAAATGTTCCTCTGATTTCCTTGTATTCCAGCAATTTTGGCATCCGGTGTTCTTGCGCAGCCTCGATTTCACCCATGTGCTCACGCATTTCTGGTGGAACAAAAGCAAGTTCCAGCGCCTTGTAAATATCCTCTTCATTCTTGCACTTGACAATGCGCTTTGCTTTTCCCCGTTTTTCCTCGGCACCGAGTTCCGAAAAGCCGTATTCGTTCAAACTCCAGCCGAATTGCTTTGCCCGTGAGCGCATTTCGATGTTGTGCTCTTTACTGCCGGTAAAATACGCAAGAGCAAAGGCAAATTCCTCGTCGTTCACGACGCGCAGGTCGCAGTTGATTCCGGATTTAAGAAGAACGCTTGATTTTGTTTCGCCTTCGGCGACGATTTGCTCCACATCAGTGTGTCTGGTAAAACGTTCCATGATCTTTTTTGTTGCAGCAGATTTTCCGCTCACAAGGATATCTATATCTCCAATAATTTCTTTGTGACGACGCAGGCTTCCTGCGATTTCACATCTGATGACACCTTGTTGTTGTTGTATAACCTCGAAAATCCGGTCTGCGGCTTCTTTTGCCTGGGGGTAAAGATGTTTATCGCTATGTTTCTGAAGGGCGCCGATTCCTTTGAGAATGTTTTCTTCGGATTTCTCGCCGAACCCTTCAAGTTTTGCAAGCTTATGTTTTTCCGCCGCCTCTTTGAGCTGAGCGACTGTTTTTATTTTCAGCTTATCATAGAGAATTTTTATTCGCTTGGGCCCAAGTCCTTGAATCCGCAACATTTCAAGCAAACCGTCGGGCAATGATTTTTTCAAATCATCATAATATTTTAGCTTTCCGGTTTGAACGAGTTCGGTAATTTTTTCGGTCAGGGCCTGCCCGATTCCCTTGACATTCTTGAGCTCGTTTCTTTCGATAAGGGTACTCAAATCCTGGGTGAGTCCGCTGATAACTCGTGATGCATTATGATATGCTCTGCACTTGAAGGGGTTTTCGCCCTGCAGTTCGAGTAACGTTCCAATTTCATCAAGTATTTGTGCGACTTGGCTCTTATCCATGGTGTGAAGAAGTTAACGAAAACAAAATAATTACGCAAAAGCAGTAATGGGGCAGTTTGGGAATACTAGCTAGTATATTATTTTCTGTACACCGTAGAGATAGAAAAGCCTAAGTCTGGATTCCGCATCAAGTGCGGAATGACACTTTTACCTGTCATTCCTGCGGAAGCAGGAATCTATTTAGTTGTTGGAATTCAAACTGCCCCACCGCCGCAAAAGTAAGATTGAGGAGTTTGATTTATCGGTGAGCGCAAGCCTGTGGGTTCTCGGCGCTATCTGACTTCTTAAATTACAATCTTCTACTCAGGGACCGGAAAGAGCTGCTGCTTGAATACTAATAATATATGAAGTGCAATGATAAAAGGAGGGTCGTTGATGTAACGTCCTAACCTTGGAATATTTGCTACATCACCATTGCAACAATGCGCCTTCCACCGCGAGGCCCGGTCCCATGGCAAGCAGGACGCCCTTATCGCCCTCTTGAATGCTACCATGTCTCATCGTCTCTTCAAGTACGAAAAGAACTGTAGGAGAAGACATGTTGCCAAAATGTTTTAATACGCATTTGCTGTGAAGAACATCCCTGGTGGAAAGATTCATTTCTTTCTGGATACCATCGATGACTTTGCGTCCGCCGGAATGAAGAATCCAATGTTCAACCTCGTCACAGGAAACATCAAGGTTGTTCAGCAGATTTGATATAAGTTTTTTCGCAAGAACTCCCGCTACATCGCGGATGTCTTTGGAGAGGATAATGCGGAGTTTTCCATCCCTTTGTTCAAAGCCTACAGTGTCAATGTACGATGGCTCAAGAAGCGTTTCGAACCCGATAATTTTTGGAAATGCAGGTTCATCACTCATACCGACAACCACCGCCGCAGCGCCATCGGCACAAATTGCGTTTCCAACAACTGTTTCAAGAGAATTATCGATATAATAACAGGCAGAACAGATTTCTACTGTTATCAGTAATGCTTTTTTGTCAGGATACGCCTTGACAAAATCATACGCCCGTTGCAGCCCCGGCATTGCCCCGGCACACCCCATACCGAGTAAGTCCGCCCTTTGAATGTTATTACGCATTCCAAGAGCTTTTCCAAGAAGCGCGGACAAACCGGGACATAAATATCCTGTGCATGAGACCGCGATGATGCAATCGATTTCAGAAATGTCGATTCTTGTCGACTGAAGACAACGCTCAATTGCCGAGATCCCAATTTCAAGCGCCCCGCGGCGGAACCTGTTATGGAGCTCATCCGGAGATTCATTCAGGTTGAACGAATCGATATCGAAATACAAATGACGGTATTCAATATCTGAGGTCATGAATATCTGCCGGACACGTTCACTCCGATAAAATTCTGAATGTTCAGCCAGCAGTTCGTAAATTTCCTGCTGTGAATAACGCTGTTTGGGATTGGATGTACCGACGGAAAGAATTGCAGGGAATGATGTCATGACAATGAAGCGGACGTAGTCTCTATGTGTTAGGCTGCAACGTGTTCATCTTTCATAACAGAGTTATTGTCCAAATAAGTTTCCATAAACTGTTTGAGGTTATCGAGAACCGGCTGTAATTCAACATACGGCATCAGAGAAATCCTGAATTTCGACGCGCCGGGAATATCCCGAAGATAACTGCTGTAATATTTGCGGAAGGTGATTACCCCTGCGCGTTCTCCTTTGCATTCGACCGCAAGTCGTAAATGCTCGAAGAGTATCTCCATCCGCTCTTCGAATGTTTTCGGGGTCAGCAGCATTCCGGTGGCAAGGTAATGTTTGATTTCTGAAAATATCCAGGGTTTGTAAATTGCTCCTCGCGCGACCATGACGCCATCACAGCCGGTCAGGTCAAAAACTTTTTTTGCGTCTTCCGCGGATTCGATACCACCATTGACAATAATGGGAATTCTGACTGCCTGCTTTACCAACGGAACCCAGGAATAGTCAGGGTCTCCCTCATGTCCCTGTGCCCTCGTCCTGCAATGAATTGTCAATGCCTGAGCTCCCGTATCTTCAACCATTTTTGCTACTTCGACAATTTGAATAGATTGTTCGTCCCAACCCAGGCGTGTCTTGACAGTGACGGGGAGGCGTACTGCGTTCACGACCGAGGAGATAATTCGTTGCATTTTTGGAAGGTCGCGGAGTAAACCTGCTCCGGCGCCGTGCCCGACAATCTTTCGTACCCAGCAGCCGCAGTTGATGTCGATGATATCTGGCTGCAGCTCTTCTGCCATCTGAGCGGCTCGTTCCATCGACTGTTCTGCACCGCCGTAGATCTGAATCCCGAACGGGCGCTCCTCTTCCAGAAACACCATCTTCTGCTTCGTCTTTTTTGATTCACGCACGAGGCCTTCAGCATTGACGAACTCGGTATACATAACATCCGCACCGAATCGCTTGCAGATAGAGCGGAAGGAAATGTCTGTAACATCCTCCATGGGCGCTAGTAAAAGTGCGTTTGGAATATTTATGCTACCAATCTTCATTATCAGCTAACCAATTAACAAATTCAGTTCAAATGTTGTATAATTGCTTCCGCCATTTGGCGAGTCCCGGTCGTGCTTGAAGCGTTAAGGTCGCGCGTGACATGGTTCCCATCTTTGATGACTTTGGCAACCGCTTTTTCAATTTTTTCAGCTGCCTGGGCTTCGCCGATATGCCTCAGCAGCATTGCCGATGCAAGAATAACCGCGCTCGGGTTTGCAATATTCTTGCCTGCAATGTCAGGCGCGCTTCCATGAACGGCTTCAAACATTGCGACGTTGTAACCGATATTCGCTCCGGGTGCGAGACCCAATCCTCCAACTAAACCCGAACACAAATCTGAAAGAATATCGCCGAATAAATTTGTGGTGACAATAATATCAAACTGATATGGATTCATCACGAGCTGCATCGCCATGTTGTCGATTATTTTATCGTTGCATTCGATGTCAG
>CAZAFL010000030.1:0-23195 GCA_964484465.1 uncultured Chlorobiaceae bacterium
ACGACAACGGCAGTAGCAGCCGCGTCGATAACGCTGAAGGGAACGTCAACGCAGAACTCGACCAATACGGTGACTGCGGTATTGGACAGCACTGGCGCACTGACATCATTCACATATGCCGGTGAGTTCCAGTAATCGTATAAGATTATTATAAGGCTTAATTAACTGATACTTTAATCACATAATAAAGGCGCATTATGGGACAACAGCAACTTCTACTCATCATCCTTGGCGTGATCATCGTCGGTATCGCCATTGCAGTCGGTATCACGATGTTCAGCTCATCGAGCATACAGTCGAATAAGGATGGTATCATCAACGATTTGAATAACCTCGCTGCGAACGCATATCAGTATCGCATCCGTCCGACGACAATGGGCGGCGGCGGCGGTTCATATACAGGATATGTCGTACCGCAGAAGTTACAGACGAACTCAAACGGCAGTTACACGACAACGGCAGTAGCAGCCGCGTCGATAACGCTGAAGGGAACATCATCACAGAGCTCGAGCAATACGGTGACTGCGGTATTGGACAGCACTGGGGCACTGACATCATTCACATACGCCGGACAGTTCCAGTAAGACTCTGTTAAAGGCAGCTGGAATCATTTCAAGCGTTGCCAGAAGCAGGAGAAGTGAGAATCCCTGTTTTTGGCAACGCTGTTTTTATATGTTAATGGTGCTTTACATCGTCTGAATCCATTCACTAAGAAAAATTCACTCCGGAGACAATCAATCCGATCTAAATCCTGTCTTTAATATCACGCCTTTGTTGACAATTCTACAAATTATCATTAAATTTCAACGAAAAATTTATGACAACTGGAATTGCCGGAGCCATTGAACATCGGTGTATTCGCATCCGGGCGAGGGTCGAACTTCGTCGCGATTCTTGATGCAATAGCCTCCGGAAAGATTTCGAACAGCCGGATTGTTCTTGTAGTCAGCAATAATTCTGATGCCGGAGCACTTGACGTTGCGCGTGAACATAATATCCCAGCATTCCATTGCAGCCGAAAACAATTCGATTCAGATGTGGCGTTTAACAAAGAGCTCGTGATGAAATTAGGTCAATATCAGGTTAATTTTGTCGTTCTCGCAGGATATATGAAGAAAATTGATCGTAGGCTTATAGAACGTTACAAAAATCGAATTGTCAACATACACCCTGCGTTGTTACCGGCATTCGGTGGGGAAGGGATGTATGGAATGCATGTTCATGAAGCGGTGATTGCGAGTAACGCAAAATGTTCCGGTGCAACTGTTCACATCGTCGATGAAGACTATGACCACGGCCCGATTGTTCTGCAAAAGTCTGTGGACCTTACGGATGGAGAGACGGCCGAAAGCCTGTCACAAAAAGTCCAAAAGGTTGAACATGAAATTTTCCCCGAAGCAATCAGGCTGTTTGCTGAGGGAAGGATAGTCGTGAACGGTCAGTGCGTCAATATACTCCAGTGATGATGAATCTTCTGCCGATCAAAAGAGCGCTCATCAGTGTTTCCGACAAAACAGGTATTGTCGAATTTGCCAAACAGCTCCGGCGCTGGAACGTCGAAATAGTATCAACAGGAGGCACGCTTCAAACTCTCCGTACCGCGGGTGTTAACACCAAATCGGTTTCGGATCTCACCGGATTTCCGGAAATTCTCGACGGAAGGGTAAAAACACTTCATCCTAAAATCCATGCCGGATTGCTCGCCGTATCCGAAAACCCGTCTCACCGTCAGCAATTACACGATCTGGACATTGAACTGATCGATATGGTTGTAGTAAACCTCTATCCGTTTGAAAAAACCATTGCCGCCAAAGACGTAACTCTCGACCAGGCGATAGAAGAGATCGATATCGGCGGACCCGCAATGATTCGTGCTGCAGCGAAAAATTTTAAATACAAGACGGTCGTTGTAAATCCGGCAAAGTATGAATCGATAATTACAGAGCTCGAACAACGCCAAGGAATGATTTCGGAAGAAACACGGTATCTGCTGGCAAAAGAGGTGTTTCTGCATACGTCTAAGTATGATACAGTAATTTCCAATTTTCTTATCAGTCGAAACGGGTCTGCCGCTCATCATCTGCCGAACACCTTTTCGATCACTGTTCCGAAATCTGAAGACCTCCGGTATGGCGAGAACCCCCATCAGGAAGCCTCACTTTATGGTGAGTTCCATCGATACTTTAAGCAGCTTCACGGAAAAGAACTTTCCTACAATAATATTGTAGATATTCAAGCGGCGGTTGAGTTGCTGGAAGAGTTCTCGGAACCGACAGTGGTCATTATCAAACATACCAATCCATGCGGTGTTGGATCCGGTTCTTCTCTTGATGAAGGATACGGTAAAGCGTTTGCGACCGACACAAAATCGGCGTTCGGAGGAATAGTAGCCGTGAACAGGCTGCTTGACCAGACAACAGCCGAGCGTATTGATAAAGTCTTCACCGAAGTCATCATCGCCCCGGAATTTAAAGCTGAAACGCTTGAGATGCTCCGACGTAAAAAAGATCGGCGCCTGATACTACAAACGAGGCCAGTCGGCTCGCAGCAGACTTATATGATTAAGAATGTTGCAGGAGGATTGCTGGTACAAACCGCTGATGATATTAGTTTAGTACCGGAAAAATTGAAGGTAGTGACGAAGCGAACACCGACGAAAGAGGAACATGCTTCAATGATGTTTGCTTGGAAGGTTGCGACGCATGTCAAATCCAACGCGATTGTGTATGCACGACCGGATAGAACGATTGGCATCGGAGCGGGCCAAATGTCCCGTTTCGATTCTTCAAGAATTGCGGCACTCAAAGCCCGGGAAGCCGGGCTTGACATGGCGGGAACGGCGGTGGCGTCGGATGCGTTCTTTCCATTTGCCGACGGACTGCTCGAGGCAGTGAAAGCCGGTGCGACAGCGGTGATTCAACCCGGGGGTTCAGTCCGGGACGAAGAGGTGATACGTGCAGCCGATGAAAATAACATTGCGATGCTTTTTACAGGGGTCAGGCACTTTAAACACTAATGAATTTTTTCAAAACCATTTACAATTATCATGAGCCTTCTTTCTGTTTTTTCTGCTGATTTAGCAATAGATCTCGGTACCGCAAATACCCTTATTCACATGAAGGGTAAAGGGATTGTGCTGAACGAACCGTCGATTGTTGCGTTTGACCGCAACACGAAGCGTATCGTTGCTCTCGGGAATGAAGCGCGTGAGATGCTCGGCAGAACGCACAGGGACATTCGTACTATCCGGCCGATGAAGGACGGCGTCATTGCTGACTTTGAGATTGCCGAAGGGATGTTGAGGGAATTTATCAAGAAAATTCATTCCAACTGGCTGCCCAGCCGGAGGATTGTCGTCTGTGTGCCAAGTGGTGTGACCGAAGTGGAAAAACGTGCAGTGCGCGACTCTGCAGAGCATGCTGGAGCAAAAGAAGTTCACCTTATCGCAGAACCGATGGCAGCTGCTATCGGCATCGGTCTGGACGTGGACGCCGCCGCGGGAAGCATGGTTGTCGACATAGGCGGAGGGACTACGGAAATTGCCGTCATTGCACTCTCCGGAATTGTTAATGAGGAATCGATACGGATCGCCGGCGATGAAATGAACAATGCGATAATTCAATTCTTCAAAAAAAATCATAATGTTCTGATTGGTGAACGGACCGCTGAGGCAATCAAGTGCGAGGTCGGCTCAGCTATGCCATTGAAAGAGGAAATTACGATTCAGGTAAAAGGACGCGACCTGGTAAACGGAATACCCAAAACGACTGAAGCAAGTTCAGTTGAAATTCGTGAAGCGTTAAACGAATCCATTCAGCAGATTGTCGACGCTGTGAAACTTACGCTGGAACGCACTCCCCCCGAGCTATCCGCTGACATCCTTGACCGGGGAATTATGCTCTCGGGCGGCGGTGCGCTTCTGAAACAATTAGACGAACGATTGCGTCTTGAAACGAGCCTGCCCGTTCACGTCGCAGAGGACCCGCTCACTGCGGTTGTGCGAGGCACGGGAAAAGTGCTTGAAAACTTAAATCACTATTCTAAAGTTCTTTTGAAGAGCAGAAGGTATTGACCGGCATATGTCATGAATTGTAAAAGGATTCCTTACAAATCTTACGCCCGCCCCCCTCTGTAATTCATGCAAAGGTTATTTACAATAGTACAGTTGTTCAAAGAGTATTTCGTTGTTACGCTTCTTGTTGTCATCTCACTTATTCTCCTCGGCTCGAACGACAATAAACAGCTCCATGCAATACGGGCATATACTGTCGGCTTTATCGGCATGATGCAGAGCGGGCTTTCCATTATTCCCAATGTGGTTGAACTCAGGCACGAAAACGAAGTTCTTCGCCAGCTCAACGTGGATTTGTCTGATGAGGTCGGCCGGCTGAGGGAAGCCCGGCTTGAGAACCTCAAGTTACGTGAAATGGTAGGATTGAAAGAACGCGCCCCGTTCAAGCTCGTCCCCGCTGAAGTGGTTGGTAAAAGTTTACACATGATGCGGAACACGATAACACTAAATGTCGGCGAGCGCGAATCGGTGAAGCCGGACATGCCGATTATTTCCTCTTCGGGGTTGGTGGGAAAAATACTGGTGACAAGCGAGCACTATTCTGTCGGACAGTTAGTGATGAACAAGGATTTCCGTGCGAGCGCGAAAACCCAGCGAAGCCGTGTTGACGGCATCATTGCCTGGGACGGTTCTGCTATGTTACGCCTGAACGATGTTGCCAAAACCCAAGATGTGAAAGAAGGTGATGTCATCACGACGTCAGAGTACAGCAATGTTTTTCCTCCGAACATTAAAATTGGAATGATTTCACGGGTCTCAGAAAAACAGGGTGCGCTGTTTAAGGAAATTGAAATTACACCGAGTGTAGACTTCTCTTCGCTTGAAGAAGTATTCGTCATTGTTGCTGCACAGGATTCAGAGCGTGTGACACTTGAACATAAAGTTGTTCGCGCGCGATAATGAAACGGTTCATCACATATTGTGTTATCTCTCTTCTTCTTATTCTGGTACAGACATCGTTACTGAGGTTGGTTTCACTTGAAGGAATTACGCCCGATATTCTTACGATCATGATTGTGTATATCGCCTTGAAGGAAGGACAGCTCACAGCCACGCTGTCCGGTTTCTCTATCGGGCTCATTGTCGATCTGGTGACGGGAAACTTTATCGGGTTGTCGGCGTTGACGAAAACCATCGGTGGTTTTTTTGCAGGGTATTTTTATAATGAAAACAAAACCCGCCTGACGCTTGGCAGCTACCGGTTTCCGCTGATTGTGTTATTGACATCGCTGATTCATAATACAATGTATTTTATTATTTTTACGCGTGGTACTGAGATAGGGTTAGTGCAGGCGGTTGGAGAGTTCGGGGTAGCGACGACATTGTATACTTCGACGTTGACCCTTCTCCCAATGGTTGCGTTCGGAAGAAAGTATCTTACATAACACATGGAAGAATATTCGGCATCATATTCCCGCACAAAGGTCTTGTTCACAGGAGTTGCGGTAATTTTCTTTATCTTTCTGTTCCGGCTGCTGCAACTTCAATTTTTGTACCAGGATGTGTACGGAAAGAAATCTGAAGAGAACAGCGTCCGCCCTATCGCAGTGGACCCCATCCGTGGGTACATCTATGATCGTACCGGCACCGTTGTTGTCGATAATCGTCCTTCGTATACAGTCACAATCACTCCGGCTGAGTTTCATGAGAACATCATTGACTATGTTGCTTCTATTCTTCAGCTGTCGCCAGACTTTATCCGGGAAAGGATCAAAAAAGGGAAACTGATAAACCGGTTCGCGCCGATAAAAATTAAACGGGATATCGACTTCAAAACGCTTTCTGTAATTGAGGAGAACAGAGACAAACTGCCGGGGATAGATTATCAGGTTGAATCGAAACGATATTATCCCACCGCGGCAAAGGCGCCCCACCTGTTCGGCTATACGAAGGAAGTCTCCGATGCGCAACTCGCCGCAATGCCGGAAGAATATCACATGGGTGACATCATCGGGGCCACCGGATTAGAAGCTGCGTACGAACGCCACCTGCGCGGTCAAAAAGGGTACGAGTTTATCACGGTCAACGCGAAGGGACAAATGATCGGAGCGTACAACGACGGGACGAGTGATGTTCCGTCCCGGGAGGGAGACGATCTTTTTCTTGCTATCGACGGACAACTGCAGGCATTTGCAGAATCCCTCATGGCAGATAAACGTGGCGCTGTCGTCGCGATTGACCCGAACGATGGCGGGGTACTTGCATTGGTAAGCAAACCCGACTATGATCTGACGCAATTTAGCGGAGTTACTCCTCCCGATGTGTGGAATGCGCTGAACACAGATGAATCCAAACCATTGTTTAATCGAGCGACGCTTACCCGTTATCCGCCCGGGTCAACATTTAAGATGGTTCTTGCGGCTGCTGCTCTCCAGGAAGGTGTCATCTCCACGAGCTGGCGTGTCAACTGCAACGGCGGTTTTCGGTTCGGCAGCAGGGTGTTCAAAGACCTGCATGTTCATGGTTCCACCAATGTTGTCGAAGCGATTCAGCGTTCATGCAATGTCTTTTTTTATCAGGTGATGCTGAAAACCGGTTTCGAACAATGGACAAGATACGGTCAAGAGTTTGGTTTCGGTTCGCCGACGAAAATCGATATCTATGAGGAAAACCCGGGGTTACTTCCTTCGGAAGAATATTTCGACCGCGTTTATGGAAAAGGGAAATGGACCCAGGGTTATCTTGTGAGCCTTGCTATCGGACAGGGAGAGGTCGGGGTTTCGCCTCTTCAAATGGCATGCTACGCCGGAGTTCTTGGCAATGGAGGAGAGTATCATAAACCGCATGTCGTCAGGGGAATTCGGGATAAGAATACCGGTAAGGTAATCGAGATCCCGGTTGAAACTCGAAGGCTGAACATTTCATCCAGAGTAATGGATATTATCCGTGAAGGAATGTACCGTTGTGTGAATGAGCAGGAGGGCACTGGGCTGGCGGCAAAAGTTCGTGGTATTGGTGTCTCAGGGAAAACTGGGACTGCGGAGAATCCTCACGGTAAGGATCATGCCTGGTTCATCGGATATGCCCCGGCCGACCACCCGACAATTGCAATCTGCGTTCTTGTTGAAAATGCGGGTTTTGGCGGTGCGGTTGCCGCGCCAATTGCCGGGCTCTGTATCGAAAAGTACATTTACAGATCAATTGTCCGAAATACCTCGACCCCAACAATGGTTTTAAATGATATCCACCGCAGCGCGACGAAGCAATAATGGGAAATTGGTTTAAGGAAAATATTGATTACGCGACGTTGATTGTTGTGGCATTACTCCTCGTCATCGGTGCGGCGTCGATCTATAGCGCTACGTATGATGCAGGCGCTTCACTCTATTTCCATCGCCAGCTTATATGGATGGGGATCGGAGCGCTCGTCATGATTTCCATCACGGTGTTGCCATACCGGACTCTTCAACTATCTTCCTATCCGCTCTATGGTCTCTCAATCCTTATCCTTGCAGCGGTGCTTGTTGCCGGGAAGACAGTTGCAGGAACAAAAGGATGGTTCGGTATTCGTGGCTACGGATTGCAGCCTTCCGAAATAGCAAAACTTACAACTATTCTTGCGCTCGCAGCATTCCTTTCACAGAAGCAGGTAAACTTGCATCGGATTAAGGATATTGTAACCACATTCGGTATTGTTCTGTTACCAGTCGGCCTTATTGTATTACAGCCGGATATGGGCACAGCCCTGACATACCTGGGAGCATTTGTCCCCATTTTGTATTGGGCAGGTGCGAGTAATTTTCTCATGTTAGTCTTATTGTCTCCTGTTGCTGTTGCGGTGGCCGCGCTTTTTGGAACAACACCTTTTGTTATTGTCATTGGGTTGACATTTATTATTCTCTTTCTCCTGAGAGAGAACCGGCTCGCATCGGCAGTCGCATTTTCGTTTACCGTTTTTGTCGGAGTCTCGGTACAGTTTATGTTCGGCAAACTCGCCCCGTACCAGCAGAAAAGAATTTTTACTTTCATGAACCCTGACTCTGACCCGCTTGGTGCCGGGTATAACGTTATCCAATCTAAAATCGCAATTGGCTCGGGCGGTTTGTTTGGAAAAGGGTATTTACAGGGTTCACAGACCCAGCTTAATTTTATCCCCGCGCAGTGGACTGATTTTATTTATTGTGTGCCGAGCGAAGAGTTCGGTTTTCTCGGCGCATTCCTCATCCTGCTGCTCCTTACAATTCTTTTATACCGGGGGGTTCGTCTGGCGTCAACCGCTAAAAGCCGGTACGCAAGTATTGTTGCTGTCGGCATTGTCTCGATGTTTGCAGTCCATATTTGCATCAACGTAGGGATGGCCATGGGAATGATGCCGGTGATAGGGGTCCCGCTTCCGTTTATGAGTTATGGAGGATCGAATCTTCTTACGAATATGGCAATGGTGGGCTTGCTGCTGAATTTGTATGCCAACCGAAAAGAATATTAGGAGTTCAATAGTTGAGCAGAATTAATTGTATCTTGGTGACGAAAGAGCAAGGCTATTTTCCACAATTCAGATAGAGCATACTATGGCAAAGGGCATCTCATCTTTTGAAGTACCAATTTCACAGCTGCGATGGCGCTGTGACGAAAAAAATCTCGGCATGAAGACGACAAATGACATCGTTCCCTCGAAAGAAATTATCGGCCAGGAGCGTGCGATACGGGCGCTGCGGCTCGGTTTGGAATTGAAACACCCCGGGTATAATGTATTTGTTACCGGCTTCTCGGGAACCGGACGTATGACGACGATCAAGAGATTACTTCAGGAATTGTCGGGAGAAAATATTCAGCTGAAAGACCGATGCTACGTTCATAATTTCAAAAATACCGACCAGCCGGCGCTCATCACTCTTCCCTCCGGACAGGGGAATGCATTCCAGGACGATATGGATTCGCTGCTGCAAGAGCTTATCAAAAATATACCAGCGGTTTTTGAGAGTAAACGCTTTCAGGATGAACGTAAACGATTAATGGATCATTTTCAGGAACGGCAACACAGTGTACTCCGGGATTTTGAAAAGAAAGTTAAAGAAAAAGGCTTTGAGGTTGTTCAGGTCCAGGTTGGTGTGGGCATGCGGCCAGACATCGCCCCCGTGGTGGAAAATCAACCCGTAAGTTTCGACCAGCTTGATTCATTCGTTCAACAGGGAAAGATTACAAAGGAACAGGTTGAACAAATGATGAAAGACCGTGCTGCTCTGGAAGGCGGGATGGAACTTATCCTCCGCGAGATGCGCAATATCGAACGAAAAGCAAAAGAATCTGTCGATGAACTTGCGGTAAAATTTATTCTCCCAATCGTCAAGGACGGGATAGAAGAAATACGATCGAAATATCCTAATGAGAAACTTCACCGGTATTTGGACGACCTGCAGGAAAATACAATGAGCGACCTCAACCGGTTCCGCCAACGGGAAGAGCAGCCGCAGGCGGTGATGGGCATTCCCATTCCTCCGAAAGAGGATGATGAATTTACCGAATTCCAGGTTAATGTTCTTGTCGATAACTCTGAAGTGAAAGGCGAGCCGATTGTTATCGAAACAAATCCCAAATTTAAAAATCTTTTTGGAACGATTGAACGGATGATTGACCGCAATGGAGTATGGCGGACAGATTTTACCCAAATTAAACCGGGGACATTGTTGCTGGCAGACGGAGGCTATCTCGTGATCAACGCGCTCGATGCTCTGACGGAGCAGGGGGTCTGGCAAAACCTCAAGCGTACATTGCGAAATGCATTGCTGGAAATTCAACCGCTCGAGACGGGGCTGTTCGGTGCAAGCTCGGCGCTGAAACCCGAACCGATACAAATTGAAGTGAAAGTCGTCATGCTCGGTGATGCGTATATTTATTCTCTTTTATACGATGCGGATGATGATTTTAAGAAGATATTCAAAGTACGCGCTGATTTTGATACGGTCATGGCGAAGGAGCCGCAGTCCATCAAACAGTATACATCGTTTATTCGCATGATTTGTGACGACGAGAAACTTCTCCCGTTCAACAGCTCGGGTATTTCAGCAGTCATTGAGCACGGCGTTCGGTTGGCAGGACACAGGGAGAAACTTTCAACACGATTTAACATCATTGCCGATGTTCTGCGCGAAGCAAATTATTGGGCGAAGAAGGAAGAACAGCAAATTGTCACCGACATGCACGTCCGGAAGGCAGTTGACGAACGTATCGAACGCGTAAAACTGGTCGAAGAAAAAATACAGGAGATGATCCTCGAGGGAACCATTATGATCGATGTACGGGGAAGTGTCGTCGGCCAATTGAACGGCCTGTCTGTATATGATACGGGGGAACATATGTTTGGTAAACCAGCACGCATCACCGCGCGAACATCGCTCGGGCGTGAAGGAGTGATTAATATCGAACGGGAAGCGGCAATGAGCGGACCGACGCACAATAAAGGAGTTCTTATTCTCACCGGCTACCTGCACAGCACGTATGCAAAGACCAAGCCTCTGGTAATGAATGCAAGCATTACGTTTGAACAATCCTACGGTGGTGTGGACGGTGATAGCGCCTCTTCAACTGAAATCTATGCGATCCTCTCCAGTCTTGCAAACCTTCCGCTCAGGCAGGACATCGCCGTCACCGGTTCAGTGAATCAAAAGGGGGAGGTTCAGGCGATCGGCGGTGTGAATCAAAAAATTGAAGGATTTTTTGACGTCTGCAAAGCGAACGGCCTCACCGGTACGCAGGGCGTTCTTATTCCGCATGCGAATCTCAACGACCTTATGTTACGGCACGAAGTTATTGAAGCCGTACACAAGAAAAAATTCCATATCTATGCTATCAAAACTATCGATGAGGGAATACAAATTCTGACAGGAATAGAAGCGGGCAAGAAAAGAGCAAAGGGGGCATTCGAAAAAGGGACGGTTCATTTTTTAGTCGACCAGACACTCACCGAATATGCCAAACGATGGAAAGAGCTTTCATCTTCCTAGGCTTATCCATGTAATTCGTTTAATGCGCAGCGTCATATGAGCAATTCTCAATCGACTCCACTTATTCCGCGTGAAGTCCTTTTTGGAAACCCTGGGCGTGCAGCCCCCAAAATTTCCCCCGACGGCAGTTACATTGCATTTCTTGCTCCCGATGAGGGCGTGCTCAATGTCTGGGTAAGGACAGTCGGCAACAATGATGAGAAAGTAATTACCAAAGACCGAAAACGAGGGATCCGGCAATATTTCTGGTCGGAGAACAGTGTGCAGCTGCTCTACCTTCAGGATAAAGATGGAGATGAAAACTGGCACCTTTTTGCAGTGCATCGTGACACGAAGGAAGTCCGGGATCTTACTCCTTATGAAAAGGTGCAGGTCCAGCCCATCCGCATCGACCGGCACCACCCCAACGATATTCTTGTCGGATTAAATATTCGTGACGAGCGTCTGCATGATGTTTATTCTATTAATATAGAGACAGGAAAACAGACCCTTCTTATAGAAAACCCCGGCGACGTGGTCGAATGGGTTGTTGATAATGAATTTACGGTGCGTGGATCAATTTCGCAGACGCCGGATGGAGGGTTTCTGCTCAAAATTCGTCATAAGGGCGGAAATACATGGAATAACATTGTGTCATGGTCGGCAGAAGAGGGCTTCCCCGGCGTCTATGGTTTTACTCCTGATGGTAAAAGAATTTATGCGGGAGATTCCCGCAACTGGAACGCAACGCGGCTCGTCGAGATTGGGATAGAAACGGGAGAGGTCACTCTTCTTGCGGCTGACCCGGAGTATGATATCGGCAGCATGATTGTTCATCCTGGAAAGCACCACGCACAGGCTGTTTCGTTTTACAAAGAACGTGATGAGTGGACTGTGCTTGACCAAACGATTGCCACGGATTTTGAGTCCATCCGCACGATCGATACCGGTGATTTCTCGTTATTGAGCCGCGACCATAGGGATACTATCTGGCTGGTTGCGTTCATTAAGGATGATGGCCCGGTTACGTATTACTTATATAACAGAACAATGAAAAGCTCGACGTATCTTTTCACCAACCGTCCTGAACTCGAAAAGTTCGAACTATCCTCGATGCAACCGATTACCCTTAATGCATCTGATGGCTTGACACTCCATGGCTACCTCACACTTCCTGTTGATGTGGAAGCGCACAACCTGCCGATGGTTCTCAATGTTCACGGTGGTCCATGGACGAGAGATACATGGGGATTCGACCCTGAGTCACAGTGGTTTGCCAACCGCGGATATGCGTGCCTTCAGGTGAATTTCCGCGGCTCCACAGGATATGGGAAAAAATTTCTAAACGCCGGTGACAAAGAATGGGGGGCGAGAATGCATCAGGATTTGATAGACGCAGTGAACTGGGCAGTGGATGAAGGAATTGCAAACCCACAACGGTTGGCAATCTTCGGCGGTTCATACGGCGGATATGCCGCGCTTGCCGGAGCTGCGTTTACACCGGATGTCTTTACCTGTTCGGTCGATATTGTGGGACCGAGCAATCTGCTTACGCTCATTAATTCCATTCCCCCATACTGGGAGCCGATGAAAAAGCAATTCACCAACCGTGTCGGTGACCCTGTAACAGAGGAGGATTTTCTGAAATCGCGTTCCCCGTTGTTCAGCGCGGATAAGATTAAGATTCCTCTGCTTATTGCGCAGGGGGCGAACGACCCGCGTGTTAAGCAGGCGGAAAGCGAACAAATTGTTGCCGCACTGAAGAAGAATGAAAAAGAAGTGCAATATATGCTCTTTCCGGATGAAGGACATGGTTTCGCACGGCCAGAAAATCGATTGAAGTTCTATGCGGCTGCGGAAAAGTTTCTTGCTAAACATCTTGGAGGAAGGGTGGAGGAGTAGTTTTCCGCTCTTGCATCTCTCCCAATTTTTACTAAATTGAAGAAGCATTTTTCCACTCTTTCGGGTAATTTCATCAATTTCTATCTGAGTGATCCTTACAGATAAACAGATTCTTACAGAAATGAGGAGAGGCGCAATTGTTATCCAACCATTTCATCGGAAGTATTTAGGGTCCAACAGTTACGATGTTCATCTCGGGAAATGGCTCTCGGTGTATAAAGAAGAAATCCTCGACGCCAAACGGCACAACCATGTCCGCTCGTTTCAAATTCCTGAAGATGGCCTGATACTTGTACCGAGCAAATTGTATCTTGGAGTAACGGCTGAGTATACTGAGACTCACCGTCACGTACCATTTCTTGAAGGGAAGAGCAGTATCGGCAGGCTCGGTATCGATATTCATGCCACGGCAGGAAAAGGCGACGTCGGTTTTTGTAATGCATGGACGATGGAAATTTCCGTGCGGCAGCCCGTTCGTATCTACGCCGGCATGCCCATCGGTCAATTGATTTACTTTGAAGTCAGCGGCGAAGTAGATATTCCTTACAATAAAAAACGTACGGCAAAATATAACAGACGCACATCAAAGCCGGTAGAATCAATGATGTGGAAGAATTTTGTGTAACAGTTTATCATCAAGAAAAAGGAGTAACGTTGTATGAATATCATGCATTGTTCGAAATATACATTGATGTTTTTCATCCTGCTTGTTGTTTTCAGTCTTAATCTCAAGAGTCAGGAAAAGAATAAATATTGGAACACACTCCTTGTCCAGGGTTCACGCCCGATGGAGTTGGAGGATATGTTTAAAGTCAGACGCGTCAGCGATCCCCAGCTTTCTCCCGATGGGAAATGGGTGGCATTCGTCATCACGCTTGTCGATAAGAAGAACAACAAAACGAACAGCGATATCTGGATTATTTCTTCTTCCGGCGGGGAAGCAAAACAGTTAACGAACAGCCCGAAACATGACCGCCATCCGCAATGGTCGCCAGACGGAAAATCGATTTTGTTTGAATCAAACCGGGACGGGTCGTATCAGATTTATCTTCAGAATGTTAACGGCGGAGAAGCACGTCAGCTAACGCATATTTCCTCTGAGGCAAACCAGGCCCTCTGGTCTCCTGATGGGAAAGCGATAGCGTTTGTCTCTGCAGTGTTTCCGGAATTTTCAGACAAGCCATATAGCGAAAGTGATGAGCTTAACAAGCAAAAACAAACTGAGCGGGACACGAGTAAGGTAAAAGCCCGGATTATGACGCAACTTCTTTACCGTCACTGGGACAGCTGGGTAGACGATAAACGACAGCATATTTTTGTCATGCCCGCTGATGGAAGCGCCGACCCGCGCGATGTCACACCGGGTGAAAATGACGCCGTACCGACTTCTTCCACGTTTTCTGCCGGTGACGATTTTGATTTCTCACCCGACGGGAAAGAACTCGCTTATACTACACCCCCCTCACCAACGCGCGAGCAGGCGTGGAAAACAGACCACAACATCTGGACTGTTAATCTTGGTACTGGCGAACGGAAGCAGATAACTCCCAATGCGGCAGCGGATGGCTATCCCCGATATTCACCGGATGGGAAATACATTGCATACCGTGCGCAGGCCCGAGCCGGGTTCGAAGCTGACCGATGGCGGCTCATGTTGTACGAGCGCGCAACCGGAGTATCGAGAAGTTTAACAGAATCGTTCGATTCGAATGTCGAAGGAATGGTCTGGTCGAATGACAGCAAGAAACTGTATTTCGATGCAGAGGAAAAAGGAAACAAGCCGATCTGGTCGGTTACGGTAAAAGGAGATGATGTGAAAAAAATCGTGGATGGCGACGTCAACGGTGACGTAAGTATTTCTTCTAACGGCAAGTTGCTCCTCTTCACACATCAGTCATTTTCCCGGCCGAATGAAATTTTCGCCTCTTCTTCAGATGGGAAAAATATTAAGCAATTGACGCATGTGAACGACCAGTTATTTTCGGAAATCAAATACACTCAACCCGAGTATGTCTGGTTCACCGGCGCAAACGATGCAAAAGTTCAAATGTGGATTATCAAGCCCCCTTCATTTGACCCGAATAAAAAATACCCGCTCGTTTATTGGGTTCATGGCGGGCCGCAGGGTGCATTTTTGGATTCCTGGTCCTACCGCTGGAATTCCCAGCTTTGGGCTGCACAGGGGTATGTTCTTGCTTTGCCGAACCCTCGAGGAAGCACAGGCTTTGGGCAGAAATTCACCGATGAAATCAGTCATGACTGGGCTGGAAAAGTTTATGTGGATGTTATGAACGGCCTTGCCTACATGGAAAGCATGCCATACATTGACACGAATAAAATGGCGGCAGCGGGCGCGTCGTACGGCGGGTACATGATGAACTGGCTTAACGGGCATACGAATAAGTTTAAGACGATTGTCTGTCATGACGGAGTGTTCGATTTCTACAGCATGTACGGAACAACGGAAGAAGTCTGGTTCGACGAATGGGAACATGGTAAGCCATGGGAATCACCGGACTATGGAAAATTTTCACCCAGCACATATGCCGCGGATATGAATACGCCGACACTCATCATTCATAACGAGCTTGATTATCGTGTACCGCTGACGGAGGGTCAGCAACTCTTTACAACGTTGCAACGAAGAGGCATCCCCTCGAAACTTCTCTATTTTCCCGATGAAGGGCATTGGGTTCTTAAACCTGGGAACAGCGAGCTCTGGCATAAGACAATCTTTGAATGGCTGGCTGAATATTTGAAAAAGTAACGCATATAGATGGTAGAAAAATTTCCCAATGACATTCATTCAAAAACTCAGGCACATCCAGCGTAAGAACAACTCGCTTCTCTGCATCGGTCTGGATACCGACCCCATGAAGGTTCCCGAGTTTCTGTATGAATATGGCGACCCTCAGTATGAATTCAACCGCAATATTATCGATGCGACGAAGGACATTGTTTGTGCATACAAGCTGAATATTGCCTTCTATGAATCAGTAGGAGAACACGGCTGGTACACAGTCCACCAGACCCTTGCCAGGATTCCCGAAGAAATTGTTACGATTGGGGATGGAAAGCGGGGCGATATTCCGAGCTCCGCCGAGCGACAGGCACATCTTATCTGTAAAGATTGGGAATTCTCCGGTTGCACCGTCAATCCTTATATGGGAAGGGATTCCGTCGAGCCGTTCATGAGGAGAAAAGATCAATGCGCGTTTATTCTCGCCGTCACATCGAACAAAGGCTCAAAAGATTTTCAACAACTTAAGGTAAACGGCAAGCCCCTCTATGAAGAAGTTGTTAAACGGGCGAAGAAATGGAACACGAAAAAGAATGTGGGCCTGGTTGTCGGAGCTACGAGGCCGTCCGAATTAAAACGCATCCGCTCGCTTGCTCCTGACCTGCCTCTTCTCATTCCGGGTATCGGTGCGCAAAAAGGGGACCTGCAATCGACGGTCAAATATGGATGTGATAAACGCGGAGAGCTTGCGATCATTAATGTGGGGCGTAGTATCCTTTACGCGTCGGCTGGTGAAGACTATGCCGAAAAGGCAAGGGCTGCTGCACTGAGAGTTCGAGACCAAATCAACAATTACCGGGAACAATACTTCAAATAATATGTAACGCTCTTTCGTTTCGTATCATCACATTTATCTGGGAGGCTATCATGTCAGCAACACACACACCGCAAAGCGTGCCGGAACGGTTTCTGAGACACATCTGGCAGCATCAATATTTTTCTTCAGCAAATCTGCAGACTGTAGAAGGGAAAATGGTTGAAATACTTTTTCCCGGAAATACAAACACCGACGGCGGTCCGGATTTCGTCGATGCGCAAATCCGTATCGGAGGAGTTTTGTATCGGGGGGATGTAGAACTTCATCAATCTGATGATCATTGGAACGACCATGCTCATCATCTTGACCCGAAGTATAATAGTGTCATTCTCCATGTTGTCTTCAAGATGATGAGATCCGCCTCTTCGCCGGTGACGAAAAGCAAACGTACGGTTCCCATGCTTGTGCTCGACCGCTATATCATTCCGCCGGATTATCCAACACGTGACAAGATCATCTACGAAGAGCGTGCAGAGCGATTGTCCGGACTCCCGTGCAGCGCCGTTAATGAGCCGGTCGACGGGGTACTCATCAGAACATGGATAGGAAAACTTGCAGTCGAGAGGATTGAGCTTAAAGTGCGTCGGTTTGAAGAACGGCTTAGGGAATTGGTCGATAGGCAGCGTCTTAGCATCAAGGAACCTGTTAGGCGATACGGAGAAATTCCATTTGGAATAAATCTTGATGACCTTCCCTCTCCGGTATCAGAATATTCAAAGCGGGAATTAGCTAACGTGCAACCCTGGAACGAATTGCTCTATGAAGGAATCATGGAGGCGCTCGGTTATTCAAAGAACCAGGCGGCTTTTCAGAAGCTTGCGTACGCGCTACCGCTTCAGTTTTTTTGCAACATTACAAAACCATCTCCCGGCGAGTCTCCGTTCCTGTCATTTGAAGCAATTCTGTTCGGAGTTTCCGGACTTCTGATGCCGTACGGAAAAAAGCGTGATACTGCAAGCATGAAGCATCTTCGCACATTGAAGAGAATGTGGAAAATATACCGGAAACAGTATCGTGGTGAGATGCTGAACGAGGCAGAATGGCAATTCTTCAGGTTGAGACCGGAAAATTTCCCGACAGTCAGGCTCGCTGGTGTAGCCAGGCTGATTCCACATCTCATTGAGTGTGAATTGTTTAAGTCGGTGATCCACCTTGTCAAGCAATGTGATGATGACCGAAAGAGTCTGAAGAAATTAATAACCCTCTTCGTAGTATCTTCAGATGAATTCTGGTCGACACACTATCTTTTCGGTGAAGAAGCACGAACACCGATTAAGAAGCTCATTGGTGAGCGTCGCGCACTGGATATTATCTTAAACATTATCATTCCAGTTTGCTTGTTGTACGCGCGAATCTTTAAGGAGAAGGATGTGCGGCACGGGACACTGAAGATTTTTGAGCTGTGTTCATCGGTCAGCGATAACGTCTTCACCCGGTTAATCGATCAGGAGCTCATCAGGAAGAAATTCAGGCTCGATTCCGCGATGCTTCAGCAGGGAGCATTGCAGTTGTATAAAAATTATTGTATGGAAAAACGATGCGCGGAATGCGCAGTGGGGAATGTCGTGTTCAAAACATAAAGAATAGTGTTACACAGCCGGAGGGAGAGCTATTTTACATCTTCTTTTTCCAGCTGTTCGAAATATTTTCTAATAAGTTCTTCATAATCCTTGGAATATTTGCCTTCAAGGACCTTAAGAAGTTCTTCGCGGAGCCTGTTTTTTCCTTCCTGCGTGGAGAAGTTGATATCGGCCGGGTTCGTTCGTTCTGTGGTTTTTCCCGTTTCAGCTTTTCGGCGTTTTTCGTAGTCCCGCTCACGCATCGAGCGTGTTGATTCAAGCAGTCGCGAGAGTATCCGGTCCTGTTTCTGGAGCGTTGCAGGGTTCACATTCTTCTGTTCGAGGTCTGTCTGCACTTCCTGCATTTCTTTTGCAACCTGGTCGAGGTTGCCGAGGAGCTTGCTGAAATCACCCGTATTCTTCGCTTCGTTCGACAACTCTGCGAGCGATTTTTGAACAGCCGCCTCCTGTCCGCCAAGGCGTTCATACGCTTGCTGTTGTTCTGCAGTAATTCCCTGACCGTTACCCTCCCCCATTGCCTGCTTCGTGCCGGAATTGATACCCTGTTGTGCGCCAGCCATTTGCTGGAGTTGCCCCATGAGTCCTGCCATACCCATACCGCCCTGCCCGCCTTGCATGAGCCCGTCCAGAGCACCTTGCATCATCATGGCAGCCCTGTTCAGCGATCCCATTGCTTCGCTTTGCTTCTGCGATGCGCCGCCGGGGTTTCTGTTTTCCATGTTCTGTAACGCGTCGCTCATCTGGTTCATTGCGTTGCCGATTTCTTTTCCCATTTCCGGACCGATTGCAAATGTTTTCTTTGCTATCTCGGACATCGCGTTAGCGATGTTGCTGAGTGAGGTCAGATTTTCCATCTGCTGTTCGGCGCTCTCCCGGAATCGCTGTGAATTTGGGTCAAGACTGCCCGTTTCGTTTTTTGATGCTTCTTCACTCTTCGAAAGTTCCAGCATATTTTCCAGCTGCTTCCGCATCTGGTTGACAATTTCCTTTGTTTGTTTCTCCTGCAGGGATTTTTGCGCCTCTTTCATTTGCTGCATGAAATTGTTCAGTCCTTGCATTGTTTTCTGCTGTGTCTGCTGAGCCTGTTTCATATCGCCTGCCTGCATTTGTTCCGCAGATTGCTCCATTTTTTGCTGTACCTGGTCCTGTTGCAACTGCTGCTCGGCTTTTGCCATATCCTCAATGGGCATTTCCTTAGCGAACTCTTCCATACTCTGCTTGAGATCAGATGTTTCTTTTTCAAGCGATCCCATTTGCTTCTGCATATCCTTCTGTTGTTGCGCCTCTTCACCCCGCTTCTGCTGGTCTGAAGGATTTGTCTCCGCGGCACGCTGTTGAAGGGCTTCCTGTTGCTTCGTCAATTCCTCGGTACGTTTGACAAGCTCATCGAGTTTCTGTTCGATATGGATGCGCTTAAGCAATTCAACCGTTCGTTCGAGGCTCTGGCGGAATTGTTCTTCGGAAAATTTCAACTGCTGCATCGCCTGTTTGAGCTGCTCGGGAGAAAGCTGTTTCATCGACTCCTGGAGCTTTTTCAGTGCCTCTTTGAGCTCCGGGGAGTTCAGCTGCTCCATTAATTTTTGAAGCTCGAGATACTTTTCCATCGTCTGAGGTGAGAGGAGATTGTTCTCCTCCATCTTCTTGACCATCTTATCCATTGCCTGTGAGGTTTCGTCGAGCTTCTTCGTCATCGATTCATACCGCTGGACCATCTCTTCGGCTTTCTTTTGCTGTTGCCAGTCGGACTTCTCGCCATTTTTCTTCATCTCATTTTGAAGGCTCTCGACCTGTTTTTTGAATTCCTGCGTTTCATTCGCAATGCTCTGCATTGACTCCATCGACATCTGGTGAGTTTGCGAGACATCGGAGAATAGTTCATCAATAGAAGGGAGGCGAAGCATGTATGTTTCACTCTTTCCGGATTTCGGCCCGCTGATGTTGTCGTTATCGAACACTTCTACAAAATAAGTGACAGCATCCTCGGGGACAAGATGCAGGGCGGACAGGTCCCAGTGATACCATAGTTCCGCAGAACTCTCTTTAGTCGGGGGCAATGAAATATCGGTATAGGTGAATTCTTCGGATGTATGCTCATACCGGGATTGTGTCAACCGGTGCGCAAGCCGGAGTTTTGAGAAACCGAAGTCATCCTTGACGCGGATAAAGAGGTCGAGCTTCATATCTTCGGTCAGGTCGACATTCTTTCCCGGCGTCAAAATTTCCGCTGTCGGATATTCATCCGGGAGAACCGAAATGGTGTATTCAACCGGGTCGAGGTTGTGCAATCCGCTCATATCGGTCAGGAGGAGATGATACGAGGAATTCTTTTTGATAGTGAAGTTAAGGTCTGCAGTCTGAGTGTGCGCAGTCAATTGGCGGTTAGTGCTGTCGTTGAATACCATTTCTGCAGACGCGAGCTCTTTGCTCGCGGCAAGCTGCATGTTCACATTTGTGCCGGGATAGGCACTGATGTCGCCGACATTCTCGTCGAGCGTCTTCAGCGGCAAGCGGGCGTAAGATGGAGGTGTAAGCTTAATCTGCATCGAGCGAATCAGGGGCCTGTCCAATACCGAAATCCTAAACTTGTCGCTTTTTATATCATCGGCACTTGCATAGTATTCGGTGGAAGATTTGATATCGCTGATTGACGTTTTGAATACCCCCCCACCCGATGATAACGGTTGGGCGTCGAAATCAAGCTGACCTTCCTGTCGTGTAAACACAGAAATATTTCTTACCGGCTTTCCCTGCGTCCTGATGGTAATTGGAACGTTCTGTCCGCGGACGACTTCAGTATTTCCCGGGTCGATGATAAACTGTATCGGGAGTGATGCTGCAAACGATTGATTGTAATGAACGATCCGGTAGAGCGATGTAAAAAATCCCGACGGTGAAATGACCAGTAACAGCACCAACACTGCGGCCGCGTATGACGCGAAAGCTCCCATCTTTCGGACAGGCTGGCTTGTGACGGTTTCTGCAAAATTCAACGGTTGGATTTGGCGGTAGAGGTCTGAAAATGACGCGTCGATAAGGTCGGCGGAATAGACTTCTTTCAGTCTCTCCCGTTCTTCATACATTTGCAGTGCGTCAATCAACCGATCGCGGATGTGCGGGAAATGTTTGCCGACTCTAAATGCGAGAGAAAAATTCGATTCGGTCTTTAATATCCCGAGTAGACGCAGAAGCGGCCGTACAACCAGCCATCCGAGCGAGGTCAGAATTGGAACTCCGGTCATAAAAACAATAATGGTTCTGCCGAACGTATTTAACGCAAAGAGTTGCTCTATCACTATGGCAATAACAACCAGGATAACCGCTAGTAATATTGTGGCAAGAAGGCCATAGAAAAGTAAAAAGCGGTAGCGTTTGTTGCGAACGCGTGCAAGTCGCTGCAGGATTTCGGAATATAATGAGGAGGTATGTGACTGTTCAGTTGTCAAAGGAGCTATGCCTTCTTCAGCAGTGGCACTAAGACTCTAATGAGTCAACGCCCACACGACGAGATTTGTTCCGAAACGGAGCGCCTCTTCGCGTTTTTCCGGTGGGTCGCCATGAACTTCGGGCGGGTCCCAGCCATCGCTGGGGTTCGATTCGTATGTGTAATAAAGAACGAGCCTGCCGTTGTGGAATAGCCCGAACCCCTGGGGCGGTTTGCCGTCGTGTTCGTGAGTTTTGGGTACGCCTTTTGGGAAATCGAAATGACAGTGGTACAGGCCGTACGAAAAAGGGAGCTCGACGAGATTCTGTTCCGGGAAAATCTTTTTTGCTTCGCGACGCAACGCTTTGTCCATCCCATAATCATCGTCAGCATAGATAAAACCGCCGTTCTCAAGGTATGTTCGCAACCGCTGGATCTCGTGGTCGGTGAAAGAAATATTTCCGTGTCCGGTAATAAAAATGAATGGATAGGAAAAAAAATTGTCGCTGGCGATATCGACAAATTCATATTTCGGGTCGACGTCGATGAGCGTGTTCTGCTTCACGAACTTGAGCAGTTCGACTTCCTCCTGCGGGTCGTTATACCAGTCCCCGCCGCCGTTGTACTTGAGGCGGGCGATTTTGAAGGCGCTGGTCGTTTTACCGGATTGGGAAATCGATACACCAGGAAGCAGAAAGACGATGATGAATGACACCACGAAGATTCTCATACAATAAAAAGGTATGAAAACGTGCAGGAAGATGCAAACCTACATGGTTGAAAGTACCACCCGAGTTGCGTACTTTACTCAAGAGATTAATACTTATTGTGCATACATGCGTATTAATATCAACCACAGCAGCATAGAAATCACTCAAGGTGACATCACGGAACAGCCCACCGAAGCGATTGTCAATGCCGCAAACAATCATTTGTGGATGGGAGGAGGTGTCGCTGGAGCTATCAAACGCAGAGGTGGAGTCGAAATCGAGCATGCGGCTGTAGAGCAGGGTCCGGTGGAAGTCGGTGAGGCAGTGATTACTTCCGGTGAAGCATTGCAGGCAAAATACGTCATTCATGCCGCCGTCATGGGACAAGACCTCCACACCGATGCGGCAAAAATTACAACTGCAATGCGGAACACCCTGCGATTGGCTGAAGAAAAAAAGATAACGTCGATCAGTTTTCCCGCGCTCGGCACAGGTGTGGGAGGGTTTTCACTGTTTCATTGCGCGAGTATTATGATTTCGGAGGCGATTCAATTTCTCTCGTCTTCACGAACTCAAAATATTTCCGCAATAACATTTGTTCTGTTTGACCGACAGGCGTTTGAGGCATTCACAGAAGAATTGAAATTACAATTCTCATCAAAAAGACATTGAGCCAGTAGAGAAGTGCAGACCTCCACCCATACTCGTTATCCTTCCGTTCTCCAAAATTATAGAAAAGGAATGACGAGGATAGGTCCAACCATCTTGCTATTCCTCACAAAAATTGGTAAGTTTCCTCGACTCTCATGCCAGCTCCGGAGAAAATTCTCATCATACGGTTCAGTTCACTCGGGGATATTATCCTTGCGTCGCCGTTGATTCGTGCTCTGCGAAATGTATACCCCAATGCCGATATCGATTTTCTGCTGAAGTCGGAATATGCCGATGCTCTCCGATACAACCCGTACCTTTC
>CAZAFL010000030.1:23295-31671 GCA_964484465.1 uncultured Chlorobiaceae bacterium
CCCGTACGGAACAGAAAACATTGTTGTTGAAGAGAAAAGCCTTGCCTGCAGGCCGTGCAGTCATATCGGGCTGGATAGGTGCCCGAAAGGACACTTTAAGTGTATGAAGGATATTAGTGTTGAACGTGTAATTCAGGCGACGGAAAAATTACTACAACAATCAACAAACTAATGCAAAACAGTCTTGAAGGAAAAATTGCGTCACTCCAGATCTGTCCCGGTCATCGAAAGCCGATGCAAAAAGTAGATAGGACGGAAGCCATCGAGAATCTTGGCTTGAAAGATGATCGACATGCGCTTCCCGACAGCTCTCGCCAGGTACTGTTGATTGAGAAAGAAACTCTGGATACTTTTGGGTTAAAGCCCGGAGAAGTGAAGGAGAATGTAACTACATCGGGCATCGAACTCATGACATTGCAACGCAGGGCAAGGTTAAGAATAGGGAGTGAAGTTATTTTAGAAATCACACAATCCTGTTCACCGTGCAGTCGCATGGAAGAAATCCGAACCGGGCTGCGACAGGAATTGGCGGGGCGCCGGGGGATGCTTGCACGAGTTGTTCACGGAGGGTTCATCGGGGTCGGCGATTCAATAAAAGTAATTCAGAATTAGTGTGGTCTGGTTTCTCCTCTATAATAGTATTGTCGTCCCCGTCGGTTGGCTCGTCATTCAGGCGCTTCGGTTATTCGATCCAAAAGTAAGAAGGGGCGTCCGCGGCAGAAAACATCTCTTTCAGGATTTGGAGCGAAAATGCAAGATGCTTCAAAACAGCGGGCGTCGGGTCTGGTTTCATTCCTCTTCCATGGGAGAATTTGAGCAGGCGAAACCCATCATCGCCGAACTAAAAAAACGTCACCCGGATATCGACATTATCGTTTCATTTTTCTCTCCTTCCGGATATGAACATTCACAATTGTACAGGCTTGCAAGTGTGATTACCTACCTTCCATTCGATTCATACGCGAATGCGCAGAGGTTTGTCGGTTTGATCAAGCCCACCGCGGCAGTCATAATTCGGTATGATGTGTGGCCCAATCACCTGCGGGCGTTGAATGCCAGGAGTATCCCTACGTTCATTGTGAATGCAACGTTGCGGAGGAACGGGCTGCGGGAACTTCCATTAATAAAACAATTTCATCGGGCGTTGTATAACTCTCTCGACTACATCCTGACAGTTTCCGAAACGGACAAAGAAAATTTTACGTCCTATACGCTTCAACACCCGGTGCTGGATATTATGGGGGATACAAGGTACGACCAGGTCTGGAGGCGAAGTGCCGAATCGAAAACCCGACATCTTATTCCACAGAATCTGTTATCGAACAAAAAAGTGTTCGTTGTCGGCAGCAGCTGGCAAGAAGATGAAGAACGGTTGTTCCCCGCAGTGTCGCGTCTCGCCAAAGAGGTACCAGAATTGCTGGTCGTGCTGGTTCCGCATGAACCCAATCTTGAAACGCTCGAACGGATTGAACATGAATTGAATGGCAATATCCGCAGTATTCGATTTTCCGACCTTGCTGATTTTCGCGGGGAGTCAATCGTGATTATCGACAGTGTGGGCATTTTGATGACGCTCTATCGTTATGCTCACCTCGTGTATGTTGGTGGGAGCTTCCACCAGGGAGTCCACAATGTCCTCGAACCTGCTTCGTACGGCGTACCTATTATCATAGGCCCGAAACACGAAAATTCCCACGAGGCTTTGGAGCTTGTTTCACAAGGAGCCGCATTTGTCGCAAGAGAGACAGATGAACTCCGTATGCTCATTGGTTCACTGCTTGCTGATGAAAAAAAGCGTTCGGTTGCCGGAAGAAAAGCCCTGGAGCTGGTTGAGCGAAACACCGGTGCGACTGAACGCTTCCTTTCGTATTTGGAAAAAGTTTTGTAGATTTCAATCATCAATGTAATACCCGCCTTCAATGAAAATTGCTTACTTTGACACGATCGCAGGAATAAGCGGCGACATGACACTCGGTGCCTTCATCGACGCCGGTGTTTCCATTGATGTTCTTATTGGTGAAATTCAAAAGCTTCGCATCGAGGGAGTGGAGCTCGAGGCTTCACATCTCCAGAGGAATGGCATCACGGCTGTGAAGCTCGATGTGGTTATCTCTTCCGTTCAGACTCACAAGCGTCATCTGAAGGATATCTTCAAGATTATTGAGGATAGTACATTGAGCGATCGTATCAAGCGGGATGCAAAAAAAATATTTATGGAGGTTGCCAAAGCCGAGGCGAAAATCCATAACACGACGATAGAGAAAATTCATTTTCATGAAGTCGGCGCTCTTGATTCCATTGTCGATATTGTCGGGGCGGCGATATGTTTTGAACAGCTTGGTATTGAGAAGACATTTTCTTCTGCAGTAAAACTGGGAAACGGCGGCTTCGTCGAAACCGAGCATGGAAAACTTCCGTTGCCCGGTCCGGCGGCGGTTGAAATACTCAAGGAGTATCCCACAATATTAACCGATATTCCGTTTGAGCTTACTACCCCGACCGGTGCGGCGATCATCAAAGCAATGTCGTCAGGTATTCTCGCCGAAGAGCGAATCAACGCCTCAAACATTGGGTATGGAGCGGGGACAAGGGAAATTCCGCAACTGCCCAATCTTCTGCGCGTTATCGTTGGTGAAATGACGCCTGAATATGAAGAAGATGAAGTGGTGATTGTGGAGACGAATATTGACAACATGAACCCGGAAATATATCCTTATGTCATCGAACAATTATTGCTCGCCGGCGCGCAGGATGCTTACATGGTTCCGGTCATTATGAAGAAGGGAAGGCCCGGAATCCTTCTCAGCGCAATGGTCGGCAAGGCACACATGGACCGGGTTCTGCAGGTATTTTTTGCCCAAACAACGACACTTGGCGTCAGGATTCAACAGACGGGAAGAAGAAAATTGCATCGTGAACAGCGTGTTGTCGGGACAACGCTTGGTCAAGTGACCGTGAAAGAGATTACATTCAATGGCAGTGTACGGCTTGTGCCTGAACATGAAGAGTGCAAACGCCTGGCGCAGGAACTTCATCTTCCTCTTGTGGAAGTATACCGCAGATTGGAACGGGAGCTCATGCAGTAAATAAACCGTACCGGAGAAGTAACAACCTCACGGCTTTCCTCTCGCCTCTCTTCAATCATTTAAACGCTTCAATCCGTTCAACAATTTTGGAAATTGTCACCACGATAGTGACACTCAGCTTCCTGCTCATTGTCCGCAGAAGATTTATCGAAGGCCTGCAGTGCCCCGATTCGATCTGCGCATAATGTTCACGGGAAATCCCGAGGTCGCCTGCAAGTTCTTTCTGACGCAATCCCCGTTTTATCCTATAGCGTTTTAGCCATACGGAAAGTTTCATTTCCTCCCTCAGTGTGTCTGTGTAATAATCAACATTACAAGAAAGGTCTTGACTCTCACACAGATTGCCAGTAAATTTAAACAATTCAATTCTGTTAGTCAATATCCCGAAGAGGGATTTCAACTTTTTTCACACCACACGTTGTATGAGAGGCGCGTTACATCTTTTCAATGTTATAGCGACACCTTCGGAAGTTTTCACAGAGGTTGATAGTAACCCGCGCTGCGGTATGGCAATGATTGTTCTGGTCGTTGTCTCGTTGGTCATTGGGTGGTTTATGATTCCGGCGCTTGAACAACCAATGCGAAAAGCGATATCCTCTTCGTTCGGAGAAGAAAGCGCAGATACTGTTCTTGAGTCTACAATGCGGTATTTCCTTTTTCTGGAATTGCTTGTCGAGCCACTGCTTAAGGTGATTCGCTGGCTGGTTCTGACAATGCTGCTCTACCTTTTGTCATTGCCGATTATCGAACAATCAATGCCGTTGTTTAAACGTTTTTTCTGTGCGGTGGTATACGGGGAGGTAGTTTTTGTGTACATGAATATTCTGACCATACTGATTATTTATGCGAAAGGTATCGACACGGTGGAATCTGCCGCGGACCTTACAATTTTTAAGGGGTTGGAATTCTTTCTTCAGGATAAAAATCCCGGCAACGCATTATATACACTCCTGAGCAATATCAATATTTTTTCGATATGGTATGTCGTTGTTATTTCCATGGCCGTTCGCGTGATGGGGCGCGTTACGATGGGTGAAGGGCTTTCAATTTCGTGTCTGGCATGGATAGCGTGGACGGTGATAAGTATTTCTCTCCCCTATCTCGAGGGGAGGGTACTCTCGTTCGTCATATAAGTGAGGATATATGTTAGGTCATCGCTCATAATCTTGAATTGTGCTGCAAGGTGCGAGTACCCAAGCTTGCCGGTACTTCCGCCACACTATAAATGAGGCAAGCCGAATAAAAAAGGAGGCTGTATGAAATTCACAATGTTGTTGGTTACGGGAATACTTGTGTTAAGCACAATGTTTATTCCCGCACGTTCGACGGCATGTCCTTGTGATTGCCGGGCACTCATGGATTGTTATGATAAATGCAAAAAAATCATGCCTGACCCAAGTACAACGATATTCTGTGATGCCGGTTGTCTTATCGCGTGCACTTCGACGTCAACCGACTAATGTTCGACTCGCCACGGAGGAATCCGCGGCGAGTCATATTTTTTCAATCGATGCGATGGCAACCGGAATACCCAGGAGGCACCTGTGAATTTCTTCAAAAAAAGTTTTTGTTTGACCTTGTCGTTATATATAATCTCAGCCTCAGGCAGAGCGCGCCAGGTTGATGGGCAAGGCAATTCCGGTGTGATTGTGAAAGAAATACTCTCCTCCGAACAAAGTTCTTCCGCAACGGTCGTTCAAATAGGTGAAATAACGACCGATTCTGAAGGTTCGATCTTTGTCACAGATAGACTCCAGTATTTGGTAATGAAATTCAGTGTCGATGGAAGACTCACCCGGCAGTTTGGCAAACGAGGGAAGGGGGTTGGTGATTTTCAGGCCGGTCCTTACAAAATCGATTGCTTGAACGATACCATCGCTGTTGTTGACCTTGGAACTCCCCATATAAAATTTTTCTCTGCGGAATGCTCACCCCTGGGAGA
Source organism: uncultured Chlorobiaceae bacterium (assembly GCA_964484465.1). Taxonomy (GTDB): domain Bacteria; phylum Bacteroidota; class Ignavibacteria; order UBA10030; family SZUA-254; genus CAZAFL01. The sequence continues at coordinate 28,324 of CAZAFL010000030.1, forward strand.
AATGCAAGTCGCGGGTGCAATTGTCGATGCTGCGCTGTACGGCCGCGGAATGGTAGTTGTCTCTACTATTCAACCTCCCAACAGGTCGGAACAGACAATAATGCTCTATACTAAAGATGAAACAGCAATCAGGAATATTATTCTCCCCGAACCCAGAAGGGATCCTATTTATGATATGGTATCACTTTGTGCTGATTCAAACGGTAATCTTATTGTAGCCTGTAAGTTTCTCAATACGATTCTCGCCTACGATTCGCAGCAGAAGTGTACGGCACGATTCAGTGTTCCCGGTCTGCCGCCGCAATCGATGGCTGATTCAACTAACGGTGCTATTGCCTCCATGCCGGATGAGATGTTTCAGGATGTCGCAGTTGATAATAAGGGAAACATTTTTGTGCTTGGAGGGGTTTACTCATTTCATCCAAATCGGGATGTCTATGTGCTTGATTATTCAGGCTATTTGAAAACTGTGTTCGCCCTGCCGCATCAAACAGGGATACTGTATCGCGATAAAAGAGGTTTCTTCTATACCCGGGAGAGCAAACGCAGCGTTTTTAAAAAATATCAAATAACATCATCATTTTTTTAGATTGTGCAAGAGGCACCTATGGTTGTCATCAAACTATTACGAAATGTGAAACGGTTATACTTCATGGTTATCATTTCAATTTTCCAGAGTGCGTTTGCGGTCGGGCAATCTGAAAGTGGCAGTAAAACCAGCGATAGCTTGCTCATATCTATCGGCTCGACCTTGTTTAACCGGCCCACAATTCCTCCGGAGAAAACCGTGCTGGTATTCCTTATCCGGTTTGTTAATTTCGGTTGTGTACCGTGCCTCAATTCGTTTGTGGATTTTTGCGACACTCTGAAAGAACAAGGGGAGCTTCGACGAAATTGCAGCGTGGTTTTACTTTTCGAAAGAGATAATCAGGATCGGGCTATGCAATATAAACAAATGAAAGCCTGGATGAATGCAGTTGGGATCAAGTTCCCGTTCTCACTCATACCCTCGAAGGTTTTTGAGGAGCATGGGATATCCTACACCTCTGTACTTATCATAGAACATGGTGACCGGATTGGGTATATGAGTCAATTCCCCCTGACCCAAGAAACATGGGAATCTATCAGCGCAAGGATAGTTCGTTGACGCGACATGTCCGGCAAAACAGGATCAGCGATGTCACGCAACGTGATTTTCTCGTAAGAAGAGAACCGAACGATGGTGAACAGGGAACCCAATGTAATCGAAATAGCTGGATTGCAAAAAGTTTATTATAAACTTTTTGCAAAGAAACCCCCGGTTGAGGTGCTTCATTCTATTTCTCTTGAAGTCCGCGGGAATGAAACATTCTGCCTCATCGGACCTAACGGTGCGGGGAAAACCACGCTTGTGAAAATACTGTTGGGGATTACGCGCGAGACGGGCGGGCGAGTCAGCCTTTTCGGTAGAAGTCCACATGAACCGTTTATCCGAAAAACTATAGGGTATCTTCCGGAACGTGTGGTTTATCCTTCCGCTATGACAGGAGCAACATTTTTGAGAATGTCGGGCGAATTACACGGACTGAAGGGCAGGGTGCTTTCCCGTCGGATGTCGGAAATGTTCGAGATCTTTTCACTCAAAGGTTCTGCAAAGGATGTCCTCGGCAACTATTCCAAGGGGATGTTGCAGCGTATCGGATTAGCGCAAGCGCTTCTCCATGAAGCAAACCTCCTTATTCTTGACGAGCCATCCGATGGCCTCGACCCTCTCGGCAGGAAAGACCTGCGTGAACTTTTGAAGCGCTTGCAATCGAAGGGAGTTACGATGTTTATCAATTCACATATTTTGTCGGAAGTCGAAATGATTGCAGACCGTATTGCAGTGATCGACAAAGGCTCTCTCCTTAAGGTGGGTCGCATGGAAGAATTTGTTTATCCATCCGGCGAATATGTTATCAATGTCGGAGACAAGGTCCCGATGGATGTTCGCAGTAAATTATCCGGATGCACCATTTCCGACGTTGACGGAAGAACCAGTATACATGTCCCTTTACATATTGATTTTAATGCCGTGCTAAGCGTTCTCTCGGGGAGTCAAATTCGTATAGCTTCGGTTACATCAAAGGAAATAACACTCGAGGAGTCATTTCTGAATTTATTACAGCCCCAATCCGACAATGATACTTCTGGCACTTGTTAAATATACGGTACGGGAGGTACTCGGCCAGAAAACAATTATCCTTCTGGTACTGATTGTTACGTTGATGATCTGTTTGTTTGCGGTGCTCGTTAGGATTCAAGCGCACGGCGGCGTGATCGATTCAGTTGGCATTTACGGTAGAGAACCGATTTCCGTGAAGGAGTTTCGGGAAATTTTCCCTCAGGCCTCTCAATTATACTTGACAGTCCTATTCACGGCGACTATTATTATTTGTTCGATTGCAACTTCGCACATTATACCGCATGCGCTGATGGAGGGTACCCGTGAATTAATTCTCGTTCTTCCGCTCTCAAGGTCGGGAATATTACTCGGCAAATATCTTGGGGTCATCGGTTCTGTTGCCCTCCTTCAATGTTATTTTCTCGCCGGATTTGGAATTGCCTTCGCAGCTAAAGTTGGATCCTGGAAACTGTCGGTATTTTTTCCGTTTATTCCATTGATGCTGGCATTTTCATCGTTGTATGCGTTCATCGTGTTTCTTGGGGTCGCATCACGAAGCACGGGGTTTTCCACGGCCATCGCGCTAATCCATTCTCTTTTTTTGAGCAGGTTAATCGCGGGTCACGACTTCTCTTTTTTGTTTTCACCCGAACATCCGGTTCGTCTTGTTCCAGGAATACTACGGTATGCACTACCGCCCATTCAAGGTCTTCAGGAGGCTGCCGTCGGTCTACTTGATGGTCAGCCGCTGGCTTTCGATCCGATAGTGGGGGCATGTTCATCAACCTTATTCATGCTTTTTGCTGCAAATATTCTATTTCGGCGTATGGATTTTTAGCCTCGCAATGAGGAGGAATCAACATCCGCAAAACCAACCAAATAACTCAGATTTCAGACTTTTATGGGGTAAAGAAAATGTAATATTGTTTAAAGAAGATTGAACAAATTTCTTGACATCCTCGAGAAAAGTTCGTATATTATTGACCCATTCCAATGGGCTTCCGACCAATTCTCTGGGTCGGGATTTTTTTCTCAAGTGTTCTTTGAAAATAGTGTGCATAGCTCTAAGTCAGCTTTTGCAGATTATCAACCCATCCCGTTACCCACGGGAGAACCCAAGATCAACCTCGAAGTTATAAGTTTAATACTCTTACAACGGAGAGTTTGATCCTGGCTCAGGACGAACGCTGGCGGCGTGCCTAACA
>CAZAFL010000031.1:0-7416 GCA_964484465.1 uncultured Chlorobiaceae bacterium
TTGCGAAGGCAAGCTTGAATGGCGTAGGTGGTGAGGAAGCGAAGCCGTCACAGTATGCATTGCACCCGAACTATCCGAATCCGTTCAACCCGACCACAACTATCAGCTATGATTTGCCGGAAGCAAGTCTTGTCCGCCTGAGTGTGTATAACATTCTCGGCCAGGAAGTTGCAGTGCTGGTGAATGATGTAGTGAACGCCGGGTTCCAGTCGGTTGATTGGAATGCTTCCAACACAACAGGCGTTTCCCTGCCATCCGGTATCTATATCTACCGGATGAGGGCAATATCTGTGAATAATGGCAAAGAATATCTGCAAGTTCACAAGATGTTGTTGATGAAATAACCTGTTTGTTGTACGAATCGACGGGGTGGGGGTCAAAACCCACCCCATTTTTATTCCATCAGGCCATTCTGAAAGCAGAGAACTTTAACGGATTCGGTTTTGTTAGTTGTGATAGGCGTAATTGATTGTTGGAAGTGAAGATACGTATATTGTACAAAGAGGTGAAAGTCAACCCGCGATCGACCTAAGAGTATTCAGGATAGGGATAAACGAATGAGACCATGGATTGTTACTGCATTCTGTTTCTTCTTGTATAGTCTACAACTTTCTGCTCAATGGCAGATAGAGAAAAATAGTGAAAACCACTGGCTCTTTGGCGCTGATTTTGTCAATGGAACCACTGGATGGGCTGTGGGAGACTCGGGAATCATCATCAAAACCACAGATGCGGGCCTCAACTGGACATCACAGAATAGTGGAACATTTGAAACGTTCAACGCCGTAGACTTTATCAATGCATTGACGGGGTGGGCTGTAGGAGATAACGAAGGCAGAATTATCAAAACAACAGATGGCGGCGCGAGCTGGGTGCTTCAGGACAGCGGCAGGATACTCACGGGAATCCAATTTCTCAACGCAGATACAGGATGGGCTGTTGGCGCCAACGGTTTGGTGTTGTCCACTACTGACGGTGGAGGCACTTGGAACCAGGTGATCATACCGGATTTAAGTTCTTATCTTACCACAATATTTTTTTCCGATGCAAATACAGGATGGATGGGAGGAGATTTCCCCGGAACTGTCTTAAACACGACTGATGGCGGCACAACATGGTCGTATGTCACGAATGGAATTGACCCTAATGAAGATATTGAAGATATCTTTTTCGTCAATCAGCAAACCGGGTGGGTCACTGGCTACAATTTTCCGGATACTGTCGGGATTGGTGTCATTAAGAAAACTACCGATGGAGGGGCCACATGGGTTCCTCAAACAAGCGGGTCGAGCGAGTTTCTTCTGGCGCTTGGATTTGTTGACCAGAATACGGGCTGGGCAATAGGTGGAAACGGCACAATTCTCGGAACAACGGATGGAGGAGCTTCGTGGGGAAGCGAAACTTCGGGTACGACTGATGAGCTCGATAAAATTGTCGTCCGTGGAGGGACCGCAGCCTGGGTGGTTGGTGGAAAAATATTGCGCAAGAATTTAGGCGGCCTTTCTGAGCAGGTGTTCTTAAACGTCAACAGTCGCTGGAATATGGTCAGCCTCCCCGTCAACAAGGGGGATAGATCGCGATCTTCTGTTTTCCCCACCTCAAATAGCAGTTTGTATGCCTTTGTTCCCGGGTCGGGTTATGTCACCGCTGAAACATTGAACGTTGGCACGGGGTATTGGCTTAAATTCCCGTCGAGTCAAACTGTGATCATCACGGGAAGTGCAATCGATAGTGTTACGATTAATTGTCCTAAAAATTGGAGCATAATTGGGGGAATCACATCCAATGTACTGGTCAGCAATATCATTCAGAACCCACCGAATTCAATTGCGACCCTGTTCGGTTATAGCAACGGATATTATCCGGATACTACTTTTATAGCACCCGGTGTTGGGTATTGGGTAAAATGCAAGAATGCCTGTACCCTGACGTTTAAAGCGTCCGTGAATAATATTCCGAAACAATTCCTCACCGACGTTTCGCAGTTGACATTTGAGGAATTACCCCCCGGGGATCCGAACGAAACTGAATTTCCTGCCCACGTTCAGTCAATTCCATTGCCGAAGGAGTTTGCAATACACCAGAATTATCCCAACCCGTTTAATCCAAGTACTGTCATCCGGTATGACCTGCCTGAAGCAAGCTATGTTCGCGTGAGTGTACATAATATTCTTGGCCAGGAAATCGCGGTTTTGGTAAACGGCATTGTCGATGCGGGTGTTCAAACGGTAGAATGGATGGTGGGCAATAACAGTCAGGCCTCATCGGGCATCTACTTTTACCGGATAAACGCAACGTCATTGGCAACAGGTAAAGAATTTATTGAGACGAACAAGATGGTTCTCATCAAATAAGCACCTTCTTCGCGAGAGGCACAGGACTTATCTTTTTATAATATCAATGAGTGTGTTGGTTTAACTTCAGGTGGGGGTATTGTGCACCACCTTTAATGAACGTGCATTATATACACTATGAAAAAATTCCTTCAACTAGTTTTCTGTGTGATCGCAGGATGTTTTATCCACGTATTGCAACTTGAAGCTCAGTTCACCGGCTGGCAAACAGTAAAGAATAGTGAGAATCATTGGCTTTTTGGACTTGATTTTGTCAATGCGACAACCGGTTGGGCTGTCGGTGACTCCGGCACAATCGTTAAAACCATTGATGGCGGTTTTTCATGGCTTCCCCAGAACAGTGGAACATTTGAAACGTTCAATGCGGTTAATTTCATAAATTCTACAACCGGATGGGCAGTCGGAGATAATGAAGGAAGAATTGTTAAAACAACGAATGGTGGCGCCAGCTGGAGCATGGAGGATAGCGGGCATGCACTGACAGCAATCCAATTTCTTAATGCTGATACAGGATGGGCTGTGGGCGCTAACGGTTTGGTGTTGAACACAACCGACGGCTGTGCGACCTGGAACCAGCAAGTAATCAGTGGAGTGAATGCCTATCTCACAACGGTATTTTTCATCACCAAGACTACCGGTTGGATCACAGGCGATTTCCCGGGAACGATAGTCAAGACAACGGACGGCGGATTAACATGGACTGACCAATCCAGCGGGATCGACCCCAATGAAGATGTCGAGGATATCTTCTTCACCGATCAGCAAACTGGTTGGCTTGTCGGCTTCAACTTCCCGGATACTGTGGGTATTGGTGTCATTGAAAAAACGACCGACGGGGGATCTTCATGGGTCAACCAGACGAGCGGAACTAGTGAATTTCTCCTCTCTCTCGGCTTTGTAAACCAGAATGATGGATGGGTAGTCGGTGGAAATGGAGTGATTGTGAGAACCACAAACGCCGGTGGAACCTGGTTCGGGGACTCATCAGGAACAACAGACGAGCTGGATAAAATCGTGGTTCGTCGAGGTGAAGGGGGGTGGGTTTCTGGTGGTAAAATCCTGCGTGCAACATCAAGCCCTCTCCCGGTGCAAGTCGCCTCGTTGAGTGCAGCAGTTGTCGGGACCTCTAATATACAACTGCAATGGACGACTGTTTCTGAAATTAATAATTACGGGTTCATCATACAGTGCAGGCCTGACAGTGCGGTTTCTTTTGAGGATATCCCGAGCAGTTTTACGCCAGGTTATGGAACAACACTCGAGCCTCAACACTATTCTTACACTCAGGCAAATGTGAATCCTGGTCACTACTTCTATAGATTGAAGCAGATTGATTTCGATGGTCTTATCAGCTACTCTTCATCCGTCGAGGTAAACGTATCATCGCTCACCGGCGTATCTGAAGGAATAAGCCCTGCGTTTAGCCTCAGTCAAAACTATCCCAATCCTTTCAATCCCTCGACATCGATCAAATATCAACTAGCTGTTGAAAGCAGGGTGTCGTTAAAGGTGTATGACATTCTTGGCCAGGAAGTGAAAACACTTGTAGATGAGGTGCAATCTGCCGGATATAAGTCGATAGATTGGCACACCGAGAATGAGAGTGGCATTAAGCTTTCTTCGGGTTGTTATATTTACCGGATCCATGCAACATCAGTTTCAAATTCAAAGGAATTTATGGAAACGAAAATGATGGTTTTGATTAAGTAATGATTTCAGCGTATATTCATGAAACGGCATTTTTTTAAATATGAAATTGGTGGATTATTGAAGGATATATTTGATGTCTAAATTTATAGTGATTTGTTGTATTGTCATTTTAGTGGGTAATCTTACTGCTCAACCGAAGCTTAAAGCTCCAAGCCCTGCCAGCCTGAATTTTGGCGAGATATACAGCGGGACGAAAATCGCGCGAACATTGGTAGTCCGGAACGAGGGAACCGACACTCTCAAGATATCTGATGTGTCCGTTTCCTGCGGGTGTACGGTTGCATTGATTTCTTCAAAAAAAGTTGCTCCGGGTGATTCCGCTGCACTTACTGTGACATTCAAAAGCGGCGCGTATCTTGATAAAACCACAAAGAGTGTCATTATCGATTCGGACGACCCGACAAATCCACGGATGTATATCAATTTTACCGTTGACATAAAGACCGTGTTGCGGATGAATCCGCGTTTCATCTATTTTGGCAGGGTCAAAAAAGATTCGGTCCTGACGAAAACGGTTCAACTGGAAAATACCACGAAAGAAACAATTACCATCCTGAGCCTCACCCCGAAAGATTCTCAGCTTACATCAATCAGTATCGGTAAAAAGACGCTAAAACCCGGCGAAATCACTGAGCTAAAAGCAACTTTTTGTCGTAAAGCATCTGATTATATTCAGGGTGAAATTGAAATTCAAACAGATTATAAGCCCTACCCTTTATTATCCCTCGGATTTAACTCTCAGCCCGCGGCTAATAAAACCCCTTAATAGGAAAAAAACGGATAAATGATGAATTTCATCTTGACTATGGGATGAGAAAAGGTTATATTTAGGTTATTGTTATCCCACATACGCCCGCGCATTGTTGAACATTTCTGAGGAGAGACGAATGATGCTCTTCGGAAGTAAGCAACACAAAAAAGTAGTACCAATCCAAAACTTAATTTTTCTTAATCTTCAGTATTTTTCTCCAATTAATTGTTGTATTAGTATAGGGGAAAGGTGCTTCTCTCATTGTGCTTCAAGTAACCTTTAATCTATGTGAATTTTCTGAGATTTCCCCATTTAAGGGATAATTATGTAAAGGCTTTATAGTGATGAGAAAAAGGTTGAAAGAAGAAAAGGTTAATAATTTGGATAAGGACCCGGAAATAGTAAGAAAAGAAATCGATTCAGCAGGACTTGAGCAAATTTCTCTCGCTCCGGAGTTGACCAGGGCGAATGAAGCGCTCAATGATATTCTGATGGATCGCGCCCGAATGGAGAAGATACTGCGGGAAACCGAGGACCGTTTTGAGGCCTTCATTAATAATAGTCCGGCGGTCGCTTTTCTCAAAGACGAAGACGGACGGATCATGTGGATCAACAAGTCGTGTGAACGAAGCTTCAAGGTGAAACTGCAGGATTGGCAGGGAAAGACGGACTTCGAGATTTGGCCCGCCGCAGTAGCACGTGAAATCAGGAAAAATGACCTTCTGATTTTCATGAACAACGAACCGACAGAGTTTATCGAAACTGTTCCGGGATCAGGGGGAGATCGCACGTGGCTGTCGATAAAGTTTCCGTTTCGGGACGCTTCGGGGCGTCGCTTTCTGGGAGGAGTTGCAATCGAGATAACTGAACGAGTGCAGGGAGAGGAGTACGCACAGCGCCTTGCCGCTATCGTTGAATCTTCCAACGATGCAATAATCGGAAAATCTCTCGATGGAATCATCACAACATGGAATCGGGGTGCTGAAAGAATTTACGGATATTCGGCAGAAGAGATTATTGGTCGCCCTGTCTCTTTGCTTGTCCCTGCAGATCGTCCTGACGAGGTTCCGGGTATTCTTAAACGGCTTCAACGTGGTGAAATGATAGATCAGTTTGAAACGGTTCGGGTAAGAAAGGATGGTTCACTGATTGACATCGCAGTGACTATTTCCCCGGTCCGGGATACAGCCGGCAGGATTATCGGGGCATCGTCAGTTGCAAGGGACATTACAGACCGGCTCAAGACGGAAGAGGATCTTCGTAAAGCTCATGAAGGGTTGGAAACCTTGTCTCATCGCCTGCTCGAAGTCCAGGAAATGGAACGGAGGCATATAGCACGTGAGCTCCACGATGAAATCGGGCAGGCATTGACCGCAATCAAAATTAACATGCAGGCAATGCAGCGGGATATTGTAGGAGAAACACAGCTTTCACGTATTAACGATAGCCTTCAAATCGTCGACCATGCAATTCAGCAGGTGCGTAACCTCTCCCTTGACCTCAGGCCATCGATCCTTGACGACCTCGGTATTGTGGCTGCATTGAGATGGTACCTCGACCGCATATCTACCAGGGCTGGGTTCCAGACACATTTTGACGCCAGCGGCATTGACACCAGGCTCGGAACGGATATTGAAACGACATGTTTTCGGATTGTTCAGGAAGCATTGACCAATATTGTTCGACATGCCCGTGCACAAAATGTGGAAGTCAGAATACAAAAGAATGGTGCTGACCTTTATCTCACGATTCGGGATGACGGCATAGGATTTAATGTGGATGAAGCTAAAGAAAAGGCTATTCATGGCGGAAGCCTTGGAGTTTTAGGAATGCAGGAACGAAGCTCTCTTGCTGGAGGATCGCTGGAAATCCAATCTGCTCTTAATCAAGGAACGGAAATCAGGGTGAAAATTCCATGTCGAATTATGTAACTGACCGACATATGAAGGAACACTTGAACTATGGAGAGACAACGAACATTGATAAAGTGCGGGTCCTCATAGCCGATGACCACGTTCTTGTCCGGGCAGGCTTTCGCCATTTGCTTCAGAGTATAGAAAACGTACAAGTTGTTGGTGAGGCAAATAACGGCCATGAAGCCTTGCATATGATTGAGACCTTGCGGCCCGATATAGTGATGATGGACATTCACATGGGTGAAATGAGCGGCTTAGAGGCTTTAGCGAAAACGAAGAGGGATTTTCCGGAGGTTCGCGTTATCATTCTTTCGATGGACGTAAGTGAGGAACACGTTACGCAAGCCCTTCGCGCCGGTGCATCTGGTTATCTCCCGAAAGATGTTACACCGGAAGAGCTTACGACCGCCATCCTATCCGTCGCGCAGGGGGATGAATACTTAAACCCGCAAATTGCAAAGCGCCTGGTCAAATATATGCAGCGCACCGGCGATGAACTTACACCCCGGCAGAGAGAGATTCTCCTGCTTATTGCCAAAGGATTCTCTACTAAAGAAATCGCATATAAACTTAATCTAAGTGCAAAAACAGTTGAGGCTCACAGGGCACAACTTATGGAGAGGCTCAATATTCATGATATTCCTAGTCTGGTCAGGTATGCAATAAGAAAGGGCATTCTCGACCC
>CAZAFL010000031.1:7516-12638 GCA_964484465.1 uncultured Chlorobiaceae bacterium
CCTCGTTCCATCACCATTTGAGGTTTTACCCTATTCGCTATAAGGAAAATCCTTAGTCTGTCTGAGGAAACTCCTTACTGCTAAATAGTGAATATTCCTATTGTTATGTCCTTTTTCATAAGTTATCTTTTAAGTGTGATTGGAGAAAAAAGGAGCAGTTGGCATGAATAACACACTTAAACTAACATTTTCAAGAATAATCGAGGAAAACGTGAACGCGAAGGCACCAGCGAGAGCCAGATCACAGTCTATGGGGGGAACAATTCGGATATTTATTGTGGACGACAGCGCTGTTTTTATTGGAGTTGCGACCCGCTTTTTATCCATTCCCCCAAAGTACGAAATTATTGGATCCTCCACCTCAGGCATCCAGGCAATCCAGCAAATTTCTGATTTAAAGCCCGATTTGGTCATTGTCGACCTTGTGATGCCGGGCGATTTGAGCGGTTTGGAAACTACAAACCGAGTCAAAAAGCTTGCAATCGCGCCGCATGTGATTATCACCAGTTTCCAGGATGATGCCGAATATCGTCAGGCTGCTATGGCGATTGGCGCAGATGGCTTTCTTGCCAAGCGTGATTTTGGCAGCCAGATTTCTTCAGTTATTGACAATCTCTTTTCCAATTTTCAACCAACGGCTGAAGGTGAACCCGTTGAAATCTGATGTGAAACGAGAACTCGAGTTGAATACAGGTTTAAATAATCTCAAATCTAATGCAATAAATGGGTTTTTGTCATGTTGTTGCTCTTCATCACAGGATAGTGTGACTGAAGAGACAAAAGTTGCTGCCCGTCACAGCGCCTTTGAATTAATTCACGTCGTGGACTATCTTAAGTAGAAAAATTTATAAACGAAGGCAAAAGGACGGGTTACAAAATGAAACATGTGAAGTCGGTAGCTTTGGTGGTGTTCTTTTTGAGTATGAGCGTATATGGACAAACATTACGCGGAGTGAAGATGCTTGGTGGAAATGGTGGAAGTATTGTTGGATTTGCGGGTGTTGCGCTTCGAACCGCCGACGGCGGCTCAGGTTGGACCCCTCAATCGAGCGGAACGACAATGAATCTCCATGCAGTCTCATTTACTGATGCGAATAATGGAACCGCAGTCGGTGGAGACGAGTATACAAGAGCAGCAATAATTCACACGGTCAATGGTGGAGCGACGTGGACGTCCCAGACGACAAGCGCGACGAATTCGCTGCAGGGTGTATCATTCGGTGATGCAAACAACGGCGTGGCAGTGGGTAATAACGGGACGATTGTCCGAACGGGTAATGCCGGAGCAACGTGGACAAATGTATCGAGTGGAACATTGAACCATTTAATAAGTGTATCGATGACCAGCGCAAGCAACGGGGTTGCAGTCGGTTACCTGGGCACAATTCTTCGCACTGCGGACGGGGGCAACTCGTGGACCGCTCAGTCAGGCGGAACGATCAACGATCTCATCGGAGTCTATTTTGTCGACGCGAATAATGGAACGGCAGTAGGAGCGACCGGAACGATACTTCATACCGTGAACGGCGGTTCGAGCTGGACAGCCCAGTCGAGCGGCGTGCCATATGACCTCTATGGTGTGTATTTTTCGGATGCGAATACCGGAACAGTTGTTGGGTATGCGGGAAGAATCTTACGGACGGTGAATGGTGGAGCAACCTGGACACAGCAGGCAAGCGGAACAGCACTGACGTTGACGTCGGTATCGTTCACGGACGCAAACAATGGTGTGGTAGTTGGAGCGAGTAACACAATACTGAAGACGAATAATGGCGGTTCGACATGGTCGGCCGGTTCAATCGGTAGCGGTGGCGGCGGTGGTGGCGGAACAGTTGATGTTACGCCCCCGGTGATTTCAGCTGTTGCTCTTTCGGGTGCCGGTGCCTCAAATGCTTCGATTGCATGGGTTACTGATGAAGGCTCCAGTTCAGTTGTTGAATACGGAACAACGACAAGTTACGGATCAAGCGCCTCAGGCAGTGGGGGTGTGACGAGTCACAGTGTTTCCCTTGCCGGCCTCTCCCCGAATACAGTGTATCACTACCATGTGAAGTCGACCGATGCATCGGGTAATCTTGCAACTTCAGCCGACCACTCATTCCAGACCGGCGGTTTGTATAATTATAACCCGGTATCAACTCAAATCATGGTAGGCAGTTTGAGCTCTGGCAGTTACACAAATCTGTCGACAAGTGACAACACTTACTACAATGTAAATTCGAGTATCAAAGGAACAAGAGTGTCTGACTGGTATGGTTCTGCTGTCATATCCCAGACACCGCTTACCGTTAAATCAATAACGGTCACATATTCCGGAAAATTCTCACGGAGTACAACACAGGTTTTATATCTTTATGATTGGACCCTGGGTACATGGACGCAGGTCGATTCGCGAACTGTCAGTATTACAAATGTAAGCGTGACAATTAATGAATCAGCGCCGGGAAATTACATTTCAGTAGGTGGGGAAGTTCGATTGCGTGTCGTAGGGACAGGAACCACGAAAAATTTCATGGGCTCAGCTGATTTCCTCCAGGTGACAGTAGAAACATCCGGAGTAAGCTTGTCCAAGCAGGCCAGCCCGATTGTTATGCCGAGTGAATTGCCGGCATCACACCGTTTATATCAAAATTTCCCGAATCCGTTTAATCCGACGACCGAGATTAGATATGAGCTATCCGAACCGGGCAACGTGAAACTGAGCGTATTCAACCTTCTCGGGCAGGAGGTGGCAGCGTTGGTGAATGATGTCCAAAGTAGCGGAGTGCATTCCGTTCAATGGTCAGCAGTTTCAAGTGATGGGACACAGATGCCTTCAGGTATCTATATTTACCGGGTTCAGGTTACCTCGGTCGCAACAGGACAGGTATTTACCGAAGCCAAGAGAATGATGTTGGTCAAATAAGTATTACACTATGGCGCGAAACTGGATTCGCAATTATAGGATCAAGAATATATTCCATACTTACTGAGAGAGGCTCGAATGAAGGCTGTATTTTGGATAATAATTATCATACTCGCAACGAGCGTGTGGGCAAGCGGTCAGACGTTGCGTGGAGTCAAAATGCTCAGCGGCAACAACGGAAGCATTGTCGGCTTCACGGGCGTTGTGCTTCGCTCCGCTGATGGCGGTTCAAGCTGGTACAATCAATCGAGCGGGACGACAATGAATCTCCATGGTGTTTCGTTTACGGACGCGAATACCGGTTGGGCGGCTGGAGGAGATGAATTTACAAAAGCAGCAATCATTCACACGATCAATGGTGGATCAACGTGGACGTCCCAGACGACAAGCGTCACTAATTCACTTCAATCAGTCTCATTCGGAGATGCGAACACAGGGGTGGCAGTGGGCAATAACGGGACGATTATCCGAACGGGAAATGCCGGAGCAACATGGACAAGTGTAGCGAGTGGAACGACAAACCATTTAGTGGGCGTCTCAATGGGGAGCGCCACTAATGGTGTAGCAGTTGGTTACTTGGGTACCATTCTCCGGACAGCCGATGGAGGTTCATCGTGGTCCGTTCAATCAAGCGGTACACCCAACGATCTCATAGGTGTGTTTATGCTCGATGCGAACAATGGAACGGCAGTAGGTGCAGCCGGGACAATACTGCACACTGGGAACGGCGGCTCGAGTTGGTCAGCCCAGTCAAGCGGAGTGCCGTATGATCTCTATGGAGCGTATTTTTCAGATGCAAACACAGGAACCGTGGTAGGATATGCGGGAAGAATCTTGCGAACCGTGAACGGTGGAGCGACCTGGACACTACAGGCGAGCGGAACGGCTCAGACATTAACCTCAGTATCATTCACAGATGCGAACAATGGTGTCATAGTTGGAGCGAGTAACACGATACTGAAAACGAATAATGGTGGTGCAACATGGACTCCTGCCTCTATTGGCAGCGGTTCACCTCCATCAATACCTACACTTTCATCGCCAACCAACGGAGCAACAAATCAGGCAACAAGCCTGACATTAAGCTGGAATGCATCATCGGGTGCATCAACATATAGAGTGCAGTTATCGACGAGTTCGTCATTTACATCTAATGTAGTGGATGATTCGACGCTTGCGACGACCTCGAAACCAGTGAGCGGGCTTGCAAATAACACGACATATTACTGGCGTGTGAATGCAAAGAACAGCAACGGGACAAGTGGATGGTCGACGGCGTGGAGTTTTACAACAGTGCCCCCGGCTCCTGGAGCATTCAATTTACTTTCACCGCTGAATGGTGCAATTGGTCAACTTCTTACCGGGACACTGAGCTGGCAGACGTCATTGAACGCAACCGGATACGATGTATACTTGGATGGAAATAATCCACCAACAACAATTGTTAGTTCAAACCAGGCTGGTACTTCATATGATTACGCAGGATTACTTAATGGTATAACTTACTACTGGAAAGTCGTAGCAAAGAATGGAGGAGGGAGCGCAACTGCGACCGGGGCGCCCTGGAGTTTTCTTACATTACCTTTAGCTCCCGGAGCGTTTAGTTTAACCTCTCCTTCGAATGCATCGACGGGTCAGCCGTTGAGCGGAACCCTGAGCTGGGGTGCATCGGCAAATGCGACAGGGTATGATGTGTATCTCGATGGAAACAATCCGCCGACGACCGTGGTAAGCACAAACCAGGCAGGGACATCTTACGCTTATAGTGGCATGGCCAATGGCAGTGTGTATTACTGGAAAGTAGTGGGAAAGAACGTAGCAGGCAATACAACGGCAACAGGAGCACCGTGGAATTTCACAACAATAATAGCTCCTCCATCAGCACCAACACTCGCATCACCGGCAAACGGAGCGACAAATCAGGCGACAAGCCTGACATTAAGCTGGAACGCGTCATCGGGTGCATCGACGTACAGAGTACAGGTATCGACAAGTTCGACATTTACATCTACTGTAGTGGATGATTCGACAGTTGCGACGACATCAAAAGCGGTAAGTGGTCTTTCGAATAACACGACATACTACTGGCGTGTGAATGCGAAGAACTCCAGCGGAACAAGTGCATGGTCAGCGACATGGAGCCTCGGTACGATTCCTCCGGTTCCCGGAGCGTTTAGTTTAACCTCTCCTTCGAATGCATCGACGGGTCAGCCGTTG
>CAZAFL010000031.1:12738-30714 GCA_964484465.1 uncultured Chlorobiaceae bacterium
GTGTGAATGCGAAGAACTCCAGCGGAACAAGTGCATGGTCAGCGACATGGAGCCTTACGACTGTGCCCCCAAGTAGTACTTTGCCGACTGTAACAACAGCTGCCCCAGGCTCAGTAACATCAAGTTCAGCCACGCTCTATGGTAATGTGAACCCGAACGGCACGGCAACAACAGCCTGGTTTGAATGGGGGACAAGCAGTACACTTGCAACCTATAGTTCTACCACATCACAATCAGTTGGCTCGGGAACGAACCCCGTGATCATCAGCGCAAACCTGACCGGTTTAGCACAAAATACAACGTACTACTATCGTGCAGTAGGACAAAACAGTGCGGGGACTCAGCGGGATGGGATTTTGAACTTTACAACGCTGACCTCTGCCCCAGGTGCTCCTACGCTTGCATCACCGGCTGACGGAGCAACGAATCAGGCAACAAGCCTGACGTTGAGCTGGAACGCGTCATCGGGCGCATCGACATACAGAGTACAGGTATCGACAAGTTCGACATTTACATCTACTGTAGTGGATGATTCGACAGTTGCGACGACATCAAAAGCGGTAAGTGGTCTTTCGAATAACACGACATACTACTGGCGTGTGAATGCGAAGAACTCCAGCGGAACAAGTGCATGGTCTGCAACATGGAGTTATGTTACTTTAACTAATCTTCCGACCGTAACGACACTGGCGGCAAATACTATTACTTCAAGTTCATCGACACTTAACGGCAGTGAGAACCCCAATGGCGCCGCAACATCAATCTGGTTTGAGTGGGGAACAAGCAGCACATTATCCACATTCAGCTCTACAACTGCCCAGGCTATCGGGTCAGGAACGAGCGCAGTCGCTGTCAGCGCTAACCTCAGCGGATTAAGCCCGAATACAACTTACTATTACCGGGCAGTAGGGCAGAATAGCGCAGGTACACAAAAAGATGGAATCCTTAGCTTCACAACATTGGCTGTATTGCCTATTGTAACGACGACCAGTGCAAGTTCTGTAACTTCAAGTTCATCCACCCTTAACGGTAACGTTAACCCGAATGGCACGGCAACAACAGCATGGTTTGAGTGGGGAACAAGCAGCACATTATCCACATTCAGCTCGACCACTTCCCAGGCTATTGGGTCAGGGACGAGTACTGTTGCAATTACCGCTAATCTTACAAACTTGAGTCCAAATACGACTTATTATTATCGTGCAGCAGGACAAAATAGCGCAGGAACACAAAAAGATGGTATTCTTAGTTTCACGACATCGGCAGTATTACCAACTGTCACGACACAAGCAGCCAGTTTGGTGACATCTAACTCATCGACTCTCAACGGCACGGTGAATCCGAACGGAGCGGCAACATCAGTCTGGTTTGAGTGGGGAACGAGCAGTACGCTGTCAACGTTTAGCTCGACAACTTCCCAGGCTATCGGGTCGGGAACAAGTGCAGTTGCCGTCAGCGCAAATCTTGCAGGATTGAGCCCGAATACAATCTACTACTATCGTGCAGCAGGACAGAATAGCGCAGGGACCCAGAAAGATGGCATCTTGAGTTTTACCACATCGGCAAACCTGCCGACAGTGACTACGCAGGGAGCTAGTGCGATCCTGTCAAGTTCCGGTACGCTTAACGGCAGTGTGAACCCCAATGGCGCAGCAACTACTGCCTGGTTTGAATGGGGTACAAGCAGTACGCTCTCGACCTATAATACGACGCCATCACAGGCTGTTGGATCCGGTACGACTGCGGTTGCAGTGTTTGCAAATCTTACGAGCTTAAATGCTGGAGCGACCTATTACTTCCGAGTAGCAGCACAAAATGGCGCTGGTATTCAGAGAGATGGCATTCTGAACTTCACTACGCTCAAACCTCCGTCACCGCCTGCTCTTGTTTCTCCTGTAGACGGGTCGATGGATGTCCCGACAACATTGACGCTAAGCTGGAATGTTTCAAGCGGCGCATCATCATATCGTTTGCAGACATCATCAGATTCATCATTCAGCATACTTGCTACGGATGACTCAACCTTGACAACGACGTCAAAACAAGTCGCTGTGCCGAATAATGTAAAACGCTATTGGCGAGTAAGTGCCCAGGGGAATGGTGGTGCAAGTCCGTACTCCAACGTGTGGGATTTCACGACGGTTCCGCCGCCGCCTGCAGCACCAATACTTGCATCGCCGGCGAACGGTTCATCAGGTCAGCCAACAACTGTGACGTTAAACTGGAACTCTTCATCCGGAGCAACGTCCTACAGATTGCAGGTTTCCTCTATTTCTGATTTTAGCTCCTTGATCGTTGACGATTCCACTCTTACATCTGTATCACGTCAGGTGAATTCGCTCGCATACAATACAACGTATTACTGGAGAGTAAATGCGTTGAATGGCGGCGGCACAAGCGCTTGGTCGACTCCTTGGAGCTTGACAACTGCTCCGGCTGTTCCATCGTTCGCCGTTAGTCCGGCCAGCATTGCGTATGGCAACGTCGTTATCAATGCGTCAAAAGTCGACTCCGTAGTTGTGACAAACAGCGGAACCGGGATGTTAACTATCAACAGCATCGTTTCATCCGCGACGCAATTCTCGGTAAGCCCGACGAACGCATCTGTTCCTCCAGGCGGAATTCAAAAAATATATATTACGTTCGTTCCAGCAAGGAAAACATCCTACAGCGCGAGAATAATCTTCACTCACAACGCCCCTGGCACACCTGATACAGTTCTGGTCACAGGCAAAGGGATAAGCCCGCCGAGAGCGACAACCAAAAACGTGACTACCATTAACTTTGGCTCAGTCGGTGCTGGAACTTCAAAGAATGACAGCTTCCTGATTTACAACATCGGAAATACTGATGTCATCATCACGAGCGTTACATCCACAAACGCAATATTCAGTGCAACACCGACAACCGGTACCATTGCAGCAAATGATAGCATGCAATTCTATGTCACCGTTTCGCCCGTAAACGAGCTTGCACAGGATGGATACATTATTCTGAATTATGCAAATAGTTTGGATCCCGATTCCATATACGTGCGGACTGACGCGGTCACCGGCATTAAAATTGTCAAAGGTGGTGTTCCCACAGAATATGCAATTTATCAGAATTATCCGAACCCCTTCAACCCGACGACAACTATTCAGTTTGACTTGCCGGAAGCAAGTATAGTTAAACTGAGTGTATTTAACATACTCGGTCAGGAAGTCGCAAAATTAATCGATGGCGAATTACAGGCAGGTTCACAGAGTATTGTTTGGAATAGCAATAATACTGCCGGCGTATCTCTCGCGTCAGGGATGTACTTCTATCGTATCAATGCAACATCAACACATTCAGGCAAACAATTTACCGAGGTCAAGCGGATGACGTTAATTAAATAATCCACCGTTACAACAAATTCTTTAGAGGAGAGATATTATGAAAGAGGGGTTGGGTAAGTACAAAGTGCTGCTGATCTCAGCAGCAGTAACAACCATAATCGGGTTGGCGCTTTATGGTTGTATGAAAAGCCAGCAGGATCCGGTTTCTGCAGTCGTTACGAATGAGTTCCCTGCAGGCAATGGTCTGACAGGTAATGGTGCGCCAAGTGGTCCGCATTACGATTTGAATATCATAGGTGTTCCCAAGGGAAAAACTGCAGATATGACTGGAGATAATGGTCATAGAATTTTTGTTCCGCTTGATGGGAAGATAAGAATTTTGTTGAGTCCCGGAGATTTCCAGGTGTTGGATGCAAATGGCACAGATGGCTCCGCAGCATTTCAGTTGCCGAATCCTGACTCCGCAAATACTGGTACAACATCGTATTCTGTTTACGCCAGGGCATTAGGCAAGCCGGGTGGAAGCGCCATAATGGTGGCTTGTGCTTCTGATTCATTCGGGACAACGTTTTGCTCGACGGACACTCTCGTTGCAGTCCGTTCCAAAGGAAAGAGCACCTTCACCAATGTTAGCCAGGAGCTTCTCTATATTTATGCCGACATCAACGGTGATGGAAAGATTGACCGGATCCCCTTATTTGACTCAAGTCTGCAGGATTATTACTGGAGTTATGACAACAACGGGCTGAAAGTTCTCCAACTTCGTTTTTATCAAATACCGACTACTGTCCCTTAAGCTGACGAGCAGGGGATTGTAACCTTCAAGCGCCAGGGTGAGCGAAAGCTCACCCTTTTTATTTACAATGAAACTTATTTTTGGTTTGAGTCGATACGATCGTAAATCAGACGTGCACCTTCGAGGACAAGAAATGGTTCGATGTTATCAATGACAGACGTTTGATGTGCAATCGATTCAACGTAACCGCCGGTGCCCACAACGGTTGTGCTATTCCCTACAATTTTTTTCAGTCGTTTGATCATTCCTTCCAGCGTGTCGATAGCACCGAACATTATTCCTGATTGTATACAGGCAGTTGTATTGGTTCCGATGAGGTTGGGTGGCATGGTGAGCTGAACTTCCGGCAGCTTTGCCGTCCGCTGTTGCAGCGCCCAGGCTGAGATTCCGGCTCCCGGAGCAATGATGCCGCCAAGATACACCCCTTCGCTTGAAATGACGTCGTACGTTATGGCGGTGCCGAAGTCGATGACGATCGCCGGCCCGCCGAATTTCTTGCGTGCTGCTACGACATTGCACACCCTGTCTGCCCCAAGGGTACTCGGATCATCATAATGAAGTTTCATGCCGATATCCATTGTTCCCGAAATAATGACAGGCCTGAGATGAATGTGCTGATCAATTACGACCGAAAGCCGATCGGTCAATCCAGGTACCACCGATGAAACGACTACACCTTGAAGATCCTTCATAGATATTTTCGATTTATTGCAGAGAGAATCTATGACATTGAAGTAATTATCACCGGTTCCGATGGAGTGATTTGCCGTCTTTGAATGTGATAATAGTTTCTCCCCTTTAAACAGCCCGAACGTGGTGTTGGAGTTGCCGATATCTGCCGCGAGAATCATAGCGTACAATGGTTATTGAACAAGGGAAACATCCCCCGAAAGAATTTTCTTTTCTCTACCTTGAATTTCGAGAATGAGCCCGCCATCTGACGCAATTGTTTTTGCTGTACCGGTTATAATTGTTCCCCTGTCAAGCACGGAAATTTGTTTTCCAATAATGGTCGTTCGTTTTTCCCAATGCCGAAGAACCGCTTGAGGCCCATCGTTGCGTAATATCGTATAGAACGATTCCATATACTCGAGAACCCTGGCAAGTACCATCGACCGGTCAATTACGCTCCCCGTTTCGATGTGTATTGACGTCGCAGCATTGCATAACTCAGAAGGGAATTCTATCTGATTAACGTTGATGCCGATGCCGACAACAACGGATCTGAGTTCGTCCTGCATAAATACGGCTTCGGAAAGGGCCCCGCATATTTTTTTCCCCTTGATAAGCACATCGTTCGGCCATTTACACTCAGCTGCTAACCCGGCTATTTGCCGAAGCGCATCCACAACAGCTATACTTGCATAAAGTGAAAGAATCCCGATTTGTTGACGGGATATTCGAGGCTTTAAGAGGACGGAAAATGTGAGATTTTTCCCGGCCTCAGATTTCCACTCTCTTCCAAGTCTTCCTCGTCCTGCAGTCTGACGGTCGGCCAGAATAACCGTTCCCTCATCGAACTCTTTTCTTGACATCGATTTTGCATAAAGGTTCGTCGAGTCTAGTTCATCAAAAAGAACAAGTCTTCGTCCGATTGTATTCGTACGAAGGTGTCTTCGAATTTCATCTTCTGTCATTTTATTGCCGGAATGTCTGAACAATGGTCATGATTTCAAAAGCAAAAATCAATCTACTCAAACTGACAACAATGTAACTGGGATGACACAATATACAAAATATTCCTGACATGCTGGCAGATGAAATTAGTGTTAAAAAATGATGAATGCTGGTATTTCTCCTCTAATTGTAATATAAATAAGAGGTTACCGTATTTTTTATTTGATGGCCGATTCTGGCACAGCTATTGTCATTTATTATAAGTGATTAACCAAGTTGAAAATCAAATTTATCCTTTTTCAAAGACAAGAAGGACGAAGATCATTTATCAAAAGGAGAGAACCGCAATGGCTGGAAAAATAATTGGAATCGATTTGGGAACAACGAACTCTGTTGTTGCCGTGATGGAAGGGAACGACCCCGTCGTAATAGCAAATGCCGAAGGCTCCCGCACGACGCCGTCGATTGTCGGCTTCGCCAAGAGCGGCGAGCGTCTTATAGGTCAGGCTGCGAAACGTCAGGCGGTGACCAACTCGCAGAATACCGTCTTTTCGATTAAACGATTCATGGGCCGCTTTTATAATGAAGTGAATGAAGAGATGAAGCTCGTCCCGTATAAAGTTATTCAGGGAGATAACAATACAGCTCGTGTTCAGATTGGGGATCGCGTTTACTCACCTCCCGAAATCAGCGCAATGATCCTGCAGAAGATGAAACAAACAGCTGAAGACTATTTGGGAACGAAAATCACCGATGCGGTAATTACTGTCCCCGCATATTTTAATGATGCTCAGCGCCAGGCTACTAAGGAAGCGGGTGAAATCGCAGGACTTACAGTGCGACGAATCATCAACGAGCCGACTGCGGCTGCATTGGCGTATGGCTTGGATAAGAAACACAAGGACAGTAAGGTTGCAGTGTTTGACCTTGGCGGCGGAACGTTCGATATCTCCATCCTCGAGCTCGGCGAAGGCGTCTTCGAAGTAAAATCAACGAACGGTGATACACACCTCGGCGGCGATAATTTCGACCAGCGCCTGCTGGAGTATATTGCTGATGAGTTCAGGAAACAGGAAGGGGTTGACCTTCGCAAAGACCCGATGGCACTTCAGCGAATGCGCGAAGCAGCTGAGAAGGCAAAGATGGAACTTTCACAATTGCTGCAAACAGAGGTGAACCTTCCGTTCGTCACTGCTACCGCTGATGGCCCGAAACATCTGAATCTCACAATCACACGTGCAAAGTTTGAGCAGCTGGTGGAGGATCTTATCCAACGTTGTGTACCGCCTGTTGAGAAGGCATTGAAAGATGCAGGTCTTCAGCCGAATCAGATCGATGAGGTTATTCTTGTTGGTGGAATGACACGCGTACCGCGTGTACAACAACTGGTGAAAGAAACCTTTGGCAAAGAGGGGCACAAGGGAGTTAATCCGGATGAGGTGGTGGCGGTTGGAGCGGCAATTCAAGGCGGTGTCCTCGCCGGTGATGTCACCGATGTACTGCTACTCGATGTTACTCCGCTTACGCTTGGCATCGAAACTCTCGGAGGCGTGATGACGCAGATGATACAAGCGAACACAACGATACCCACAAAGAAGAGTGAAATTTTTTCAACTGCGTCAGATAGCCAACCCTCGGTAGAAATTCACGTTCTCCAGGGTGAACGACAGATGGCGATCGATAACCGGACGCTTGGAAGATTTCACCTGGATGGCATTCCTCCCGCGCCGCGAGGGATACCGCAGATAGAAGTAACATTCGATATCGACGCAAACGGGATGCTGCACGTGCTCGCAAAAGATAAAGCAACGAACAAAGAGCAAAGCATCCGCATAACCTCCTCGAGCGGTTTGAGTAAGGAGGAAGTCGAAAAAATGAAGCAGGATGCACAGGCGCATTCTACAGAGGATAAGAAACGGAGAGAGGAGGTCGATACGAAGAACCAGGCAGACAATCTCGTCTTCCAGACCCGGAAGCAGGTGAAGGAGTTCGGTGACAAAGTCCCTGCAAATCTCAAAGCGAAAATTGAATCTGCTGCAGATGCGCTCGATAGTGCCGTGAAGAACGGAAACATTGTCGACATTAAGACAAAGATGGAAACCCTCAACAACGCATGGAACGAAGCGTCGAGTGCAATGTATCAGTCTGCAACAGCTGGACAACCCGGGGCGCAGCAAGGTTCCCCCGACGGACAAGCCGGTCCTTCTGGTGGAGAAACCGATAAGTCATCCGATGGCGGTAAGAAAGTTGAAGACGCATCGTTCGAAGTAATGGACGATAAGAACAAGTGAGCCCGATGTTCTTGGGCTCATCCCGAACCCACCTTAAGCGGGGTGAGGGATCTCAACCGGGGACACAATCGGAATAGCACTGACGCTACATTTTTACCCAAGCCGCCGATGTGTTGGTTTCTCTCTCCAACCGATGCTGAAAGCGGCTTTGGTATTATTTATCAGGCTGTATGAAAATGAACTCACCCTATAATCCCTCTCTAAAACTATAGAGAAGGATGTTGCCATAGTTAACGCCCCCTTCCCTATTTATAGACCTGCCTGACGGCAGGCAGGGAAGGAGCCGGGGGATGAGTTCGAAGGAGAATAACAATGAACTTTCAAAAATTTACAATTAAATCACAAGAAGCTGTGCAGAATGCACAGGAGATTGCTTCAAGCTACAGCAATCAATCGATCGAGCCGGAACACCTGCTCGCTGCATTGGTCCAGGATAGTGAAGGGGTTGTTGTTCCGATTCTACAAAAAGTCGGCGCGAATGTTGACTACATTAAAATCAAGGTCAATGAACTTCTGGAAAAACTTCCGAAAATTTCCGGCGCAGCAGTCGGCAATCAATTCGTCAGTCAAACCTTAACGCAGTTGTTCGATACAGCTCTTAAAGAAGCTCAATCCTTAAAGGACGATTATGTCAGCACGGAACATTTGCTGCTTGCACTCCTGTCCGGAAAATCTGCCGCAGCGAAGCTTCTCCGCGATCAGGGAGTGACAAAGGAAAGCGTCTATAAAGCATTGAAGGATATCCGCGGTACACAGCGGGTCACTGACCAGACACCCGAAGAAAAATATCAGGCGCTGCAGAAATTTGGACGCGATTTGAACGAGCTCGCACGCAAAGGGAAACTCGACCCCGTCATCGGAAGGGATGAAGAAATCCGTCGCGTGCTTCAGGTCCTTTCCCGCCGTACAAAAAATAACCCGGTTCTCATTGGTGAACCCGGCGTCGGTAAAACAGCAATCGCAGAAGGGATTTCACATCGTATTGTGCAGGGGGATGTTCCCGAGAATCTCAAGACAAAACGAATCATTGCGCTTGATATGGGATCTCTGATTGCCGGGACAAGTTTTCGTGGTCAGTTCGAGGAGCGCCTGAAAGCCGTTCTGAAAGAAGTGACCGAATCAGAAGGGGAAATTATTCTTTTTATCGATGAGTTGCATACCCTTGTCGGCGCCGGAGCGGCGCAGGGAGCCGTCGATGCCGCGAATATGTTGAAGCCCGCACTGGCAAAAGGAGAACTTCGGGCAATCGGGGCGACGACAATTGATGAATACAGAAAATACATTGAGAAGGACCCGGCACTCGAACGAAGATTTCAACCCGTATTGATCGATGAACCGAGTGTCGAAGATACGATCTCGATACTGCGTGGGCTCAAAGAACGATACGAGGTCCACCACGGTGTTCGCATTACGGATGGAGCAATTGTTGCCGCAGCCCAACTCAGCTACCGTTATATCAGCGACCGTTTTTTGCCCGACAAGGCTATTGACCTCGTCGATGAGGCCGCCTCAAAACTTCGTATTGAGATTGATTCAATGCCCGAAGAGCT
This sequence comes from uncultured Chlorobiaceae bacterium, assembly GCA_964484465.1. GTDB lineage: Bacteria > Bacteroidota > Ignavibacteria > UBA10030 > SZUA-254 > CAZAFL01. The sequence goes on from CAZAFL010000031.1 coordinate 22,313, forward strand.
TGATGAAGTCGAAAGGCGGATTAAACAACTCGAAATTGAACGTGAAGCCGTGAAGCGGGAGCGGGATGAAGAATCGAAAGGGCGGCTCGCCGATATAAGTCGTGAACTCGGTGAGCTGAACCAGCAGCGGTCAGGACTGCAGGCTCACTGGCAGAATGAACGCGATCTTATTCAATCGATTCGGAAAATGAAGGGAGACATCGAGAGCACGAAAACCGAAGCGGATAAATTGGAACGCGAAGGAGACCTGGCAAAAGTCGCTGAACTCCGTTATGGTGTTATTACTTCTATTACGAAAAAACTGAATGATGCCACGGCAAAATTGGCAATTGTTCAGCGGGATAAGAAGATGCTCAAGGAAGAAGTCGACGCCGAAGATATTGCTGAGATTGTTGCCCGATGGACCGGTATTCCAGTAAACCGCATGCTCGAAAGCGAAAAAACAAAACTTCTTCATCTCGAAGACCGCCTGCATGATCGCCTGATCGACCAGGAAGAGGCTGTCCGTTCTGTCAGTGAAGCAATCCGGCGAAGCCGTGCGGGACTTCAGGATGAAAAACGTCCGATCGGCTCGTTTATTTTTCTCGGAACAACCGGCGTCGGAAAGACAGAGCTTGCGCGGGCGCTTGCAGAATTCCTCTTCAATGATGAGAATGCTCTCGTGCGCATAGATATGAGCGAGTATATGGAAAAGTTTTCGGTTTCCCGTCTCATCGGCGCTCCTCCGGGCTATGTTGGATATGAAGAAGGAGGACAATTAACGGAAGCTGTTCGCCGCAGGCCGTATTCAGTTATCCTTCTTGATGAAATTGAGAAAGCGCACCCGGATGTGTTTAACCTCTTGCTTCAATTGCTGGATGACGGACGGTTGACCGATAGCAAGGGCAGGACTGTCAACTTCAAAAACACGATAATTATTATGACTTCCAATCTCGGTTCACAACTTATCCAGGAACGGTTGACTGGCGAGTATACTGACGAAGAGCTGGAACAAATATACGGTACACTGAAGGTTGCGTTGTTCGATATGCTGCGTCAATCCATTCGCCCTGAGTTTCTTAACCGTATCGATGAAATCGTACTGTTTAAACTGTTAAGCAAATCGGACTTGAGGCAAATTGTCGATTTACAATTACGACGCGTGAAAGTGATGTTGGCAGAAAAAGAGATCACGCTGGAGGTGAACGATGAAGCGAAAGACTGGCTGGCTCGTCTCGGCTACGACCCGACACTCGGCGCCCGGCCGTTGAAGCGTGTTATCCAGAAACAGATTATCAATAAGTTGTCGGAGCATTTACTTGCGGGGGACTATTCATCCGGCGATTCGATTGAAGTCCATCTCGACAAGCGTGGCTTGATTGAGTTTAAGAAGAAACAGATTGCCGAGGTTATTTCATAACACATTTCCTGCAGGGGCAGTGTGAGTGCTGTCCCTGCAAATTGGAAATCCTCTCTATTTTCCTTACCTTTCAAAAGAAATTTTCAATATTCATGCCGTAACTCTATGCTCTCATTGATTGTACACGGCGGCGCCTGGGATATTCCGGATGAGATGGTCGAAGCTCATCGCAAGGGAGTTGCAAAGGCGTTGTCTGTCGGTTGGGATATTTTGCGGTCGGGCGGAACAGCCGTCGAGGCAGTCGTTAAAGCTGTAGGCTCGCTGGAAGATGACGGGTCGTTCGATGCCGGCAGAGGTTCTCACCTTAACGCATCCGGAAATATTGAACTTGATGCAAGCATCATGAACGGCAAAACACTTCGATGCGGTGCCGTAGCAGCAGTTCATCATATCAAAAACCCCATCCTGCTTGCAAGGAAAATTATGGATGAAAGCGAGCACATCCTGCTCGTTGGAGCCGGAGCTGAGGACTTTGCTGTGGCACACGGTGTTTCTCTCTGTCAGATGTCCGACCTTGTCAGTGTGCGTGAGATGGAACGGTGGAAATCGTTTCGAGGCTCTAAAGAATTCACCACAAAAGATGCATTCCGCAAGCTGAAAACTGCCGCGGATACTGTCGGTGCGGTTGCAATGGATCAACGTGGAGACATATGCGCAGGAACGTCCACGGGAGGAACGTTCAACAAACACCCCGGGAGGGTAGGCGATTCACCCTTAATCGGCTGTGGCACCTACGCAGACAATACATTCGGGGGTGTCTCAACAACGGGTTGGGGAGAAGGAATGATAAAAATTGTCATGGCGAAATTTATCATCGATATTATGGAGAATAATGGTGGGAATAGTCAGGAAGCTGCACAACGGGGTATCGAAACCTTAAAGCGAAAAGTAGATGGTTACGGAGGGGTGATTGTGATGAACCATTCCGGACAATGTGGAATTTCTTTCAATACTCCTCGCATGGCGCGCGCATATATGAATGAGAGGATGAGCACGCCCTTTGTCGATGTATGAATCCTTCCTCGCTCATCGGTCATGCCACAGAGTTGCTGCGGCTCATCGATGATAATTCACTTCCCGCAGACCGAATCGTTTATCAATATCAGCGCGACAGGAAATATTTAGGCTCGCACGACCGCAGGTTCGTTGTTGCGACTGTGTTTGCTATTATAAGGAATCGAAGGCTGCTGGAAGTTTTTCTGGAGCGATTTGTCGAGGCGCACCCGGATCATAACTTTATCGACGACCGGGATCTTCGATACCTCCCTTTATATGCCACTTGTGCATTTGCAGTCGAACAGCAATTGATTTGTGCGGATGAAGTTATACCTTCTGTTCCGGAATCGCTATGGTCGATGACATTTCCGTCTCTGGGTCTGGGATATTTCAAAAATTGGCTTACCGAAAACCATTCTTTGCAGTTCCTGCCCCGGGACGATGTTGTTCTCCTCGGGGTAAAACATTCTTTCCAGGATTGGATGGTGGAGGAATGGGAAAAAAAACTTGGCGATGAAGTCGAACAATTATTGGTCTCACTGAACGGTCAGGCTCCGACGGTTTTGCGAGTGAATTTGGCGAAGACAACAAGAGAGGGTTGCATACAGCGATTACAGGCTGATGGGATTTCAGCAGGACCGGCGACGATTTCGCCCGCTGGGGTTATTGTAAAGAAAAGATTTAATAAACATTCTTCCCCGGTGTTCAAGGAGGGTTTATTCGAAATGCAGGATGAGGGAAGTCAGATTATTTCATTGCTGATCGACCCGAGACCGAACGACATTATCATCGATGCATGTGCCGGCGCTGGAGGGAAGTCGCTTCACATGGCTGAACTCATGAAAAACACCGGGGAGATTATCGCAATCGATGTTGACGGTCGCCGGCTTTCGGAGCTCGAAGAAAGGTCGGCGAGAGCGGGAGCGGGAATTATTCGTCCTGTGCTCAAAGATAATGTAGTTCCGGAAAATTTTTTTGGAAAAGCCGATATCGTCCTGGTCGACGCACCCTGTTCCGGTGTCGGAACTATACGGCGAAACCCGTGGTTCAAATGGAGTGTCACTGATTCGCTGGTCAACCATTATCATGACATGCAGAACACCATCATGGAATTCAACGCGCGCTTTGTAAAACGCAATGGCATGCTTGTGTACACGACCTGTTCTCTCTTCAGCCGTGAGAACGAAGAGATTGTGCGTTCATTTCTTTCCAGACACCCTGATTTCCGGATGATGATGCCTGAAGAAAAGATTGCAAGGTATGGATTGCAGACGAAAGGCTCGTTTCTTACGCTATTCCCTCACCGGCATCATACCGACGGATTTTTCTTTGCAATGTTGCAACGGTGTTCTTGAGGGGTTGCATCTTCATTCATCAAATCGTAAATTATTTCTAATTGATCCGTTCAGGGAGATCTACTCAATGAAATTATCGTATGTAAGCCTCATTATCACGCTTATTCTTGTTTCGTGCGCCAGGAAAACCGAGGTTGAGTTGCTCAAAGAAGGTCAGGCGGCGGAACAGGGAAAAAACTTCAAGCTTGCCATCGATTGCTATCAGGAACTTACCGACAGATTTCCTTCAGCAGCCTCGGCTGAAAGCTGTCAAACACGAGTTGCGGTCATTTACAATAATGAATTGCACGATGCAGGAAATGCCGTCGCCGCCTATAAGAAAGTATATGCAAGATTTCCTTTAAGCAAAAATGCACCAGCCGCATTGTTTCTTTGCGGTTTTTTGTGGAGCAACGAGCTGCACAATACTGACAGCGCGAAGGTTGTGTACGAAACATTCCTGCAGAAGTACCCCGACCATGAGCTGGCGGCTTCTGCAAAATTCGAGCTTGAGACACTGGGCAAAAGCCCCGACCAGCTGATACAACCGGAGAAAATCTCCGGCGACGATCAGAAACCTCAGTCCACAGAGAAACCCGCCGCACAGTGAACGACGCACTACAGGATTACAGGAGATTCCTCAAGCCGGATGTCGTTGCAAAGCTTGCCAACATGGAGCTTGTTGCACGATTAGTCGTTGAAGGCTTCATCACAGGCTTGCACAAGAGCCCCTACCATGGGTTCAGCGTGGAGTTTGCAGAACATCGCCAGTACATGCCGGGAGATGAAATCAAGCACATTGACTGGAAGATCTACGGAAAAACCGACCGATATTACATCAAACAGTTTGAAGAAGAAACCAATCTCAAATCATACATCATTCTCGATACGAGCCGGTCGATGGCGTATGCTTCGGAAGGAAGGATGTCAAAGCTTCAGTACGCATCGTATCTTACCGCGGCTCTTGCGGAGCTTATGATACAGCAGCGCGACGCCGTCGGGCTTACAATTTACGACGAGCGTGTCCGGACGTACATGCCTCCTCACTCGACAAAATCCTATCTGAAAGAGCTGTTGAAACAGCTCGATGCTCTCGAGGCTGGAAACAAAACCGGCACGTCGGATTCTCTTCACACGATTGCAGAGCGGATCAAGCGGCGCGGACTCGTCATCATCATCAGTGATTTGTTCGACAAACCGGATGAAGTGATGGGTGCATTGCGGCATTTCTGTCATAAGAAGAATGAGGTCATCGTCATGCAGGTTCTCGACCCGCTTGAGCGGAGTTTCGCGTTCGGCAGGGATGCCCTGTTTAAAGACATGGAAACTGCGGAAGAATTGATGACCCAGCCGTGGCATATTCAGAGGGCATACCAGGAATCGATGAAAGATTTTCTTAACCGTTACAAAAAGGAATGCCGGGAAAATAATATCGATTACGTCCTCCTCGATACCACGACGCCCTTCGATGTTGCATTATTCGAATACCTGCACAAAAGGCAGCGTCTGGGGTAAAACGCCCTGCTTACTCTCGTCATTCCGCACTTGATACGGAATCCAGGCTTAGCCACATCCGGATTCCTGCCCCTGCTTTTGCGGAGACATGCTTAGCAGGAATGACAAGAAGAAGTGACCTGTCATTCCGTACTTGATACGGAATCCAATCTTAGCTTTTGCCCCGGGACTCGGGATATTTGATAGTTAATCGAGACCCCTGAACTGCTCCAGTACCCCGAGCTTGACATTACACTTCTCGTTTTGTAGATTTCTTGCATCCACGCGTTACTATCATCTCTTCGTTCTTATCAGCAAGTAACTATAACAGGATTAGCGTACGAAATTTTGGAGTTTGCCATGACAAAGATATTTTGTTTCTCGATCATTCTTTCGCTGGTTCTTCTTTCGTTGAGTTGCAAGGAAATCCAGGGTCCCGCAGGTCCTCAAGGTCCAGCAGGAGACGCCACCGGTTCACTCACCGACCCTAGTATCATGCCGAAAGTGATTTACACGTACCCGCCTGCAAATACCCTGGGCCCGTATGATGATTTTTATGTTCCAGCCGTGAACAGTGCGACTCTATATTCTCAATTTCAATTGCGGTTCAACAAAATCATGGACCGGTCATCGATACGAAGGTCGATAGCTATCTGGTCTTCTCTTGGTGATGTCCATGTAGACACAAACTTTGTCATTTCAACCGGCGGAGATGTGTACCTTATTAACCCTGTCGATTCTCTTGGCATCCGATTTGATAGGTGGAAGATTGGGCAAAATTATAATTTCTCTCTGTCGACGTCTGCTAAAGATGTCAATGGGAATTTCTTTCAGTCACCGTTCGTAATGTCTTTCGAACCTGAGCCGTACTTCAGAGTGAGGACGATAAAGCCAGTAAACGGAGCGTCGTATGTCTCTGTGAACGCCTTAATTAACATCCTGCTTAACAGTCCTGTTGACACATCTCTGTTCTCCTCTATACAGATCAATCCTGATATTCCGGGAAGATGGTACTTCACAGGTGATTCAAGCCGCATTTATCATGCAAATGAGACCCTTCTTAACAACACGACCTATACAGTGACAATTGCCGCCGGCGCCCATGATAAACATGGAAATCCGCTTCCGCAAACCTTCATGTCATCGTTTACAACGGTGCCGTTCCGTGTCGACAGGACTTACCCCGTCAATGGAGCCACGAATGTTTCATTGAATCAGTACATGGAGGTTGATTTCAGCAGTCCAATTGATACGGGAACTGTTCGGACCGCATTCAGAATCATTCCACAGGTCAATGGCAGTCTTTACGCGTACGATGGGTCCAGTTATTTCAATTTTAGTCACGATGATTTTCTGCCCGAAACGACGTATACAGTAACTGTTGATAGTTCGGTCAGATCTAAAAGGGGACAAAGACTGAGCGATCCGTATACATTCTCATTTAGAACGGCGCCTTTTCAAGTAGTTAACTCGGACCCGGTGGACGGAAGTGTAGATGTCAATCGGTTCAATACAATTTATGTCTATTTTAACGCGTCGATAGATACCGGTACTATACATTCGAGTTTCAGCATAAAGGATTCGAATAATGTCGATGTGGCAGGAGATGTCTACTCTTATGATGGAAGTAGTTACATATATTTTTATCCTCCTAGCGGTTTTGCTCCTAATGCAAAGTACACAGGGACTGTTTCGACGGCAATCCGCTCCAAAAGCGGCTACTCTTTGAAAGCGCCCTTTAGGTTCTCGTTTACAACGGGGAATTAACCAGCTATGACGATTACATAGCATAATACAGGAGTCCTATGAAAAACCATCTCGAATACCTTGCGGTAGTTTTAGCCTTCCTGAGTCTCACCTGCAGAGGCCCCGAAGGTCCGACCGGCCCGCAGGGTCCCCCGGGAAACGCTTCCCTGACCGACCCGAGTATCATGCCGAAAGTGATTTACACCTACCCGCCGGCAAATACAGTAGGACCATATTATGATTTTTATGTACCCTATAATAACTATTATGTTGGCTATGCAATTTCACAATTTCAGGTGCGCTTCAATAAAATTATGGACCGAACATCAATTCGCCGGTCGATAACAATAACGTCTCCGCAAGGAGAAGTACATGTAGACTCAAATTACGTTTATTCAACTGGTGGAGATGTTTTTATTATCGATCCCGTTGATTCTAGTGGTGACTTAGCTTTCCAGTGGAGAATTGGCCAAACCTATCATTTCTCCGTAGGAACATCCGCAAAAGATATCAACGGGAATTTCCTCAACGCGCCATTTGACATGTCGTTTGAGCCAGAGCCATATTTCAGGATTCAGAATATTCGACCGGGGAACGAGGATGTTAATGTTGCTGTTGACCTATATCAAGGCTTTTCCATAACATTTAACGGCCCAGTGGATACTTCCATATTCTCATCGATTCATATCAACCCTGCGATGTCTGGCAGTTGGTATCTTGCTTATGTCGCAGGAACAATTTATCGTGACAATGTTCATTTCTCAAACAGTACGACTTACACCATAACAATTGATCCTACTGCCCATGATAAACGGGGAAATTTTTTGCAAGGGCAATTCACGTCGGCTTTTTCAACAGTCCCATTTCGGCTTAAGTCTACTATTCCGCAAAATGGTGACAAAAATGTTAGCCTTGACGCAACGTTTGAAGTTCAGTTTACCGGTCTCATCGACACAGCGACAGTCCGGTCTGCTCTAAGAATTCTGCCTCCCGTGACTGGGTCACTGTCAATGTACAATGGCGCCGATTTTTTTTCTTTTTCTCATGATGATTTAATTCCAGAAACGACATACATTGTTACGATTGATAGTTCGATCCGCTCAAAAAACGGTGATAAGTTGCCGTCATCCTATCTTTTCTCGTTTGAAACCGCTGCCTTTCAAGTAAATTCGACTTTTCCGCATGACGGAGAAGTAGGTGTTCCGTTGTATTTTTACGGAGTGCAGGTTACATTCTCCGCTCCGATGGATACTGGTACTATCAGAACGGGTTTCAGTCTGAAGGACGCGTCGAATACGCAAGTAGTGGGTCGCATTGACTTTGGTTGCTATTGTTCAGGGCCTAGTTATTTTGTTTTCTTCCCTGCTGGCGGTTTCAACAAGCCGAACGAACGATATACAGCAACCCTATCCACTACTATCCGATCTCGCAGC
>CAZAFL010000032.1:0-27867 GCA_964484465.1 uncultured Chlorobiaceae bacterium
TATTAATTCGCCATGAAACGCTCCTAACAGAAAGAAGGAATTAAATGGTTTTTTTTCCATTCGTATCATCTTGCAATTCTTTCTTAAATTCAGATGGTACATTATTGACCAAGTTAATGAAGTCGAAAATAAGGGGAAGTGAAGCAGATATTCTTCCCGCTATTGGAAGATGTAAATTTTTTACTGGTGTTTTTAAGGGGGGGTAAAAAGAATTGTATTTATTTCTTTTCCGAGTTCCTGAATTTTTTGTTGGTGTTCCGCTGGGAAGTCAGCCCAAAACTTATGACCTTTTCCAGCTTTCCAGATTGCTCTTGCGGCTATGCAGTTTGGCTTTTTCCTTGATTGTAAAAGTTTTATTTCTGTCTTATTGATTGCCACACCTTGTTGATTTATCTTAAAAAAAGAATTCTCAGCTTTCTCTGAACCACCATGAACCCATTGTACTTTAAGCTTACGCAATCCAATGTCTTTTGCTCTCTCGGAGTATTCGCCAATTCGTTTCTTTACAATCCTACGTGCTTGTTCTGCTATTCTCTTTTCATCGTCACTTATGTCTCCTTCGTAAAATTCCTGAGAAATACTCCCATCTCCATAATCATTGGAAATCCAAGCTCTTAAAGCACCAAGTCTGTGAGCACCATCTATAACAAAAAACAATCCAGACTTACTTTTCCATAAAATTATGGATGGAATCAAATCTTCATTGACAAAGCTTTCCAGAAAGTCACAAATTTGATTTGCGTCCCATTGGCTTGTTTCTCTCTGGAAGTCTGGCTTCCGAAAAAAGGGTTTGATGAATTCGCTTGTAAATTCTGGAATTGAGAGAGTATCGCCCAAATCTGGTGGTATGTCTGTCCCGATTGCTTCAAAATCTTCTCTTGGGATTAGAGCGTCAAGGTTAACTTTTGACATTTTTGTGCTCCTATTATGATTGGAGCGGGCAATATCGTGTTTCCACAAACTAATTGCAACCGGATCATTGCTCATTATTCAAGCCCTCCCAAAACCAACTTGAGCCACTGAGGGGTAAAAAGGTAGGAAACTGAGCCAGTACCGCCTGTATAGTATTGTTGTGAAAGATTAAAATGAATTAATTCTCGATAACTTATCATCGAGATAATTTGTTATCTATTATAAAGACGGATTCTTGAATTAATAAAAAAAATTCCGTATACTTAGTCGCTTAAAAACTGAGGTGTATTGTCAACTTGAAAGTGTGGAAAAATTAAACACCTTATGTTATTGGCCGCAAGCGGAATTCATTATTCATCAATTACTTAGGAGAGTGCTATGTTAGTTAAATCGTCGTTCTTTTCATTTCTTCTTATTGCCTGCTGTCTGACATCGCAAGCGCTGGGCGGCACCGTGACCGGCAAAATTAATTTTAAAGGTGCAAAACCTTCCATTCCTGCAATCAAAATGAATGCCGATAAAAAGTGTCTGAGTATCCATAACGGAAAAGACGTCGCATCCGAACAGGTTGTCATTAATCCCAACAATACTCTCCGGTACGTCTTTGTCTATATAAAAAGCGGACTGCAGGGCAAAAAGTTTCCGACACCGAAAGAGAAAATTACTATCGATCAAAAAGGATGCATGTACACTCCCCACGTATTTGGCATGATGACGGGACAACCTCTTGAAGTGGTGAACGACGACCCGTTCATGCACAATATTCATGCACTTCCGAAGAACAGTACGCCATTCAATATCGGACAACCGAAGAAAGGCATGAAAAATACAAAAACGTTCGATAAGTCCGAAGTGATGGTGAAAATTAAATGTGATGTCCATAACTGGATGTCGGCGTATATCGGCGTTCTCGACAATCCCTTCTTTGCCGTTTCTGACGACAAGGGAAATTTTACCATAAAAGATCTCCCTGCCGGTGACTACGAGATTGCTGCCTGGCACGAAAAGTACGGTACACAAACCGTGAAAGTGACAGTCGGCGCAACCGAGACAAAGTCGGCAGACTTTACGTTCGAAAGCAAATAGCGAATCTTTCCATAGTATCAAAACGTGTTTGGTAGTAATCCGATTTCAACATTGCTGATTGGAACATAAGTCTATGAACACAAACCACGCGACTCAAGCCGTAGCTGTGGAGCATCATGCAGGTCTGCATCATGAGGAGCTGCCCTTCTGGAGAAAATATATTTTCTCCACTGACCATAAGGTCATCGGTATCCAATACGGGATAACGAGTTTATGCTTTTTGCTGTTCGGTTTTTCGTTGATGCTCCTGATGCGGTGGCAGCTGGCGTACCCCGGCGAAGCGATCCCTTTTCTGGGAAAACTCTTCGGCGACGAAAGAATGCCGGGCGGTGTCATGCTGCCGGAATTCTACAATCAACTCGGAGCGATGCACGGAACGATCATGGTGTTTCTCGGCGTCGTGCCGCTTGCGGTCGGAGCTTTCGGGAATTATGTTATGCCTCTCCAAATCGGCGCACCCGACATGGCGTTTCCAAAAATTAACATGGCGAGCTACTGGGTATATTTCGTCGGAGGCATCACGATGCTCGGGAGTTTTTTCATCCCCGGCGGCTCGGCACAATCAGGCTGGACTTCCTACCCTCCGCTTTCAGAAGTTACTGTCCCGGGACTGTGGGGAGGCCAGACATTCTGGTTAATCGGCATGGTTTTTCTTATCACCTCCTCGCTCCTCGGCTCGGTAAATTTTATTGTAACAATCCTTCAATTGCGCGCAAAAGGATTGACGCTCATGCGGCTTCCGTTTTTTGTGTGGGCTCAGTTTGTGACCTCCTTCTTATTGCTTCTTGCATTCCCTCCTCTTGAAGCTGCGGGCGTCCTTCAATTGATGGATCGACTGGCAGGGACGAGCTTTTTCCTTCCCTCGGGCCTCGTCGTCAGCGGTCAGCAGTGGGCAAATACCGGAGGCGGTAATCCGCTGTTGTGGCAACATCTTTTCTGGTTTCTTGCACATCCTGAAGTTTATGTTTTAATTCTTCCGGCACTGGGAATTGTGGGAGAAATCATTGCGAACAATACACGCAAGCCGTTATGGAGTTATAAATCTCTCGTTTATTCGATAATTTTCCTCGGGTTCATGTCGTTCATCGTCTGGGCACATCATATGTTTCTGACCGGAATGGGAACTGCGATTAGCTCATTCTTCCAGACGACGACAATGATTATTTCTATCCCTTCGGTCATTATCCTCTCATGCCTGTTTATTTCGTTGTATGGCGCCTCGATGCGCTTTAACACGCCGATGATGTTTGCATTGGCGTTTCTCCCGATGTTCGGCATCGGAGGGCTTACCGGGCTGCCGCTCGGACTTGCAGCTTCTGACATTCCGCTCCACGATACATACTATGTCATCGGGCATTTCCACTATGTCGTAGCTCCGGGAACCATCTTCGGGCTCTTTGCAGGAATTTACTACTGGTTTCCCAAAGCCACCGGAAGGACAATGAACGAGACTCTCGGGAAGATTCATTTCTGGGGGTCATTCGTTTGTATGAATTTTATTTTTTTCCCGATGTTCATTCAGGGACTTGCGGGAGTTTCACGAAGGTTGTATGACGGTGGACAGCAATATGCTCATGCGCAGGGAGTCCTCCACCTGAATGAAGTGATGTCGGTCGCCGCATGGGTGATGGCGGTCTTTCAGCTTGCATTCATTATTAATTTCTTCATGAGTATTCGAAAAGGAAAGAAAGTTTCTGATAACCACTGGCAGGCAACAACGCTGGAATGGGCTGCAACGACATCTCCTCCTTTGGCTCACGGCAATTTTGAGCGGGCGCCGGAAGTATACCGTGGCCCTTATGAGTACAGCGTCCCGGGGCACGATAAAGATTATATTCCTCAAAACGAATTAGCAAAGGCATAGGCAGATGGAAATACCATATACAGTTACACCGCGTGCCGAAACGGGAGTCTTCAATGCGAAAGCCGGTATCTGGCTTTTCCTCGCATCCGAAGTTATGCTCTTCGGCGCGCTTTTTACCACCTATATTCTTCTCCGCATTGGGGCGCCGGAATGGCCCCACGGTGAATTAGACATTCCGCTTGCGACGTTGAACACCGCGGTTCTCATCACTTCCAGTATCACAATGGTGATGGCATGGGCATCTCTGATGATGAAGAACATCAAAAAATATAAAATGTATATTGGCTTTACATTCCTTCTTGGAGTCGCATTCCTCGTCATCAAAGGGTTTGAATACGGTCACCACTTTGCCACGGGAGAATTGCCGAGCAAAAGTACGTTCCTCGCCATTTACTTTACGCTCACCGGCTTGCACGGACTGCATGTTATCGGAGGAATGATTGTCAACGGATATTTCTGGGGACCCGGCAGCAAGATGTGGAACACCGAGCCTGAGCGGTTCACTAACAGGGTCGAAGTGGCAGGACTCTATTGGCATTTCGTTGACCTCGTCTGGATATTTTTATTCCCTGTTCTTTACTTACTGTAGGAGATTCTATGGAATCGGTACATACGGAAGATATTCAAAAACACGTTCGCAAATACGTCACCGTCTTCATCGCTTTACTGGCGTTAACGATGATTACTGTTGCTATTTCCAGGCTTCACCTTGGCACTGCAGGAAACATCACAGTCGCACTCGTTATCGCAACAGTCAAAGGATCCTTAGTGGCAAGTTACTTCATGCACTTAATCTCGGAGAAAAAAGTCATATACGCCGCGCTTCTCCTGACTGTGGTGTTTTTTATCGTACTGATGTTTCTCCCTATCTTCACCACTTCAGATCCGATAATTTACAAAAGTGTCCCTTAAGACATTCCATATTGTTTTTATTGTGTTTTCGGTGTTGTTAGCATTTGGGGTTGCAGTCTGGGCATTTCAATCGTACGCCGGCAACGGGAATACGATGATGATCGTTGCAGGTATTGCCTCCGCAGTTATCGGTATCGGGCTCATCATTTACGGAGTGAAATTCCTGAAAAAATTAAAGCATGTGAGTTATATATGAAAATATTCCTTTTCTGTTTGACCGCATTGTTGTGTTGTGCAACACTGACGCAAACTTCTCTTGCATGTCCGAGCTGTTATGGCGCTAAAGATTCGCCGATGACCGCCGGGATGAATACCGCAATTTTGGTGATGCTGGGAATTACCGGTGTTGTCCTTTCGTTCATCGTCGCTTTTTTCCTGATGATGTGGAAACGATACCGGAATCAGCAAAAACTCGTATCAGATCATACGTTCGTCAATGAAGAAGGCGTTCTTCAATCGAAAAATGAAAAAGGAGTCGCTGAATGGAACATCTTTTAGGATTGCCCCCCGATGGTTCTGCTCATGGTCCAGCAATCGACCATTTGATCGGAATGGTACATTGGTTAATGCTCGTACTGTTTGTCGGATGGGGAATATTTTTTGTGTATGTACTACTGCGATTCCGAAAATCAAAAAATCCGACGGCAAATTATGCCGGCGTCAAAAGCCATACATCAACATATCTCGAAGCAACTGTCCTGATTATCGAAGTCATTCTTCTGGTCGGGTTTTCGATTCCACTCTGGTCGAAGCGTGTTGATGCTTTCCCCGCGGAGAAAGACGCGACAATTGTTCATGTCGTTGCGGAACAGTTCGCATGGAATGTCCATTATCCTGGTCCGGACGGAAAATTCGGTAAGACCTCCATCAACCTGATTGATTCAGATAATCCGCTTGGTCTGGACAGGTCGGACCCTGACGCAAAAGACGACATTACAACGCTGAACCAGCTAAACTTGCCTGTCGACAAACCGGTTATCGTCTATCTTACAACAAAAGACGTGATCCATAGCTTCAACCTCCCGGCATATCGGGTAAAACAGGACGCCATTCCCGGGACTACTATACCGCTCTGGTTTACTCCCACAAAAACTACCGATGCGATCCGTGAAGAAATGCGTTCAAAATTCTCCGTTGCGGAGGTCATGAAGAAGGTTCTCACTTTGAAGCTGCCGCCAACTTCCAAGATTAAAATCACTCGGGGCGAAAGTATGGAAGAGCAGATGACAATGCAGGATTACCCCGACACCTCCGGCGGAATGCTTGTTGCCAAAGGAGAACACCTTACTGCTGAAAACATGTCAAAACTTGCCGACGCGGGGGTCGCTGAAGTTCCATCCCGGTCGGCGGCAAACCTTGATAAGTATGTTGCGGCTCAGGATTATAAAGAGTTTTCCGGAACAATGATTGTTGGGAAAAATGAACCGCTGACGGAAGATGCCGTTACAAAACTCGTCGGCGCAGGGATGAAAGAAATCAACGCGCGGCTGGCATCGACCATGGACGCATTTGTCATCATGGAATCATATAATGACCGTTCCGGTACACAAATCGCGGCAAAAGGTGATGCAATCAGTGACGAGATACTCTCAAAACTCAGCGATGCGGGCATCGGGGAAATATCCATAGCTCCGGCAACTCCGACAGAAATTGCCTGTGCACAACTTTGCGGACTCGGGCATTTCCGGATGAGGGGATATGTCACGGTGCAAACCCCGGATGAGTTTAAACAGTGGTATGACCAACAGGAAGCTGCGCTGAACCCTCCGGCCGCCGATTCCTCGCAGACAGGGTCCGATACAAGTGCAGTTCAACAGCAATAGGAATTTATCGGTGACAAGCTACTCAAACCTTCACCGATTCATTCTCTTTACCGCCTGTTGCACGTTTCTGTTGATTATCGCGGGTGGTCTGGTCACAAGCACACAATCCGGTCTTTCAGTTCCCGATTGGCCAACCTCATACGGTCACTTCATGTTTGCTTTTCCTCTTGACCAGATGGTCGGAGGCATTTTTTACGAACACAGCCATCGCATGATCGCTTCTGTTGTCGGATTTCTCACTGTTATTCTTACTATCTGGCTGTGGAGACGTGAAGATCGCCGGTGGGTCCGTCTGCTTGGAGTGATTGCGCTTGGATCTGTTGTTGCTCAGGGAGTGCTTGGCGGATTGACAGTGTTGTTTCTTCTGCCAACTGCTATCTCAGTCAGTCACGCAACTCTCGCTCAAACTTTTTTCTGTATCATCTCTACGCTCGCGTTAGTCACCTCGGCATGGTGGCGAAACGAACCGGCTCACCCCCCCGCTGAAAAAACAAAATGCTCCATATTACAATTATCGGTCGTCACAACAATTACCATTTTCATTCAATTGATTCTGGGTGCATGGATGCGCCACTCCGATGCGGGACTTGCAGTGCCTGATTTCCCGCTTGCATACGGGCAGGTATTCCCTGCATTGACTCCAGAAGCGCTTACAAAATATAACCAGCAGCTCCTTCAATCTGATATTCGCATAGCTGCTGATGGGGCAGTTACATCAAACCAGATTCTTATTCACATGCTTCATCGTTTTTGGGCAGTTGTCGTTGCTGCAATGGTCATCTGGACGTCTTTCCGTTTGATCAGATTGTCATCCGCTTCGAAACGTTTACCCCGTTTCGGATATATTTTCCTCTCGCTTATAGTATTTCAGGTGATCCTGGGTGCATACACAGTGCTTTCCCGCAAAGCGGTCGATATCACGACCGCGCATGTCGCCAGCGGGTCTTTATTGTTGGTCACAGGTGTTTTGGTATCGTTACACGCTGTCAGGCTGTTTGGTCTCCGGCAAAAAAGACATGCACTTTCTTTTTCAACACGGGAAGTTCCTGCATGAACAGTGAAGTGAAAATGTTAGACACTTCGACAATTCGCGCGCGCGCGCGGATAATGGATTATCTTGAGCTGATGAAGCCAGAACTCACGGGCTTGTCAGTATTGACAACCCTTTGTGGTTTTTATCTCGCAACTAGCGGAACATTAAACGGATGGTTATTCTTCCACACCGGGATCGGGACTCTGTTTGTCGGCGGCGGTGCAGGGGCGCTGAATCAATTCATTGAGAGGCGGTACGACGCCCTGATGAAGCGAACAGATCACAGACCGCTTCCGGCAGGCCGCCTTTCCCCGTTGGAAGTGTGCATATTCGGTTCGCTGATTTCTCTTATCGGTATTGTGCAATTGGTACTCTTCACCAACGTTCTGACCGGTTTTTTAGGAATACTGACATGGTCAACGTACCTGTTTCTTTACACACCGTTAAAACGCGTCACACCATTCTCGACCGTTATCGGCGGAATCCCTGGCGCGTTACCACCTGTGATGGGGTGGACTGCGGTCCGAAACGAGATTACAACTGAAGCATGGATCCTCTTTGCAATTCTGTTCTGCTGGCAGATGCCGCACTTCTTTTCCCTGGCATGGATGTACCGGAAAGATTATGCTCGGGCAGGATTCAAGATACTCACTGTGGCGGATGATGACGGCAACAGGACAAGCCGTCAAATCCTATGGTATACAATGATGCTGATTCCGGTCAGCCTGACACCGACATTTCTTGGAATGACCGGCATAACCTCGATCATTGGATCGATCGTACTAGGAACCGGATTTCTGAGTATTGCGATTCTTCTTTCAAAATACTCAGGTCATACAGACCAGGAAGACCTGGCGAAGGTCAATTCCTACTCCCGGCGAATGTTTTTTGCATCACTTGTTTACCTGCCGGCATTGATGATTTTGATGGTTTTGGATAAGACATAACCTGCCTTTTCTTGTTCTTCATGTTGTTTAAGTAAATTACTTCTTCAATGCCCAATGCTGTAGATATTCAGCGACTGCATCACTCTTATCTTCCATCTCGCCGCCGGCAAGAACAACGGATTGCACTAAACGAGCTTAGTTTTTCAATCCAACGCGGAGAAATTTTCTGTTTGCTGGGACCGAACGGCAGTGGAAAAAGCACGCTCTTCAAAATTCTCTCAACATTACTCGAACCAACGTCAGGCGATGTAAATATTTTTGAACTGAATCTTCGAGAGCAGCGCCAAGCGATCCGCAACCTCATCGGCGTGGTATTCCAGCACCCGAGTCTCGATAAGAAACTCACGGCAGGGGAAAACCTCCTCCATCAGGGACACCTCTACGGTCTTCGTGGAACCGCGCTCGAACAGCGCATCAAAGAAATGCTGACAAAGGTAGGGATTTCGGAGCGGGCAAATGATATCATTGAGCACCTTTCCGGCGGCATGCAGCGACGTGTCGAACTCGCAAAGGCCCTGCTTCATCAACCGCAATTGTTAATATTAGATGAACCCAGCACAGGGCTCGACCCGGGCGCAAGGCACGATTTTGGAAATTATCTTCAGAACCTTCGCGACAAAGACGATGTAACTATTCTTCTTACAACGCACATTCTCGACGAAGCTGAACAAAGCGACAGGTTGGCCATTCTCGACCGCGGCAACCTCGTCGCGCTGGGAACACCGTACGAGCTGAAGCACGAAATCGGAGGAGATATCATTTCCGTTACAGCGAGTGAGCCTGCATCACTGTGTGCATCTATTAAGCAGGAATTCGGAGGCTCGCCACAAATTGTCGGCGGAACAATACGAATCGAGCGAACAAGCGGTCACGAGTTTATTCCCCGGCTCATCCACTCATTTCCGGGACAAATTACCTCGGTGACGCTTGCCAAACCTTCACTGGAGGACGTGTTTATCCGCAAAACCGGACACACCTTTTGGTATGACAAGGAAAATTCGCTATCTTAACATAAGTTTATTTTTTTATGTTCAATTTCTTTCTCTCCGCATATACGCTTTGTCGTCGTGAGCTCGTCAGGTTCTACCGCCAGCGAAGCAGAATTATCGGCGTTATCGGCTCACCGATAATATTCTGGTTCCTCATCGGCTCAGGTCTCGGAAGCTCGTTCAAGCATCCGGACGCACCCCCCGAAATGAATTACCTGGAATATTTTTTTCCCGGCACAATGGTGCTTATTGTTCTGTTTACTTCTATCTTTTCTACAATCTCCATTATTGAAGACCGAAAGGAAGGATTTCTCCAATCGGTCATTGTCGCCCCGGTTTCACGTGCAAGCATAGCACTGGGTAAAATTATGGGAGGAACTCTCTTGTCCCTTTTCCAGGCGATTCTTATGCTTGTCCTTGCTCCTTTTTTAGGTATTCACCTTGACCTGTCGACGGTTTTCGTTGTCGTTACAGTACTCTTTTTCATCTCCTTCGGACTAACAGGGCTTGGTTTCCTCATCGCATGGAAGATGGAATCGACGCAGGGTTTTCACGCAATAATGAATTTGTTCTTAATCCCTTTGTGGCTCCTTTCCGGTGCATTGTTCCCGGTCTCCGGCGCCGCCGGCTGGCTTCGACATGTTATGACCATCAATCCGTTATCCTACGGCATAGTCGCACTCAGGCAGGGATTGTACCTCAACAATCCGAACGCAATCCGGGATTTTTCTTCACTATCTTTTTCCTGTATGATTACGGTGGCATTCGCACTCGTAACATTCACCTTCAGCGCGTTGTTTGTCCGCAAATCACAAGCTGTTTGATATGCCTTCAAAAAAATTTCTTTTCGTACTTGTCGTCTTCGGCACCCCGCTGATTCTCGGTCTTATCATCATCGGCCACTGGTACTGGACGTCTCGTCTGGAAAAAAAAGCGCTGCTTCCAACGTTCGGTGAGGTTCCGCAATTTTCACTGATTTCCGAAAGCGAACGAACCGTTTCTCAAAACAATTTTCAGGGAAAAATTTCAATCGTCGATTTCATCTTTACGCAGTGCGCCGGCGCGTGCCCGGTGATGAGCACAAAAATGTCGGAGCTTCAACAAACATTCTCGGCACAGTCGAACATTCAATTTATCTCCTTTTCCGTCGACCCGGAGAATGACTCAACTGCCGCATTGAGGGAATACGCCAGACAATACAACGCAACTCCCGGAAAATGGATCTTTCTCACCGGCAGCAAAGAAATGATTTATCGACTTACGAAGGAGGGGTTTCATCTCGGCCTCGGCATCGAGGGAGATGGAATCATCCATAGCCAAAAATTTGTGCTTGTAGACCTCCACGGGGCAATCCGCGGATATTATGACAGCGATGATGATCAAGCAATGAAGGATTTGGTCCGCGATGCAACCATTCTTGCAAAAAAAATCGAACAATGATCGATCACCTTCCAACAGCCAATGCCATTCTTAATTCTGTAAGTGCAATTCTTCTTTTCACAGGACATCAGCATATTAAGAACGCCAACAAAGCAGCTCACAAAAAATGCATGATTGGAGCATTTAGCGTTTCACTTCTGTTTCTGATCTCGTATTTGACATACCATTCTGTCCATGGAACGACACATTTCAACGGAGAGGGCTGGGTTCGCCCTCTCTATTTTACAATATTGACGTCGCACACAATATTAGCTGCCGCAATCGTCCCGCTCGCAATCATTACATTACGTCGTGGACTTAAGGACTCGGTCGCAAAGCACAGGTCAATCGCCCGATGGACATACCCGATCTGGTTATATGTTTCCGTAACGGGTGTGGTGATTTATTTGATGTTGTATCATTTTTTCCCCTGATAGTAGGTAACCCTTTCTATCCAGTGAATCCTTGTCCTCATTTGTATATTGTATTCAATGATCTCTGCAGTAAATATATCACTCCAGTTCGGAGGAAGACACCTCTTCAAAGAAATCTCGTTCCGCATAGGTTCGCATGACCGCATCGGACTTGTGGGTTCGAATGGGGCCGGAAAATCTACTCTCCTAAAAATCCTAGTTGGAGAAGCACTCCAGGACAACGGCATAATTGAAAAAGCAAAATATGTTACCGTCGGCTACCTGCCTCAGGACGGCATTCATACCAGAGGAAATACTTTGTACCATGAAGTCGAGTCTGTTTTTGGGAATATTCTTGAGCTTCAGTCAAACCTCGAAGCAATTCATACCCGAATGTCACAGGTTCCACACGATTCGGACGAATTTAAAGAACTCCTCGAAATATACGGCGAACTGCAGCATAAACTCGAAGACAGTGAAGCATTCAGACTCAAGGCAAAAATCGAAAAAATACTCATGGGTCTGGGTTTCTCCCAAACCGATATGACCCGGCAGACCGAAGAATTTAGTGGTGGATGGCAAATGCGCATTGCATTGGCAAAGCTCCTTCTTATCCAGCCCACACTCCTGTTGCTCGACGAGCCCACGAACCACCTCGACCTCGATTCGTTACAATGGCTTGAAGCATATCTTCAGTACTACGAAGGTGCTGTCGTCCTTGTTTCGCACGACCGACGTTTTCTCGATACGATAACGACAAAAACATTCGAGGTAAGCCTTGGCATGCTGACCGAATATGCCGGCAATTTCACTTTTTATGTTAAAGCAAAAGAAGAGCGCAAACAGTTACAACTCGCCGCTTTTAAAAACCAGCAGCGGCAGATAAAACAGACCGAACGCTTTATCGGCCGGTTTCGCTACAAGGCATCAAAAGCAAGTCAGGTACAAAGCCGCATCAAACAGCTCGAGAAAATCGACTTGATTGAAATTGAGGAAGAAGAAAGCGGAATCCATTTTCAGTTCCCCACTGCCCCTCATAGCGGTAAGGTAGTCATGGAACTGCACGATGTCCATAAAAAATACGGCGACCTTCAGATTTTTAGCGGTATCGATTTTGAGATTGACCGCGGAGACCGGATCGCGTTCGTCGGCGTTAACGGTGCGGGTAAATCCACCCTTTCGCGCATCATCGCTGGTACCGAACCGATCGACAGCGGACACCGGATAACTGGACATAGTGTCTTCATTTCATATTTTGCCCAGCATCAAGCCGAGGAATTAAACCCACAGCATGAAGTTCTGGAAACTGTCGATGAAATCGCTACCGGTGAAATTCGAAAAAAGCTTCGTACACTGTTAGGGTGTTTTTTATTCAGCGGAGATGATGTCTTCAAAAAGGTCGCGGTGCTTTCGGGCGGAGAAAAAAGCAGGCTTGCGTTGGCAAAGATGTTGCTTCAACCTTCAAACCTCATCATAATGGACGAACCGACGAACCATCTCGATATGCGATCAAAAGGCATTCTTCAGGAGGCATTAGGCAACTTTCAGGGAAGTTATGTTATAGTCTCGCACGACCGCGATTTCCTCGACCCGATTATTAATAAAGTAGTGGAATTTAAATCCGGTAATATCAGAATATATCCGGGTAATATTTCTGAATATCTCTATAGAAAAGAGAATGAACGGTCGAGTCAACAGGGGCAGACAATTGCTCCCCGTCTAATTCCTTCTGTAAATGAAAAAGAACGAAAACGACGTGAAGCTGAACAACGCCAAAAAATGTATAAAAAGACAAAACCTATTATGGAAGAAATCGAGAAAACGGAAAAATCGATTGAGGGGAAAGAAAAGGAAAAAACCGAAATCGAACAATTGATGGCAGACCCTGCTTCATACCAGGACGGTGATGCAATCAGGGAAATGACAGAACGGTATAAGGCGCTTCAGGAAGAGTTAACCTCTGAATATTTCAAATGGAACCGGTTGACACAAGAACTGGAGAAAGTTCAAAATACCCATTTTTCTTGACCATTGGTTGAATTGGGCATATTTTAAACTTGACAATATCCCGGAATATTCGTATTGTTAGTCATGCTTATGAATTTTACCATTAATAATGTTGCTTTCTGGAATTGGTACTGGTATCGGCCAATTGGTGCGCCTGGTGGAAAAAGAACGGCATAAGCAATAAGTTTTGCAGTAAACCGAAAAGCCCTTCTTGGAACACCAAGAGGGGCTTTTGATTTTATGCCATTTGGGACTCATTCACCTTGATTTTGAGATACTGAATATGACTTTTGAAGAATTCAGAGTATTTGCTAAATCGTTTAATGTCATACCGGTAAGCAAAACATTGCTTGCCGACACGCTGACGCCGGTTTCTGCTTATATGCGCCTTCGACAAAATAGCGAAAATGATACAGCTCAACAACGAATTAAACAGGGATATTCTTTTCTGTTTGAGAGCGTCGAGGGAGGTGAACGCGTTGCCAGGTATTCATTTATAGGCCGCAATCCTATTCTTATGATTGCGTGTCGTGACAAAACAACAACAATCATAGAAAAGGGAACCGAGCGCGTTTCGAATGAAGACTTCTTCGAAACTATTCACAACATCATTGAGAAATTCAGACAACCGCATCTCCCCTATCTTCCCCGTTTCAATGGCGGTGTGGTCGGTTTTATCGGATACGATGCAGTCCGTTTTATTGAGGATATTCCCGGGAATGCAGCTGATAAGTACGGTTATCCCGACAGTTTTCTGGGACTATTTACAACAGTCCTTGCATTTGACCACCTGAAACATCAAATCATCCTGATCAACAACGTCATCATTGATTCTCAGGAGGAATTATTTCCGCAATATCAACATGCACTTGACCAAATCAGTGCGTTAGAGAAGCTGATCTTTGAGCCCTATCCACAGACAATAAAGTTTCAGCTATCGTCCGGCGCGATTGAGCCTGAAATGACTCCCGAGGAATTTCAATCGATGGTAAGAAAGGCAAAACATTACATAACGGAAGGGGATATTTTCCAGGTGGTTCTTTCCCAACGATTTGTCACCGGTTACACCGGCGATGTATTTAACGTCTATCGCAGTCTCAGAGTCATCAATCCTTCCCCCTATCTGTATTTCCTTGAGTTTGGCGAGTATAATGTTATCGGATCGTCTCCTGAAATCCTTGCGCGCGCAGAACAGGGCACTGCGGAAGTGTATCCGATTGCCGGAACTCGACCCAGGGGTGCTTCAGAAGAAGAGGATAAAGCACTCGAAACAGACCTTCTGGCAGATGAGAAAGAGCGTGCAGAACACGTTATGCTGGTTGATTTGGGGCGGAACGATCTAGGCCGTGTATGCGAACTGGGGTCAGTAAAAGTCGGTCGTTTGATGTTTACCGTACGATATTCTCATGTCATGCACATTGCGTCGCGAGTTACTGGCAAAATACCGAAGGATAAATCATGCATTGATGTTCTCAGGGCGACTTTCCCCGCAGGTACCGTTTCGGGAGCACCAAAAATACGTGCTATGGAAATTATCGACGAGCTGGAAAAGAATAGACGCGGCATTTACGCGGGAGGGGTTGGATATTTTGATTTTTCCGGCAACATGGATTTATGCATAGCAATACGAACAATGTTTGCTTCAAGGGGAAAACTTTTTCTTCAGGCTGGTGCTGGAATAGTTGCAGATTCAGACCCTTTAAAAGAGTATCAGGAAACTATTAACAAGGCTAAAGCGCTGGTTGAAGCATTACATATAGCAGAGGGGATAATACATTGATTCTTATAGTAGATAACTACGATTCATTTACTTACAATTTGGTGCAGCTTCTGGGATTGTACACACAGGAGATCCGGATTATTAGAAACGATAAAATCACCCTTAGTGAAATTGAAAACTTGTCCCCAGCTGGAATTATTATTTCACCTGGTCCAGGCAGACCAGAAAATGCAGGAAACTGTGTCGAAATTATTAAAAACCTTGGTCCTAAATTCCCGATACTTGGTGTTTGTCTCGGTCTTCAGGCAATTGGTTATGCTTTCGGAGCACAAATCACTCATGCTCCCTCTTTAATGCATGGAAAAACATCAAAGATATATCATAAACATGCTCCCATTTACCGAAGCATCTCAAACCCTTTTGAGGCTGCGCGCTACCATTCTCTGGTCGTTTCCCCCAATAAATTACCCCCAGAACTCGAAATAACGGCTTTAGCCGATGAAACTACCATCATGGGCCTCAAACATAGGGAATTTTCTGTCGAGGGCATTCAATTTCATCCTGAATCGATTTTAACAAAAGAAGGTCCCCGACTCATTGCCAATTGGTTCAATAGCATTAAGACAACAGTATGAAAGAACTTATCCAGAAATTAACCGAACGACAGAACTTAAGTCAAGAAGAAGCGCGACAGGCAATGCAGTTTATCATGGAAGGCAATTCAACCGATGCTCAAATTGCAGCGTTCCTTATCGCTCTTAAGATGAAGGGAGAACAACCATGGGAAATTTTAGGGTTTGTAGAAATAATGAGAGAAAAATCTGTGAAGATAAGGATTGACGATCCTGATGCCATCGACATGTGCGGAACCGGCGGAGACGGGGCGGGAACATTTAATATTTCTACTGTTGCCTCCTTTGTTGTTGCGGGCGCGGGTGTAACGGTAGCAAAACATGGTAATCGTTCAATTTCAAGTTCGTGCGGAAGCGCAGATGTGCTCGCGTCGCTCGGCATCAACATCCAGCTTATGCCTGAGAAAGTCGAAGCCTGCATTAACTCTGTTGGGATTGGGTTCATGTTTGCTCCGCTCTTCCACCCTGCAATGAAATATGCTGCAAAGCCCCGTTCAGAGATGGGAGTAAAAACATGCTTTAATATTCTGGGACCGATGACAAATCCCGCCAACGTGAAACGCCAGCTCGTCGGTGCATTCAACAAAACGACAGCTAAGAAAATGGCTGAAGTTTTTTCGATGCTCAATTCAATTAGAGTTCTCGTGGTTCATTCGCACGAAGGTCTCGACGAGGTGTCGCTTGAAGCCCCAACTACTGTTTACGATATAAAGACAAATCTTCCCAATGAAACATACCGCATTGAGCCCTCGGCGTTTGGTCTTCCTGCAGTGAAAACATCCGCAATTCTTGGTGGAACTGCCGAGGTAAATGCAAAGATCGCACTGGACATTCTTGAGGGAAAAAATAGCCCTCACCGCAATATAGTTATCGCGAATGCAGCATTGGGACTTTTATCTGCTGGGAAGACAACACGCATTGAAGATAGCGTTTCTCTTGCTGCCGAATCGATAGATTCAGGAAAAGCACTTACCAAGCTTCACCGGTTAAAGGAAATAAGCAATTCATGAGTATTCTCGATACTATCGTTTCACATAAGCGGGAGGAAATTGTACGACGCAAACAGCAGCAACCATTGTCGTCGTTTTCGAGCATGGAGTTTTTCGAGCGCAGACCTCTTCCCTTCAGAAATGCATTATGTTCAGGCAAGTCTTTTGCTGTTATCGCCGAGGTCAAACGCGCTTCCCCGTCCGGTGGTATCCTCAACGACAGTGTCGACCCGGTGCAGCTATCACGCGATTATGAATTGAACGGCGCTACAGCCATCTCTGTCCTGACGGACCAGCAATTTTTCAGCGGCTCGTTGAACGATCTGTTCCTCGTACGGAAATCGGTGAACCTTCCCTTGCTGCGGAAAGAATTCATCGTCGATGAATATCAACTTGCTGAAGCAAAGGCTTATGGTGCGGATGCTGTCCTACTTATTGCAAGTATTCTCGACAAGAGCCAGCTTCAAGAACTGTTTCTTGCTGCAACTGAATTTAATCTGGAATGCCTTGTCGAATTGTATGATGAACCGGAAATTGATAAATTAGACTTTGAAACAATGAAGCTTATCGGAATTAATAACCGCGACCTCAGAACGTTTACGGTCGATATCTCGAGAACGTTGAAAATGGCTTATCGCATACCAAAGGATGTTACTCTGGTCAGCGAAAGCGGGATTTCTTCTTCAGCTGACATACAGAAGCTCCAATCTTCAGGTGTACAAGCTGCCCTGATCGGTGAATATCTTGTAAAATCATATAAACCGGGGGTAGCTCTCCGCAATCTTCTCGATGGGTTATCCTGATGATGCCGAAAGTTAAAATATGCGGTATTACCAATTTGCAGGACGCCCTGTTCTGTGCGCAAGCAGGCGCGGATATGCTCGGATTTATCTTTTATCAAGACAGTCCTCGTTATATCAGACCGGAGCGTGCAGCTGAGTTGATAAAGGCACTTCCCACTTCTGTAAAATCAGTTGGGGTGTTTGTCAATGAAGAACAAAAGCATGTGGAAGAAATTATTGAAACAACAAACATTCAGGTCGTTCAACTGAGCGGCGATGAGTCGCCTGATGAGTGTGAGGGATATCATGGGGTCGATGTTTGGAAAGCTTTTCGGTTCAGGAGGCAAGAAGAAACGGCCATCCTCCGGCAGTTCAGCGTGTCGGCAGTAATGCTTGATGGAGCAAAAGACGGCGAATACGGCGGTTCGGGAAATTTGCCTGATTTTTCCGTCGCGCTTGAGATGAAACATTTTCATCCGGTGATTCTCGCCGGTGGGTTGCAACCTGTAAATATTATCGATGCAATCAAACGGGTCGCTCCTTTTGCCGTCGATGTTAATAGCGGGGTCGAACTTGTCCCAGGAAAAAAAGATCATGCGAAAGTCAAATTATTGTTTGATGTTATATCCTCATTACGATCCCAATATTCTGAAAGATAGTATATGCTTATTGTCATGAAATTAGACGCTCCACGCGGGGATATTGAACGCGTAAAAGAAAAAATCAGAATTCTCGGTTTTGCCGCCCATGAAATTCCCGGTGAGATGAGAATGGCAATCGGCATTACCGGAAATAAAGGAAAAGTTGACCCTGAATTGTTCCTTAACCTGCCGGGTGTGCTCGACGCAATCCCAATCTCCAAACCGTTCAAGCTTGTCAGCCGTGATGTTAAAGCTGAGGATTCTGTTATTTCCTGCAATGGAGAAAAGATAGGCGGTCACGGACTGACAATCATCGCCGGACCCTGTTCAGTGGAGAGCCGTCAACAAATCATGGATATAGCATTTACACTAAAAGGCCTTGGTGTAAAATTCCTTCGCGGCGGAGCTTACAAACCGCGGACATCTCCCTATTCATTCCAAGGGTTGAAAGAAGAGGCTCTTCAATATCTCATAGATGTCAAACACGCTACGGGCTTGCACATCGTCACTGAAGTTAAGGATACTGAGACGTTAAATATTGTTTCCGAATGTGCTGATATCCTGCAGGTCGGTGCAAGGAATATGCAAAATTATTCACTTCTCGAAGCGCTCGGCTCAATCCGAAAACCGGTTCTGTTGAAACGAGGTCTTTCCGCAACAATTGAAGAACTGCTTATGGCAGCGGAATATATTCTTCACGGAGGAAACTATAATGTCATCCTTTGCGAACGCGGCATTCGGACCTTTGAAACTGCAACACGAAATACGCTCGATTTGAATGCTATCCCCATTATCAAGAAGCTTTCACACCTTCCGATTATTGTCGACCCCAGTCACGGAGTCGGCGTGTGGGACGCAGTTCAGGCAATGTCGCTTGCGGCGATAGCAGCGGGTGCTGACGGACTCATCATCGAAGTGCATCAGGATCCTGCAATGGCGCTTTCAGACGGCTATCAATCATTAAAACCTTCAAAACTAAAAACTCTTTTGGAAAAATTAGAACAGCTTTCACCGATAATGAACCGAAGCTATAAACGTGACTCATCCGCCGTGGAGATGATAAAATGAATAAACGCTTTCCTGATGAACGCGGTCACTTCGGCAAATTCGGTGGACAGTTTGTCCCTGAAACATTGATGTCGGCTTTACGTGAGCTTGAGCTTGCCTATGGTAAAGTAAAGAATGATGCCAGCTTTCAACAACAATTTCATTCATTGTTAAAACATTACGTGGGCAGACCGACGCCGCTCTATTTTGCGCCACGACTCACGGCAAAATTTGGCAAGGCTAAAATTTATCTGAAACGTGAAGACATCTGCCACACCGGCGCTCACAAAATCAACAACACGATCGGGCAAATTCTGCTTGCAAGCATTCTTGGGAAAACCCGAATCATTGCCGAAACAGGAGCGGGCCAGCACGGAGTTGCAACTGCTACGGTTGCTGCAATGATGGGACTTCAATGTGTCGTCTATATGGGAACGGAAGATATGGAACGACAGGCTATCAATGTGAAGCGTATGGAATTGCTCGGCACAGAAGTCA
The DNA here is from genome assembly GCA_964484465.1 of uncultured Chlorobiaceae bacterium. Classification (GTDB taxonomy): domain Bacteria; phylum Bacteroidota; class Ignavibacteria; order UBA10030; family SZUA-254; genus CAZAFL01. The sequence continues at coordinate 19,715 of CAZAFL010000032.1, forward strand.
GACCGGTGAATGCGGGAACAGGAACATTGAAAGACGCTATCAATGAAGCCCTTCGCGACTGGGTGACAAATGTTCGAACCACATTTTATGTTATCGGCTCTGTAGTGGGACCACATCCTTACCCCCTTATTGTAAGAGATTTTCAATCAGTGATCGGGAAAGAAACGAAACAGCAAATTCTTGAACGCGAAGAACGGTTGCCCGATTATATCGTGGCATGTGTGGGCGGCGGAAGTAACTCTATTGGTATTTTTTATGATTTTCTCTCAGATGACGTGAATATGATTGGTGTCGAGGCGGCAGGCTTAGGTCTTGAAAGCGGAAAACACGCTGCGACTCTTGGTGCAGGAAAGCCCGGAGTGCTTCACGGTTCTTACAGCTATGTATTGCAGGATGAAAACGGACAAATCCTTCCCGCCCATTCTGTTTCTGCCGGACTCGATTATCCCGGTGTCGGACCCGAACACAGTTACTTGAAAGAAGCCGGTCGCATTCAGTATGTTTCAGTAACCGATGATGAAGCGCTTACTGCGGGGCTTACGTTAACACGGCTGGAAGGCATTCTTCCCGCCCTAGAATCAGCACACGCGCTCGCTTACCTCGAATATCTGATTCCGAATACGGGGAAAGATGAAATTGTGATAGTGAATCTTTCCGGAAGAGGTGAAAAAGACCTGCCTGCAATCATGAAGGGACTCGGGGCACAAAGAAATCAAACAATGTAGGAATGCTGTAACCGCACATGCTCTTTAATAACAGACCATCATCCAAAATTTTCTCTCTCTTCGTCACCGCAGGATTTCCGACCACCGATGCGACGGTGCCATTGGTTCTTGCCTTACACAAGGCTGGAGCTGATATCATCGAGCTCGGAATCCCATTTTCCGACCCCATTGCGGATGGACCAACAATTCAAGCCAGCTCGGAGATTGCACTACGCAACGGCGTGACATTGAAAAAAACCCTGGGGATTGCAACAGAAATCCGAAAACATAGTACTGTACCGCTGGTCCTTATGGGGTATGTTAATCCTGTTCTTTCATACGGACTCAAATCGTTTTTGGCAGATTGCAAAAGAACCGGAGTGAACGGTACGATCCTTGCCGATTTGCCGTTGGAAGAAAGCGAGGAATACAGGGAACTCTCCAAAAAAAATAACATTGATACCATTTTCCTTGCAGCGCCTACGACATCTCATGAGCGGCTTGTTGCGTTGGACCAAGCCTCAAGCGGATTCTTGTATTGTATCTCCATTACCGGGACCACCGGCGAACACCGCTCTGTGTCAAATCAGGCGGAGCAGTTCATCCGAACGGCGCGCTCGGCTGTAACGAAAAATCCGCTCCTGGTGGGGTTCGGCATTTCAACACCGAATGACGCGCGAACCATTTCACGCATCAGCGATGGCGTCATTATCGGCTCTGCATTGATAAAAATTATTCAGCAAACGTCACAAAAGCATTTTATCGACAAATCGGTTGAGTTTGTAAAATCAATGCGGATTGCTTTAGACGAATAAATTTTCATGTTTACGAATTCAACTCACAACCACGACGTTACAATATGCCTATAACAGTGAACGTCGATCTTCGACGCACATCCGACCCCTCTTATCAGATCGTTATCGGAACGACATTGGCAAGAGCCGCAAGCAATATCACACGATTACGGATTGGTTCTACATATTTTGTCATCACCGATACGAATGTCGGAAAGCTCTACGGAAATCAATTTATGAAGGAGTTATCAAGACACACGAATCAAATTAAACTTCTTACAGTCCCCGCGGGCGAACGAAGCAAGAGCAGAAAAATGAAAGAACGTCTTGAGGACAAGTTGTTATCACACCACGCCGGAAGAGATTCCGTTATCATTGCTTTGGGGGGCGGGATGATTGGGGATCTGGCAGGATTCGTGGCGGCAACCCTTCACCGCGGTGTCGCATTCATCCAAATTCCGACATCGTTGCTCGCGCAGGTCGATAGCAGTATCGGCGGGAAAGTCGCTGTGGACCATCCCAAGGGAAAAAATTTGCTCGGCGCATTCTATCAACCAAAGAAAGTGTATATCGACACCTCGACATTGCGTTCGTTATCTCAGCACGAGTTTACTAATGGAATCGCCGAAGTCGTCAAATATGCCTGCATTCTGGATGCAGCTCTCTTTTCATATCTCGAGAAAAATATTCAGTTAATCATGAAAAGAAAAGCAATAGTCCTGAACCATATCATTACACGTTGTTGTAAGTTAAAAGGAAACATTGTGGAACAAGACGAGTGGGATACCGATGCGCGGCGTATTCTCAACTTCGGTCACACTATCGGACACGCAATTGAAGCAATCACCGATTATCGCATCCCGCACGGTAGGGCAGTTGCAATCGGAATAGTTGCCGAGGGGACAATTTCAGCTTCATCGAATATGATCAGTCGCACAGAAACCAATCGTATTAAAAAATTGCTTGAAGCCTTCGGCCTTCCGACGCAACTGCCATCGTCAATAAATATAAATCAACTTCTTGAAGCGACCGAGTATGATAAAAAAGCGCAAAATGGAATCGTCCATTACACTCTTCTTGCAGGAATCGGTCGCGGCAAGACGGGCGTGAGCATCCCATATGACAAGGTACGACAACTCCTCGGCTCATGATTATTTGTCCCTCGATAGCGCCAACAACTACTTCTGACGCAATCACCAGCCTGCGGTCAATCGGCAAAGGAGTCAACCTCGTGGAGGTACGCATTGATGATGTCAGCGACCTTGACCTGAAGTCGCTATTGCGTAAACCCCGACCGAAAGTAATTATCACCCTTCGCGCAGAAGAAGAAGGTGGAAATTTCAGGGGTCCAAGACAACAACAAATTCAAATACTTTCTTCTGCGCTCGAATTAGGAGCAGACTATATCGATATTGAATTAACGGCAGGCAAGGAGAACCTCCAACATCTTCGTACGCGACACTCATCATCGAACATCATTGTTTCATATCACAATTTCAAGGAAACCCCCCCCGACCTTGACGCCATTTACGATCGAATGCGTGCGACTGGAATGACAATTATTAAAATTGCCGCAATGGCAAATGACATCTCCGACTCAGCGCGGATGCTGAAGCTGGTACAACGCGCAAAAAAAGAAAGGCAAAAAATTATTGCGTTGTGCATGGGAGAACGCGGGCAGGTTACCAGAATTCTTCCAGCAAAATTTGGCGGATTGCTCACATTTGCCTCTCCCCAAGGTGAAGAACCAACAGCGCCGGGACAATTTTCTGTCGAAGATTTGAAAAAAAACTATCGAATTCATACTTTGGATAGTAAGACAAAAATCTTTGGCTTGGTGGGAAATCCCGTTTCTCAGAGCAAAGGTATTTACTTTCATAATCACGCTTTCCAGAGAAGAAGAATCAATGCAGTCTATGTTAATCTCCTCGTCGACAACCTCGGAACATTTGTTGCCACGTTCACTCCATTCCTTAACGGATTCAGCGTTACAATGCCTTTTAAACGGGAAATCGCTTCATTCACCGACAGGTTAGACCCGGAAGCAAAAACTTTGGGAGTTGTGAACACCATACTGATACGGCGAAACGGGATTATGGGATATAATACAGACCTTCCTGCAATTATTTCCCTTTTGCCAAAAAAACAATTCATGAAGAATAAGCGCGTTACTGTTTTGGGTACGGGCGGAACTGCAAAAACAATGGGGTATGCTGCGGTAAAAAACAATGCCAGCGTAACGATCGTCGGACGCTCACGCCATAAAGCTCAGGTTCTCGCTGATGAGCTCGGATGTACTTCGGAGGGCTTGGAAAACCTTACCGAAATCCATTCCGATATTTTGATGAACGGCACATCTGTGGGAATGAACGGCTCCGCAGACGTCGAACTTTATCCCAAAACATTACTCCGCAGGGGGATGGTTGTTTTTGATGCGGTGTATGCGCCAATCGAAACGATTCTTATCAGAAATGCACGAACTGCGGGTTGTCGCGTCATCACAGGAGAACAGTTGTTTAAACAACAGGCGCTCCTTCAATCGAAATTATTTGTTGGTTCACTCGCATGAGTAACGACCCTTCGCGACGCATCCGTACCGTCGACCACATCAATGTTGAAATCGATGTTCCGCCATCAAAGAGTTACACAAACAGAGCACTGATTGCGGCATCACTCGCAGATGGACCAACGACGATGCTCTACCCTTCTGCGAGTGACGATTCAATGGTGCTTATCAAAGCGCTTCGCGAGTTTGGTGTAACAATCACAGAAGGAGATGACTCTCTTGAAATTACCGGGACTGGAGGCAAGCCACGACCACCATCAAAAACAATTCACATCGGAAATGCCGGGACGGCAATGCGCTTCCTGACGACATTTGCAAGCCTTACTGAAGGAGAAACCACTATAACTGGTGATGAGCAGATGCTTCGTCGTCCAGTTGGCGATCTACTCGACGCGCTTAAGCTTGCAGGAGTCAAATCATCCAGTAATAATGGGTATCCTCCGGTAACAGTTTATGGGGGTCATTTCACAGGAGGACGTGTTCTCATCAATGGGACAATCAGCAGTCAGTTTATATCCTCTCTCCTCCTTTCGGCTCCTTACGCAAAACAACCGGTGCACATCAAAGTGCAGGGACAAGTCAGCTCGCTTCCTTATGTCGATATGTCGCTTTATGTGATGCGGCTGTTTGGCGCAGAAGTCACTGCAATGGATCCGTCGACCTATCTTGTCAGCAACAAACAACGGTACATTGGACAAACATTTCATATTGAAGCAGATGCCTCATCGGCAACATACTTTTTCAGCGCAGCTGCCATCACTGGTGGCCGTGTAGTTGTGAAAAATCTTTCCCCAGACTCGCTTCAGGGAGACATACAATTTATCGATATACTTTCCGAAATGGGTTGTAAAGTTGCCAGGCACCCCGAAAGCATCGAGGTCGAAGGAGGTAAATTGTACGGAACCGATATCGATATGAATGCTCTTCCCGATTGTGTCCCCGCCCTTGCGATTGTTGCCGCATTTGCGCAGGGACCCACGAACATTTCTAATATTCGTCATCTTCAGTATAAAGAATCAAACAGGATGAGTGCCTTGTCAACCGAATTATCAAAAATCGGAGCTGAGGTTGAATTGCATGAAGACGGTCTTACCATACATCCCCGCCCCTTGCACGGCTCAGTCATCGAAACGTACAATGACCATCGCATGGCGATGAGTTTCGCCATTGCAGGACTGCGTATTAAGGATATGGTAATAACAAACCCGTCGTGTGTCACTAAATCATTTCCAGATTTTTGGGACGAATTTGCTAAATTAGAATCAAAGGAATAATTATGGCAGGAAACGCATTAGGGAAACTATTCAAGATTACGACATTCGGCGAAAGTCATGGAAAAGCCGTCGGTGTTCTGCTCGATGGCGTCAGATCGAATCTGAAAATCACCGAAGCAGATATCCAAAAAGAATTAAATCGCCGAAGACCAGGTCAGAGTGTCGTCACTACTCCCCGAAGCGAATCCGACCAGGTTCACATTTTAAGCGGAGTCTATAAGAACAAAACCCTCGGCACGCCCATTTGCCTGTTGATCTGGAACAAGGACCAGAATCCAAAAGCGTATGACGCAATAAAAGATCTTTTCCGTCCCGGACATGCGGGGTTCACCTATCTTTCAAAATTCGGAATACAGGATTACCGCGGCGGAGGACGTTCGTCCGGTAGAGAAACAGCGGGTAGAGTCGGAGCCGGTGCAATAGCAAAAAAAATACTTTCACAACGCGGCGTCGATGTCATCGGGTACACCAAAGAAGTTGCGGGTATTGTGGCAAAAACATTTGATTACAGTCAGATTGAAAAGAACTTAGTGCGATGCCCTGATCCTGTTGCAGCAAAAAAGATGATCGCGAAGATCATGAAAGTGAAAAACGAGGGTGATTCCCTCGGTGGCGTTGTTGAAGCGGTTGTAAGAAATTGCCCTGTCGGACTTGGCGACCCAGTGTTCGACAAGCTCGAGGCAGACCTGGCCAAAGCGCTCATGTCGATTCCAGCAATAAAGGGATTTGAAATCGGGTCGGGGTTTGCTGCCGCAAAAATGAAAGGGAGTGAACACAATGATGCATTCTACAAGGACAAAAAGTCGGGAAAAGTGAGGACGAAAACGAATTTTGCCGGCGGTATCCTTGGGGGAATTTCGAACGGTGAAGATATTATCGTGCGCGTTGCGGTGAAGCCCCCCTCCTCCATCCCGAAGGCACAGGAAACGGTTGACACAAAAGGGAGAAAACGCAGTATAAAGGTCGAGGGGCGACACGACCCTTGCCTTTGCCCCCGCGTTGTACCGGTTGTAGAATCGATGGTCGCGCTGGTGATCGCCGACCATCTTATGCGCCAGAAGTTGATTCAAAAAACTCAGTCAGTGGCACGTCTTCGAGAGGAAATCGATTTTATCGATGATATGTTGATGCTCCTGATCAGCCAGCGCGAAAGTTTCGTCCATGAGATTGGCGGATGGAAACGGGCGCATCGCCTTCCAATACCTGATCCAAAACGTGAGCGAGAGATCATGAAAAAACGGCTTGCGCTGGCAAATGAAACAGATCTTGATCCACTCTTCATCAAAAAAATCTTCGAGGTAGTGTTCGAGCGTGCACGGGAGATCCAGAAAACCGTATGAAAAAACCGATTGCGATTATAGGATATGGGAGATTCGGGAGATTCGCCGCTCTTCATCTCAAAAAAAAATTTACAGTGTATGTTGCAGATAAGAAATCGTGGACGGTTGTCGACCCCGGCATTACAAGAATCTCAATCCATGAGGTATCAGCGATAAAGAACATTCTTCTCGCGGTTCCAATTCACACACTGCCATCACTTCTTCATACCATTGCTGACTCTCTCCAACCCGGCACACTTGTATGCGATGTTTGTTCAGTGAAAGAGCAACCAATCAGATGGATGAAGTCAATCCTGCCGAAACATGTGTCGATTCTTGGAACACATCCATTATTCGGGCCCGACAGCGCTTCAAAGAGCCTTGCCGGAAGAACAATTGTCCTTTGTCCAATCAGAGTTTCAGCCGCTAAGCTGAATCGCATTAAGAAATTCTTTCGGCAGGAAGAATTAATTGTCCGTCAGATGACCCCTCGAAGTCATGACCGACTAATGGCATCGACATTGTTTCTGACGCAATTTGTCGGACGAGCTGTTAATGAATTGAGCCTTCCGAGTCCAAACTCTTCAACAACCGACTATAGGAGTTTACATCATATCGCTTCATCGGCGAGCAGGGACACAAAGGAATTGTTCCGCGATATGTTTCTGTACAATCGCTATAGTCACCAAAGCCTTGAGAGTATACTCCGATCAATTGGAGGACTTTCAAAAACTCTTCGACGACCGCACTAATTCTTTATCTTCCGCAATACCTACCGGAATTCATGGACAAACGAAAATTGTTCCGCTCATCTTTTTTCCGTACATTGAACAGTTTATGGAAAATAAAGGATTTTGAATGCGGACAATTACTCTTATCCCCGGCGATGGAATAGGCCCTGAGATCTGCAAAGCGGCTGTTGATGTCGTGAAGGCAACAGGCTTACAGATCGAGTGGGAACAGCATGATGCCGGGCTGACTGCAATTGAAAAATACAAAGATCCGTTACCCCAGCACGTCATTGAATCTCTTCAACGAAACAGAGTAGCGCTTAAAGGACCGTTAACGACTCCTGTCGGGACGGGGTTCAGAAGCGTGAACGTTGCGCTACGAAAAGAATTTGATTTATATACGAATCTTCGCCCGGCAAAATCGTTTGACGGTGTACAATCTCACTGGAATAAGATTGATTTAGTTGTTATACGTGAAAACACCGAAGAATTTTACGCCGGCATCGAACACTTCATCGATCCCGCGAAGAGCGCGGCTGAAACGATCGGAATTATTACCCGGGCTGGATCCGAGCGGATTGTCCGGTTTGCATTCGAATACGCCCGCAAGGAGCACCGGAAAAAAGTGACTATTGTCCATAAGGCGAATATCATGAAATTTACCGGCGGTTTATTTCTAGAAACTGCCAAAAAAGTTGCACAGGAGTATCCTGACATCGAATGCAACGATAAAATAATCGACAACATGGCGATGCAGCTCGTGAT
>CAZAFL010000033.1:0-26764 GCA_964484465.1 uncultured Chlorobiaceae bacterium
TTGCCGTCTGCCACTGCTCTTCAGTGATGCCGAGACCGGCGTGAGCCACTTTTAACGGGCGACCGGTGTAGAAACAGGGACCGCCGGTTGCCTGACAAATCTGTTCCACGACAAGCTGTCGTATTCGTTTCTTGGAATCGATACCGTGTCCCGCGAAAAATTTTCCAAGCAGCGGGTCATTCACCAGACGAGGGACAAAATCATCAATGACCGCGGCAATCGCGTCATATCCGCCGAGCCGCTGATAGAGTGACTTCTCTTCTTTCGCCTGACCACTGACGTGCGTACTTACCGATATGCATAACACCAGCAACGCAAAGAACAATGACACTGTTCGCACAGCATGTTGTGCCTGCATGGATGTCTCCTTCCTGGATTGGTGGTTGAGAATGAGTTGGTTGTTACCTGATAAACTAAAATCATCAAAAAGTTGAAAAAAAGAACTCTCTTTGATAGTACGGAGAATATAGTGGTATAAGCCCTGAGAATCAAATTCAGGGTTGACATATCCTGTCCTTTATATTGATATAGCATTGAAAGAATCATATATTAACTTCGCAAGGATAAAGACACAATTAACATATTTATCCTGATCGTTCATATCAATCGTCGCCTCATGCTTATAGGTATTGCCAGCACACGCGGACCGAAAGTCGATGCAGTGAAGAAGACTATCGAATCACTACAGCGGCTGCACGCTCCTTTCGCCGACGTGAAGTATCTAATGTATGATGTTGATGGAGGAGTTGTCATGCCCCGGTCAATCGAAGAACTCATGAACGGCGCACGACAGCGGGTTGTGTCATTACAACAGAAGCTCGCCGATGAACATCAACTTGCAGATTACTTTATCGGCATGGAGGGAGGGTTTCATACTATTGAATCAAACGGTGAGAAACTCGCCTTCCTTCAAAGCTGGGCGTATGTGAGCAACGGAGAAAAAGGATGCTTCGGAAGCTCAGGCAACGTTCTCGTCCCGGACGCAATTGCTCATGAAGTGATGGTGAAAGGAAGGGACCTGTCTGAAGTCATCGATGAATTTTCACAGCAAATCGATGTCCGGAGTAAACAGGGAACATGGGGAATTCTTACGCGCGACCTTCTGACACGACAGCAATCCTTCGAGATCGCGCTGACTGCCGCCTTTGCGCCGTTCTATAATAAGGCGACATACATTTGAGTTGCATTGTGTAAACGTCATTCCCACATGTTTTTAGTGGGAATCCAGGATAAAGCCCTGTCTGGATTCCCGATAGAAGCATTCGGGAATGACCTAGGAGCGTAGCGTCCGATCATCAGATCGGATCAGGAGGAGACCCTGAAACCCGGATGTTACCTAACCAGCGACATCTTCTTCACTTGCGTGAATGCATTCTTGTTACCGCTAAAACTCTTCGCTTCGAGAGCGTAAAAATATGACCCCGAGGGAAGATTACCCGCATCAAAACGCACTGAGTGTGTCCCGGGGTTCTGGGCTTCATTCAATAAAACCTCTACTATCTGACCGAGAGTATTGTACACTTTAAGAGTGACAAAATTCTCAGCAGGCAATTCATAATTGACTGTCGTCGACGGGTTAAACGGGTTCGGATAATTCTGGTCGAGGTTGTAGCCTGATTTCGGCAGGTCATTTTCATCACCGACTGCGGTGAGCGACTGTTTGCTCCACGTTCCTCCGCCGTTCGCCGTCGTCAAAATTGTCTGCCCCCCGCCGACAACAATACCGTTATTCGCGTCGCTGAATGAAACGCTAGTCAGCGTTTGCGCCGTACCGCTCGTTTGCAGTGTCCACGTCGAACCGCCGTTAGTCGTGCGGAGAATTCTTCCAGCATAACCTGTCACCGTTCCTGTGTTCGCATCGGAAAAGTAAACGCCATACAGGTCGTACGGTGTTCCGCTTGTTTGTGCGGTCCATGACGAGCCGCCATTCACCGTGTGTAGAATTGTTCCGGATGCCCCAACGGCTGTCCCGTGATTCGCGTCGACAAAATAGACGCCGATGAGGTCGTTACCGGTTCCGCTGTTGACGCTTGTCCATGATAAACCGCCGTTGCCGGTGCGCAGAATTGTGCCGAGATATCCCACAGCCGCTCCAGCGCCGCTGCCGGTCAGCGACACGCTGATTAAATGATTTCCTGTTCCGCTGGATACCGCTGTCCAGCTTGAGCCGCTATTGATGGTTCGGATAATTGTGCCGTTGTTCCCGACCGCGACTCCGATGTTCACGTCCATAAACGATACTCCCTGGAGAGAATTGGAAGCATTCCCCGACTGAGGCGTCCACGTCGTCCCGCCGTTCGTCGTTCGTATGATAACCGTTGTCGAATACTCGTCACCGCCTACCGCTGTGCCGGTTGATGAATTCACAAAGGAAACTGCATGCAGGTTCATGCCTGTCTGACTTGACTGGCTTGTCCAGTTTTTTCCTCCATTATTGGTTCTCAAAACTGTGCCCCCGAACCCAACTACACTTCCGTTATTGCTGCCAATTAATTGCACTCCTCTCAACGTCTGTGCATGTATGCACGAACTCAAAATAGCCGCGCATAAAAAAAATGTAGATATGCCATATTTCATTCTGACCCTCTCAAAAAATCCAACTCCATTTAATCCAAATTTTACCGGGAAAGCAAGTCAAATGTGATAGAGAGCTCAACTCTCATGCCAGAAAGTGTGTTTTTGTCAAAAAAGCGAGATCTTGACGGTTGTGGAATTAAAAAGGAAGAATAAATGCAGGAAGAGAGTTAGAGAATGCGGGAAGAATGACCAAACCTCGTTCCCAGGCGGCCCTTGAGAACGAGGTCAATGCCGCTACATGAACAACCCATCTGAGATGCCAATCTGCCACGCGTAAAACAACCCGAAGCAGACGCTGATAATTCCCGCGCTCGTGCGAATGATTGAATTCAAACGGTCATGTTTGGAGGTTATCGAAAATGGGAGTCCGATTAACGCGCTCATCAGGAACATCCCTCCAACTGACCCGATTCCGAAAATCGCAATATACAGTAACGCCAGTGCGCGGGAAGAAATCGTGGCAAGAACGACAAGCATCAGCGCGGCGCTTCCAGCCATTCCGTGAACCATTCCGACAAAAAACGGTTTCTTGCCGACCTTTGCCGTATGATGATGTGATTGTTCATGTGCATGTTCATGAAGATGAGGGTGAACATGAAGATGATGGTTATGCTCATGGGTATGAACGTGAAATGTCGTTCCCTTTTTGATTTTCCAGAGCACATTTGCACCGAGGATGATGAGCATGAGTGCGACGGAAAACTCCATTCCCATCGCAATTTTATCCGGAATCTGAAAATGGAATGCAATAACAATCAATCCCACAATAAGAAGAGAAGCCGTATGCCCCAATCCCCACAGCGCGCCGACAATCGACGAACTCCAGAATCCTTTCCGCTCGCTGACAATTGTCGAAACCGCGACGAGATGGTCGGCATCGAGGGCATGCTTCAAGCCAAGGACAAAACCGAGACCGAGAATAGAAAGCGAACCGGCACGCAAGACCGCTTCCAGCGAAAATGTGCTGTGCAGGAGACCAGCCGGAAGAGCAATTCCTGTTTGAGCGAACGCCTGCTGTGAAATAATCGCTCCGGCAATGGAAATCACCAGCGCGCTGAAGACCGGCGCCCATCGCATCAACGCTCCACCGGTTGTAAATCGCTGGAAAAATTTCCGTGCGTACACCATCATTAAACCGATTCCCGTCAAGACTCCCGCCAACCCGACACTGAAAGCGACTATCAGCAATAATCCGAAGGCAACACGTCCAAGCGCGATGGCGCTGAGCAAAACGACAATTGCCGACGGACACGGAAGCAAACCACCTGATACTCCAAGCGCAAGCAAACTTTTCCACGTCACCGGTGCGCCGTCTGCTCCCGGAGGAAGATGTGAATGTGAACGGCCATCGTGCGAATGGTCGTGATCACCGTGACTATGCGAATGCGCGTGGCCATCATGGGTGTGGACTATCCCTCTTGCGGTCAAATATCTTTTCCGCAAAAGTGAAAGGCCGATTCCCACCACGATGAGGCCGGATATCAATCCGAGCCATGAGAAAAGTCTTTCGGGTAAAACATAGTTCGAAGCAAAGAGGGCTATGAACCCCATCGCAAAAACTCCGATCGTATGAGTCGCAGTAACAGTCAGACCTAGAAATGCAGCATGTTTGGCAGTGCCCCGCTGGCCGACGAGGTATGCTGCGACAATTGTTTTGCCGTGTCCGGGGGTGAGGGCATGTCCAGCACCAAGCATCATCGCAATGAGCAGGGAAACTACCATCACCGGAAGGCTCAATTCTTTCGCAGAGATTAATTCTGCAAAGCCGTCTTTTGTCTTTTCAACGAGCGAACGCGTAAACGAAACTGCAGAGGAAACTCCAGTAATATTCCCTGGAACAAATTCAATTGTGGCCTCCGAAACCTGAAGAGGATTCGTAAGCCGGTCAGCAGGGTATTGACGAAGCTCGTTTGTTATATCGTTCTGCGGAACCGACGAATTTTTTATTTCTTCACCATTCAACGGACGAATTATTATTTCCTTCCATCCCATTCTCTCTCCAGCATTACGGTCGATAAAATTGAGACCGTGGGAGTTCTGATTTTTTGGAAGAACGCCTTCAAACACGGGTTCAAAGCGAATTGTTTTTAATCCGCCCTGACCTTCCGGAAACGACAGGTCATATTTCTGCATTTCAACAGGAACGGTTTTTCCATCAACAAGGATGTTTAATCCATTGAGGATTTCGCCGCTCTTTGTTTTAGCATACAACGCCTGTTCCTGGTCATCTGCAATACCGTCATGATTACCGTCGATGCGTGAGAACTCCTGAGTCGTCGGGATTTCGGCAATATCCATGACATAGACAAGTCGGAATTTCTCTCCTGCCAGCTCAATGCGCGTGTACCTGTTCACGCTAAAAATTCCGAGCGGGTGAGCACTGAGCATACTCAAAGAAGTTATCAAGAATACGAAAATTAAAATCTTTTTCATAATTTTCTTTATGTTTTCTTTCGGAAAATAAAAACAGTTTGATTATTGGATCGATGCAAGTGATTTTTCTGGCGAAGCGTTATTCACGCCATCGATAAGCATAACTTTCCAAAATGGATTCTCGCTACGCGAACGCTCGAACATTTGTTCTGCTTTTTCCTTCATCCCCGCGGCGGAATAAATCATTCCCGCATGATGATGAAGAGAAAAGCTCGATGTATTCAACCGCATCGCGCGGTCGATCAAAGGCATCGATTCGGAAACCCTTCCGGCTTTGTAGAGAGTCCACGCGTATGTTTCCAGTACATCGATGTTCTCCGGACGAGCTTTATATTCCTTCTTCATTCTGTCCAGAGCTTCAGAAAGATTGATATCATGATTGGCACAAAACATTGCGTATTCGCGGTTGATATTCCATCCGTCTTTCTCGTGCTGTTCGAACATCTGGAGTACAATTTTCACAACACCATCGGCGTTCTTTAACTGACCATCCATCCGATAGATTTCAGCGAGCTGCTCGATGAAAAGATGTTCGGGTGTTGCCTGGTAGGCTTTGCTGAGCAGGTCGATCGCTTCCTGAGTTTTTCCCTCTGCCCGGCGCACCTGTGCCAAGCCGCTTATGGCGTAACCGTATTCAGGGCGTTCTGTAAGAATGCCGTTGAAAATAAATTCCGCTGTGTCGAGTTTTCCTTCATTCAAATATAATTTGCCGAGATTGTATAATGCCCAGGCGCGATTTTCCTGTCCCGACATCCCCGCCTCGGCGGCAAGTTTCATAGCGTCTGCTGCACCTTCAGGGTCTCCGTGCAGCTCGCGGAGATATGATGCACGGGAATAGGAACGAAGGTCGGGGCGAAGGGTTAACATTCTATCGCATGCCTTCACTGCTTCATCATACAGACCCGATTCCACGTCAGCGTCGCAAAGGACGCCGTAAGCCGTAGCGCTGTAGGGATTTTCCCCAATGATTTTACCGGCAATTTCTTTCGCGTCCTGAAAATGATGGAGCGTCATAAGCAATGACGCATTGGTAATATTGGTTTGAAAATCATTTGGGTCACGTTTCAACGCTTCATTAATCAGCCGTTGTGCTTTTGGAATATATTCATGATGATTACCGGTAATCCTCGATTCCTGGAGAAATAACTGAGCAAGTTCAACATAATTTTTCACAACATCCGGCTTTTTTCGAATCTCTTCCCGATAATACTCGACGGCTTTCTGCGCGTTCAGGAATTCTGATGATACGTTAGCGCTTCCACTTCTCCTGCTTAATGTCGGAAGGTCGGACATATTTTCCCGTTGTCGTGTAAAAAAATACGAGAGACCGCCAACCATCAGAATCATCACTGCAATAAATATCGTTTTCCTGTACTGTTTCATGTTTTCCTCGAATAAGCGTGAAAGCTCCGGCATCCGCAGTCCCCGACACCATTTCACGCCGGAGCCTTCACTGGTTATTGAACGTGTTACTTAATAAGAATAGCTTTCTTCACGGGAAGAGCATCGTTCCCGACCATCAGCCGGTAAAAATACGTCCCGCTCGCGACGTTTCTTGCATCCCACACGGCGCTGTACGTTCCAGGACCTTTCTGCTCGTTCACCAGCGTTGCAACTTCCTGTCCGAGTTCGTTATACACCTTCAGGTTCACAACATCAGTTGTCGAGATGTGGTATCGTATTTCCGTTGAGGGGTTGAAGGGGTTCGGATAATTCTGCTCGAGAATAAACGCCTTCGGTGTACTCAATCCAAGAAAATCTCCACCGACATGTTCAGTCTTCGCAGGGGGAGGAGTGCTCACCGTAAGTTCTTTGACATAATCGAACCCCCGGTGCGGATTTGCAAGATACGGGAATGATGCCAGTAACGGAACATCATTCTTCGTCGGTCCCCCATTGTACGATAATTCGGCAACCAGTTTAGGAGATGCAAGGTCGGAATAATTTCCGGCAAGAGCATCATCAAACGGTAAACCCACTGCTGCAAGCACCAGACCACCGACAGCCTGCAGTTCGATTGTCGTAACATCATCTTCCAGCCGCCGCCCGTTCGGGAATCCGTCCATGTGTGGAATCGATTCGAGGCTCGCGCTGGTGTTAAAGGGTCCGACTAAACCGAGAACTGCAGCACGTATCAATCCCATTCGGGCGTATTTCGTATACTCATCCGTTCCACGCGGCGTTACAGGCGTCGCCATGTTGAGGCGAAGCATGTCACCGCCGTAAAGTTTCCCGCCATCGTTTGTGACAGGCAGAAAATTATGAATGAACGGTTTACCCGCACTCAGTGGTCCGCCTGATTTGCCCGTGGCCAGCTGATACGGGATTGCATTCGGGACGCCAAAGTAAAAGATCGGGAAAATATCGACAAGACGAGGCTGTGCCGGCCCTACTAACCCCGGTTGAACAGACACCGCAAACGCTGTTCCCGAAAGGTCAGGAGGCGGGTTAATTTTTGTAACGGCAAAAGCCCCGTCATGTCCGTTTCGGAAATCCAGCCCCGGCGTTGCATAGGTCGGCAGAACACCAAGTCCAGGATACGACTGCGACTGAACGCGTAAGGCTGAAAGCGCAGGAACTGCTCCGCCAAACTGGCTATCGTCCATGTAGAGTGCCAGCTCAGGGTTTGCAAAATATTTTACAAACTCCTGTTCATCCGCGCTGTACGGCGAGACAGAGTTCCAGTAATCCTTGTCCCCGATCGGAATGACCGCTTCATTGGTCAACGGCATACCAAGACGTGAAACCTGCATCCACGGTCCGGATGTCATTATTCCCTTCCCGCTTTCGCGCATAACGGTAATCTTCTGTCTGCTTGCCGAAGCCCAAACACCAATGACAAAATTCGGGTCGAGTATACTCGATGCCTGAGAAGCGGACTTGCCATCCTTTTGCAATGTCGTGATCGGGACATTTATCACAATGGCATGAATATTAAAACCGGCGACTGCATCACGGACTGTTGATGAATTCGACGGGTCGGAGCCGTAGGAACTGCGTGTCTGTCCGAGGTCGAAGATACCGCCGAGGTCGACAAAGAACGGGTCGTCACGCGGTCCGCAGAAGATTTTTTCTCCCGTCGTCGCCGTTGCAATTGCACCCGACACAAGCGCATCATAAGTTGTCCCGAGGCCGGCGCCGCCTTCAATGGAGCGTGGCCCGATATTGCTCGGAGGCACAACTCCGTTGTTGACAATCGTTGTAAACGAACTGCCGCCATCAGTACTCCGTTCACACTTGTAGGTGGTCTTAAGATTCTGTTTCCCCAAACGGATATTGAAGAACGTCGTTGGGTCTTCATTTTTGTGCTGGAACGTGAAACGATACGTAATATCGTCCCGGGCATTTCCCAATGATGTCACCGACGTTTTATTTTTGATGTGAATTTCGTACCGGACATTTTCTCCGAAATTCGCATAGTTCGGACCTCCTTCCGGAAGCTCGAGCGGGATATAATTCGCTACGATTGTCACCATATTGGGATCGTCCGGCGAGCGGAAAGCGTAGAGGTCGGTGTTATCAGCCAACGGGTCGTTGCTGATGAGCGGCGCTTCGCGGTGGCTCGATGCGTTCGTCGGTTTGGGGTCGAGGAACACAGTACAAGCAATCGCGAACAGGAAAACCGCCGCTACGAGAACAAAGCGTTTCATATTGTTCACCATGAGTTATTGTTGATGTATTTGTGAATTAGGAATGGAAAAGCCGCTTCTTGTGAAGCTCTGTAGGTAATACGAGAAAGAGTGGAGATCGGATTTATTAAAAGAAAAAAGGTACCCGCACACATTCAGGTACCTTTAACAACAGAAACTACTTAAATTCTTACAATGAGGGGCTTCCCAACAGATACATTTGCCCGGTTGGCTGAGGGACTCCACCCTTCGGCTCGAGGGTTATGGCAAAGGCATTGATGACCTTCTTGTCGGTTTCTACAAGTTGGTCAATCTTGAAAAGCGATTCGTTCACAGGGTCGTTCACTGTAAAGACGCCCGCGCTTATCGGTGTCTTACCCTTTATTACCCACAATTGATAGTCTTTACCCTTGGGAACCGGAGGCAAATTAGATATCTGCAAAATCGCCTTTTTCTTATCCGGATCCCAGATGATTTTTCCGTATCCTCCAGGATTCACCTCCTGCCCGTTCATTAATACAACGTCGATTTTGGGGGATTGAAGAATCTCGAGCAGTTCTTTTTTCCGCGTCAGCTCGTCCTGCAGAGCTGTAAACTGCTGGTGCTGAACAGATACATCCTGCTGCATCAGTGCGATTTGCTCATCTCGCTGTTCAATTGCCTGCTTGAGCAACATCGAATAATACCCTAATCCTGCTACAACCATCAACAGTGCAAACGAGACGGCAAATCCGATTTGAGGCTTACCAAAACCAAGACTCGACGCGAACCTGGCAAAAGCGCTTTCCTGTTGCTGAGGGGTAGCTTTTCCAATTGCCCGGAGAATTTTTGTCTTCACAGCAGGAGAGGGCTCCTCAGCGGCGGCGCTTATCGGAAGATAGAGTGCCGCCTCCTGAAGGTCGATAAATATATTCTTTAGATCCTGGTCCGCTTCGGTAAGTGCCTGCTCAAATTCACGGAGCTCATCGCCATCGAGCGCCCCGAGCACGTATACCGAACAAAGGTCCTGAAATCTTTCTTGATCCATAGCCATATTCAGCTTAGCTCCATCATTTGAGACTGGAGTTTCTTCATTCCCTGTCGAATACGGGTTTTTACTGTCCCTAACGGAATATTCAATTTAGCCGCAATTTCCGATTGTGTGTATCCGCCAAAGTACGCAATCTTAATTGCTTCCTGCTGTTCAGATGGAAGCGCCTCGAGCGCCTTACGGATGCGGAGTGCACGTTCCTGCATGACAACTGCATCAAAAGGAGT
This sequence comes from uncultured Chlorobiaceae bacterium, assembly GCA_964484465.1. Lineage (GTDB taxonomy): Bacteria > Bacteroidota > Ignavibacteria > UBA10030 > SZUA-254 > CAZAFL01. The sequence goes on from CAZAFL010000033.1 coordinate 9,897, forward strand.
GTGGTCATCGGATTGAAAAATACTTTCTCCTGCCGGGTCGGTAATGGTTTGGTCCCGCATTCGGTATTGTTTCGACCGGGTACGGTCAATTGCACGGTTGCGCGAAAGGGTAACAAGCCAGGTGTAGACATTCCCCTTCGACGTATCGAACAATGAAGATTTTTCCCATATCTGAACGAAGACTTCCTGCAACACATCTTCTGCTTCTTCCTGTTTTTTGACAATAGATAGAATGAAACCGTACAAAAGCTTTGCGTACAGGTCGTATAATTTTGCCAATGCACGATCATCCCGCTGTTTGATGCGCTTTATCAACTCTGCTTCTTCGACAGCAGTTATACGATTCAAAACTGCAAGTAATAAATAGAACAAAACCATTATACGGTTACCTGCAAATAGGTACGAATAATGTGTGAGGATGGATTGTTTTCATCGTCACACAATAAAAGAAAACTATCGGTAAGAGGCAACTGGGGGTACGGTGACATTCTGAAATACATAGAAGCCGAACCATAGCCTTTGCCCCGGATTGTTGATTTCCAACCACTAACCGATTATCTTGAATTACATGAAACCCGTGATTCAATACGTTCAATCGCTTACAATTCCGGAATTGCAGCCATTCCGCACCTTACGACGCCCACATGAGCATTTCAAGGAAGGCATCTTCGTCGCGGAAGGAGAAAAGGTTGTCCGCAGACTGCTTTCATCGGGTCTTTCGGTGATTTCCATGCTGCTGACACCGAAATGGCATGAGCAACTTGCATCCACTTCAGCCCTGAACACCTCCGCCGTCACGATATACGTTGCTGAAAAGGAGCTACTTGAAACTATTGTGGGTTACAACCTTCATCAGGGGATTATGGCGGTCGCGAAAGTACCTGCTGAAGTTCCTGTCGAGAACATCCTGTCGAGTAAAACTGAAAGTCATTTCCTTGTCGCTCTCGACGGGCTGGTCAATGCTGAAAATGTAGGAATAGTTGTCAGGAACTGCGCCGCCTTTGGAGTAGATGGAGTTCTCGCAGGAGAAACCTCGAGCAGTCCGTATCTACGGCGTGCAGTGCGCAACTCGATGGGTACGGTGTTCAATCTCCCGGTACACCATGTTTCGGACCTGTCGGCAACACTCAGAAACCTCACCGAACGGTATGGAACACGAATCATCGCAGCCCATCCGCACGAAGAAACGACAATTCATACCTGCAGTTTTTCCGGAAAAATTTGTATCGTATTCGGAAATGAAGGGGAGGGAATATCCAGCCGGATCCTCGATGTGTGCCGGGAACGCGCAGCGATACCGATGAACAACGGGACAGACTCTATCAACGTCGCAAGCGCAAGTGCGGTCTTCCTCTATGAAGCAGCAAAGCAGCGTTCTGCCTCAGCAGGCAGATGAAAACAGTCAGTGCTGTGGACAAAAGAATATATCGCCAGGACTCTTTCTCAGCACCACCGCCGGACAATCGCTCTCGCCGAGTTTCAAGGGTTCAGGAGTGCGGCGGTCTTGGTGCCTCTTATTTCTGACAAAGATGAACTTTCCATCCTTCTCACACTCCGGACGAGTGATGTAGAATCCCACAAGGGACAAATATCTTTTCCAGGCGGGATGAAGGATGATTCCGACAAGAACCCAATTGAAACAGCTGTCCGCGAAACTCATGAAGAAATCGGAATCAATCCGGACACTATCGATATCCTGGGGATACTGGACGACCATCCGGTTCCTTCGAAGTTCATCATCACACCGGTTGTGGGATACCTCCAGCAATCTTCACAATATACTCTTCAACGGATTGAAGTTGCGGAAGTATTCAGTGTGCCGCTTTCATTTTTTCTTGATGAGCGGAATGCGGACACCGAAGAGCGTGAGTTTCAAGGCAAGAAAGTTACAGTCTGGCATTTCCATTTTAACAAATACCACATCTGGGGCGCCACGGCAGCAATCATCAAAAATTTTATTCATGTAATGGCTACCTCCATAAAAAAATAAAGCCGGCACTGAACATCCGCACCGGCTTCATTACCTGAAAAATCCGATTTTACTTCAGTACCATCATCTTCTTCACACTCCTGAATATTTGACCGGCATGTTCATCATCCGAAAGTCCGTGCGCTTCAATCCTGTAAAAGTACACGCCAGAGGCAACATTGCTCGCGTCGAAGTCCATTTGCTGAAAGCCATCTTCCATTGTTTCGTTGTCAATGAGCGTGGCAACTTCCTGACCTAGTATTGAATACACCTTCAGTGTAACGACTGCGGGCTCAGGCAATTCAAATTGAATGGTCGTGACCGGATTGAACGGATTCGGGAAATTCTGCCTCAAGGCATACACAAGAGGAGTATTGTCATTCACCACATCCGGTGAAAAGAATATCTTTGGAACAACTCCCGGCGTCGCGTGGAGAATACCCACCTCCGACAGCATCTTCGTTCCTGTGAGCGCGGTCTTTGCAGCAAACCCGTTTGTATCCACCGACCCGGAAAAGACAGAATCGATTGCGCGGACAGCATCATAGACTTCCTGCGGAGTTAACGGGGCGCTCGAGTAGCACGCAAGGAGGTGGTCTGCTTTGATAATTATTGAATCGACGGTCTGACCGTTTAAGGGATTTCCCGGGTAGCTGCTATCGGAATAGGTTAACCCGCCGAGTCCTCCTGGAAATTTTCCGGTAACGCTTGCTGCTACATTCAGTTTGAGTGCGAGAATCTCTGCCAACAACTTGTTATTGTGCTTGTCCGGAGGAAGGCTGAGGACCTGTTTCGATATTGGTTTTGACGGGTCGAGCGAGCCGTCTGTATCGAAATAGTTCAGACAACGCGGCGCATGCGTATGCAAAACATCGCCAGTCTTCACACGTTTGATCAGAGTCTTCAGGACATCTGTAAATTTCAAGTGCTTAACGGAGTTAGGATTTGTTCCTCCTTTTTGCTGACCGATGTACAAAGGGTTGAAAATATTATAGTACGTCGTGTTTTGTCCGAAACCTTTAGGAAACAACTCTTCACCAACGTTGTTGAGATTCGGCATCGGTAAACCGAGTTTATTCAGTTTCCAGCCTGGTGTATCCTTTTTGTAATGGACGGTAATCGGACGAGGGCTTGTTGCCCAGACCACAGAGAAGTCGAAAAGCTTGCCCGATAAACCACGTCCCTCAACCTGAAGAGAATCACCGCTGTTAAGGGCAACATTATATGTCACCTCTTTTACGCTGTCCCATGGGGTAGTAGGGATAAGAGTATCTATTTTCGCTTTGCTGGAATAAACCTTCCCCGTCGAATACATATTCGTCTTCATAGTAAACCCAGTTGTCGATGTCGGCGCACCGATATTTCGACGGAAATACACCTTGTCAGCTTTCCGTTTGGCAGATTTGAATTTTCCTTTTTTGTCCGCAGCATAGGCCCAGTCCTGCATTGTTGCAGTCCGGAATGACTGTGAATAAATCGGGGGCGCGTTCAAGAAATCGACGGTGGAATTTTGGCCGCCGGAAAGTGTAATGCTGTAATAATTATTCGTGCTTGAGACTGGGGCGCCGCCGTCCACGCTGTATCCCAGATGTATCCAATCGTTACTATCTGCTTCGACGGCATAATACATCCAATCGGTCAACATATTTGCGGTTAACACAGACGAATCGCCGGATACAACAAGTGGCCCGTTGACCGTTCCCTGGTGTATTTCAAGGTGCCATTTCTTCGCGACGCGGTCTCCGGTGGTGGAAATATTTCTATCCTCGTCCGCGAATTTACGCACCGTCAATGAATTATAAATCTGGTTGATATTTGAATTCACAAAATCGATCGTCCCGCCTCCCCCTCCAACCAGCGTGATCGGAGCAAAGTTATTACTGCTTGCAGTAGCAGAAAACCCATCCGTAACGTAGCCGAGGTGATTCCAATCCACGCTATCTGCCTCCACAGCGTAGTAGGTTCCATCCCCCAATCCGCTCGCACTTACTATAGTCGAATCGCCTGATGCAATCAATGGACCGCCGGCAGAATTCTTATGAATTTCGAGATGCCAGCTTTTCAGCACGCGTCCGGAAGTCGTAGAGAAATTCCCATCGTAATCCTGGAATTTCCTCACTGTCAAAGTATTCTGCATGAGATTCGCAAAGGTGTCGATGACAGTAGCAGTGGTACCAACTGAAAGGGTATCATACCGTGTTCCGTTGCCGTTAATACGAATCCATTGTGATCCGCTGTCAGCTTCGGCTGCAATGTATGTTCCCGCGGAAAGATTATTGACAGTCAACTCACTGGTGTCAGCCTGTGCTACAAGGTTACTCAGATTATTGAGGTACAACGCAAGATGCCATTTCCTTGGGGTCTGGTCACCCGTTGTCGACGGGTCGCCGTCCGTATCACGGTATTTGCGGATTTTCACTGTAAAGCTTGTTACAATATTCGTGCTGAAGATGCTGTTTGCGTGGGTTCCCACGGCAACAAACCCGTCCGACTGTCTTGCGTCGATCATATCAACCACGACATTACCGATCGTTGACGACCCCTCCTGTCCCCACACCGTCGAGGTGCCGTTGAGATTAGTTGTCGAATAAAGCCCGGTACTCGTTCCGACAAAATAAATTGAAGAGACGCCGCTCGGCATGATTTTTACCCAGCGTGTCGACGGCCCGTTGCCACTTCCGTCCGGATTTTGTTCGAGATTACCGGAGACATCCGACCAGTTGGTTCCTCCATTCGTTGTGTAAAACAAACTCTTAATACTGTAGTTCGAAAACGCAACGATTGCTTTGTTATAATTCGTCGGATCGACAGTAATACACTCGACGTATGCTCCGGAAGGAAACCCTTTCCCCGTCCATACATCTGTCGGTGAAGGATTACCCGTATTTGCGCCGTCAATCCTGTATATTTTCCCGTCAGCAGTACCATAAAACAAACGGTTCGCGGTAGTAGTTGAAATCCCCAGGGCTGAAATAGTGGAAGAACCGACAGACGTATTTGTCAGTTGTGTCCAGTTCACGCTTGTTGTGCTGTTGGAAGAAAGCGGAATACCCGTAAGATTCGTATTGCGCCAGACCACATTTCCGCCTGCAAGATACATCATATCGGTGTTGTTCGGGTCGAGAAGAAATGGGTTGACAAATAAGAACCCTGAAGCGCCCGTTGGAGTAACTCTGGTGAATCCTGTCCCCAGTCCGCTATTGTTGAGCAGGAGACGGTAGATATCACCCTGGGGAAACGAAGCATAGTATGAGGATCGTCCGTCAGCTATCGCGCAATATGCTCCGTCACCACCTGTAATATTTACCCACGGGGTTCCAGAGTTGGTCGTGTTCGTGAACCAGGTTCCGTTGTCCTGCATCCCGCCGATGACGACATTATTTCCGGGAGTTCCGTGGTCTAATGCAATAGTATAAAATTGCGCGTTGTTATAACCATGATTTAATGAATTCCACGCCACCGTCGAGGCAAGGTCATCAGTTGTTTTGTAAACACCACCATCATTACCAGATAACATCGAACTGAAATTAGTGGGATGGAAGAAGATGACATGCTGATCCGGGTGATGGTTTGCATATTGACTCACATCATTGACGGTTGAATAACCACCGATCCAGGTCGTGTTGGAAGTCGTTGCAAATCCATCGGTAGAACGATAGAGGTTTGTCCCGCCGAGATACACAGTGTTTTCATTATCCGGTCTCACTGCAACAACAAGATCGTATCCGCCCTGTGAAGCATAGTCGCCAACGTTTCCGCCGAACGCCGGCATATTCGCCGAGCGATTAACCCACGTTCCGCCTGCGCCAGACCCGTCGCCGGAGACATACGTGTACTTCCAGAGACTGTTGTCATCGTTGCCTCCGGCATAGACAGTATGAAAACCGCTGCCGGGAGTATCACCGAGGAAGTAAACAACATTTTCATTCGAGGGGGAAATCGCAATGACAACCCGGTTATATGAAGCGGGCCAACCGACCGGAGTGATGTTAGTCCAGTTTACGCCATCTGTCGACCGATAAATTCCCTGGTCGGGACTGTCGTAGTTCCCGGTAAGATTATTATACCCACTCAGTGTTGCGTAGAGAACACCTGTTGGAGAAATTGCTACATCCGTATATCTCGAATATCCTGTCCCCAGACTGCTCGCGCCGAGGACAGTCGTCCAGGTTGTACCGCCATCCGTGCTTCGAGCAATTCTGTCGACGATTGCCGCATAAACAACATCCTGAGACAGATTAGATGGGTCTATGACAACGTTCCATATATATTTGAATGCATTCGGGTCAAACAACTGGGGAGTTCCGGAGACAGTTGAGGGGAGTTGTGCCCAGGATATTCCGTCGTCAGTTGATTTAAAAATCCCGTCGCCTCTGAACGATGCTGCTCCTCCTGCCTGACTCTGACCATCCAACTCACCTGTTCCCTGATACCAGATATTTGTCTTGCCGGACCGTGTATCCTGAGCGACGCGCGTCACACTATGAAGCTGATTGGGAGCGGTTGCCCGTGACCAGGAAGCTCCACCATCGCTTGACCTCCACATGCCGCCCGAGACTCCTCCTGCAATGAACACGTTGGAGTCAACGATATCCATTGCAAATCCCCGCGTGCGTCCGCCGATGTTGTACGGTCCCCGCGGAGACCAGACTGCCGTTTGAGCCTGAGCAGCGTTTCCTGATTTTCCAATGAACGCTTTGGCAAGTGCTTCTTTTGTCGGTAAAGTTTTAGCAAATTGTAATTCTTTTTCTCTGATATTATCCGGGATGAGACCGGTTGTGGGGTCGTGAAGCCTCAGCCAGTCATAATGTGCCCGCGCATTTGGATCGTCCAGTTCACCTTCAGCTTCCTGGGCATGTACCGACAGTGTTAGTGGCACAAAGAATATCGCCAACGCCGACAAAAATGTAATCATCCGCTTCATGGACACCTCATGTTATTTTCCTTTGGGGGGAGATAAATTAGGACACGCGACTCAACAATAATATAAATTACTTGCGATAGAGAGTCAAGCAATTTGTAGGAACAAGCGGGGGGTTCTTGCACCAGAATGACAATTCTGGGTACAGAGCATCCTTCAGATCGGCAAGTCCAAAGGGGGTAAATAGTCAAACTGAATAAAATTAAGAACGTAAGTCCGGCGAAAAACCTTGTTTCTCTCTTTCAGTTGATAACTTACCGGATTTCTATAAGTTCTTTGTTTGAGAAGAAGAATCCGATTTCAATTCTGCCATTTTCCTCCGAATCGGAACCGTGAACAATATTCTCTCCCTTATTATCGGCATACAGTTTTCGGATAGTCCCCGGCGCGGCATCTTTCGGGTCTGTAGCACCGATAAGTGTCCGAAAATCGGCAACCGCATTTTCCTTTTCGAGCGCAATCGGAACACACGGGCCGGAGCTCATGAATTCGACAAGCCCGTCATAGAACGGCCTGCCTTTGTGCACCGCATAAAATTCGCCTGCTGTTTCTTTCGTGAGTCGAATTTTTTTAAGTCCAAGTATTTTAAAGCCGGCCTTTTCAATTCGGGAGATGACTTCACCGGTCAGTTTTTTTCTGACGCAATCGGGTTTAAGGATTGCCAATGTTCGTTCTACAACCATAAGATCAGTTCACCTTAACTAATTGAAGATATTTTGAAAATTAGTTCACAATTGTATGCGATGTTCTTCGTTCGGCTCAAAGTGACGACATCATCAATGTTATTCGACAGGATATCCAAGTTCTTTCCATCTCCTCCAACCCCCATCCATCGACATCACATTCGAGTACCCCATCTTCTGAAGATTCTCTGCCGCCAGTGCCGAGCGGAATCCTCCTCCACAATATAAGATAATTTCTGTTTCCTTGTTTGGAACACGCGTCTCAATATCGCGCTCTATGATCCCTTTACCGAGATGAATTGCTCCCGCAATATGTCCCTTCTCCCATTCATTGTCTTCTCTGGTATCGACAAGGAGGGGGTGCTCACCTGCATCGAGGCGTTTTTTTATTTCTTCAGGATTTGTTTGCCGGATGCGGCTTTTCGCTTCGTCGACGAGTTTCAAAAAGCCTGGTGAATGTTTCATGCTTTAACTCTTTTCCCTTGTTTATTTCTCTTCATCCGAGAAACAACAACATGTCTCCTGTGGGCTTTCTTATTTAAGAGCTTCGCTACTGTCGCGCCAATCTTTGCCGGACTTTCGACAATATGGATGCCGGCCTTTTTCATTGCGGCCATTTTTTCCGCTGCGGTCCCCTTGCCGCCGGAGATAATTGCGCCTGCGTGTCCCATCCTCCTGCCCGGCGGTGCAGTGCGCCCCGCAATAAATCCCACAACAGGTTTTTTAAATTCTTCCCGGACATATTCGGCGGCCTCTTCCTCCGCTGTTCCGCCAATCTCACCAATCATAATTACGGCATCAGTACCGTCATCATCCCTGAACAACCGCAATGCATCGATAAAGCGGGTCCCAATGACGGGATCGCCGCCGATGCCGATACATGTGGATTGACCGAGCCCCAGCTCAGTTAACTGCCAGACTGCTTCGTAGGTCAGCGTTCCGCTTCGGGAGATCACTCCGACAGACCCACGCCGGTGAATGAACCCGGGCATAATACCGACCTTACATTCACCTGGAGTAATAACACCCGGGCAATTCGGTCCTATCATCCGGGCGCCGCTGTGCTGGAGATACTCATACACTTTCACCATATCACGCGCGGGAATCCCTTCGGTGATCGTGATAATAAGTTTGATCCCTGCTTCTGCTGCTTCCATAATGGCTTCAGCGGCAAAGGCGGAGGGCACAAAAATGACCGATGCGTTTGCCTGTTCCTGACGCACCGCGTCCGCAACAGTATTGAATACGGGGACCTGTTTCTTAAATGGATATTGTTCACTGCCTTTGTATACTAATCCCCCCTTTCCGGGGGTAACGCCTGCAACGACCTTTGTCCCGTAGGCGATCATTTGCTGCGTGTGAAATGTCCCTTCACCGCCCGTGATTCCCTGAACGACAAGACGTGTTTTTTTATTGACGAGAATACTCATGCTACCCCATAACAAAGTTCTTATTCAAGTTGAGAAGTGAAGCCGCAACAATTGTTCGATTTGGTTATGCATAGGAGAGAGTGAAAATTTATGATGCGTTGACTCTCTTCAGTTTCTTTCGAGAAAATCTCCCACCCGGAAAATTGTTCCCTCACTGAACTGTTGAGAAAAAATCTGCAACCCGATGGGTAACCCTTTACTATCGTTCCCGCAGGGAATACTTATCGCAGGAATGCCGGCAAGATTTGCTGACACGGTGTAAATATCGCTGAGGTACATCTGTAACGGGTCTTCTATTTTCTCCCCGAGCTTAAAAGCAGTCGTGGGAGTCACCGGCGCAATCAGACAATCGACCTCACGGAACACATTATCGAAATCGCGTTTGATCAGGCGCCGCACTTTCTGCCCCTTTCGATAATACGCATCATAGTATCCCGCCGAAAGGACATACGTTCCGATCATGATACGGCGTTTTACCTCGTCGCCAAAGCCTTCACTGCGGGAGCGTGTATACATCTCGGTAATATCATTGAACTTCGCGGCGCGTTTACCATACCGGGCGCCATCGTACCGGGCTAAATTTGAAGATGCTTCTGCTGTTGCCAGGATGTAATAGACTGCAATTGTATAATCTGCATGAGGAAGCGACACTTCTTTTATTACCGCTCCGTTGCGTTTCAAATTATCGACCTTCCGCATTACCGCTTCTCGCGTCTCTTCACCGAGAGCATCAGTAAAATATTCCCGTGGCAATCCGACACGAAGCCCCTTCACATCGAGGGTAAAGCTTTGAGCATACGATGGCACGGGAACCTGCGCCGAGGTCGAATCACAGGGATCATGTCCGGAGATTACCTGAAGAACCGATGCAACATCACGGACCGTAGTCCCAAACGGACCGATTTGGTCGAACGACGAAGCAAATGCCACGAGACCGTATCGTGATACCCTGCCGTAGGTAGGCTTCATACCTACAACGCCACAGAGGGAGGCGGGTTGCCTGACCGAGCCGCCGGTATCCGTTCCGAGCGCAACAGTCGACATCCCAGCTGCGACTGCAACCGCAGAACCGCCGCTCGACCCGCCAGGGACACGGCTATCATCGATGGGATTCAGTACGGCACCGAATGCAGAATTCTCTGTCGATGAGCCCATTGCAAACTCATCCATATTCGTTTTGCCGATGATGATTGCGTCTGCTGCATTGAGACGTCGAATAACCGTGGCATCATACGGTGAAACAAAATTCTCAAGGATTCGAGAACCGCAGGTAGTCTTTTTGCCTTTCATGCAAATGACGTCTTTGACAGCAACCACCATGCCGGCAAGAGGGCCTGCCGATCCGGCGGCAATCCGTTTATCGATCTCCCGGGAACGTTCCAGTGCTTCTTCTTCAAAAACGGTAAGGAATGCGTTCAGGCGTTTCTTCGAGATTATCGTTGCCAGATATTCACTGGTAATCTTCTCGCACGTTGTTCTTCCTTCGGCAATCGCCTGTCGCACCAAGGAGAAATTATTCAATCAATCCCCCCTGATTTCCAAAAAGGCGCTGCGTTGGAAACACGATGAGCTTGCCTCCAGGTGGATTGCATGCTACATCCGGAATTTATGGGCAGGCGGATTACTTTGTTTCAGTCTTTTTCGGGGCTTCAGGTTTTTCTATCTCATCCTGAATATCGCGGGCGGCTTTCTTGAATTCGCGCACACCTTTCCCCAGTCCCTGCATGAACTCGGGAATGCGTTTTGCACCGAACAATACCAGAATGACAAGACAGATAAACAGTATTTCTGGCGTTCCAAGGTTACCCATGAATTTTATCTCCTTTCGTCGAGCGAAAATCCGTAATGTTGGTTTTGATGAATATATTGTTCAATAATCGATCGAAAAAACTTTTGCCCATCAGTCGGACCCAGCCGGGGGTCTGAAGCACGCTCGGGGTGCGGCATCATTCCGATAACATTTCCTGTTTCATTTACGATGCCGGCAATATTATCCCGGGAACCGTTCGGGTTGGCTTTCTTCGTGATTGAACCGTCTGGTTCACAGTACCGAAAAATAATTTGCCCGTTCTCGCGCATTCGTTGAATGGTTGCATCGTCAACGACATAATTTCCTTCTCCGTGAGCGATAGGGATACGGAGAACTTCACCTGCCTGGCAAAGCGAGGTCGCCATCGTATCGTTATGCTCGACACGCAGATGAATATACGAACAAACAAACTTCAGATTAGAATTCCTCATGAGTGCCCCGGGCAGCAGCCCCGTTTCACACAAAATTTGAAACCCGTTGCAGATCCCGATAACGATACCCCCGTCATTCGCAAACGCAATCACCTCTTTCATAATCGGTGAGAAGCGGGCAATCGCTCCGCACCGGAGATAATCGCCGTACGAAAAACCGCCCGGGAGCAGAACAGCATCGACACCTTCCAATGAGGAATTCTTATGCCAAAGAAACTTCACGTCCTGGTGCAATACCTCACTCAGAGCGTAATAAGCATCGTGGTCGCAATTGGAGCCGGGGAAAACAACAACGCCAAATTTTACTGCTTCCATTTTAATCTCCAGCCACAGGTTCAACAGTATACGAATAATCTTCCATCACCGGATTCGCCAATAATTTTTTGCATGCCACTTCCGCCATTCGCTCTGCATCAGCCCTGTTGTCAGCGTCCATCTTCAATTCAATAACTTTCCCCATCCGGACTTCTTTTACACCGTTCATCCCGAGGTGTTCAAGGGCGTGGTGGACAGCCTTTCCCTGCGGGTCCAGAATCGACTTGCGTAATGTGACAACAATGTTTGCCCTGAACAAGAGATTTTCCCCGCTTAAACGTCGATACTTGTCATCTCAGCCTCTTCATCCGGTAGTTCATCATCGGCGGGGCGCAGGGCATGAACAACGGCATGAATGACAAATCTCAACGGCCCGGTAACAACATAAAATGCAAAAAACGGAAACAGGGCATCACCGCGGGTGATGATGATGGCGGTTATTCCAATAATTCCGACTGTAAAACGCAACGGATGCTGTTTGATATCACGACGGGTAAATTTGGGAAATGTGTCGTATTTAATGTTGCTCACCATTAAGAGCGACAACAGCACAACGAAAGGAGCGAGGCATGCTGATGGAAGCCCCTGGATACCAACGAGAGGGTGATAGAATGTGAGGACATACGATGCGATAGTGACTGCGACTCCCGTTATCGGCAGACCTTTAAAGAAATCTTTATCGTATCCAACCAGCTGGACATTGAACCGTGCCAGCCGTAACGCACCAAACACCATCGGGAGCGCACTGATGAGGAGGCCGATTGTTTCCTGCGAGTTCAATCCCAGGTTGTAGACAAGAAACGACGGAGCGACACCGAAAGAGACGACGTCGGACAGTGAATCAAATTCGATTCCAAAATCGCTTGAGGATTTGGTGATGCGCGCCATGATCCCGTCGAACGTGTCGAACAGCGCGGCAAGAATGATAAACCATGCTGCAACAATGATGTCATTTTCCGACGCATGAATAATCGAAAGAAACCCGCAGAAGATATTCAGCACCGTAAACAGGCTGGGGACAACGGCACGGGTGATTTTCATCTATTAAATTCCCTTGTTGTGATTAAGAAACATATTCTGCAATAACTGTTTCACCCGCGACGACACGGTCGTTGAGTTGTACGCATACGTGCGAACGTTTCGGCATAATGAGATCGACGCGCGACCCGAATTTGATCATGCCGAACCGCTCTCCGGCTTTCGCAGTCTGTCCAACCGTTATGTCCGCAACAATCCTGCGTGCCACCGTACCTGCAATTTGCTTGAACAAGATTTTAAACCCATTGTTGTCAACACCGATATGCGTGCGCTCGTTCCGAAGGGAGGATTTTTCATCGAAAGCGACGATATATTCTCCTGGAATATATTTGAAATACCCCACAATTCCCGAGATTGGGAATCTGTTAACATGGACGTCGATCGGCGACATAAATATGCTTACCTGAACTGCATCCGATTTGAGGTACTCCTGCTCAACAACATCTCTAATCAACACCACTTTCCCATCCGCCGGGGAAATGATAATACGATCTCCTTCTGGCGGCATCCGGTAGGGGTCCCGGAAAAAATTCAGGACAAATATCGTAACAATTCCTACAACACATAATATTGAGTACCTGATGGCGCCCGTATGGATAAACAACACCGTATAGACTATAATCAAAACAGCAGCGACGCAATACTTCAGGACAACATCAAGACCGTAATTACTGATTGTCAATACTCGCGCCTGTTGTTACACTTTCAATTCCAGACGATCACTCAACGCAGCGTAGGAATCCGTCGAGTTGTTTTGTCCGGGAACAAAACGCGTTTTTGCCCCTTTTGTTTCGGTCGATAAATCCAGGAACCGGCATGTCACCGGCGACAGTTCATCGCCGAGAACAACCTGACTCTTGTATCTGCCGAATTCAAGCTGAAGCTCGGCAAGTATAAGCTGTCGACGGTCGCACAACCCCCGGAGAACAGCGTTCACCTTTGATGTGATACGATTGATCTGCTTGAACTCTTCGGGCGTCGCAATGCCGAACGCATAGACATGATATTCATTAATCCATGCAACTCCGCGTTCGGTGCTCCTCAGGTAATGTTCAATGACCGGGAAATTCAGCATTACACCTTCCTTCACTCCAAACCGTTTCGCCAGCTCGTTACTCGCGACATTAAACACCCTGACCGTCAGCGGGATCATCTCCAGTTGTTTTACCAACATCTCCGTCTCAGAAATCCTGTCGATAAAATGGTTGGGGATATGGAAACCGTCAATATACTTAAAGAGGTAGGAGGAAATTCTGTTCCTCAGAGCGCCGAGTTCCCGTGTTTCCTTCTCGTTCTCACCGGGTTTATTGTGCCTGAATTCCTGAATAATCAGGTCAGGCTTTTCTGACCGGTAAAAGTTTTTCCACTGTCCCTGTAAAAGCACTTCACGCTTGCCGGACCTCGTGCTTTTTACATGGGCGTTATCAAGGAGAGTTTGCGATTGCGGTCTCATACGATCGGTTGATTCAATCACTGCGTTTCATATATACCAAAAATACGAGTGAAAGTCAAACACCCCTCATTGTACTTCCGGAAATTGTTATCAACAATGATGGTTAGTGTCATCGATGATGATTCTGTTGATTTGACTTTTGACAAAAAAACCGACACTTTTGCAAAATCATTCTACGTGAACAACTTCGGAGAAGCTCCACCATCGTTGTATGATCTACCGGCTCATGTTGATGCTTGTCGCGACCATTTCGCTGGTTACGGTTGTCAATGTAAGCGACAGCACGATGTTAAAACCCGTAGCATTGTACTTGATATCCGCCCTCATTGTTTCTGTTGTGCTTACCCGATGCTGGCGAAAAGGAGAATTGCATGTTTCTTTCTCCACTATTGATATTCTCTTCCTCAGTTACATTCTTATTTCGACATTGTCGCTGACATTAGCATCTAATCACTTACTTGCAGTTCAAAATCTTGGCTATGTGATTTGTTATTTCATTGTCCTGACTGCCGGCGAAAATTGCCTCAACGACGAAACCAAACGGCGGGGCGTCCTGAAATGCTTTATCACGGTCACAAGCCTTTGTTGCCTGGTCGCCTTTGCTCAAAACTACAATATGTTGTCGATGGCGACGATACTTTCCAGCGGAGACAGGCTTGCAATTTCCACGTTCGGCAACTCTACGTATTTTGCGGGATTCCTTGTGATGGTAATTCCGCTATTTCTTGCTGAGGCAGTCTCGGCATCGAAAAAAACATCATACAGATTATTTCTATCGGCGTTGATTCTCATTTCAATTTTCATGGTCATCGAAACGCAGGCACGCAGTGCGTGGATAGCATTGTTCATCAGCCTGATTCTGTTCGGATGGATGTACATTCCCACGATGCGATCACGTGTTATTGCTCTTGGGATCATCGCTGTCCTGGGAATTGCTGTTGCGATAGCATTTCCCGAAATTCTTTACAAACGACTTGGCGGATTGTTTGAAATGAATCCGCATTCTTCTCTTACACGACGTTTATTTTTTTATGAAGGGGCGTGGCGAGCGTTCCGTTCATCTCCCCTCATCGGGAATGGCATCGGTAATTTCATCGTCTTCCTTCCGAAATTCCGGTCGCCGGAATATTGGATGTTTCTTTCTGAAGATATTGTCCCCCACGCGCACAATGAATACCTCGAGATCCTTTCAGAGACCGGACTCGCGGGATTCACATTATTCATTCTCATCCTGTTGTCCCTTTTCTCAGGAATCAAAAAAAAAATAAAAAACCATCGAGATGAACACCGCTTGACGCTGGTCGGATATTGCTGCAGTATTATCGCTGTCCTCACCGATAATCTTGGAAGCATGAATCTCAGAACATTTCCCGTCGCCGTTGGATTCTGGATGCTCATCGGAATGACTTCGTCATTGATTCAACAACGCTCATTTTCCCTCTCACTTATCATACCGAAGACCGTAAGAACCATATGGCCTCTTCCAGGCTTAATCTGCGGTGCATTTCTCGTGTGGTATATTCCCGCAGTGTTTTCACACTACCAGGCCGATAAAAATTTTCTTGATGGGGATCTCCTGGAAATGCGGGGGGCGCAGGAAGATGCAACGGCCGTTTTCGGAAAAAGCTTATCATTTGACCGCTATCATGTACAATCGAGATTCTATCTCGCCGCAAACCTTATTAAGGCAAACAAATTTGCGGAGGCGCGGGATCAGCTTCACCAATTGCTCGGCGAGTACCCCTATTATCCGAAAGCTCACATTATGCTCGGCTTATGTTCGCTTGAGCTTGGCGATACCTCAACCGCAAATCGCGAGGCCGAAAAGGAATTGGAGCTGGAAACTACGCCGCAAACAATGTATCTCGCCTCGTATTTCGCATTCAGATTACATCAGCCTGAGAGGGAATATCATCTTACGCTGGAGCTTTTAACCAACTCCGCGAAGAGCGGGATAAAGGATTTTGCCGCAGAGGGAATAACACGCCTGACCCCGTTGTGTCATAAGGGTTCATTTCAACAGGAATGCCGACCGGTTCTTGAGAAACTTGTGCAACGATTTCCGTCCGAACTGGAAATCCTCGTTGCCGCGGCAGAATGTTACGATCAATTCGATTTGAGAAATGAAGCAGTGACTGTTACGACAAGTGCACTTACACTCGACCAGGGTGATGAAAATTTAAGAATTCGATTAACCCGCTTAGCTGAAAAACTCGGTCTTGTGAAGCAAGCGGAACAATAAATTGCTTGCTCAGTATTTCCTCAGCCAGAGGATCTGTAATTGAAAATTATGTGATTTTTTTGTATCATTGAGGGGAGAATATCTTGCCCGGTGGTGTAATTGGCAACACACTTGACTCTGGATCAAGGAAGTCTAGGTTCAAATCCTAGCCGGGCAGCAAGGGTGGTTCTTCTAAATCGGTCGTTAGTCAGCAATTTTTGTTGTTCATTCCCCTCCGCCAAACAAGATGACACATGACCAATTAACCATGAACCAATTATTACGGCCTCATCGTCTAACGGTTCAGGACGCAGCCCTCTCAAGGCTGAAATACGGGTTCGATTCCCGTTGGGGCTACCAGATTCAAACTTAGTGGATTTTTAGAAAAATTTAACCGCGCTTCGCGGAGCGAAGCGTAAGGTGGGGTAGGGGTAAATTCAATAAGACGATTTTTTAAAAACAGGTTCGAGCCAAAGATTTTTTGTGCAGAAGATTTTTTAGGGAACAGCACGGGCGAAACATTAGTTTCGCTCACCTTTTCGGCATCTTTTATCCAACCCCGCAGGGGTTCGAGCCAAGTTAATCTCCCTCTGTTCA
>CAZAFL010000034.1:0-25638 GCA_964484465.1 uncultured Chlorobiaceae bacterium
CACCACCTTTGCGTTCTCCTGCTCTACGACCGAGAATCCCTTCCCGTTCGCATTGCCGATATTCCACGATACTTCTATCGGATATTCCAGCGACTGGCGTGATATCGCATATTCTACTGCTTCCTTCACCACCGATGGATAGACTTCCAGCATCCGGCCTGAGGCGTAGCGCACGTCAAAGACACCCGGAGGTGGTACAGGAGGAAGTTCAAACTGTTCGAGATTGGTCTTTTCAATTGAAGCTTCGCCAATGTAAAGCGTTTGTGTTTTTCCATTCCTGTCAGTGATTGTAATCGAATTAAACGATTCAAGTGGTTCAGCGTGAGATTGCTTTGGTGTAATTGCCGATGCCAGCGAATCAAGCACCAATGTTCCCGAACCTGAAACTTTAACCCAGTATCCTTTGCCAGGTTGGATACTGGTAGCAACCTTGTAACCGTCGTTGTAGCCATAAATACTGGAGTTAACTAATCCTGGAGGAGCGCTCGCAATTTTACTAACCGGAAATGCCGAAGGAATAGAACCAATGAGGTTCCAACCGGATACGACGGGGAAAGAATCCTCTTGGCACGGTATTCCCGATATGTCCACACCCTGCGCACCGCTGAACTTTAACCAATACCCGAAACCATTTGATAATGTATCTTTCTGCACATAACCATGTTCGTAAGCAAACGCAGCGGTCACAGCGGTGGGGAATTGAGTCGTCTTACGAAAATCACTAACCGGCAGCGGCAAGGAGACAAGATTCCATCTATTAGAAACATTAAAGGCAACATCCTTCGTTTCAGGATCATAGTTCTGCGGATCGTAATTCGTCCAACCCCAATCCCATTGCTGATTACGAGCCAGATGTGGGTCAAATGCCCCACGATAGGAAACTGAATCAAAAAATGGGTCACCGTTTGCGAACGCGTAGTTTGTGCCGGCGGTGTCGGCTTCTGAACCGACAAGTGGTACAGGGTTATTTGTTGCATCCAGGTTAAATACCGCCGCAGTCAGACCTACATCAACAGGTTGTCGAGCAGCGCGTCCTCCATAATTGTGCCAGTTTGTGTAACCACTGTCACCGTTAAACCAATTTGCCGGACTGAAGTCAGCAATATTTGGTGTAGATGGACTAGCATCTTCAAAAATTTGCTTTATCTTGGACTGAATGCTCGTGTTTCTGATCTGCAATGAATCTTGTGCAGCATATCGTTGGGTCGCCGTATCCCGGAGGTCGATTCCTTGAGGATACGCTACCATAATGTGATTATAAATTCCGATGCGGCACGCGCGACGGAGCCGTGCAAGTACCGTAAATTTTGCGTTGACCGAAACACCGGTATCCGATTGTGGACCAACTATTGTAACGTTCGACGCATGGTACTGAGTGTGCGGCTGGTGATTGAATACCGGAGGAGAAGTAAATTGTGGGGATTCACCGTCGGATTCATAACCCTCTGAAGAACCGGGTGCAGAAGCATCAAATATGGCCGGATCGCGTTTTTCGTAAGCATATTGTATCCTACCAGCATAACCTTGGTCGGTGTCGATGTCATCGTCAAGCATTCTCCAACCCACGTAATACTTGAGGTCAACTGTACCACCGAACATTTCGACGTCATCGTCATTTGCAAAACTTGTCTGAATATGGTCAAGTTTTGTTCCACGTCCTACTCCTCCAAGAGTTAAACCGTTAATTTCGTTATCCTGAGAAAACGCAATCCCGGCAAATTCGATGCGCACATATTCTAATTCGCCGCTGTTATCATTGGGGTCTAAACCGCCATACAGAGCATCGGTGTTCGGAAAGCTTCCAAAACCACCTTCGATTTGCACGCTGCTCGCTGTGCCAAAATTACACGGGGCACTCCCAAGCAAAATGACTCCGCCCCAATCCCCTGGGACTCTTGTGCCCGCCGGCTTGTTATCCGTGAAGACAATTGGGCAATCTCTCGCACCGACCGCATGGATTTGCGCGCCACGTTTGATGATGAGTGAGCCGCCGGACGCGCTGTCGCCACGGATCAGAGTCCCGGCTGGAATTGAAATACTATATGTAGAATCGATAAAATACCATCCCGTGAGGATGTAAGTAGTGTCCCTTGATAGGACTCTGTTGGTTGTTTCATGGTAGGGAACTCTAAAATTTGCGCCGCCCATTCCCGGGCCAAGAATTGCCGTCGGGCGAACTGCCAGCGCCATTTGGCTAAAGAGCCCTAAAGCCAGTAGCAAAGTTAATATGATTTTTTTCATTTGTCACTCCTTAGAAGATTGTAATTGGTGGTCGATAAAGGGGTCAACGTATACAACACTTCGCTTCCTAAATTAAATTTTACCCTCCTTTCTAAATGGAAAATGATACATTTTGATTTTGCTGCTCTGATATAGTATATTTCAAAATGCAAACAGCAATGCGGATAATCCTGTCAGGTGATGCCGTGTTGTTTTGCAGAAATCGTGGCGGTGTACCAGCACCGCCACGTTCATTTTGTTAAATCGCGAAGATGGTCACTTCACGATGCTACAATCTTGCCGAGAGTTGTAAAGCCAATGTTCTTCCAATAGTTGCTTGTTCGTATGGATAAATCCCCCGGGTCAGTACTCGATCTTTGTTCCCAAGATTTTTTATAGTGAATTTCGCTTCAACATTTTCAATAATTTGCTGGGTGACAGCAAGATCAACAAGGTCTCTCGCTTCCTCATATATATCCGGGTACTCGCCTCCTACGGCCTCCAATCGTGACCCGAACTTGTTGTAAAGTAGATTTAATGATGTTCTCAAAGTTGGTTCGGTAAACAAAAACGAAAGATTGATGACATAAGGAGACTGACCTTGCAGTGGTCGGGTATACGTCAGATTGTTCCTGTGCGAGTCGATGATCAGCACATCGGATTGGACACGAGTGTAATTCCCCATGACAGAGAAATTTCCAAAATACCCTCCAAGGAATCCTAGCGATTTTCTTAACTCAAGCTCCCAACCCGAATTTTTTGCATTTGGTGAATTATTCCACGTGTGTGTATATCTCGATGATGACGGTTCGAGGTATTCTTCAATAGGGTCGCTGAGGTTTTTATAAAAATAACTCAACGCTACGAGCTCGCCAACGGCCGGAAAAATTTCCAAACGACAGTCGTAATTACGGATGAGCGAACGCCCAAGATCCGGATTCCCTTTAACATTTTCGTACTTGACAAAGTCAAAAAAACCTGTAGAAGCAAGCTCACGGAAGTCGGGCCTGTTTACCGAATGTGAGTATGCCAATCGAAGATTTGTAATATCATTAACGAAATAGGTCAAATTAAAAGAAGGCAGTGCATCATTATTTTTGTGCAGACTGTTAATAAATGTGCCTCCATACTGTGGCACAATAACATTCTGACTTGCGTTTTCCAGACGAGCTCCGCCGACGAAACGAAATTTATTTGAAAACAAATCGAATAGCATATCTGTCATGAAATAACCCGCATAAAGTGTTTGGTCTCCATTGTACGTGTCCTCGGGGTTGACCTTTTCACCAAAGAGAAATTTACCGGTGCCGAAATTTTCTGGTGCATAGATTTTATCCAACGGCAAGGTGGCGATACTGTCCGGAATCGGGTGAGGGTACTGCGATGGCGTAACATCAAAATAGCGGATCTTATAGTCCGCAGTTCTTGATTCCGCAAAACCACCGAATTTTAATTTCGTGAAAGTCAATGGAAGTGTGGCATCAATTCCCAGGGATCTTGATCGCATGTTCAATTTTGCCCATTCTCGGTTATTGTCCGAGGAGGGATTATATGGTCCACTGAGATCGTCAATGGAACGATAGAAATATGCCTGTTTCCAATCCGGATCTTCACGTCGTGAGGAAGATACTGCACCCCGCCATTGAATAGTGAGGCCACCAATGGAGGGTAAATTGTGTTCACCCGTTAACTGGCCGGTATAGGCGGAACGTTGTACCCAGCGCACTGTGGTATAGGTATAATTTTCTGAATTGTCATAATCATTGATATTCGCTAACGATACCTCATCATTACCAGATTGATTGAATGAGTTTTTAAAACTAATCTTATGCAATCCCGTAAGTTTTAAGCTAAGATTGACAATTGTTCCCCAAAGAACGTCGTATTCGTTTTTCGATCCAATGCTGTAACGATGCAGGACATAATCGTCGTTTATTTTCTCGATGCGCTGATATGTATTTTTATAAGTTACAGCACCAACAAACCCAAGCTGTGCTGCGGTTGGATTATCAGCCGACAAATCAAATCTTTGGTTGAGAGAAAGCGAAAATGAGTTGTTATACGGAGCAGACCTTTTATGCGGAGCCCAGTCGTTAGGAAGTTCCCTTGCCAATTGGGTGCCGTCCGGTTGATCACCCGGGTACCCTCGGATGCCATCATCAAACCCTAACCAATCGCGTGATCCGTTTTGAGAACGCAAAAAATCTTTTGACGTTGTGCTACTATTGTACGATGAGCCAAGGTTTATTGAAAAAGAATTTTCCGTAGGGAAATCAAGCGTGTTCAACTGGACAAGTCCACCTGAAAAATCTCCTGGTAAGTCGGGCGTCGCGCTCTTTACAACAGAAGTGTTTTCTATAAGGTTTGCTGGTAATAAATCGAAAGAAAAGCTCTTTTTACCCACCTCTGTACTTGTCACCTGTGCTCCATCTAACGTCGTTTCATTATAACGATCTGTGATGCCACGTATAAAAACAAATTTATTATCGACAAGTGAAACTCCTGTGACTCTTTTCAAAGCATCCCCAGAAGTTGCATCAGGAGTGCGCTTAATTTGTTCAGCGCTCACACCATCCCCGATGGATGCCGCCTTTTTTCGTTCCGAGAGCAGAGCAGCTTCGGTCGAATGAACAGCATCTGCGGTAACCACCACTTCGTCCGCCGAGTATGATTGTTCTATCAGCGTTACATGAATTGTAAACGTGCTACCTTCCTCTACTTGAATCTTTGAAATGACTTTTGATGCGTATCCCAACATCGAAACCTTTGCATCATAGGTGCCGGGTGGAATTTTTGTGATAAGAAATTTGCCATCGAGATCCGACACTGCGCCGAGTGTCGATGCGAGCAGAACAATATTCGCTCCAATAATCGGTTCGCCTGTTTTTTCATCGACTACTGAACCTGAAACTTTGCCCACTGACTGAGAAAACATTGTCGTGCGAACCAGAAACAGAAGAATGAAGAAAATTTTAACGTGCCTCATATTCAAGATTTTAAGGATATGAAAAACGCTGGATGAGATGAGCGTGACGGGAGTAAATATAAACCTGCATGTTAGGAGAGTATTGATATTGTATTATGAAATTGTTAATTGACACTTTACATAAACTATATGACGTTGTTCGAAGAATGATAAACGTTTGACGTCAAACATGAAGCGGCAGTGGCAAGGAACACACGATTGCAAGTTAACTGGAATGGATTTAATAAAATTTTAACAGAGCCATAACATCACGGTAACATTAAATTCCTAACTTATTCTTGTGAAATAGTCATTGTTAATGCTAAATGCGGGTGATAATCAACTGCACTGTTCATAATCGAAAGGGAGTGTTCTGGAGAAAAAAAGTAAGAAAAAACCGATTTCTCATCAATCCCCAACTGACCTGACGGTCAACGACGCCATTATCATCTCCGACCTTCATCTTGGCAGCCCTCTTTGCCAGGATAAAAACTTAATCGAATTTCTCGAAAAAATTGAATCTTCTAAAATCCGAACCAAGCGACTTATCCTGAACGGTGACGTTTTCGATTCCATCGATTTCCGGCGACTCAACAAACGCCACTGGAAAATTCTCTCCCTTATAAGGAAGCTCTCTAACAAAATTGCTATAACGTGGGTTTGTGGAAACCACGATGGTCCGGCAGAACCGATTTCCCACCTCCTTGGGTTACAGGTCGAAGAAGAGTACATCTTTACGAGCAATAAATGTTCAGTATTAATTCTTCATGGCCATCAGTTCGACGATTTCATCAGTATGTACCCGGGGATAACATTCCTTGCCGACATTGTGTATCGGTTTCTCCAGCATATCGACCGAACGCACCGCGTTGCCCGTTTTGCAAAAAGCAATACAAAAATATTTTTACGCTGTATCGAAAAAATCCGCGACGAATCTATTGCATACGCGACAAGAAAGAATGTCGACATCATATGCTGTGGTCATACTCACGTTGCTGAGTTAGTGCATGAACACTCTGTTAGTTACTGCAATAGTGGATGCTGGACCGAATCACCATGTTCCTACCTGACTGTGAAGAACGATATTGTTCAACTCAATGCATTTGAATCTGTAAAGCAAAAGGCAACGGAAGAAATAGTGGAAGTTTCAGCATCCGAAAAGATGTTTTCGTCACGTGAACTTGTTTTAAATTGAAGACTTCACCTGTAAAATCACTCATGCCACACTTTGATCAGAATCACTAACTGATGGAATCCCTGCAAACAGTAACACATAGGCGAGGAGCGACCATCACGCAAAGCAACGGTACACACAAAGTATGGCTTGTAGCTGCCAACATGGGCTACGGGCATCTTCGGGCAATTTTTCCTCTGCAAAGGGCAGCATATGGAGAGATAATTACTCTTGGTGAGAACGACGGCTCATCCCCCCGCGAAAAAAATATGTGGAGCAAGATGCTTCTCATGTATACCAGATTCTCGCGTGCGAGAGGAATCCCCGGCGTGGGGAAATACATTTTTAAGATCCTAAACAAATTTCTTTACATTCCTTCGTTCTACCCTTTAAGGAATTTATCCCAGACCACGTTTCAGGTGCAGTTGCTTTCATTGTTTATTCGTAAAGGACTTTGTGAAAGTGTGTTGAATAAAATACTTCAAACTCCCCTTCCGCTCGTCACTTCATTTTACGCACCTGCAATTGCAGCCGACAAACAGGGTCTTCAACCAACCTTCTGCATCATCTGCGATGCTGATTTGAATCGTGTCTGGGTTTCGGAAGAACCGTGGGAAAGTAACATCATCTACTTCGCTCCTTGTGGAAAGTCAGCGCAGCGCCTCCAGGCGTACGGTGTTCCGCATGAGAGAATTCTCCTTACCGGCTTCCCCCTTCCCAAGGAACTTCTTGGCGGTATCGACCTATCCGTATTGAAGGCGGACCTTGGTCAACGCCTGCACTATCTCGACCCTCAACAACGTTTTTGGCCGCTCCATAGCAGGAACGTCGAATACATACTGGGAAAAGAGCAATGTGTACCTCTTATGCAACGCAAATTGATGATCACATACGCCGTTGGTGGCGCCGGAGCACAAAAAGAAATTGGTAAAAAAATTGTTTTCAGTCTTAAACGAAAGCTTGAAGCCGGGCAAGTAAGAATAAATTTAGTTGCGGGTACATCGGCATCGGTACAAGAATTCTTTGAAGAAGTGCGGAAGCAAGCGGGGCCGGATGCTTCTGCCAACATAAATATCATCTACGGAACAACGTTCGAAGAATATTACTCTCTTTTTAATACGGCACTCAAAACGACAGACATTATGTGGTCCAAGCCAAGTGAACTTTCGTTTTACTGCGCGCTGGGAATACCCTTTATTATTTCGCCCACACTTGGGTCACAGGAATATTTTAACCGGAAGTGGCTTTTGGAAATTCAAGCCGGGTTCAAGCAGGAGGACCCCGCGTACACTGATCAATGGCTTTTTGATTTTCTTAATAACGGCATGTTGGCAGAAGCTGCATGGGCAGGATTTTTGAAAGCCAGAAAATTGGGGACATTTAAAATTTTAGAAATACTCAGTAAAGGGAAAATCAATGACAGTTATTCTCCTCTGCTCAGATAACGGATTTCTAAGGAAAATACGGGTATAACAATGATGAGGCGGAAATATTTCTTTCTCTATCTGAAAACAGGCGGCGGTCATCTCGCGCCAGCCCGGTCACTGGCCTCATTTCTCGAAACGCATTATACCGACATGTTTGAAACGAGGCTCATCGATGGATTGCAAACCGCTTCAAAAACTGTTCGATTTTGCCTTGAAGATGGTTATAAATATCTGCAAATGTACGGCAGATGGCTCTATGCATTCCTTTATTTTCTTAATAAATGGCTGCCGGTCGCTCATTTCACTTCATTCCTGGTATCATTTTTCGTCAGACCCTATCTCGAACGATGTATCCTCAACGAACAGCCAGAAAAGATTATCATTTTTCACTTTTTCCTTATTAAACCTGTAACCGACATCCTCAGGCGTCACCGCCTGAACATTCCAACACTTGTCGTTGTTACAGACCCATTTACGGCCCATCCCCTTTGGTTCCTGGAAAAGGATCATCATTTCATTGTATTCAGCGAGCAAGTTTATAACCATTGTATAGAAAAAGGTATTACACCAACCGCCATTTCTGTGTTCCCGTTTATCCTGAATGAGAAATTCACCAGCCGCCGATCAGTTGCCTCGAAAGAAATATTGAAAGAGAAAATGGGATTTCATCTGGGAAAAAAACTCATCCTCATTATCGGCGGAGCGGACGGAATGCCCAAAGCCAGACAAATTGTAAAAAATCTCCTCCAAGAAAATTCTGAGACTGAAATCGCCATAGTGTGCGGGAATAATCAAACATTGATGAATAAAATGCTCGTTTTAAAAAACCAATTGAATTTAGAATATTTACGTGTGTACGGATTTACTGATTCGGTTTATGAACTTCTACAGATATCAGATATCGTCATCACGAAATGCGGCGCGTCGATGTTTATGGAAACACTTCTCTCGCGAAAAATACCGATTGTAAATAATTATCTCTGGGAACAGGAGAAAGGAAATGTCGATTTCTTGCGCAAAAACCAGATAGGAATTTATGAGCGCGACACAAAAAAAATTTCCACGTGGATCAGCAAACTCTTTACCGACTCTCATTTACTGAACGCGTTTCACAACAACATTGAAAGAATCCAGCTCATGAACGGGGTCGACCAGGTTTCAGATTACATAGTTAAATTTACATCAACTTAAAATCTGTACTGGTGTCAATACTATCATTCCAGGCAATAATAGTTAATAATTCCTTAACACATTAATAATCGTTTCATAACATCTAACCGCTACCTTTGCAGTGAATTCCTCACACCGTTCACTATTCAAAGGGATTATCCCATGTTCAATTTTACAAAATATATACTCAGTGCGGTTCTTTGTTGTATTTATTTCTTCATTCCTGCGTCTATCATTGCACAGGAATCTCAACCCGCCCCGAAGGGTAAATTCAGCGGTTATATGTTCGGCGATTATTATTACAATATTCAACAGAAGGATACATCCAAAAAAGACTTAAACGGTTTCCAGTTCCGCCGGGTTTATTTCACCTACGATTATGCTATCGCACCAAATTTCGATACACGATTCCGGCTTGAAGACGATCAGGCAGAATTGTTTTCCAACAATAAGTTCGGTGTTTTTGTCAAGGATGCGTACCTTAAATGGAAAGAAGTTTTCAAAGGAAGTAATCTCGTTTTCGGTCTCTCTCCCACCCCGACCTATGATGCGTCAGAAGAAGCCTGGGGTTACCGCTCTCTTGAAAAGACAATTATGGACCTCCGTGGCATCGTTCCTTCCAGGGATCTGGGCATCGATCTCAAAGGGAAAATCACAGATGATGGTGATGTCAATTACTGGCTCAAAATAGGAAACAATTCCGGCAATACTCCCGAAAACGATAAATTCAAGCGATATTACGGCCAACTCCACTTCAAACCAACACCCAATCTCCAACTCATTGCTTCAGCCGACTACGACGCTGAGGCGAAAATAACCGATTCGTTTGACCACCAAGCAAAAGATAATAACCGGGTTGTGGTCTCGGGGTTTGTTAACTACAAGGAAACCGACAAGTATTCATTTGGTGTAGAAGCATTTTATAAAACTGCCCAAAATAATTTTCGACCTTCACCGGCAGTAGCGCTGGAAAATCAAAACACCTTTGGAGTGACATTTTTTGGCTGGGGAATTCTGTCGGACGACGTCCGGCTTGTCGGACGGTTTGACCTCTATGACCCGAATACTTCCGTCGATAAGGATGGAAATTATCTCTTCATCGGCGCACTCGATTATCTTCCTAGTCCTGACGTGCATATTATGCCGAATATTTATGTTCAATCGTATCAGGCGACCAGTGCAGAAAGTGATATTGTTGCACGTGTGACGATGTTTTATCTCTTCAAATAATCAGTTAACAATTTCTTAACATAACGATAATCAATCCTTAACATTCAAACAATACTTTACTTTTGGAAGGAGAGTCATGAACATCCCGAAGATTATCATTTCAATGTTGCTCATTGTTCTGCTATTTGCAACAGCAGCCTCATCACAATTGAAACTCAATGGCGCAGGAGCAACGTTTCCTTATGTTATCTATTCAAAATGGTTTGACCTTTATCATGAGAAAACAGGAACGGAAATCAACTATCAGTCAATCGGTAGCGGAGGCGGGATCAAGCAGGTCATAGAAGGTACTATAGATTTTGGTGCGAGCGATGGTCCGATGAGCCCCGAACAGTTAGAACAGGCAAAGAAACAACAAGGAACGGAAATTCTTCATATTCCAACTGTGCTTGGAGCAGTGGTTATTACATATAATGTTCCTTCCATCGGTGCTGGTTTGAAACTTACACCGGATGTTATTGCAGGAATTTTTTTAGGAGAAATCACGACGTGGAATGATGCAAAGATCGCTGCGGTAAATTCGGACAAGACTCTTCCAAACCAGCCGATTATTGTGGCCCACCGTTCGGAAGGGAGCGGCACGTCGTTTATCTTTACCGATTATCTTAGTAAAGTCAGCCCGGCGTGGAATCAGAAAGTCGGTAAAGGCGCATCCGTGAACTGGCCTGTAGGTTTAGGTCAAAAAGGCAATGAAGGTGTTTCAGGTTTAGTGAAGCAGTCAGAAGGGTCTATCGGGTACGTCGAGCTTGCGTATGCTGTCAAGAATAACCTTCCATACGCTACCATCCAAAACAGTGCTGGCAATTTTGTCGAACCGACACTTGAATCAGTAACAGCGGCTGCAGCGAGTTCTGCAAAGAATATGCCTGAAGATATGCGTGTTTCAATCACGAATGCTGATGGAAAAAATTCATATCCCATCGCAAGTTTTACGTGGCTGTTGGTGTATAAATCAATGAAAGATGAGGCAAAAGGAAAAGCGTTGATCGATTTCCTCAACTGGGCAATGGAAAAAGGTCAGAGCTACGCAAAAGATTTATACTATGCACCTCTACCGAAGGAGGTAGTTTCTCTCTGCAAGAAGAAAATCTCTACTATTCAGGTTCATGGGCAATGAGGTAATAAACGCCAATCCGGGAAGTACCGGGTTGCAATTTGAGAACAGAGGGATTCCAAATCCCTCTGTTCCTTTTTCGGCACCTCCCAAAAAGGAATTCAACAGAAAAAATATTGCAGACAAAACTTTCAAAACAATCACTCTTAGCTTTGCTGTTTTAGTTCTGCTCCTTGTCTGCTTGATGGGATATGAGTCTTATGTAGGGTCAAGGTTGGCAATAACTACATTTGGCTGGAAATTTTTAACCGACACGACATGGGATCCCGTCAAGGATATCTACGGTGCGCTCCCCTTCTTGTATGGCACAGTTGTTTCCTCGTTGCTCGCGCTGGCAATTGCATTGCCATTAAGCCTTGGGGGTGCAATTTTTCTTTCGGAGCTTGCACCCCGCTGGCTTGAGCGGTTGCTTTCCTTCCAGGTTGAACTATTGGCGGGAATCCCGAGCGTCGTATATGGCCTCTGGGGAATTTTTGTGCTTGTACCCTGGCTGAGAACGGCAATAGAACCTATGCTGTCACATTCATTTGGCTCGTTGCCGTTATTTCATGGGGCACCGTACGGCTTCGGTATGCTGGCGGCAGGTATCATTCTTTCAATCATGATTCTCCCTATCATCACGTCCATTTCACGAGACGTCATCCGGTCGATTCCGCGCTCTCAACGAGAGGCGGCATTGGCGTTGGGAGCGACAAGATGGGAAACCACAAAAATTGTGCTCAAGAACGCAAAGTCAGGAATCATCGGAGCAACAATGCTGGGTCTCGGGAGGGCGCTGGGTGAAACGATGGCCGTTACTATGGTGATTGGAAACCGACCGGTAATTTCGGCCTCACTGCTTGACCCGGGTTATACTATGGCGAGCGTAATCGCAAATGAATTTTCGGAAGCGACATCCTCTGTCTATGTCAGTGCTCTGACCGAAATCGCGCTATTATTATTCATTATTACGATTATTATCAATGCAGCCGCCAGGCTTCTTGTCTGGAGCTTCACTCGTCGTACATCCATGGGCGGCACAAATCAATGAACGTTCTCGTTCGACGGAAGATAAAGAATTTCTCCATGAATGCATGTTCGCTGTTAGCGGCGACACTTGCGATCATTCCTTTGCTGCTCATTTTTGTGTATACCATAAGTCAGGGCATTCAATATCTCAGTCTTGATTTTTTCACACAAATGCCGAAGCCGGTTGGTGAAACTGGAGGCGGTATGGCAAACGCGCTCGTCGGGACATTAATGATGATCGGCATCGGAGCAATTGTCGCAGTGCCGACCGGAATCGGAGCAGGAATTTACCTTTCTGAATTCGGCAACAACAAATTCGGCACTGTCGTCCGCTTCCTTACCGATGTTCTCAGCGGAATCCCTTCTATTGTCGTTGGTGTGGTTGTGTACACACTTGTCGTCATACCGATGAAACATTTTTCAGCACTTGCAGGGGGTATTGCTCTCGGTATTTTAATGGTTCCGACAATCGTCCGTACTACAGAGGAGATGATCCGGCTTGTACCACACAGTTACCGTGAAGCATCTCTTGCCCTCGGAATTCCACAGTGGAAGACGATACTCTTGATTATCCTTCGAACGGCTTCGAAAGGAATTGTTACCGGAATTTTGCTTGCCATCGGACGTGCGGTCGGTGAAACCGCACCGTTATTATTCACGGCGCTGGGAAACCGATTTTGGTCGACTGCAATCGACCAGCCTATTGCTTCCCTCACTGTTTTTATTTATGAATATGCGAAAGCTCCATTCGAGGATTGGAACAAGCAGGCATGGACTGCTGCGCTGGTGCTCATTTTGCTGATCTTCGCGGTGAATGTACTGTTCCGCATTGCCGTTACGAGAGAACAATCCGAAAATTAATATGGAATATCATTTTCCCGTTCAGGAAAACCAGAGAGAATCTCGTCCACCGCAGGAGAATATCGGGGAAATAAAAATCTCGGTCAGAAATCTTGACGCATATTTTGGAACACATCAGGCGTTAAAAAATATCTCGCTCGATATCCCTTCCCATCGGGTACTGGCAATCATCGGGCCGTCAGGTTGCGGCAAATCCACCTTTCTGCGATGCATCAACCGCATGCATGAAGTCGTCGGCGGCTCCGTCAAAGGCACGATTACCCTCGACGGCACAGACATTCTCAGCGCCGACCCCGTTCTTGTTCGAAAACGCATCGGCATGGTGTTTCAAAAAGCCAATCCGTTTCCCACGATGTCCATTTTCGAGAATGTCGCAGCCGGGTTACAGTTAAACGGCATGCGCAAGAAAAAGCTTCTCGAAGAAGTCGTAGAACAAACATTACAGCGAGTCGGACTTTGGGATGAGGTCAAGGATAGCCTTGCCAAATCAGGGACAAGTTTATCCGGCGGGCAGCAGCAACGGCTCTGTATTGCCCGGGCGCTCGCCGTAAACCCGGAAATCCTCCTCATGGATGAACCAACAAGCGCCCTCGACCCCATCGCCACGGGAAGAATCGAAGAACTCATTTATCAGCTTAAGGAAAAATATACTATTATCATCGTCACACACAATATGCAGCAGGCTGCACGGGTGAGCGATTTCACTTCGTTCTTCTACCTCGGCGAACTGATAGAATTCGATGAAACACGACGGCTGTTCACCACCCCGACAAAAAAACAGACGGAAGATTATATCACCGGCAGGTTCGGGTAACACACATATGTGAAACCAATATCATAGAAACCATGCAACGACACTTTGAAACTGAACTGGAGAGTCTGCAAACAAACCTTATCAAAATGGCGAGCATTGTCGAAGAAGCCATTGCGTTTTCTATCAAAGCTCTTCTCGAGCATGATGATGCCCTCGCACAAAAAGTCGTCGACGGAGATTATCGCATCAACGAGCTCGAGGTAGAAATCGATAACGCCATCGTCGACCTCCTTGCGCTGCAGCAGCCTGTAGCGATTGACTTGCGGTTAATTCTTGCGTCACAAAAAATTAATAACGATCTTGAGCGGATTGGCGATCATGCAGTGAACATCGCGGAGTCGGCCTTGGCGCTCGTAAAGATGCTGGGGCAGGAGTCGTTGTTCGAATTACCGAAAATGAGTGAAATCGCTCAATCAATGTTACGAGATGCGCTCGATGGGTTTATTCATCAGGATGCGAGACTTGGAAAAATTGTCCTCGAGCAGGACGACAGTATTGACGACTTGAACAGGATTGTTGTAAAGAAGGTTATTGAACACATGAAAAGTGATCAAAAAACCATCGACGGCGGGCTGGAACTCATTCGTGTCAGCAGAAACCTTGAGCGCGTTGCTGACCTTGCGACTAATATTGCGGAAGAAGTTATCTTTTTTACGCAAGCGACGATCATCAAGCATCATGTCGCCGAGAAAGTGAAAAAGGGTACGTAGGTTATAAGGCTTTCTTCAATGTAAACTTAAACGTACTCCCCCTCCCTTTTTCCGATTCCACCCAAATCTTTCCCCCGTGTGCTTCGACGATTTCTTTACAGATCCAGAGACCTAAACCGGTGCCTTTGATATCACGATTCTCCCCGGTGTCAACACGCGAAAATTTTTGGAACAATTTATCGTGATACTCCGGGGGAATGCCGATCCCCTCGTCAGATATTGATACCAGCATCACATCGGAAGTAAGGTCTGCTGCGACGACATGCACTGTTCCTCCCTGCGGAGAGTATTTCACGGCATTGCTGACCAAATTCTGTACCACTTGGCGCAACTTTGATTGGTCACCTTTTATAAAAGCCACATCCGCTTCCACACGAGTTAGAATCTGATGCCTGCCGGAGAAGCGGACCATCGATATCGCATCCTGAAAAAGCCGCTCGAGATTGACGACTTTGAAATAAAAACTTAATTGTCCGGATTCAATTTTTGTCACAGACAGCGTATCTTCCGCAAGCTGGTTGAGCCGGGTTGCCTGTTCTACAATTAACTGTAAATATTCTTTCAGCCGCTTGGTATTCTGGACAATCTCATTTTTCAGTAATGATTTTCCTGCAAGAATGATACTCGAGAGAGGAGAACGGAAATCATGCGAAACTATCCCCAGGAATTCAGATTTTATCTTGTCGAGCTCGATGAGTTTCATATTAGCCTTCTGAACCTCATCATAGAGCTTCGCATTTTTGATGGCTCCACCAAGCTGGTCGCTTAAGGTTTCCAGTACCACCACGTCAGTTTCATCAAATGCATGGAGCTTTGTGTCTTCCACGTTGATAACCCCGACAATTTCATTATCCACTTTTATCGGGAGAGCGAGTTCTGATCTTGTATTATGGTATTCATAGGCTTTGTATCGAGGGTCTTGAGAAACATCATTTGCCAGAACTTTATCCCCATGGATACCAACCCATCCGACAATACCTTCATTGAAGGACTGACGGTAACCATGCGGTAGGAAATCGACGAAGCTTCCCGCATGCGCCTCAAGAACCAGTTCCGTCTTGTCTTCGGACAACAAAAACACCGTCACATCAAAATAGTTGAAATTTTTCTGGATAGATGCCGCTGCCATACTCAACAGCGCATCAAGATTGAGCAAGGAAGTCAGCCGGCCCGATATCTCATTGATGGATTCGATTTGTGTAATCCTTTTTTCCGCATCCTCAAACATCGAAATATGCTTGAGCGCAGTAGCAAGGTATGCACCGAGGAGCTGTGCGAGTCCGGCATCCTCTTGCCCATACGCATTGGATTGTGTGGAGCCAAATGCCAGACAGCCCACAAGGTCATCCCCCGCTAACATCGGAACAATCAGCAGCGATTTGATTCCGAATTCCTCAATTTTCCCTTCAAGTGATTCGCTGAACATCGGACCCGAACCGATATCTTCTACAATGGAGGACTGATTTTTGATCACCCATCCCAACATACCTTCGTTCACCGGAAAATGCTTATGGTCAAGCTCCGTTGCATCGGCGACAGGGGACAGTGTCCTGACTATGTAATGGGTCTGCGTCCTGTTAAGCAAGCCTACGAAGCAAACCTGATATGTTACCAGCCACTTGACTTCTGCGCGGACAACATTCAGGATTTCGTCGCGCGAATGAGCACCGTCCATTTGTACTGCCAGTTCATGGAGAGATTCCACCCGTCGCAGTATACCATATCCTTCAACCAGGGGTGTTTGAGGCTCCTGCCGCACTTTTTTAGCTACTCCCTTTTTTTCAGCAACCTTCGACTTCATAGTTTTAAGATTTTACTTTTTAATAACCTCTCCGATCATCATCGGATGCTCACCGTTGCTTTGCAGAATATGTACCAGCTTGTCGACTCCGCTTTTTGCACAAACGACGACAAGTCCGATACCCAAATTAAAGGCTCGCCTCATTTCTTCTTCCGGTACATTGCCTAACCGTTGAATCAACTCAAAAAGGGGAGGACGCTTCCATCTCCGCCATCCGATTTTAAGTGAACAATGCTTGGGTATCACTCTCATCGTGTTCCCGACAATCCCGCCGCCTGTAATGTGTGCGAACGCATGGACCGACGGCAATTGAGACACGGCAGAAATTGCGGAAAGGTATGACCGATGCACGGCAAGGAGCGCATTACCTAATCTCATGCCCAGCTCATTGATAAAATCGTCCACATCGTACCGCTCAAACAAGACCGAACGCGCTAGCGAATATCCGTTGGTGTGCAATCCTGTGGACGGCAACCCAATAAGAATGTCTCCGGATCTCACCTTTTTACTGTTAAAAATCCTTTTCTTTTCAACAACTCCAACAATCATTCCTGCCAAGTCGTATTCATTTTCCCGGTAAAAACCCGGCATCTCTGCCGTTTCTCCTCCCACCAGTGAACATTTATTCTCCGTGCATGCTTTCACCATACCTTCAACTACGCTCTCAGCGACCTTGTGTTGCAATTTTCCTGTTGCCAAATAATCCAGGAAGAAGAGCGGTTGCGCACCGCAAACTGCAATATCATTAACACAATGGTTTACCAGGTCCTGACCGATAGTATCGTGTTGTTCCATTAAGAAGGCCACCTTCAGCTTGGTACCGACCCCGTCGACGCTTGAGACAAGAATCGGCTCCCGCAAGCCTGAAAATTTTCCTTTATAGAAAGCTCCAAAATGCCCGATATCTGCAATAACTGATTTTGAAAAAGTGGTCCTTGCTCTCGCCTTAATTCGTTGAACAAATTTATCACCAGCTGCAATATCAACACCAGCTTGTGCATAGGTTTTCACAGTTTTAAATCCTATCCAAAAAAATTTTTATTTTGGCACATAATATCTGATTAATTCGAGCAAAAATCAAGAATTGACTGATAAATGTCACATTATTCGATTTCTCTTGCGGAAAACATCAAATTTAAGTATTATTTAAAGAATTTTGTTGAATGATTAATGAAAACTATCCAACTTGAAGGGTCAAAAACAGAGTATCCGGTAGGAAAAATCATCTGCATGGGCCGCAATTATGTAGAACACGCAAAGGAAATGAACTCTGAGCCTCCCAAAGAACCCATCGTTTTCCTGAAACCCTCAACCGCACTGATTCGGAACAATGACGAAATCAGGATTCCAGGGATTTCCAAACTGCCCCACTATGAGACCGAGCTTGTCGTTGCAATTGGGAAAAATGGGAAACTGATACCTCGGACGCAGGCTCTTCAATATATTCTCGGCTACGGGATAGGGCTGGATATGACGTTGCGGGATATCCAGAATGAAGCAAAGGGTAAAGGACTGCCCTGGACTGTTGCAAAGGGATTCGATACTTCCGCTCCTGTTTCAGATATTGTCCCCTCTTCAAAAATCAAAGATCCACAGGATCTCGGAATTCGCTGCATGGTAAACGGAATTGTCCGACAGGAGGGCTCAACAAAAAAAATGATTTTCCCTGTAGCAGCAATCATTGAATATATCTCCTCGATTTTCACACTCGAAACTGGCGACCTCATTTTCACCGGCACTCCGGAAGGCGTTGGCACAGTCTCCGATGGAGACATGATAGAAGCAGAACTCATCAGTTATGTAAAAATCTCCCATAAGGTAAGGTTCGCATAATAATTGATGAGCCAATCTCAACCTCTCTTTCGTTTTCTCGTGATGTACCTTTTCGTTTTGCTCATCTCGCTGATAACAACTCCCTCGGCAAAGGAAGAACCAAAGCCTGGCGCACGGTTGGAACCGATTCCAAACAGCCGTCCTCGTTTTGACAGCGTGAGAACAAACCTCAACGATTATATCTGGCCGACAGATGCAAGTCATAAAGTGACATCCTCGTTCGCTGAATACCGCTCGACGCACTTTCACGGCGGAATTGATATCAGCACAAACGGTCATACCGGTTATAAAGTGTTTGCAGTCCGGGACGGATTTATCTACCGGATCAGTATTTCTCCGAACGGTTATGGGAAAATGTTGTACATCAAGCATCCTGATGGGTATGTGACTACATATGCCCATCTACAGTCGTTCAACGATTCCATCAACAGCATTGTCCGTGAGGAACAGTATCGCCGCGGCACGTATGCGATCGACCTTGTCATCGATACACCCCGGATTCTGGTTAAACAGGGTGAGATCGTTGCTTATACAGGAGATACCGGTTTTGGCCCTCCTCATCTCCACTTTGAACTTCGTGATGAAAACCTGAACCCCGTGAACCCGATGTTATGTGAAAACTTTTCCGTTAAA
This sequence comes from uncultured Chlorobiaceae bacterium, assembly GCA_964484465.1. Taxonomy (GTDB): domain Bacteria; phylum Bacteroidota; class Ignavibacteria; order UBA10030; family SZUA-254; genus CAZAFL01. Next base: position 18,961 of record CAZAFL010000034.1, read on the forward strand.
GACGATATCCCTCCGTCCATCAGACGACTAATGATTTCACCACTCACTCCTTATTCAACCGTCAACGATGGCTTTGTGCCTAAATTTTTTTCGAGATTTCCTCGTAATCGCCATACATTAAGAATTCCTCAGGTAATCCACGTCCAGGGCCAGATTGGATTTGGAGTAGAAGCTCTGGATCGCACAGACGGTACCTGGAGTAAAGCCGGTATTCATCGTATGGAGTTGTACCTTGACGACAGCTTATCTTTCGCAATGCAGCTCGACCGGGTGCCGGCGGAGGAGACAAAGATGATTGACCTCGATTATGATTTCCCGACGATCTACCGGGGGCGGGGAAAATTTCAGAAATTATATATCGACTTAGGCAATGCTCTTCCGTTTTATGAACACCGCCCGGAAGGTTCGGGCATCGTCAATACTGAAAAACTCACCGAAGGTGAACATCAGTACAAAATAGTCTGTAAAGATATTGCGGGAAACCGGACAGAGCTGGTCGGCCGATTGCTCGTCAACCGAAAACCGAAAATTCAAATGCAGAAGGCTGACGAAGATGCAATTTCTTTATCCGGAACCAATCTCGCCTCTATCGACCGATTCTACATATTCGGGAAAAAACTTTCAGAGCAGGGATGGACACAACATACCCTTACGAACGGGAGATTTGAACGGGATTCAAATCAGATAAAAATTCCCGTCAACACAAAGCAATATGACATGCTGAAAATTATCGGAGAAACTGCCCACAAAGTGGCGTCTGCGCCCCTCTTTTATTTCATAAAAAAACCTCAAGGGTCGAATCACGAAGTTACCATCGACTACGATATCCTGAATGATTATGTCAGGGTGTATCTCACGAGCAGGGGTCTTTTCTCGGAGGTTCCAGCATGCATTGTAGTTGAAGGACCGACTCAGCAAACTGTCGAGCTTGAAGCAGCCGAACCGAATAAATACACAGGTATTTTTGTGCCGACTGATTCGTTCGCCGGACCTCGCTCGATACGTGTCGACGCAGAGGTAAACGGCGAGAAAACTTCGACAACAACATCCTTTGAGCTATATTCGATTCCCACGGGAACACGGGGATCATTCATTGTCGACAACGGCAACCTCACCATCTCGTACGATTCCGCCGCCGTCTTTAGGCCTCTTCATATGCGAATCCAGACTCAACCTTCGCACTATTCTTCCATTTATTCACTCGAACCGGAAGATGTGTTATTGAATAAAGGCATCCGTGTATCGTTGCCTCCTCAAAGAGATGCACAGGAAAACCACCTGGCTTTATATTTCCGCTCGACTGCCGGCTGGGTGTTTCAAACTTCGGTGCGTGACACCGTACGCAATGTATACTCATCGACACTCACACGAACACTCGGTGAAGTTGCTCTTATGCGGGACGACGAACCTCCGAATATCGGGAGACTCCGCGTATTCCCGTATCACGGAAAACCTCATATCGGTTTCAGTTATTTTGACAACCTCAGCGGTGTTGACCCCGATGAAATAAAACTGTACATTGATGAAAAGATTGCTATACCGGAAATAGACGGCGAGCATCATCGCGTTTGGTACCAGGCCGACCAGCGTCTGGAACGCGGAAAACACACCTTGTTGATTTCAATGAAAGACCGCATGAAAAATGAAACACACATCTCACGGATTTTTACAATTCGATAGCAGACGAATTCTGATACGCTCTCACCCCCATGGCTGAGTTACCGAAAGCATATATACCCAAAGATTCTGAAGAAAAATGGTACCCATTTTGGGAGAGAAACGGGTTTTTCCACGCGCGGGTCAATGCTCAAAAGAAACCATATACCATCGTCATACCACCACCAAACATCACAGGAATCCTGACGATGGGACACGTCCTGAACAATACCATTCAGGATGCTTTTATCAGGTGGAAACGAATGCAGGGATATGAAACACTCTGGATGCCGGGCACTGACCATGCCGGTATCGCGACTCAAAATGTCGTGGAAAAATCTCTTGTAAAGGAAGGCACCAGTCGTCAGGACCTTAGCCGGGAAGAGTTTGTTAAGCGTGTCTGGAAATGGAAGGAAGAATACGGGGGGACCATCATCAAACAGCTCAAAAAACTGGGCGCATCATGCGATTGGGAACGTGAACGATTTACAATGGATGAAGGGCTTTCCGAGGCGGTACAGGAAATTTTCATACGGCTCTATAAGAAAGGACTCATCTACCGCGGGAAATATATTGTCAACTGGTGTCCGAAACATCACACCGCGCTCAGCGATGACGAAGTGATATTCGGCGAACAACAAACTCACCTCTGGTATATCAAATATCCTATCAAAGGTTTGAATGAGTACGCTGTTGTTGCAACAACCCGCCCCGAAACAATGCTGGGGGACACCGCTGTTGCTGTCCACCCGAACGATGAGAGGTATAAGCACCTTGTCGGAAAGATGGTAACCCTTCCTCTCGCCGGGAGAGAAATCCCGATCATCAGCGATGAGTTCGTCGACCCCTCGTTCGGCACGGGGATGGTCAAGATAACTCCCGCCCACGACCCGAATGACTACTGGATCGGTCAGCGTCACAATGAAAATATCGGACAGCGGCACCATATACCCTTCATCACTATTCTCGACGAGTCTGCTCATCTCAATGAAAACGTTCCAAAAAAATATCAGGGGATTGATTACCTCGATGCACGAAAGGAAGTCGTGAAGGATCTGGAGCATCTGGGAGTGCTCCAGAAAACCGAACCTTATGTTAATAATGTTGGAAGATGTTACCGGTGTGATAGTATCATTCAGCCCCTCCTTTCCGACCAATGGTTCGTGAGGATGAAGCCACTTGCAGGGCAGGCACTCAAGGTTGTTTTTGACGGTAAAATAAAATTTCACCCCGAACGATGGGTAAAGACATACGAACATTGGATGACAAATATCCGCGACTGGTGCATCTCGCGCCAACTCTGGTGGGGCCACCGCATCCCTGTTTGGTATTGTGAGGGAGACGAGAGATGCACGCTTGAGTGTAAGGAACCTGTAGTTTCACGAACCAAGCCTGCTGACTGCCCCCATTGCGGTTCTGCGAAGTGGCGACAAGATCCTGACGTTCTGGATACCTGGTTTTCTTCGTGGCTCTGGCCATTTTCGACATTAGGTTGGCCTCATGACAATCCCGACCTCAGATATTTTTATCCGACGAATGCGCTCGTAACCGGTCCTGACATTATTTTCTTCTGGGTTGCCCGGATGATCATGGCAGGCATCGAAGTAATGCACGAAGTTCCGTTACCTGATGGTTCACCACGTAAACGCATCGAAGATATCATCCCGTTCAATGACGTCTATTTCACAAGCATCATCCGCGACGCAAAAGGAAGGAAGATGAGCAAATCTCTCGGCAATTCACCCGACCCTCTCGACGTCATCGCGGAATATGGGGCGGATGCTTTGCGGTTCACCATTCTCTATCTTGCACCTCTGGGACAGGACGTGATGTACTCCAACGAAAAATGTGAGATCGGAAGAAATTTTGCCAATAAGATCTGGAATGCAGGAAGATTTTTGCTGATGAATAAAGACCAGCTCGGAACTCAATCCGAACACGGGAAAGACATACATGACGAACATCTTGATTTGGCAGACAGGTGGATTCTTTCACGTCTCCATTCCACCATCGGAGAGTTAAATAATGATCTGGAGAAATTCGAAATCAATCAGGGAACAAAAATTTTGTATGATTTCGTTTGGCATGATTTCTGCGACTGGTATGTGGAAATGATCAAGGGACGGTTATACGGAGACGAATCAACAGAAGTAAAATCTGTCGTTCTCAATCGTTCTTTGCATGTGTTCGACCAGGCAATCAGAATGCTCCATCCGTTCATGCCGTTTGTGACGGAAGAATTGTGGCAACAACTAGCGCCGCGCGAAAAGAACGAATCGATTATGTTGAGCCCGTTTCCTGTCCAGAACAAGAAATGGGTTGATACGAAAACCGAAGATGAAATGCAGTTTGTGCAGAACACGATTGAAAGCATTCGAAATGTACGCGGGGAGCTTTCTGTGCCGCCCTCGAAAGAAATCGGCATCATCATCAGTTTCAGTGAACGCGCAAAAACAGAAATCGTCCAGAAATATCAAAGTTATTTCCTGCGCCTTGCACGCGTGACGACAATTGAGCAATTAACAAACGGTCAGAAGCCAAAGCAGGCGGCCAGCGCCGTGGTGCAAGGGGGAGAAGTATTTATCCCTCTTGAAGGAATTATCGACCTCGATGCGGAGCGGGAGCGCATCGAAAAGGAAATTGCTCACAACCAGAAAATGTTCGACAGCATTCAGAGCAAACTTGCCGACGACCGGTTCGTCACCAAAGCCCCGAAACCGGTTGTCGATAAAGAACGGGAGAAACTCGAACATTTCAGAACAAGCCTCGAAAAATTAAAGAAAAATCTGGAGAGGTTGTAGAATTTATTCATTCCATTTTTACCGAACTCGTCATCAATCTCTATTTGGAAATAAGGACTACATGGTGAGCGCGTCAAGTTCGTTGTGAACCCTGCATCTTCAAGAACCGCAGAGATGTTTTTCAGCTCAAAAAAATCCCCGTATATAGTTGCACTCTCGCTAGCAATCCTGACATTCACCGTCTATTTCAAGATCATCAGCAATGAATTCGTCATCTACGACGATGACGAGTACATTATGGAGAACACAAACATCCAATCGGGTTTAAATGCTCAAAGCCTGAAGTGGGCGTTCACTACTACATACGCATCGAATTGGCACCCTCTAACATGGCTATCGCATATCGTGGATTATCAGCTTTACAGTATGAACCCCGCTGGGCATCATCTCACAAACCTGCTTTTGCATATCCTGAATACTGTTTTCCTTTTCCTTGTCATGAAACAAATGACAAGGAGGATTTGGGAATGCGCGTTCGTCGCAGCAGTGTTCGGAATCCATCCCCTGCATGTCGAATCAGTTGCCTGGGCTGCTGAGAGAAAAGATGTGTTGAGTACATTGTTCGGCATCGCCACCATAGGTATGTACACCCGGTATGTCAGAAATCAGCACATCAAAAATTATCTTTCCGTCACAATTTTATTTACACTCGGATTGATGTCAAAACCAATGCTGGTAACACTGCCGTTCGTGCTGCTTCTGCTGGATTACTGGCCGCTCAACCGAATGGGCTTCATAGAATCAGATTCAGGTGTGCACCAACGTGTCCGGTTTTCCCACCTGCTTCGTGAGAAGGTTCCACTATTCTTGCTCGCCGCAATTTCGTGCGTTGTAACGTTTGTCATTCAACAGAAGGCGGGAGCTACCAGCCAGATGGAGATTATCCCATTGCCAGACCGGATTGCGAATGCACTTGTTTCATACGTAAGCTATATTGCCAAAATGTTCTGGCCCTCAAATTTAGCAGTAATGTACCCGTTTCACGGATTCACATTGGGAAGCTGGCAAGCCTGGATCGCTTCTATTATTCTTATCTTTGTTACATGGATGGTAATTCGCAGATATCGGCAATCACCATATCTTCTTGTAGGATGGTTGTGGTTTCTCGGCATTCTTGTCCCGGTGATAGGGCTGATACAAGCCGGCGCGCAATCGATGGCTGACCGATATACGTATGTCCCTCTTGTCGGATTACTACTCATGCTCACCTGGGGCGCATCCGATCTATCCGCGACATGGAAAGCCCGAAACGTTATTCTCGGCATTTCAGCTGGTATAGTAATTCTTCTACTCTGTATCGTCACCACCTCCCAAATAAGTTACTGGCATGACAGTGTTGCCCTCTTCAAGCATTCTCTTGCTGTCACGGAAAACAATGCCATCATTCATAATAATCTGGGTGTTGTCCTTGCACGGCAGGAAAAATTCAATGAAGCCTCTGAACATTTTTCGGAAGCATTACGCATCAACCCCGCGTATATCGCCGCTTCTGAAAACTTGAATCATGCTAGAGAAAAACTGAAAATGACAGATGCCGTGACCCGCAATGCAAACGAGCTGGAGCTCGACCCGAACTCTGCGAATGCTCATTTCAACAGCGGTAACCTGTTGGCCCAGCAGGGAAAGAACAAGGAAGCAATAGAACAATTCATGATAGCGGTCCGTCTCAACCCTAATCTGGCATATGCACATAATAATCTCGCAAGCCTCCTTGCACGAGAAGGAAAAACAACGGAAGCAATCGAACATTATAAAGAAGCTTTAAGAATCAAATCCGACTTTTGGACCGCACATTATAACTTAGGATTGGCGTTGGGTCAGCAGGGCAAAATTTCCGAGGCGATTATTCAATTTAATGAAGCGCTCAAGGGGCGACCGGCAGACACGGAAATACAATCAAGCCTTGAACATGCCCTCACAATTCAAGAAAGATACAAAAAGAAGGACAGTTTACAGCAGCACAGATGAACAAATTTTTTGAAAAACCTTCTGCGGTGGCTGTCGGCATCTCCATAGCTGTACTTACCATCGCAATCTACTGGCAGATTGTCAACCATAAATTTATCAACTATGATGATAGTTTATACATTTCGAAGAACACAGAAATCCAGTCGGGGTTGAATGGGGAACGCCTGAAATGGGCATTCACGACCACATACCTGGCGAACTGGCATCCACTGACGTGGGTATCGCACATGGTCGATTGTCAGCTCTTCGGGCT
>CAZAFL010000035.1:0-8723 GCA_964484465.1 uncultured Chlorobiaceae bacterium
TTAACACTTTTCAACACTCTTTAACTCGGATTCCTGCAACAGAACCCATAAGTTATACGTCATAACCAACAAAACTCATTTCAACGAGAAAAGGAATTACCATGGTCAAATGCATTATTATCGCTATTGTCGGCACCGTCCTTATGCTTCCGGTGCTGGGGGAGAGTCAAATCAAAATTATTCGAAAAGGAGGAAATGGAAAAGAGGGCCCATCTCAAAACGACATTACAGAAATTCCCGAGCTCGCGGCAATTGTTGTATTCGATCAGGGCAAGGCAATTGTTGAAAATGTCCTCGATAAAAAAATGAGGCCAAAGGAATATGAGGCGGTCGACCTTCGGCAGGGGGACACGATCATGATGCTGAATGGGAAACGAATCAAATCTTTGGAGGATTTCAAGAGTCTCTACAGTGGTGCCGGTATCGGTTCGAGTATCAAACTTGGCATTCAACGGAGCGATGGAATGATGATTGTTGCCTTCGATAAGGCCGACCCCGAGAAACTCCCGAAGCGCAACATCGTCGTCCGTAACGGTGACGGTTCCGATACGGATGATATGATGATTCTTCCCGGTACCGGTATTCTCATCGGAGGTAAAGGGAAGAAAGTCTTTGTCGATAAAATCATAGATGACCTGCCTGCTTCAATGAAAGACGCCGATGTGAAGGAGGGAGACAATGTCACCGGGATTAACGGAACACTGGTCAGTACCTTCGAGGAGTTTTCCGGCGCATACAAAAAAATCGCAGTGGGTAAAAAAGTGACCATTGCGACATCCAGGAAAGGGAAGGAGCTTTCATTCTCCTTCACGAAGGCTGAAGGCGGACATCAACGTGTCATCAAGCGAGAACAATAATTGACTATTTCGTTATTTTCGAAAGTGGTCGCGCTGTTGTTCATTTGCTGGACGGCAAGCTTATATGCACAAACCGGATCCATGTTCAACCAGCGGGACGACCAATACCGTCTTCTTGGATTAAAAAGAGCAAAGGAGATGTATGAAACTGCCCGTAAAGAACATGACCGGCAGCAACAGTTATTTGATAAGGGATTGATTTCAGCAGCAGAACTGGACCGGGCAAAAAGTAATTTTGCCGACGCGGAAGTGAATTACCAGCAATCTCTCCTTGCCGTGCTTTTTGAACAGCAATACGTTACCGTTGCGAAAGCAGTCAAATATCAGTCGAGGAACGGAATAAAGCACGTTCGGGTCACTCTCGCTAATGCGTCGGGAGGAGGAGAAGAATTTCAAAAACTGCTGAATATCGATGATAAACTCTTTCGTTCACTTCAACCCGATATCATCAACGACATCTACGTTTCGTTGTTGAATAATGAAGGCGCCGTTATAGGCAAGCCGTATGAATCGAAAATCGAACAATTACGGCACGGCGACCCTCGCCAGCTCGAATTCACGCTGCTGCAGGACCTTGATGTTGTTACCGTGAATATTATTTACGGTAAAGGGACACAGCGGAGTTTGAAAGTGTTTCTTGAAAAAGACGCGTCGGAAAATAAAGTGATTGTTCAGTCACAACAATTTTCCCAGGAAGTTGACCTCGGACAGACCGCTTCGTACGATTTAACGCTCGAGCTGTTCGGCGGAGTTCAGAACACGTTCAATCTTGAGACTGTGAATCTGCCCTCGCAGGTGAACCGGTACTTTAAGGATGCAAACAGTCAGGCTCGACTGAGTCAGTTGAAATTTACGGAAAGCACCAATACACGGCGCGCATCATTACAAATCTCTCTTCCGGACCGTCCGACAGAAACCGTTGTTATCGACAAACCTATTCAGTTTTATGTGCTCGTCATTCCGAGTGAGCGTGGGGCGAGTATCAGTGACCTGCAATCCCGGCTTTGGACGATTGGTGAGATAGAAAAACTGCACGTTGGTTTTGTGAAGCTCGAACTTCTCCCGAGAGGAAACGGAAAACTGCTCGTCCGGGCGCAGCAGCTCTTCTATACTATAAAACAGAATGGCACTGTTGATGTAAACATCGACGTAGTCAATGAAGGCTCAAGAAGGCTGGACAATGTTGAAATCAAAGTCGATCCTCCCTTAAATTGGACAAAAAACATAGATCCCCAGGTTATTTCTGCGCTCGATATCGGTAAAGAAAGCAGAATTCATTTACAATTCATTCCTTCGCATGAAGCAGGTGTTGGCCGGTATGAAATCAGAGTGCAGACGACCTCTCTTTCCGATAACCAACCGATACAGGGGGAAGACAAAACCATTACAGTTGAAATTCAAGCCGAAACAAGCATTCTGGGCACATCACTAATTGTGTTGTTGATACTGGGCCTTGCGGGAGGAATGGTTGTGTTCGGTATTAAGCTGTCACGAAAATAACGAGAACAAGAGGATAGTATGGAACAACAACAGGTAAATCGACAGCCGATGATTGAAGCGGTCAATCTGACAAAACGATACGATGATGGTGTGCTTGCACTTGACCATGTTTCGTTTGAAGTTTTGCCCGGACAAATTTACGCGATGCTTGGAGGAAACGGCGCGGGGAAAACCACGACGATCAATCTCTTCTTTAACTTTATCGAGCCGACGGAAGGCGAAGCGCGTATAGATGGGATTGTGACTCACATGGAACCGCTCAAGGCGAAGGAAAAGGTCGCATTTGTTTCTGAAAATGTCATGCTCTATTCAAATTTTACAGCGATACAGAATCTCGATTATTTCTCACGCCTTGGGGGGAAAACGACGTACACGAAGAATGAATATCGTGATGTATTACTGCGCGTGGGCTTACAGGAAGAAGTTCACAACAAGCGACTCAAAGGGTTTTCGAAGGGAATGCGGCAGAAATGCGGAATCGCAATTGCCATCCTCAAGGATGCGCCGGTGATTTTGCTCGACGAGCCGACTTCCGGTCTCGACCCGAAAGCAGGGTTTGAATTCATCCGGCTTCTCTCCTCTCTTCGTGACCAGGGAAAATCAATTCTCATGTCGACACATGATATCTTTCGAGCGAAAGAAATTGCCGATATTGTCGGGATGATGAATTGGGGGAAACTTGTCATGCAGCGTCCTGCGCGTGAACTTGTCGGCGAAGATCTTGAAAAGCTTTATATGGAATACATGGCCGGATACGTTGAGCCTGCAGCATAATGGTATCATAGGATGAAGTAAGAATATGGTCAAGCTTATTATTGAAAAAGAACTCCGCGACATTATCGGCACGAAACGGTTTGCTATAACCTTCGGTGTTTGTTCGATATTGATTATTTTGTCGTTCTATGTCGGCGCACGAAATTATCAGGTAGGCGTTGCCCGTTATGAAGCGGCAAAGGATGAGAATATCCGTCGCCTGGAAGGATTAACCGATTGGTTCAGCGTACAGGAGTATAGAGTGTTTCTCCCGCCCCGGGCACTTTCTGCGCTTGTCACCGGCGTCTCGAACGATATTGGCCACACAACCGAAGTCCACGGCCGCGGTGAGCTTACCCCCGAGGACAGCCCTTTCAACGACGACCCGATTTTTGCCGTTTTCCGTTTTCTCGACCTCGATTTTATTTTTCAAATCGTATTATCGTTGTTTGCAATATTATTTGCCTATGATGCCATCAGCGGTGAGAAAGAACGGGGGACACTCCGCCTGACATTTGCAAATTCCGTTCCCAGAGATAAGTACATCCTCGGGAAACTCACCGGTTCGTTTTTTGCTCTCGCAGTCCCATTGTTGCTGCCCATGCTGATTGGTTGTCTTCTTCTGCCTCTCCTTGGTGTTCCGATGGGAGGTGATGAGTGGCTGCGATTGTCACTGATTATCGGCTGCGGGATGCTCTATTTTGGAGCATTTCTCACCATTGCGGTTTTTGTCTCCGCATGTACCCACCGGACGTCGAGCTCATTCGTTGTCCTGCTGGTCGTATGGATTTTTGCCGTCCTGATCATTCCCCGAACGGCTGTGCTCTTTGCCGGTCGCGCCGTCGATGTTCCTTCAGTTGATGAGATTGCGTCGCAGAAGAACCGGTACAGCTCTCAATTATGGGAAGAGGATCGAAAAAAGATGGCGGCATTCAAGCCGACGGCAAGCAACAGCGAGCCCGAGAAGATCATGCAGGAATTCAATTCATTTATGCAGAAGATTGCCGATGACCGCGACAAGAAGCTGGATGACTTTTCAGGACGCCTGAATGAAGAACGCTCAAACCGTCAGCAAGTACAGGAAGGTTTCGCGTTCGGACTCGCGCGATTATCACCGACTGCGGCGTTCTCTCTGGCGGTAACGTCGCTTGCAGGTACGTCGCTTTCATTGAAAGATGATTTCAACGAATCGGTCAATGCGTACCAGCAGCAATATGCAAAGTTTATGAAAGAAAAAACCGGAATGGTCACCGGCGGCAGGATGATGGTGTTTCGCAGCTCGACGGAGGAGGGGAAAAAACCGGAGCCGATTAATCCTAATGAACTGCCTTCATTTGTCTATAAAGATGCATCACTCTCCGATGCAATAAATTCCGGACTGCCGGATATTGGGCTACTCCTGTTGTTCAATATTGTTTTTTTCTGCGCTGCGTATGCGCGTTTCCTGCATTATGATGTTCGATAATCAAAGGACAACCATGATTTCTCTCATTATAAAGAAGGAATTAAAAGCAATCATTGCGAGTCCCAAATTTACAGCGACGTTTATCGTTTGCAGCGTATTACTCCTGTTGAGTGTGTATGTTGGAATCAAGGAATACCGCACTTCGGTTGCCCAATATGAAACAGCCGTTCAGCTTGCCAACCAGGAAATGAGGGAACAGCCCTCGTGGGCAAGCCTGACCAACCGTGTTTATAGGAAACCCGACCCGATGCAGGTATTCGTTTCGGGGATACAGTACGATATCGGCCGCTGGTCGAATATCAATCAATTCTCAACAGTCAAGCTCCGCCACAGCGTCTATTCTGACGATCCTATCTTTGCTGTCTTTCGATTCGTGGACTTTACCTTCATCGTGACAGTCGTTCTTTCTCTGCTGGCACTTTTATTCACGTATGATGCTATCAACGGCGAACGGGAAGCCGGAACACTGCAGCTGACATTTTCGAATGCCGTCCCTCGCGCAAGGTATGTTATCGCAAAACTTGCAGGCGCTTGGCTTGGGTTGGTGATCCCTCTGCTTATCCCTCTTGCTCTTTCGGTGTTGCTGGTTTTTGTCTACAATATCCCCCTCTCATCCGAGCACTGGGTGAAGCTTCTTATCCTTTTTGGTTCTGCATTACTGTATTTCACCATATTTGTTGTTACGGGATTGTTCGTTTCGGCGGTGACACGTCATTCCAGCACTTCGTTTCTCGTTGCACTCGTTATCTGGATTGTAGCGGTGCTTATCATTCCGCGTGCCGGTGCAATTATTGCCGGACAGCTAGTGCCGGTTCCAAGCGTCGCTGAAGTTGAGGGCCAGCATGATGCGTATGCAAAACAGTGCTGGCTGAAATTTAGCAATGATCGTGAAAACAGGTGGCGGGAACGAAATGCCCCCATGAACAATCTTGGAAAAGAGGAACGGGACAAATACCGGGATGATCACCTCTGGGTGTGGATGGAAGAGGATGACTCGGCGCGCAAAGCCGCTCAACAGGAGATCGACGGACATGCTGTTAAGCTCAATCAGGAGTTACGCAACAGGCAGGCAACACAGCAGGCCCTCGTGTACATACTTTCACGATTTTCTCCGACTGCTTCATTTCAATTTACGGCCATGAATCTTGCGGGAACCGATATCGATCTCAAATCTCGGTATGAAGACGCGATGAATATCTACCGTGAAACGTTCAACGGGTTCACCGGCAAAAAGCAGAAACAATCCGGTGGAGTGGGAGGAATTCGTGTGACGTTTGATACGGACCAGGGGTTTAAATTTGATGTTCCACGAGAGCGGGGTGCGCTGAATCTCGGTGACCTTCCTCAGTTTACTGATCCGAAAAGTGAATTACGGGAAGGAATTGCTCACGCTATCGTCGATATGGGATTGATGTCGTTCGGCACGATACTTCTCTTTGCAGCCGCGTTTATAGGGTTTTTACGATACGACGTCCGATGACGCGGTGGTCACTTCAGAAAAAAGAACTGGTCCATTCGTCCTATTCTTGTGAAAAAGAGTGATGAGAAAACGTGAGCAGGATAAGAAGGATGACAGTCTTTATTGCGTTCATTTCCCGACTCCAATCTGATGCCTGATTGTTTCCCCGAACCGGTCAGCTGCGCACATGTTCTTCTATAAGATAGAGTAAATTGTCTTCGACGCTATAGAGCAACGGTGCAACGAGAATTTTCGGATAGCGCAGACGAAGCCGCTTGACTTCACTCAACGTGAAATCGACCTCGTTGCCGATTTCAAACATCGGAGCGAAGTGGAAAAAATGTTCTTCTGCGGCTTGCCGTTCCCAGCCAGCGCTTTCCACCAATCCATTGATGAACTGATCTTTTCGGGCAATCAGGTTAACCATTCCGCATTGATTGTGTCCAATCAATGCGAGACAGCGGACACCCCCGACACCGATGGCGTACGAAACTTTGAATTCGCTGTATCTGAGGTTTGCACCGCCGGCCCGAATGATAAACGCAAAGTTGTCCGGAATATGGAGATGTTTCCGGTTATCCATGCACATCCCGATTAATAACCGTGCGTTAGTGTATGAATCAAATGGACGGCCAAGATTATGATATTCCAACAGAAGTCCGACAGGTGTATCACGGTATTCAGCGGGAATGTTTTCCTTTGATGTTATCGGAAGTAGTCTGTACATCTCAATTAGATTGCTTAGTGTGTGGGACAGTTTTTGTGTTACGTACAGAAGCCGCGTCGTTCAAATTTGAATAACCTGCCTCTATCAATGAATTGATACGCGAATGCTGTCAGACCATGTAAATAATTTGTAAAATGAGGTATCTTGTCTCCCTACAGGGATAAGCCAGCCTTCGATGGTACACCGTATAGTTGCACTATGCGTAGTGTCGGGAATAGCAGAAGTCCCAAATGCATAATGCAGTTCTTTGACGAGATTCGGTGGGTCGGGAGCGTATTGAGCTATTCCCTCGCTCACTCCTCCGCCAAAACCGGTAGAAAATTCGACGTGTTTGAGGCTTCCGCTATCAGGTATATATTGATACCAGATACTGCAAGAGACCTTGCTGGCGTGCATTGAGCTGTCATAACTTATGGTTCCCAGGAATTCGTCCACGGTAAAACCCGGAGGTACTGAAAGGGAAGTAACCGGGTTTTCTTTGCATCCGGTCGGTCCGATAAGAGCGAACATTGCAGAGAATATGAAGACGTCAATTCTTAATATCGATGGGTGAAGTTTTTTATTCATTGATGTGTTCCAGTACTATCTCAACGTGATCGAATGACTAAGCGGTAAGAGTACTTCTGCGTTTTCCTTCCTTAAATGCCTTGGCAAAGATTTTTTCAAGAACATTCCGGTTCACATCGCTCAGAGATTTGATATAGAGGCATCCTTTTCCGGTTTTGTATTTTCCCAGTGATGTGAGCTCACCCTCGATGTTTTTTAATCCACCCATCAAATAAAGGGAGATGTTCTGTTTCCTTGGAGAAAATCCGATAATAACGGTATCGCCTTCCCGTCCACTCTCATAGACATAGTGATATGTTCCGAATCCAATGATTGCACTTCCCCACATCACGGGATCGGATTTTGATACTTTTTGCATCATTTCAAGAATAGCAAAACAGTCGTCGCGGAGTTGCCTGTCCTGGACTTTGTTCAGGAAAGTAGTCGCGCTGTTTTTCGTCGGTTTGGTTTTGTTTTCCGCCATAACAATTATTCCTTCGCGTATGATTATGGATATGCTTCGAACTGGACCCCTTTGCTCATTCTTTGAAGTGCAACGATATGAGCGGGATAGTATCCGCCACCTGTTGAGGTCACAGAATGCGAGACATGTGAATACACTTTTAATATCGTCGGCTTCTCGATAATTGAATCTATTGTCGCTATGGAGGTTGAATCCGCACTTTTGCCTGCGAGAAGACAAATCACCATCTCCTTTGAGTAATCCACTTTAGGGAGTGGTTGATTTGCAAGGCTCGTTCTCATAAAGCCGTTTTCATCTTGCTCCGACCGGACAAGAAATGTCCAGGGTTTTTCGAACTGAAATGTATTCGCATTCTGAACAAGCGTACGGAATGCAACTTTAGAATCGGTCACTATGTGCTCCTGAGGCTGCCTGGTGCAGCCGAACATCAGGAATATGAACGAAATACACAGGAGAGATTTCATTTGTTACTTCCTGTCATCTTTGCACAATGGCGTCCAAGGTTCTGCAAAATAACGCAATAGTTTTGTGATTTCAAAATTTGGGTGGTGTCTCAGGTCCTGCCTCGTAGTGCGTGCTTAACGTTACCGTAAACTACAAACTTCCTTTCATTCTCGACCTGGTTCAGGGGACGAGAAGTGTGGCAATGATACATTTGCCGACTGCCCGTCAATGATAGATCGCCAACCAGTGGTATGCGGTTCTCGAGAGATGTGTGAGTTTACCATTCTGATCGATATTCCAGAGGTCGGAACCGGTATCTAAGAAGTAGACATTCCCCTGACGATCCACGACGATACCGGGACATGGATAGGTGAATGCTTCATTGCCAGTGAGAAGAATGAAAATAGTAATCAATATAATGTATATCTGTTTCATCACAGTTCCCCTTCTATCTGAGCAGAACAAGTTTTTTGGTTTCAGAAAATGTA
>CAZAFL010000035.1:8823-12525 GCA_964484465.1 uncultured Chlorobiaceae bacterium
GTAATCATCTGTGAAAGCGGCCGCTTCCAGACTCCATGGCTGGCACCCGCAAAGAGATTGTTGCCAAAAACAGTAAGAGGGAGAATAGAAAGATCCGTCAAACCGGTATTTACCGGGAGCCAACTTGTGCCATTATCAGTAGAGAGAAAGACTCCACCGCCATTGGTACCGGCAAAAAGATTCGGACCCGATGAGACTATACTTCCAATCTGGCTGCCTATCAAGCCTGAGTTGACCCAGCTTGTGCCATTATTCGTGGAAACAAATATGCCGCCGCCGATGGTACCGGCGAAGAGATTTGTCCCACCAGTGTCATTGGGAAACGCGGCAAGGCAGTAGACGCGCAAGTTCGTTAATCCGGAATCGACCGGAGTCCAGCTTGTACCGTTGTTCGTTGAACGAAAGATGCCTCCACTATCCGTACCGGCGAAGAGATTCGTGCCGGAGACCAGGAGAGGGCCGACTTTTTGGTTCGTCAAACCGGTGTTGACAGGCATCCAGTTTGCTCCACTGTTCGTCGAAAGATAGACGCCACTGCCATACGTGCCCGCAAAAATATTTGACCCTAAGAGGGCAACCGACAAAACAAAATAGGGTGGCAAACCTGTCGGTAATATGCCCCAGGCTCCACCCTTGTTGGTTGTACGATAGACACAGCCATATCCACCCGCATAAACGGCCGGGCCTGAGACTGCTAAAGACCTGATGGAAGTGAACGACAAGCCAGCGAATGTCCAACTTGCCCCGGTATCAGTTGAAACAAAGACGCCGGTATCAGTTCCTACGAAGATATTTGTCCCTGAAACGGCGAATGCACGACCATACCCATTGTATGGTTCAGAGGTTTTGGTCCATTGCGCAAAAGAGGCTGACGGCGCAAAGCACAAAGTGATCAACCATAACATCAGAAGTGGAAAAGAGTTTTTCACGAGAGCTCCTCTTGTTTGTTCGGCAAAACGAGTGATTATCTATTGTGCATTGAAGTCGCAATTCTTTAACAAATAATTAGAGAAAAATCAGCTTGCTTCTCGTACGCCGTGCAACGTTGGATGCACGTATTATTCTCTCTTTACTATTATTATTTAACACCCGTTTGCTGCAATTTGCCTGCACTGCGCATCGTCGGTATCCATCGCCTGATCCGACTGCAGTAATCATTATACTCCATACCGAACGTCCGTTGTAGTGTTGGCTCCTCATACAGCACGACGAAGAGATGACTCATGAGAAGAAAGACGCCAGCATATGCAGCCAGTGCTACTGATCCATAGTAGATTGAAGCTCCAACGAGTGCCACTCCCGCACCGATGTACATCGGATTTCTTACATAACGGTACGGTCCGCGTACCACGAGGTGTCGCGGTGGGTCAAACGGAGCAGGCGTCCCACTTCCAATCACCGAAAATGTTAGAACACACCATACGGCTATTGATGCACCTATGACGCAAACGATTTCCCCTGTGATTTGCTGCCACTCCGTCTTCGGCGGGCGAATGATGGCGAAAGCTGAAAGTATTTGCCCCGGCACGTAGATCAATAAGACCCCCACGAACAACGTGGCATACGTAATTGCTCGAACTACGATGAACATGTTAACCCCTCAGATTTCCTCATGCCTTTCGCGCTATTCCCTGGAACCAGGTTATCTGCTTTGCAACTTTCTGAGTTGTTCCAGTCCGTTTGTGTTATTAGGGTTCAGTTCTATTGACTTCCTGTAATTTATAATCGCAAATTCGGTATCGCCATTGGCCATGTAGGCCTCACCAAGGCTGTCATAGACGTTGGCGGACTCCGGAAAATCCTGGACATTCAGCTTAAAGATCTCGATTGCCTCTTTCACTTTTCCGCTTTGCAGCAACATGTAGCCACCGGCATTCATCTCGCGTTCATCCAGCGCATAAGTGGCTGAATATTTCTCCTTCAGTTCTTTGTAACGGGTCAGGCCTGCGGCGATTCCGTGCTGCATCATCGTGAATATGACAGAGTCGGGAATTGATCCTTTCGGAAGTTCATAAGGTTTCGCGTAAAGAATTCCTATGATTGCACGGGTAATTTCGCCTAGAGGAGCGCTTCCGGTATTGTTGAGAATAACAATTAGATGTTTGTCAGAGGGAATTCGCAGAATACTCGCGCTAAATCCGTTGATGAAGCCATCATGTCTCACGATTTGCACACGTTCGCTCGAATTTCCAACGGGTGTCGTTCCAATTATCCAACCATAACCATACCCTCCTTCGAACGCGGGAATATACTTTTTGAAGAGAAGGCCTCTTGTTTCTTTGTGAAGTAATTGCTCGGTGTACAAAGCCTGATCCCAGAGATAGAGGTCATGAACCGTGGAGTAGAGAGCTCCCGCCGAAAACGGTACCGACATATCGAGATACCCCGCATTCACGTACGTGCTGAATCTTTTCTCATATCCACGGGCCCTGTTTGTGATGACGGATGTTTGGTGGTCGTATCCGCTGTTATTCATCCCCAGCGGTCCAAAGATGTTCTCCTGCAGAAGCTGTTCGTAGGGCTTCCCGGTCACTTTCTCGATAATAGCCCCCAGAAGGAAATAGCCAGAATTGCTGTAAGAAAATCTGGTTCCCGGTTCGAACAGCAGGGCGGAATCTGCAAACAGCTTGATTATTGATTGCAGATTGGATGGATTGCGGATCACGTCGCGAGAGAAATTTGGGAATTCTGTATAACCCGGGATTCCGGAGGTGTGGGTCAATAAGTGATGGATAGTTATCTTGTTGCCTGTCTTCTTGGGATAATCCGGCAGATACTCCGTGATGTTCCCGTTGAGCTTGATCTTGCCCTGCTCAACAAGCTGGAGGATGAGCATTGAAGTGAATTGTTTTGTAACAGAGCCGAGTCGGAATTTGGTATCGGGTTGATTGGCAATATTCCACTCCATGTCAGCGAGACCGAACCCTTTTTCATAGATAATCTTCCCATGGTCGGCTACTAGTGCAGTTCCATTGAACTGACCGTATTCACTGTAAAGCTTCATTAGCGCGTCGATCTTCTCAATTTTACTCTGTGCCGAAGCTGAGTACGGGATAGAAAACAAGATCGCAATGAAAATCATCCGTCGAATGTAGTATACCGGATTCTGTTTCACGCAAAACGTCTCCTTGTATGATGAATGGGGTGAGGCCTGTATTGCTGCAGCGCCATGTCGCGGTCAGTTCTAAAATTCAAAGTCCAGACTTACACCCTTAACGAGCCACGGAATCCCCTGGCGGCATAATAAGAATCTGCGCCGTTATGATAAACAAAGACGGTGTTGTAACGACGATCGCAAAAGAGAGCACCTCCGAGCTTTCTGATATCAGGGGGCGTAACTATCCAGCTCGATGTCTTCGTATCGAAGTTGCCGAGCTTCTGCAATTCACGATATTGGTCTTCTGTTAACATCTCAATGCCCATGTCGGCTGCCAAATCCATAGCGCTGTTTTTTGGTTTATGTTCCTTCCTTGCGTCGAGTGCACCCCGGTCGTAACAAACACTTCTTCGGCCTTGAGGACTCTCTGCTGAACAATCATAGAAGATATACTCACCTGTCATTTTATCAATGGCAACAACATCCGGCTCACCGCCGGTGCTGTCCATTTCACCGAGCGACCACAGCTTTCTAGCATTAGTTTCGAGCTTGGATTGCACTTTAGCCCATTCCAGACCTTTATGGCGAGTCATGTTTTTCTCAAA
>CAZAFL010000035.1:12625-24764 GCA_964484465.1 uncultured Chlorobiaceae bacterium
AGTGCAACTCTTGTTTTTACAGGATGGAGGCTAAATGTACCGATCTTACGATACTCGGAGAGGAACCATTTGAACAAGCCAATGCCGGTTGAGCTCTTGCCGGCCAGGAATTGCGTTACACTGTAGTTGCCGCAAGAGTGTGACTGGTTTCTATTAACAAACCGCTGCTTGCACTTTGGACATCGCCACATGAACGATGAGTCAGAATAAATTAACTAGAACGCCTCAATGACCCATAACGCATTATTTATTACCGGCATTCCAGCGTCAATATCTTGCGCGTTATGAAATCGTTGGACTGTGCAGTATGCCCTCAATAATCGGGGCGGACAAACGTCATTCCCATATTGGATTTATTCCTGATATAACAAGTGTCGGACCCAGGCAATATAACAATCCCCTCAAAAATTTTCACCAGGATTCCGTGCTTCAGTGATCCATTTTGGGGGGGCGATACACTAACTAATGCCGCAAGACTTGATACCCTTGCCGGTTTCTCCCCGCTTTTGAGTCGGACGTCAGTTGGAGCTAATCGGAGTTTGAGCTGGAGATAATTACTCGAATCTGCAAATACCCCCAACGTTTTAAGGTAGTTGAGTTGCAGGGTATCGGAATTCTTCAGAGCAAACCGGACAAGTGAACTCGAATCTATTGGCCATTTATCATTATGATTGTAGTATGCCACGGCAGAGGTATAGAATTGTTGACTCAATTCCCGTACATGACCTAAGAGGTTCTTTGTCCTGACAGTGTCCAGTTCCTGTTGTGCAATAGCTAATCCTGAGCCAGATGCGCTGAGCAGGAGTATGATAGATAATTTGGTCATTAACCTTCTCATATAGTTTCCGTTGAATGGTGATAAGGAATCCATTTTGTCAGCCGTTGCCAGTTTGATGATGGAGCTTCCGCTGGCGTGTGAAAATCACGCCACATGACGTTCCGGCAAGACGACAGAACAATTTTGTGAAATTTTAGTTATCAATCAAGTGAGCCAGAGCATGGAATGAAGCCGTTTCTTAGGAAGATGTTCCCAACGCCGTTGTTTTACCTCCTTGAATCAGGAATGGGCAAGGATTTAGACGTGAATCTTGTTATGTGCATGTGGTTCTATTTTCTGTCTTTTTCCCTGATAACAAGCTTCAATCCCGACCAAACGTCATCAACAGCACATACCTTGACATCCACCAACCCACACTTAAGTGCGATCTCCCTGATGTCATTTTCATTGAGGTCTGTCTTCATTTTCGCTGCTTTCTTTGGCCACGAAATCCAAATCGAACCCTTTTCTTCTATTTCGTGTCTCAATCCGTTGATGTCCGCTTTCAACTGAGAGACGCTTGTCGCAAAATAATGTATTAAGTCCTTTTTTGATTTCCCGTCTTTGATAATACTAATGTCTCGCGGCATATCGGTAAACAGGTCAAAATAGTAGTCCGGTTGATTCACGAAGCTTATTTTGAAGTTACTCTTGATGCCAAGTTTCTTAGCTAAAGGTGTTCCTGAATATCCCGATGGGTTCATTTGAGGGCTTCTCACTTTCTATCGGACGGCGTCATAAGTTTTTATCACCGCCATTTTACGTTCACTTTCAGACACTCAGACCTTCACGATCTTTTGGGTGAGTGTCGTGAATCAAGAAAACCAGTACCTATTGCAACAATTCTTCAAGAGTCAAATTCTCCGTCACTGAGAGGTATACCAGAGTATTCGCCATTGCTGAGCCGGGAAAAATGATCCAGGCGCTCATAATGCCGCCAAGCCAAAAGCAAAAGGAATTCCGGAATGTTAATGTGCCGACCAAAACAATGACCAGAACTCCGGCGGAAAGTAGAGTTGGTATAGCTATTAAGGCATCCAATTTGTTTTTCGCAGCCACAAGGTCGGCGAGACGATCGCATACGGCCGCAGGAGGTTCTTTTGAATGATGATTAAAGACGTGAACGTTGGAAGCCATTGCCCACTTCACCCGATATCTCAAATCCTTGTACCAGCCGATAATTGGGACGAGTCCCCACAGATATGCGGCGAAGAAAAGCTTGAACTTTGTTCTTACAAATGACGGCATCAACCTCATAGTTTCCCCAATGGCATTGAAGGGTTGGATTTTTCCTGCGTTCGTCATTGCTTGTCGGGCCAGGACTGCGTGATAACAGTCTGTCCATAACGGGATAAATAAGATCGGAACAAATGGAATAAGTTCAACATGATACCGAACGTGGAATTTAAGCGCCTTCTTCCAAATATCCAGATTTGGTGTGGCGGATTGTCCAGACATTATAGTTGTTTGGATGCCAAGTTATTTCCCTGATATTTCAAACTCAATCTTTGGGTTCCCACAATTGTATTTTGTTTCCTTCTGCGTCAAGGATATGTATGAACTTACCATAATCCACGGCTTCGATAGTGTCCACAATGGTTACACCGTTCTTTTTTAATTCCTCGACAAGTGCTTCCAGGTTTTCAACCCTGTAATTTATCATAAAGTCCTTTGTTGAAGGCGCAAAGTATTTAGTCGTTTCGGGGAACGGAGTCCATTGTGTTTGTCCTTTCTTTGTGCTATCTGCACCTTCATACCACTCAAATGTTGCGCCCCATGGATTTGTGTTCAAGCCAAGATTTTTTTGATACCATTCAGTCAATTTTTTTGGGTCTTTACATTTGAAAAAAATGCCGCCAATGCCCGTTACTTTTTTCATTTTTTGTGTTCCTTTTTGTTGTGTTAGTATTGTTTTAAATGCGGAACCCGAAAAGAACGATGTCGCAATGACCAAACTGATCAAAATTCTTTTTTTCATTTGATTGTTCCCTCCAGAATGATTTCGTTGGAAAAAAAGAGAGGCAAGCCAATGACGTATAGCGTCTGCGTGAGGCTTTTCATACTCTGGTTTTATTTTCTAATGTCGTTGTTACCACTGTTATGTGCAGGCAAAGTTCAACATCAAGAGCGTTTTGCTGCACCGGCCAGTTCTCGACCACTTGTTTCGTCGAGTCCAGCCATTCTGGATGGCCTTAATCCCTTAAACAGAAGCCAAAAACTCAGCGCAAGCTCGAAGAAAGCCATGGGCGAGTCAAACCACCACAGGTTCACTACTTTGGGAAAGTTGGGGAAGATGTAATAAACGAAAGTGCAGGCGGCGCACCATGCACTGGAGATCATACCAAAGGCAGCCAGTGCCCTGGGGATGTAGTTCGACTTGAACCACAAGTAGCTGCCAACTGTGGCTCCCAATCCCCAAAACAGCAAGCCAACGTAGTACGCGTCGGAACCGCTGAGGTACAACCGCGCCAAGGTCAGCAATTGGTCTGATCCAAACGCACGCGAGTAATCAGCGTTACTCAAGAGACGCAGAGCGGTAAAGAGATTGAGCGTCACTAGGAGCCATGTGAGGCCATGGACCAGCCTGCCGAATGCCGCGAGCAAGGCAAGGTTCTGGCTGACCGGCTTGAGGATCACGTAAAGCGCCGTCAGCAATACGACAACGCCAACGCAGTAAACCGTGTCGCCCGCGACGCCGATCCGGAATAGTGTTTCGTTCGCCAGAATATTCCGGGCGGTTTCCGCCGGATTGCCGCTGACGATAAGGCGGGCAAAGATCCCGAAATTGACCGCGACCACAGTAACGAACGAGATCGGGAAAGCAAGCCCTGCGATTCTTGCAGCCGTGCGTTGTGACTCGTCGATAGTGCCGATTGTCATTTTGTGTTGTCCTGGCTATTGTTTATATGGTTTCAAGATACGACCCCACTCAGATTCTGTTTCATCAGATGCGCCGCAAACCCCTCAACCAAATGTATCTTTGCTTGCGCATAACGTCTGGCAAAAGCATGCAGCGATTTTGCGAACATTAACATTTTCCAATGGCCGGTGAGCAAAATTGTTGAGTGAGGATTTTATTCACGAAGACGTTCCCAACGTCATGCTTTTGCCTGTTATGCGCAGTTGCCCTAATCGCCCGTAATAATCAAATGAAATCTCCCTTTCTTGTAGATGAATGTCGATGTAATGGCGCCAATGTTAGGAACGAATTCGATGGCGTCTCTGTCCAAGACAACCTGCTCCGGTTCGCCGTTCTCATCTACTTCATCAAAATTTGAAATAGTTTCTCCTTTGCGATGTAGAATGGTATTTTCCCCGCCAGAATTCATCCAAGCCGGTGTCGCGGAAAGGAGATAGAAACCGTATCCGTCTGAGTCACCAATGAGGGCGATATAATATTGAACTGCGCAACTATCTTTGCCAACTGTGGCTTTTAGGAAGTAATCCGTCAAGGTATCTCCATTGAAGTTGCACTCGTAAATATCGTGGCTCGATACATTCCATCTAACGGTGAGTGCAATGTTTAAAGCTTCCTTTGCCTTATCTGGCAAATCGATATTGGGCGTATCTGTTTGTAAGAGCGAGAATAGTATAATGAAGCCAACAATCATTTTCAGATTTCTCGATTAGGGCAATTGCGCATAACGTCTGGCAGCAACATGCATCAGTTTTGCGAACATTAACATTTTCCAATGGCCGGTGAGCAAAACTGTTGAGTGAGGCATTATCTCACTCAGACGTTCCCAACGTCATGTTGCTGCCTGTTATGCGCCGTTTGCACTTTAGAGCGTAGAGTAACATTGGTGATTATTTGCCGATGTTAAGCATAAAATCGCACAATCTCCAATACGATTGATCACGTGGATTTGGCCAATCGATGATGTGATACTGGCCGTCCCGTGTGCCTTCGAAAGTACAAGTTACACCATCGAAGCAACAATTGTCATGCTCGGTTGCAATACTCCAGAAGTTAACTTCCTCAAGCAACCTTTGCAACTTTTTCCACTTTTCGATTTTGAGCTGTTCGGCTTTGACCTCTCTTAGGTCATTTGGATTTCCTGTCTTTTTTGTCGAGTACATCTTGGAGACGATGAATACGTCCTCATCCAGTCTGAACACTCTGATAGCTAACCAAGGCTCGAATGCGGGTTGAAATAACAGGCGATATGCCTCGACACCTGCCTTACCTTGTTTGTACAATGATGGCTCTTTCATCTCATCTAGGACGGCAGAAAGCGAGTGTGATCTCACATACCGGAACGAAGTATCGCTGGGAAATGTGTGAGGTGGAAAATATATATCAGATGCATTGCTCTCGTTTACGACTGGTGCCGTTGGACGAGATAAAATCATGCATCCTTGCAAGACGCAGAAGTGTAGACAGAGAAGTGAGATGAGAGTAGTTCTCATTTGATTATCTTACAAAACATAAAGTGCAAATGGCGCATAACGTCTCGTAAAAACACGCAACAGTTTTGTGAACATTTGCATGAATCAATGGCCAGTGAACAAAACTGTTGAGTGAGGCTTTTTCTCACGTCGACGTTCCCAACGTCGTGTTTTTGCGTGTTATGTGTTCGTTGGGTTGCGGGAATATCAAATTGAAAGTTAAGAACCAAACTTTCCGTCGAATCTCCAACCCTCGACGCACTAATTAAAAATTTTCTTTCAAGTAAATGTGTCATTGGGACCAACCAAAACCGTTCCCAAAAAAACGAGCTTAGATAATGTTAATAAACTCGCAGACTGATAGCAACCCAATGACACATAACGTCTGGCAAAAACACGCATTACTTTTGTGAGCCTCACATGGTCATTGTAGCGAACAAAAGTAATGAGCGAGGCTTTATTTGCCGAGCTTAAATCCAGCGTCGTGTTTTTGCCTGTTATGTGCATGTGCCCACTACAGAGAACAGCTTTGGCGCAAGCGGCACGTTCCATAACCGCAAAAAAATTTTTTGCTTTTGGCTTTTAACCACACAATAATTATTCACCCACCGAGTTTCCCGGTGGGCATTGCACATAACGTGGCGCGGGAAGCACGCAGCGCGAGCTTGCCGCAGGCATAAGCGAGCATTGCCGTGCTTCCTGCAGTTGTGCGACGTTCGCGAAGCGAACGAGCGCAACAAGGGGTTTACCCCGCGCCACGTTGTGACGGACAAGCTCATGAGCGAAGCGAATGTCCGTTACAACGTCTGGCAAAAGCATGCAGCGATTTTGCGAACATTAACATTCTCCAATGGCCTGTGAGCAAAATTGTTGAGTGAGGCTTTTTCTCACTCAGACGTTCCTAACGTCATGCTTTTGCCTGTTATGCGTTCGTGCACGGCGGACATTGCTTCCAAAGTAACTAGTGCTCTCTTGGGAAGTAAAGTGGTATGTACTTGACGGCTGATTCCGCAACATAGGTTATTGAAGGCACTTGGCAACCCAAGTATGGTTCTAAGAAAATTATGGTAAATGTCTCAGGATAATGATCAAGTTTAAACCTGTATACGTAGTTTAACGAACCAAGCGGGAATTTCCAATGATAAAGACCCTCTTGTTTGATTCGCCTAAATTGATTCTGCACAAGGAATGAATCAATGGGACTAATTAATGTGTCGACTGCATCAACCTTAATTCCGATTTTCGGACATGCGATATAGAAGGAATCTCCTGTTGGTTTGATCTCAATGTCGATATGGAATGCGTGAGAACTTGACCGCAAGAATAGCCCTATGGGGAATATGGGTAGGATAGGTGGGCCCATCATAGCCCAGGATCCTCTGTCCAGCAATCTCGTTTTCATGGAGAAGGAATCACAATTACATGCGTACGCCATAACTGGGTCTTCTTCATCGGTTAACACCTTCCAAGTGACGGGTCGCGCTTGCTTGAAAGTGCTGACAAACGCTAGTTCAGAGCAACCCGAGATTATAAATAAAATGCTAATTGCGAGTACATAAAGTGGCATGATTCTCATGATACCTTTTAGTTCGTTGCTTGCCGCCGTGCATGACGCATAACGCCTGGCGTAACAACGCAACGCTGGAGCGAACTATTGATAAACTCATTCATGTGAGCGGAAGCGTTGAGTGAGGTCTTGCTGTTGTGCTGGCTTTACTAACCAACGCCGTTGTTACGCTTGTTATGCGCTGCGCCACCTTCTTTGCAATGTGTTGCAAGAAGTCGTTCAGTTAGAATATCTATTTATCGTTTTCTCAAGTGCGGATCTGGTGAAATAGTTTCTCTCGTCCTTCCACTTCATTTTCGCTCCTTGAAAATTACCTTTCGGAGGCTTGCCAAACATTGTTCGGAAAGTGATGATGAGAGCCCGCTCGAGTTTCTTCCAAGATTCGACGTTCCGACGTCGACCGCTTCTGACGACATAAAATTCCAAATGCTTGACTCCATGTTCGGTGAGTAATTCTTCTGCCTTCTTAGCTGCACTACTTGCGATCCGATTCGCACCTCGCTTCGTAGTGCCAATGTATGCAATATGTGAGTGTTCAAGAGGATAATTAAGCTTCTTACTTGCCCTCGCAATATATACAAGTTTCTTCGCTCGTACTGCACTGCGAGAAATTGTGAGCGCGACTCTCTTCGATTTCTTGATTGATAATTTTCGGGGCATAGCGAATCTCCTAAAGAATTAGTGAGGGCGAGGTGGCGTAGCGCATAACGTCCGGCAAAAACACGCAACATTTGAGCGAACATATAATTGTCATTCGAGTGAGCGAAAATGTTGAGTGAGGCTCTTTTTGCCCGGACGTTACCAACGCCGTGTTTTTGCCTGTTATGCGTTCGTGCGCGCCGAGATGGTTAATTGACCTTTTGAGCTTTTGATGTATCATTACCTTGTTGATAAGTGAGAACTTGCCATTTAGAACAGCACACGACCGTTAATTGACCGATGTTTTACCTAATAAAAATTTTTTTGTTGAAGATCAATTGTCAAAGTTCACTCCCAACTAAGGCGCGCATGACGCATAACGTCTCGGCAAATAACGCAGCACTTTTGCGAACTACAAATAGACAAATTCAATGTGAAGCAAAAGTGTTGAGCGAGGCTTTTATTTCTTTGGCTTTTCATTCCAGCGTCGTTATTTGCCGTGTTAGCCGCCGTTTGGTGCAGAGGGATTCGGAGACTCATTTTGTTCCTGGGGTGTCGATATATTTCTTCGCATCCCATATCTTGTTATTAATCTTATCTAAATCAGCATACTCAAGGAATTCATAGGAATCGGAATCGTACTTTTCGAGTTTCATGGCGATATCCCACTTATTGTCCGATACAAACATCGTTAGCTGGAATCCGCCACGCGATGTAAAGCCAATTTCAGTATAATTGCTCGGTATAGAAGTCGGATATTTCTTTAGAGTGTTGATTGCCTTCGTCAACGCGTCGATTTCATCGTAGTCTAGAAAAGATGTCTTTGTTTCCGAGCCGTATGATTTATGTACTTCCTTTGACGCTTTGATACCAAATGTCGGTTTACCTGTTAACAAATCAGTAATGGTTAATACTTCGAATTCCACATCTCCGACACGGCCAATTTTTTTGAATTCCTTTTTGAACAATGTACCAGACTGGCTTGAAAATTTTTCGATGTTACTCTGCTCTTTTTCCTTTGCGATTTGACCGACTTGGCTGAATCCATGGGAAGCCACGAGGAAAATGGTGATTACACAAAAAAGAAGTTGTTTCATAATTACTCCTTCAAGTAGTTGGTTGAGAGAACAAGCATTTGCACCAAATGGCGGCTAACGTCTGCCAAAAACACGCAACATTTTGTGAACTCGTATAAACTCATTGTCGTGAACAAAATGTTGAGTGAGGATTTTAGATTCATAGACAATTCCAACGTCGTGTTTTTGGCCGTTATGTGCAAGTTGGCACGACACAAGTTGTTGATAAAGACAAAGCTTAAACCATAACTGAGAAAAGAACTAAAGAAATGATACACACAAAAGATACAAATCCCTTAACTGAAATTAAGCGACCGTTCCCCACAAACCCCCGTGACGATATATGTAAAGATAACTAACTTTTTCCACTTGTGCCAATTGCATATAACGTCTGGCAAAAGCATGCAATATATTTGTGAGCATAAGATACTCATTTGAGCGAACAAATATATTGAGTGAGGTTTTTTCATTTCGAGACAATTCCAGCGTCGTTGTTACCACTGTTATGCGCCGTTTGCAACTCTCCGTGCATCGATGCGTTCGTTGATAAACTCACGAAATCGAGTGATGGTTTTGATGATGCTTTTATTGCCGAAAAGAAGCATAAGAGCTAGTATAATCTTGATGCCGGGCACGATGAGCCCAATGTACCGTTCGGCAAGCTGTTCTCTTCGGAAATCGAGCTTTCGTGTTGCCCAAAGATTTGCCAGTTGATAAAAGAATACAGGAAGAGTTTCGATTAAGATGAATATCCCTATAATAGTGAAGCTAACAATGTAGATTTGGTCTAATGTGAACTGACTGGGACCTTGGTCTGGCGAGTCAGGAACCATTTTTCGTGCGATTGGTTCTGCGTTGTTCCACAGAAGCACTACAAAGGCAAGTTGTAAAAGATAAGGGACAGTTTCTGCAATGGCTGAAAAAACTAACTCAGACTTATTATCATACCCTGAAGGAGAACCAAGGCTCATTAGGCTACTCACGAAATACACTAAATAATTCAGTGAGATTAGAATGCCGTAAAGTGCCAATGCTTTGCAGGCTATCGTCGCAAGTGTTCTGGAGTTCATTTGTTACCGTTATGTCATGGTTGCAAGTGGCGCACAACCTGCAGTTGTGCGACCTTCGCGAAGCGAACGAGCGCTACTGCAGGAAGCACGGCAATGCTCGCTCTGCGTGCGCAGCGACGCACGGAGGTAGAAGTTTGCTTGACTAAATGCTGCTACGTTTCTTCGATTTCATTCCAAAAAGTTGTTCGAGGCTAGAGGCATTGCGTAAATGCTTTTGTTAGCGGTAGTTATTTTTCTATTCCCGAATATTTTTCATAAATCGCCCTGTAGCCAAATAGCCTACCTATCGGACCAACAAGGTTCATTAATAATTTTTGAACTATTAGTGGGATATTCGCAAGAAAGGTTTTACTGTCAAGATATTTTAAAGTCACCAGCTCTTGTACAAAGCCAGCCTTCCCATTTTTTATTTTACCGTCTATCGTCAGACCTATAATGTTTTCCATCCAATACTCAAAGTCTAAAGCAGGCGAAACGGTTTGAATAAAAGTCACTGGTTCATCATCATTGTTGTAATGATTATGAGGTTTATTTTTGGGGAGTATCATTTTTTCCCCTTGGGATAGTGTTTTTGTTTTCCCTTCCAACAAAATGGTTAGTTTCCCCGCTAGGACTTCGAAACATTCATCTTGTAAAATGTGAAAATGGGTTGGGTATAATTGCCCCTTGTTGAGTGTTTGTTTCAACTTTATTCTTTCACCATTTGTGTCTTTGGATAGCTCCAAATATTCATAAGTGTCCCCGGTGGCTGGATTTTTTAGTATTTGTCCTTGTTGCGGCATAGTTAAAATTCTGGAAGTTGAAATCCGTAAATATGTCGGATGATTTTTTGTCTGGTTCTCAAACTCGTTTAATAGTTACCGCTAACGAACGGCGTTGCGCCTAACGTCTGGCAAAGGCATGCAGCGATTTTGCGAGCATTAACATTTTCCAATGGCCGGTGAGCAAAATTGTTGAGTGAGGTTTTTTCTCACTCGGACGTTCCCAACGTCATGCTTTTGCCTGTTATGCGCCGTTACAATTTAGTCTGGTTTTTCTGTCCGGAATTGATCAATAGTGGCAAACCAGTATTTCTGATTATTAATTCCGTCGTGAGAATATTTTATTAGTACAACCGTGATAGATGCAATGATCGTCTTATCTAACAAGGTATCAAGGATAGCGATGCTTGGGTTATTCTCCGTCACTTTAGTTTTCAAATTTGTAGGTGGGTCATCTATAACCACTGTGTCAGGAAAAACAACTCTTAGAAGGTCGACACGATGAAAAAACTTGTCCTGAGCAGTGCCAATTATCCAAAGCGAATCGACAAGGTAATATCGGTAACAATAATGACATTCCCCCTCTCCAGATATTGGTTCACATGTGTCAAGGTATTCATTCAAGCTATCATTTAACGCACTTGACAGTGTGCCACCCTTGTATTGTAGACGGCGAATGACCCGAGTCTTTACATTAAAGTGAAATTCGCCCTCGTGCTGATATGAAGTGCGGAATTGGTCAAAATCCATCCAATGGAAATTGGTGTCTGATGATCCAACCCTATGTTGAATTCTCGACTCTTGAGCGAGACAAATTGTGCCTAACCCTATGATCGGGATAAGGAAATAGAATTTCATTTGATATAACCTAAATTGTAATGGCGCATAACGTCTGGCAAAAACACGCAACATTTTTGTGAACAATAACAAAGACAAATGGCCAGTGAACAAAAATGTTGAATGCAGCTTTTGATTCGCAGACATGCCCAATGTCGTGTTTTTGCCTGTTAGCCGCAGTTGGTTTGCGAGAGTCACGGTCATTTGGTACTCTTGCCTGCGAATGGTATTGTTTCCCATTTCCCTACAGGTATTCCGTTGATTGCTTCCGCTGGGGTAAATTTCCATTGGACTGCTGCACGTAAGATTGCCTTATTTGATTCGGCGCTCTCGTCGCTCTTTATGATACATGCGCTGCTCACATCGCCGAGAGAGTCGATATACAACTTAACCAAAACTTTCCTGTAGCCGTGTTGGGAGGGAAAGTCAGGTGGGTGCCATGGTAGAACTCTGTGAATTGCAATAGCGAAGTTCCGAAAGTATTTATCTGCAGAGTTTTCTTTAAGAAATTCAACCCAAGTATCTTGATCAGGAGGTAATGACTTGGTTGTGTCAAAGATACAAGAACCTTTGAACAGAACTGGCAGCGCTTGGCCACTATCTATAGTAAAATGTTCATCATTTTCTTGACTCATAGCTTGTTGCCTCAGCGCCGCGAGACTTGTTAGCACTAAAACGTGCCAAATAAAAACCTGCCTATATAGATTTGAGGTTCGCATAAATTTTGTGGATAGAGTCTGTACTAGCAAACCAATTGCGGCTAACGTGGCGCGGGAAGCACGCAGCGCGAGCTTGCCGCAGGCATAAGCGAGCATTGCCGTGCTTCCTGCAGTTGTGCGACGTTCGCGAAGCGAACGAGCGCAACAAGGGGTTTACCCCGCGCCACGTTGTGACGGACAAGCTCATGAGCGAAGCGAATGTCCGTTACAACTCTCGGAATAACGCT
Source organism: uncultured Chlorobiaceae bacterium (assembly GCA_964484465.1). GTDB lineage: Bacteria > Bacteroidota > Ignavibacteria > UBA10030 > SZUA-254 > CAZAFL01. The sequence goes on from CAZAFL010000035.1 coordinate 24,728, forward strand.
TTATTGCGTGATTACTTCTTTTCTGTTAGTAGTGGCC
>CAZAFL010000036.1:0-24337 GCA_964484465.1 uncultured Chlorobiaceae bacterium
TAAAGCGGAAAACTATAAGTGCAGACTACAACTACGCACTGGCTGCTTAATTAAAAGCAACCCATCCGATACTGTTTCGCCCGGTGAACAGTAGAAGGGTGTCGAATTAATCGGGATAGCTTCAGAATATGCTCAGGATGCTGAAGTGAAATTTGACTGAGCTGACCCAAGTGAACGGCGTCTGCTCCCGATTCCTTGGGTGAAAGTGTAAGAGCAGACTATAGATGTAGAAGTTTTTGTGGTCTTCTCTTCGGACCGGGGTTCGATTCCCCGCATCTCCACAATAAGCCGTCCATGTGACGGCTTTTCTTTTGAATTTTGATCTGCTCACCTGCAGAATTCCCTAACCAAATTATTTTTCTCTTGCATTTTTCAGTTAAATACCATAATCTTTACTCTAAACGATGGGGAAGAGTCCAATAAAAATTAATTTTGCTAAGATGACCGGCGCGGGGAATGATTTCGTCTTAGTTGATGCCATAGAAGAAAACCTGGAGCTGGAATGGACAAAACTGACGCCCATCCTGTGCAACAGACGTTACGGCGTAGGAGCGGATGGATTGCTGGTTCTTGAAAAGAGCATTATTGCATCCTTCAAAATGAATTATTTTAATGCCGACGGTAGTTTCGGAGGCATGTGCGGCAACGGTGGGAGGTGTTCCGCAAAATATATGATGGAAAAACTCCACGTACCTGAAATTAATTTCGAGGCGCTGGATTATGTGTATCGTTCTTATATTTCAAATGATGAAGTAGGTTTACATCTTAAAGATCCTAAATCGTTTCAAAAGAACATAAAGATACAAGTCTTAGGCGAAGATGTTTTAAGTCATTTTATTGATACAGGCGCACCACATCTTATTGTGAACGTGCACGAATTACCCGACCGGTTGCAGAAGCTCATGCTTGAGGGCGGAATTTTTGAAATCGGAAAAGCGTTAAGGTATCATCCACATTTTGCTCCGGGAGGAGTAAATGTAGATTTTATTCAAATTTTGAGTACGTCGTCCGTTACCATGCGCACATACGAAAGGGGGGTGGAAAATGAGACATTGGCCTGCGGAACCGGCGCTGTTGCTTCAGCGGTCTGTTCATCAATCCTGGCAAACTTAAAGTCGCCTGTAGATGTTATTACAAAGAGTGAAGAAAGACTTAAAGTAACTTTTCATAAAGAAGGTACCAATTTTACAAATATTATACTTACCGGTTCTGCATATAAAGTATTTCAAGGATACTTTTATTTCTCATTTGAAAACAATTGTATTTATGGAGATACACCAATAACATTTGAGCAAACTTACAAATCATAATTATTTGCCGTCGAAGAATTGAATATCAATGGAGCAAAGAACCGGCAGCAAGCGACGTGATTTCCTTACGCAGGTATTGGTAGGATGGAGTGCCATTACATTTCTTCCGGCACTGATAGCTACTATCGAGTATATTATTCCTCCAAGGCTCAGAGAGCAAATATTAGAACGCATGAATGTGGGAAAGATCAGCGATATCCCAGAAAATGATGCAAAAATCATCAAATTCAACAAAAAGCCAATTATTCTGCTCCGGAGTAATGAGGGACAGGTTAAAGCGTTCTCCGCAGTATGTACACATCTTGGATGTATTGTTCAGTATCAGACAGATCGCAAAGTGTTTCATTGTAATTGTCATGGAAGCGAATTCGATACCAACGGCAAGAATATCGCCGGCCCTGCACCTTTACCGCTCCAGCCATATAGAGTTGAGTTGAGCGATAACGATGTAATCATATCTTGATTATATAGTTAACCCAGTAATTTAAATTAATCCTCTCAGGCCCTCTTTGCTCATGAAACAATTATCTATTTGGATTGATGAGCGAATACATCTAAGTTCAGTTCTGGAATTTCTATCAAAGAAAACCGTTCCTCGGCATCGGCATTCATTCTGGTATCTGTTCGGAGGATTGACTCTCTTTTTCTTTCTGGTCCAGCTTGTCACCGGCATGTTGTTACTATTATATTACAGTCCGACGCCGGCCACTGCGAACGAGAGTGTCCACTTCATTGTGGAACAAGTTCCATTCGGATGGCTGGTGCATACTCTTCATAGCTGGTCGGCTAATTTGATGATTGTCTCTATTCTGATTCATCTCATTAGCACGTATTTCCTGAAGTCATACCGAAAACCACGCGAGGTCATGTGGCTCACCGGCGTTGTACTTTTGTTCATTGTCCTTGGTTTTGCATTTACCGGATATCTGCTCCCATGGGATACGACAGCTTATTTTGCCACTCAAATTGGTACCGAAATTCCGAAGACTATCCCTGTCATAGGAAACATCATAGTAACAATCTTACGGGGAGGTCAGTACATTGCTGATGACAGCCTGAAACGACTTTTTGCGCTCCACGCAGTTATATTCCCGATTCTCATAAGCGCGTTGATCTTCTTTCATTTAGTACTAAACCAAGTGCACGGTTCAAGTCTTCCCTTAGGAATAAAACCAGATAAACCGGGAATTCGTTTTTACCCTAATTATTTATTCCGTGATGGAATAGCCTGGCTAACGGGACTTATAATACTCTTGACGTTTAGCTTGTTGTTCCCGATAAGTATCGGCCCGAAGGCGGATCCTTACGCATCTGCTCCTGTAGGAATTAAGCCTGAATGGTATTTCCTGCCTCTTTTTCAATCATTGAGGATGGTTCCCGCCACAATAGCCGGATTAAACAGCGAAATGGTTGTTAATATCGGCGTCGGATTAGGAGGATTACTCCTTTTCTTAGTGCCATTCCTCGACAAGAAAGCGAAAAATGAACAACAAAGTGAAGTCTTTAAGTGGGCAGGGATTGTTATAGTAGCTTATATGCTGCTTTGTATTTTCCTTGCATATTTAGTCAAATGAATTAATTATGAAAGATAGTTTAAATCAAAGTTTAGATATATTTCAGGGCGTTCCGACTGCAGAGAACCGGATCGTGGCTCTTGTTTGCGTACTATTTGTACTCTCTATAATGACAGTTTTGGTATACTTTAAGATGAGGCAGGTCGATAACAGAGACAATCAATCCAATAAACCATAGTTGCATCCACGCCGTTTTCCTATAATATATATTATGTAAAGTATAATCTTAGCATGGAATTCATTTTTCACTAAGTTCCTCCATCTTCTTTTCCAAGCTCTCACTGTATGCCCTGCTGATTTGACTGTAATTTAGATTTATTTTACCGCAGAGGAGAAATTTTTCATGGATCACTTCTCCAAGTATTTGAAACTTTACCTGTTTTTCTCTGCTTAACTTTTCAATATCCGGTACCTTCGCGATCGAAGCGGACACGATAATTCTTGACTGATCCTCACCAAACAGTGTAAAATCAGATCTAATATCACTTTTGATACTTATTTCTACACCAAAATGCTTGCTTGGGTTAAGAATACAGCACTCGGCTAATGCGACTGCTAATCCACCGTCACTTACGTCGTGAGCAGAATTTATAAGCCGTTTTCGAATTAATTCAAGACACAAATGCTGAACCCTTTTTTCCTTACATAGGTCTATCCCGGGAGCATCTCCACTTACAAGGCCATGGATAACTTTAAGATACTCTGAACCGCCTATATGCATTCCTACTTCACCAAGGAGAATTATAACATCACCTTCAGTTTTAAAATATGGTGTCATTATATCCTCGATGGACCCGATTTCCCCCAACATCCCAATAACCGGTGTCGGGTAGATAACACTTCCGGGGTTTTCATTATAAAAACTCACATTGCCACCAGTGACAGGAGTATTGAGAACCCTGCACGCATCTCCAATGCCCCGAACCGCCTCTTTGAACTGCCAAAAGCTTTCAGGTTTATACGGATTTCCAAAATTCAGACAGTTTGTAATAGCAATGGGCATTGCCCCAACACACACAACATTTCTCGCACTTTCAGCTACAGCAATTTGTGCGCCTAAATATGGATTCAAATAAACGTACCTGGGGTTGCAATCAGTTTTTAACGCTAGCGCCTTATCAGCTCCTTTTAGATGTATAACAGCTGCATCGCTCCCCTCGTACAAAATCGTGTTTGTGCGAACCATAGAATCGTATTGTGTATAAATCCATGACTTAGAACAAATGTTAGGAGATTCAAGGAGAGATAAAAGACATTTATTGTAATCATACGGTTCATCTACTTTAGTGGAATCGAATTCCCTAATTTGCTTTATGTAATATGGTTCCCTGCTTTCACGAATGTAAACTGGAGCTCCACCGCCAAGAACCAGACTTTCTGCCGGAATATCGGCAATCACTTCTCCCCGGTACCGCATGTGTAATCTGCCGTCCTTTGTAACAGAGCCAATTTGTCTACATTCTAAATCCCATTTCCGATATATTTGCTTTATCTCTTCAATATCATGTTGCTTTACTACCAGGAGCATGCGTTCCTGTGATTCTGAGAGGAGAATTTCATATCCTGTCATATTTTTTTCGCGCACAGGAACCGCATCTAGGTTAATGTCCATTCCACTTCCGCCACGAGCGCACATCTCGGATGTAGAGCAGGTAATACCGGCAGCCCCCATATCCTGTATGCCAACAACTAAACCAGCGCCAATAGCTTCAAGAGTTGCTTCAAGCAATAATTTCTCTGTAAATGGATCTCCGACTTGAACTGAAGGGCGTTTTTCTTCTGATGTTTCAGTTATTTCCTCAGAGGCAAACGTGGCTCCGTGAATTCCGTCTCTCCCGGTAGATGAGCCAACAATAAAAACCTGGTTGCCTTCGCCGGTGGCGATTGCATGAGCAACCGCTGAATGCTTAACAATTCCCACACCCATCGCATTTACAAGCGGGTTTTCGTTATACGAAGGATCAAAGAAAACATCTCCTCCGACAGTCGGGACGCCGAAACTGTTACCGTAATCTCCAATACCTTTAACAATTCCTTTCATCAGGTATTGTGTTCGTTTATGGTCAATGCTCCCGAATCGTAATGAGTTTAGCGCGGCTATCGGACGCGCTCCCATCGTAAATATATCCCTCATGATACCACCCACTCCCGTAGCAGCCCCCTGATATGGTTCAACAGCTGAAGGATGGTTATGGCTCTCGATCTTAAAAACGACTGCAAGTCCGTCACCTATGTCAACAAGTCCTGCATTCTCCTCTCCTGCGTTTGCAAGAAGCCTTGAACCGCTTCGGGGGAGTTTCTTTAATTCTTCAATAGAATTCTTGTAACTGCAATGTTCACTCCACATTACACTGAACATTCCAAGTTCAGTATACGTTGGCTTGCGACCTATCAGCGCAACAATGCGATTGAATTCATCTTCCGTCAACCCATGATGTTGGGCAAACTCAATATTTACTTCAGATTCCTTCATGTCCTGCTTTTCTATGTAAGGGGGAGCTTAACTGGAACAGGAATGGATCGTAAAACAGTAAATAATAATTCACTCTAACTCGACAATTGTAACTCCCGAGCCTCCTTGATTCCATTCCCCTAGTTTAAATGATTTTATACCCGGTAAACTTTTGAGATAGTCTGAAACTCTTCTTCGCAGAGCTCCGGTTCCCTTGCCATGGATTAGTTCAAGGCGGTGAGCTCCCGTCAAGATTGCATCATCCAGGAACTTTTCTACAGCGTTGATCGCTTCATCACCATACATGCCGCGTAAATCAAGGCTGAATCTGACATCACGTTCTTCAGACGAACCAAGAACCTGCTTTACCATGGCCGGTTTGCGTTCAGAAATTTTAAGCTCTCTTTTATGAATCTTCACTCTTAGGTCACCCGTTACAACTACATAGTGATCAGCATCCAATTTTTCTACTATTTCTCCAGATGCTCCCATTCCCTTTAAAAAGACGAAGTCCCCAATAGAAAAATCTCTAGTAGGGTCATCACGTTCAGTAAGTTCACCTCGCATCTTATTAAATTCTTCGTCAATTTTCTTGATCTCGCTCTTTGCTGATCTGACTACTTTTGTGCTGGCTGCGTTTTCTTTAATTTCCTTTACAATTTTTTCGATAGCAACATTTGCCTTCTGAACGATCAATTCAGCTTCATCCAGTGCGCGAGATTTAATCGATTTCATTTCTTTTTCTAAAGAAGATATCCTGTTTTCATAAAGGAAAATAGACTCTTTTAATTTATTTTTTTCGATTTTGACTTCCTCAAGATTACTCGCGAGTTCCTGCGACTTATGTTCAAGATCAAGGATGAGGTTTTCAAGTTTATTTGCCTCACTTCCCTTTAAATTTCTTGATACCTCAAGCACGGTTTCCGGCAATTGAATCCTCTCCGCCATTTCTATCGCATAGCTACTCCCAGGAATACCCAACCGAAAATTGTATGTCGGTGTTAACGTATCTAAATTAAATTCCATTGCAGCATTTTGGAATCGGGGAGTCTCAAACGCAAAGGTCTTTAATGCTCCGTGGTGTGTTGTGGCAATTGTTGAACAGTCCGCTTGTGAGAGTGAGCGCAAAACGGCGGCGGCCAGGGATGCCCCTTCATTTGGATCCGTGCCTGAACATATTTCATCTACCAGAATGAGGCTATCTTTGTCGGCGTGATCGAGAATAAACTTTAAATTCTTGAGATGGGAACTGAAACTGCTAAGATCGTTCTCTATCGACTGCTCATCTCCCATATCAACAAATATATCCGAAAAAATTCGCATCTCAGATTCTGACGATACTGGTATGTGACAACCCGATTGATGAAGGAGACATAGTAACCCTATTGTTTTCAAGACGACGCTCTTGCCTCCCGCATTTGGTCCGGTTATAACGAGAGTGTTAATTTCCTCCCCAACTTCAAGATTCAACGGGATTACTTCTTCCCTTTTATGGAGGTGAAGGAGCATTGGGTGACGCGCATTGTAGAGCTTTAATTTTCCGGCTGTCTTCAGAACAGCTTCAATACCGATAATTTCAAGAGAATATTTTGCCTTTGCCTGAATGAAGTCGAGCTCGCCTAATATTCTGACAATATTCAGAATTTCCTCTCTCGCCGAACGAATTTGTTCAGTTAATTCCTTTAGTATACTCTCAATTTCCTTTTGTTCTTGAAATTGTAGTGTACATATTTCATTATTTACTTCAAGGGTTTCTGTCGGTTCAATATAAACAGTGGCGCCGCTTGAAGAAGTATTATGAATAAAACCACGTATTCTGTTCTTGTGCTCCACTTTAACCGGAATCACCATCCGACCTTCCCTCGTCGTAATAATCTCATCCTGTGCCCACTCTTTTTCCACCATTGTCCCAAGAATAGATGATAAACGCTTTTTCAAGTGACTGCTTTTTTCCACAATCTGACGCCTTATTGCGAGAAGCTCTTTACTCGCTGAGTCTTTTACTCTTTCTTCATCATCGATAGCCAGGCTAATGTTATATTCAAGGACTTTATTCTGTTGAATGGTGCTAATCAATTTGAAAAGAAGAGGATATAACTGTTTTCTTCTTGTAAAATATGATAGTATATTCCTACCGGTTTTTAGTACGATGGCAATCGCGTGTAATTCTTTAGGTGATAAAATGAAGTTTTCAATTGTAGACCTCTGAAGGCTCGTCCGGACATCAATCACATTATCGAGAGGCGGAGGTTCATCACTCTCCAGAATGTTTTTCATTTCCGATACAAGGGACAACTTGAGCCTGATTTCATCAGGGGAAGTAGAAGGAGTCAGCCGGTCCAGATGCTCCCGTCCGATTTCAGAAAGCGTGTAACGACAGATATGATTCTTTATTTTGTCAAACTCGAGCTTGGTGAAGGAATTCAAAAACTCACGCATGCATCCACTTTACTCGCTAATGTGAAGCTGGCCGAAACTGGCTTTTAGTTCATCGAGAAATGCCTTTGATTCAGGTACCCAGGTCATAGAATAATCGAATACAAGAGGGGCAAAATTCAACACCTGCTTGTAAAGCATGGAATTTTTCTTATCGTCCTTCGAAGGCTGGTCAAAAATATTCAACATAAGGAGAAACAAGCTTATAGCGACTGCTCCCTGCCCTCCTCCCATTATGGCCCCGGCAATTCGTGATGTAACTTTTATTGTGTTGCTTCCGCTTTGCCCGAACCACCGGTAGAATAAATTTAATAAAATTGAAATCACGAGAAAGATGAGAAGAAATGCAAGAACATAGGAAGTATCCTTTGAAAAATCCAGCCACCCTCGCAGAACATCCCCGAAAGCCGGAAAGAATTTAGTAGCACAAATTAAGCCTCCCCAAAAACCGATGATACCGAATAATTTCTTAAAAAAGCCGTCCCTGAACCCGAGTACTATATACATCAAAAGGCTTAACGCAATGAGAACATCTATCATGAGTTTAATCCCCTAAAATCCGTTTGACTTGTTCCTGAATTAGTTTTCCATCCGCTTTGCCTTTGAGTTCTTTCATAACTGCAGACATCACCTTACCGAAGTCTTTCGATGAAGTAACTCCAAGTTGTGTCACAATGCTCCGAATTTTCTCCTCAACTTCTTGGGCTGACAATTGTTTTGGAAGGTACGATTCGATGATTGCGAGCTCACGTTCTTCCTGATCGGCAAGATCGTTCCGGCTATTTTTACGAAATATCTCGATTGACTCTTTCCTTTTCTTTGAAGCCGAAATCAGTACGCCAAGCTCATCTTCAGAATTCATTCCACCCGAAGGGCGCTTCTCCACCTGCTTTTCCAGCAATGCCGCTCGGATAGTACGTAATGTCTCGAGTCGTAATTTATCTCCGCCCTTCATCGCAGACTTCATATCCTCAGCTATTTTTTCGAGCATTGTCATATTTATTTCTCTCAAAATTTACACTCCGCCAAATATTGGAATACAGACCCCATTTATCGAGCTCCCTTTATCGGAACACAAGAGGAGCATCAGTTCCGCTATCTCTTCAGGGCCAACCCACTTCGATGCATCTTCATCCGGCATGGATGCAATATTTGCTTGCGTCTTTAAGATGCTGGGAGCAATCGCATTCGCGGTAACTCCGGTCCCTTTGAGTTCTTCTCCGAGGATCTGCGTAAGCATCATGACGCCGGCTTTCGACACCGCGTACGGTGCTCTGCCCGCAACCGGTTTGAACACAGGCATCGCCGAAATACTGATAATCCGGCCGTACGACGCCTTTCCCAGTGCCTGGAGAAATTCGCGTGAACATAAAAAGACTGAGCGCAAATTGATGTTCATCATGTGGTCCCAGTCTTTCGTCTTGACTTCTTTCACATCACAACGTGGAATAAAACCACCGACAATATTGATAAGAATGTCTACTCTTCCGAACTTTTTTAGAACCTGATGAAACAGTGCCGAAACATCCTCATCATCTGTAACATCGGCACGCATAACGATTACGTTTTTCTTAAAAGTTTCTGAAAGACGCTTTAGCTCATCTTCAAAAATGTACGAAGTAGCTACAGCACACCCTTCCTGTAATAACCGCTCAGCAACGACATGACCGAGTGCACCGGTGCCACCGGTGATCAGTACTATTTTTCCCTTTAAGGAAACCATCTTTTCATCATTTCTCAGGAGAATATATCATTTTAGGTCCTGAGAGTCAATAACTCCCAAAAAGTGTAATAGGAAGAAATCTTTTCCGCTAAAATATTGTTTGCACTTAATATAAAGAATTACTAATTTCAATCGCTTATGGAATTTGCAAACTTTGTTCGAAAATCGGTCATTTTGTGCTTGACGCTGTGCTACATTATCAGTGTTCCGGTGTTATCGGCTTTTCATTTCCATAAGGCGGTCTGTAATCATCCTTTATCAGATTTTGAACAGATACATGATAATCGGGTCCCTCTTAAACAACACCCATTTTTTTGTGAGACCTGCTTTCAGGTTAATCTAGCGCACGCATTCCCTCATTTTCAGCCACATATAGCAACAGTACTACCCTCTTCGTCATATACACCCCCACTCGTTGATGCGCAATGTACGCGTATTGATGATAATTGCAATTTCGGCCGCGCACCACCATCCTCCTCCATTTGAAAAGGAACAGTTTCTTCTTTCTTAGGCCAAAAAGGCTAGATACATTCTAAGAAACATTGTATCCGTTATTTTTCAATCAGATTCAAATGGAGGGAAACTCTAATGAAAAGCAATCCGAGTATCATGCTTTTTTTTATCATATTTTTTACGACTTTTGCGCATGCGCAAGAAGCTGAAAAAACAAAAGATCAGAAAATTGAGGAATTGCGTTTAGAAGTAAATCAATTGCGCCAGGAATTGGAATCATTGAGGTCGCAATTCCCAGTGTCGGATTCCAGTCAGTCTGATGAGATCGATAACCTGGAAGCACGATTGGATAAACGATTACAGGAGCTTGAAAATAAGATTGATGCTGTCTCCCGGAGTGTAGCTCCGATAGCATTTAACCCCAAAATGGTTACTGCAATAAATTTTGCAGCGCGGTCAGACAATAAGGATGTCTTCGATCCCTCCCCTGATCATAATATGATCAGTAACCGACCTTTTCTTCGTACCGTAGAGGTTGAACTGAGTTCTGCCGTAGATCCTTATGCCTCTGCTTTTGCAGTCATCTCCTTAGAAAACGAAGCGAACAAAGATTTTGGGATTGATGCAGAGGAAGCATACGGCCTTATTAAGAGACTCCCAATTATTGAATCTGCTCCTTTGGGTATGAAATTGAAAATAGGAAAGTACCGCGCCTCCTTAGGATTAAATAACAAGATTCACATTCACGATCTTCCATGGACAACGCGTCCTCTGATCGTTTCTCGATATCTTGGAACCGACCACGGTGAATTCTTTGAGTCAGGTTTCAATCCGGTCGGAATGGACCTGGACTTTTATCTCCCGAGTCCTCTCCCTAGTACAACGCTGGAAATGAACCTCGACGTTGTTCGTGCCGGTGATATTGCAATCTCAAATGCAAATCTAACAATGCCCACCAATGTTCGCCAGCCTGCATTTATCAGACATTTGAACTTCTCGAAGGATTGGAGCAACGTTCATCTCCTGACATTAGGCCTGAGTAATTATGACGAAGGAGGTGACTATGCAACCCGAGCTTACGGCGTTGATCTTACGTACAAGTGGGCACCCGCCGAAGAACGTGAGTCACATTCGATCGTGACTGGAGGAGAGGCTCTTTTCGTTGACCATATAAATCCTTCGCTGGAGAGAATACATCCGTATGGGTGGTTCACCTATCTGCAATACCAAACATCGTATTGGTTATATCTCGGTACACGATATGATTGGATCGAAGAACCCGATAACGTAAACCAAATAACAAGGAATGTCGGCATCTACGCAAGTTATTACACAACGGAATTTTTACGGTTCCGCCTGGGTTATGAACATCGTCAGAGCGATGTACTTGCCCAGGATAATATCAACACCATCATTTTCGACCTCAATCTGGTTTTCGGTTCCCATCCCACCGAACCTTATTGGGTAAATAAATAAGAGCTCTTGTATGAAATCTAACTTTCAAAGGATATTAAGAATGAAATCAACAGCCTTGAAAATAATTATCGGCATACTGGTATTTTTACCTTATGGAAAAATCCTTAGCCAGACCAAAACACTTAAAGTTGTTACAACACTCAATTATTTACGTTACGTCGCGCAGGAGATTGGAGGCGAAAAAGTAAATGCAGTTGCTCTTGCAAACCCTAAACAGGACCCTCATTATGTCACTCCCACCCCGTCCATGAATCAACTGGCAACGGACGCTGATTTTTTTATTGAAAACGGGCTTTCCCTGGATTTATGGGCGAAGAACGTTGTTGACGCTTCCGGAAACCCTAAAATCCAGCCGGGCAGTCCAGGTCATCTCGTCGCAACAACAAATGCACCTGTGAAAGAACTCCCGACGGAAGTTTCGCGTTCATGGGGAGACATCCACCCGCAGGGAAACCCTCACATCTGGCTTGACCCGTTCAATATCAAAATTATTGCTGAAAATATCGCTAACAGGTTGGGAGAACTGGATCCTGAAAACAGTTCCTATTATCATTCGAGACTAATGGAGTTTAAACGCAGATTAGATGCAGCCATGTTTGGAGAAGAATTACTTAAATCAGTTGGTAAATCTGGTGGAGACATTCTTACGCGTAAAGCGAAAAATAATGAACTCTTGCCATGGCTTAAAGGGAAAAATCTCTATGATAAATTGGGTGGATGGATGAAAAAAGCGGAACTTCTAAATGGGATGAAAATCATGTCATATCACAAAACGTATATTTATTTTGCCGATCGTTTTGGATTCCAGATTGCAGGTGAGCTCGAAGAAAAACCGGGAATTCCCCCTCCCCCCCAGCATCGTGACGCTGTCGTTGAGCAAATCAAACGAGAGGGTATTAAAGTTATTCTCAACGATAATTTTTATTCAAGAGAAGCGGCTGATTACGTTGCAAGCAAAACATCCGCGAAAGTGGTAATCACGTATGTTGACGTCGGAGCAGTTGAAACAGTCGATTCATATGAAAAACTCATCACATATCTTATCGAGGAGATCGAACAAGCGTCAAAATAATTGAACCCATTACAAAGGATAACCATGGAACAGCTGTTTTATTTACCAAAAACAATGATATGGCCGCTTGCTGCGTGTCTTGTACTTACTGGCATTCACGTATACCTCGGCGTTCATGTCATCGCCCGGAAAGTCATCTTCGTTGACTTGGCGCTGGCGCAAATAGCTGCTCTCGGCACCGTCATCGGGGTGTTGCTCGGTTATGAAGTAGGTAAAGATACCAACGCATTGTATCTTTACTCACTCGCTTTCACCATATTTGGCGCGTTTGTTTTTTCCATCACCCGCATGAAGGGGGAAAAAGTTCCCCACGAAGCAATCATCGGTATTGTTTATGCGGTGACATTCGCTTCGACAATCCTCGTTCTCTCGAAAAGTGCGTTAGGGCCACAGGAGTTGGACCATATCATCAAGGGAGAACTGCTTTGGGTTCAATCACATGTTGTGATAAAAACCGCGATCATTTATCTGCTCGTCGGGCTTTTCCATTTCGTGTTCAGAAAAAAGTTCATGGCAATTTCGTTTGACGCGGAGAAAGCTGAAGCATCTGGAATTAATGTCCGGTTGTGGGATTTCCTTTTTTATATGTCATTCGGATTCGTGATTACAAGTTCGGTAGCCATCGCAGGAGTCTTTCTTGTTTTCAGTTATCTGGTTATCCCGTCTGTTGGAGCAATGCTGATTTCAGACAAACTGAGCACACGGCTTGCACTCGGTTGGATAGGTGGCTCAATTATCAGCTTCATCGGGGTGAAACTATCCTACGATACAGGGCTGCCGACAAGCCCGGCAATTGTCGTCGTGCTCGCCGTAGCACTGTTGACGAGCGGAATTTTTCGTTACATGAGACAAACAGCAAATAAATTGATCGCCTTCAGGAATCTCGCCGCGGCTGCTGGCATCGTTTTGGTTTTTATTACCGCTGTGTTCCTCTTCAGAAAAGCAGAAGAAGACCCTCTTGAACATTCTATCCACATGTTGGTCAGCCCTCTCAGCACCGATCGCCAAGCCGCGCTTTTAAATCTGGAAACATACGGTGGAGATAAGAATAAATGGCTCTCTTTCGCTATAGAAAAATTGCATGATCAGGATGCAGAGGTACGAAAAACAGCAGTGGAATTGTTCACACATCTGAGGGAATCAACTGTTCTCCCACAAATATTGGAAATGCTGAATGATAAATCGGATGAAGTTCGAGGAAGTGTTATCAATGCAGTAAAAACACTCGGGGACAGCAAATCCGGGTTGAAACTGATCGCGGCTGCGGAATCCGAAACTGATCCGGAAATGAAAACAACCCTTCTCCAAACTGCGATGGAGTTAGGAAGCCCCGATGCAATTCCGGGTTTGATCCAAATAATGAAAGAAGAAGGAGTATTTGCAGAAGATGCCTACAATATCCTTCGAAAGCATGTCCAATTCCACTTCAAAAAAAATGAACCCGAGAAAATTCATCAATGGTGGAGTGAAAACCGGGGCAGGATTGTATGGGACAGTAATACAAAAGTGTTTTCTGTTGCAAGTTAAAGCGGTTTTTATTTTTCGCTGATTAAATGGGAAAATATATTTTTTGAATACGCCTATGGCAGAAAGGAAATTGATATGAAAATTCTCATTGCAATCGTTGTTATTTTAACAGCTTTCACCAATTGCCTGCACGGTCAAAATGTACTACACAATGATTTGAAAATTGGTGACAATGCCCCCGATTTCTCTCTCCCCTACGCTACAAAAGATTCTGTTGCTCAGGACAGTTTGAAACTCTCCGGCCTCATCGGCACAAAAAATATTGTCCTGGCATTCTATCCTGCGGACTGGAGCGGCGGTTGCACAAAGGAAATGTGCACTATGAGAGATAACTTCAGCGAGCTGACAAGCCTCAATGCTGAAATTCTCCCTATCAGCGGTGATTACGAGTTTGCACATCATGAATGGGCAAAGAGCCAGAATTTCCCTTTCAAATTGGTTTCCGACCACCTGCACACGGTCGCCAGAGTGTACAACAGTTATACTGAGGGATACGGGTGGAATAAACGGACCGTTTATGTGATAGATAAAAAAGGCAAAATTGCTTATATTGACCTCGCATACAAAGCGCGGGACTTGAACTCATTTGATAAGTTGAAAGACGCATTGGCTAAACTGAAATAACGAGCAAAGAACAACCAATATTCAAGTATGGTTAATTGGTTAAAAGAAACAGGGGCACATATTGAAGAACATCAAAGATCCTGTTTTGTCGGATCACTGATAGCCTTTACGATCTTGCTGGTAACAACCACCTGCGGAATCGCACAACCTGCTGATACGCTTACATTGCCACAGGAGCGCCACCTTAAGAACGTCCGCCAATTGACGTTTGGCGGCTTGAATGCAGAAGCATACTTTTCGTTCGACGACAAGAAACTTGTTTTCCAGTCAACACGGGACAGCTTTCAGTGTGACCAAATATTCATGATGAATATCGACGGCTCAAATGTTAAATTGATTTCGACAGGAAAAGGACGTACAACGTGCTCATATTTTTTACCCGATGACGGTCACATACTGTATGCATCGACTCATCTGGCGGACCCGAAGTGTCCACCTGTTCCCGACCGCAAGAAAGGATATGTATGGGGGCTCTATCCAGGGTTTGATATTTTTGTTGCGGATACAAATGGAACCATTACAGGTCGGCTAACAGAGACCGCCGGGTACGATGCCGAAGCTGTTGTCTCTCCCACAGGAGACAAGATTGCATTTACTTCGCTTCGAAACGGCGACCTCGATATCTATACCATGAACCTCGACGGCAGTGACGTCCGCCAGCTTACAAACGAACTCGGGTATGACGGTGGACCATTTTTTTCTCCCGACGGGAAAAAAATAGTGTATAGGGCTTACCACCCTCAAACTGAAAAAGAAATTGCCGACTACAACGGGCTTCTTGCCGAAGAGAAAATCCGACCGATGAATTTGCAGATATGTCTGATGGATGCAGACGGGTCTCATAAAGTACAACTGACGCATAATGCTTCGGCAAATTTCGCCCCGTTCATTCATCCTGACGGGAACCATGTAATTTTTGCTTCCAATATGGCAGATACCTCAAGCGCTCCGATGGACTTTGACCTTTACATGATCCGAACTGACGGAACTGACCTCGAACGGATTACCTATGCGCGCGGTTTTGACAGTTTCCCGATGTTTACACGGGATGGGAAAAAAATTGTCTTTGCCTCCAATCGTAACGGGAAATCACGCTATGAAATCAACATTTTTATAGCTGACTGGGTCCCTTGAAATCCCAGACATGATACCGGCTGCTTCACGTGCGGCAGGCACATACCTGTTAATTACATCTTTTACATTATTTCATTTTTGCGCCTGTTCGACGGCACTTGAGACCACGGATCAGAGTGAACCAAGCTTTGTGATTTCCGGGGTTATTCAGTATATCGGTATTCATGATGGGTGCTGGCAAATTACAACTAACAATGGATCCATCTACCATCTGATTGGAGACAACATATCGTCTTTGCTCAAGGACGGAATACGCATCGAAGGGAAAGTGCGCGATTGCCCGAATACACAGGATGAATGTTCTTCAGAGAAAACCGTCGAATTATTAGAGATCATCCAAACATTTAATGAATAACCTTCAAACTTCTATGTCGTATAAGACAGTTATCATTGGAATTATCCTTGTCGCATTTACAGGATGTCCGCCTCCTCCTTCAAAATTCAGCTCGAACGAAATCACTGGACTTGAGCTTCAGCAACATATCAAATACCTTGCTTCTGATGAACTCAAAGGCAGAATGTCGGGTGAAGAAGGGAACCGGCTGGCTGCCCAATACATCGCCAACGAATTTACCAGGTACAGACTTCAGCCCGTCGGGGATCATGGAACTTATTTTCAGTCGTTCGAATTTCTTTCATCGATAAAAGAAGGAAAACACAATTCATTGTCGGTCGTTGTCAATACGACACGTATTCCTTTTACCCTTGATAAAGATTTCCGACCGATTTCATTTTCTTCGGATACTTCAGTCAGTAGTCAACTTGTTTTTGCAGGGTATGGTATTTCTGCGGATTCTCTCCACTATGACGACTATAGTAACATTGACGTGAAGAATAAAATTGTGGTTGTGTTGCGTTACTCTCCCGGCGGTAAGACCGGTGATACAATATATACCAAATACTCACCACTCATGGTAAAAACCTATACTGCGCGGGATAAAGGTGCTTCCGGCATCATTTTCGTCTCGGGACCGGTTGACGACCAGGCTGCCTCACTCGTCTCCTTCAAATATCCGGTGCTTGCAGCTTCAGGTATGGCAGTTGGCTCAATGACCTGGACTGCGTTCGATTCAATTCTTCATTTCTCAGGCAAAGATCTGTACGCACTTCAGCATGAAATCAATTCATCCGTAACACCACATTCATTTGTGCTTCCAAATGTTACTGTATCATGGAAAACTGATGTCGAAAAGGTTTACGCTACAACTGCAAATATCCTTGGTCTCCTTGAAGGCAGTGACCCGGTATTAAAAGATGAAGTAGTCGTCATCGGAGCTCACATGGATCACCTTGGAATGGGAGGTGAAGGATCCGGCTCACTGAAACCGGATACAGTTGCGATACATCATGGTGCAGACGACAACGCATCCGGCACTGCCGGACTCCTCGAAGCTGCGCAATTCTTCTCGGCTCAGCGTAAGACCATGAAGCGCAGCATCCTGTTTACGTCATTCTCCGGTGAAGAGCTCGGGCTGCTCGGCTCTGACTATTATACGAAACATCCTGCGATTCCCTTATCAAAAACCGTTGCGATGCTGAACATGGATATGATCGGCAGGATGAAGGACAGTACGCTGGTTGTGGAAGGCATGGGAACTTCACCCCATTGGGAAGAACTTGCGAAGAAAGAAAACTCACACTTTTCGTTCAATCTCAAGCTCAAGCCGGATGGATTTGGTCCGAGTGATCATGCTTCCTTTTATGCGAAGGACATTCCGGTCCTTTTTTTCTTCACCAATTTACATGAAGACTATCACCGCCCATCCGATACGTGGGATAAGATCAATTACCATGATGAGCAACGTGTCGTTGATTTTGTCACACGGATTGGATTCGATATTCTGAATGATTCGACAAGACCGTCGTTCACGAAAGTGGTTGCTTCATCACCCCAGCCGGGCGGCGACCGCGCCGGCATTCAGGTGAGTCTCGGCATTATGCCTGACTATGCAGATGAGTCTGTTGGTTTAAAGATTTCGGGAACGAGAACCGGGAGTCCGGCGGAAAAGGCGGGTCTAAAATCCGGCGATATTATTGTTAAGTTCGGTGGAAAAGATATCAGGAATATTTACGATTACATGTATCTTCTTGGCAATTACAAGGCGGGTGACGAGGTCATAGTGGTTATTAAGAGAGGGAATGAAGAAATTTCCATGAAAGCAACATTGGAAGCGCGTAAGCAATAGGATGCAGCATTTCAGATTATTCTGTTAACTCACCTGCATCATCCGCTGTAAAGGAATGAGGGCACGATGAAGAATGCCCTCCGGAAGAGTAATTTCAGGGGAACGGTTGTTCATACATGTGTAAAGTTTTTCCATCGTATTGAGTTTCATATAAGGGCATTCATTACAAGCACAACTTTCTTCCGGCGGTGCGGGGATGAATGTTTTATCGGGGCATGCTTTTGCCATCTGATGGATAATTCCAGCTTCGGTTGCCACAATAAATTCTCGCCGGGGGGTCTTCTGCACGAAGCTCAATAAAGCGCTTGTCGAACCGATAAAATCCGCTTTATCAAGAATGGTTTCTTCACATTCCGGATGTGCAATTAATTGCGCGTCAGGGTGCTCGTGTGAGAGATGAAGGAGTTTTCGCTCGCTGAATGTTTCGTGTACGATGCAGGTCCCTTGCCATAGCAGCAAGTCCCTCCCAGTTTTTTTCATCAAATACTTGCCAAGGTTACGGTCAGGTGAAAAGAGAATCGGCTTGTGCGCCGGGATCTGCCGGATTATTTTCTCCGCATTACTTGACGTGCAAATAATATCGGATAATGCCTTTACTTCCGCGCTACAGTTGATATAGGTGATTGCAACATGGTCAGGGTGCATCTCACGAAACTTCTTAAACAACAGCGGCGGGCAACCTTCGGCGAGCGAGCAGCCCGCGTTGAGATCAGGGATAAGCACTTGTTTTCGCGGATTCAGGATTTTCGCGGTTTCTGCCATGAAGTGAACGCCGGCGAAGACGATAACATCTGCTTCTGTTGAAGCGGCGCGTCGGGAGAGCTCAAGGCTGTCTCCAACGTAGTCGGCAAGATCCTGTATTTCAGATTCCTGGTAATAATGTGCAAGAATAACTGCATTTAGCCTTTTTTTTAAGGCAAGAATCCTGTCCTCCAAATTCTCGGGGATTTCCTGTTCTTGGGCGAATAAACCGCCAGTATAAAGCTTATTTCCAGCGACCATACTGAAAAATACGTAACCTGAGAGGAATAATCAACCTTTGTACAAGAATGGTAATTCATCATTTTCACCCTTGAGGATAGAAAAGGAATCTGTCGAATCAATAAAATCAAAATAGTGAGGGATTTTACTTCGAGGAACTTTTCGTGTTCAGACGGGGTAGAATAGGAATGCTATCCAACACAAAGACAACTTTATTACTGTTTGTCCTGTGCGGGTGGTTTGGGAGTGATGTCTTCAAATTCCGCGTCTTGAATGTGCGAAAAGTCTGCGGCATGAGGTGACGAAGAAACGTGTCGATCTTGCCCCCGGCGTGCGCTCCCGGATTGTCGTGAAATGCTGGAAAAAATTTTCCAGGCAATATAAAGGAAAATAAACCAGAGTAGAAACCGCAGCATTGAAGTCTCGTTACCGTTTCATCCCGGCGGGGTTATAGTATTCAACCGGAGCCTTGTTTGGCCGAAAGATCTCGAATACAAGATCCTCAAAATCATTTTTATCGTTCACAAAGTCAATTTGATTAGCATTGACAATAAGGAGAGGCGCAGCTTTGTACCGAAAGAAAAAATAATTGTATGCTTCATTCAAGTCACGAATATACTCCTCAGGCATATTGCGTTCGATGTCCCTCCCCCGTTTCCGAATATTCGACAATAATCGCTCGACACTGCATTGAATATAAACGACCAGGTCCGGAGAAGGGACATTGTGTTCAATGGAACCGAGGACCGTTTCATACAATTTTAACTCGTCATCAGCGAGGTTGAGGTACGCAAATATTTTATCTTTTTCAAAGATGTAGTCGGTAAGAAGGAACCTATGGAATAAATCAGCCTGCAAAAAGTCCTGCTGTTGTTTATACCTGCTCAAAAGAAAAAATATTTGGGTCTGAAATGCAAAACGATCGGGGTCGTCATAGAATTTTGATAGAAAAGGATTCTCTTCGAATTTTTCCAGCACGAGTTTCGCGGAGAGGCGTGACGACAGCAGCTTTGCCAGGCTTGTTTTTCCTGCACCGATGACGCCTTCAATTGCAATATGACGTATATCGGTCTGCTCGATGAGAAGTTCTAACGATGGCTTCATGACTTCTTTGTAGTATTCACGCTTCAACAGACAACACGTGAAGGGTTCTCATCACGCGATTTTGATCCTGACACTGTCGAAGGAGTGACGCTATTGTTTGTCCGAGAACGGGATGCAAAGCGATCGGAGCAATTTCACTTAATGGCTCCAGGACAAAACGGCGATGTTCCAGCCTGGGATGAGGTACGAGCACATCGGCATCTTCGTATGACCACCCCCTGTACATCAGGATATCGATATCGATTTCACGATCGGCGCCTGTTCGAGTTGTTTTCCTGCCTATTTTTTTCTCAATCTGTTTCAATTTTTTCAAGAGCTCAGCAGGCCTGTCGTTTGTTTCAATATCCAACGCTAAATTATAAAACATTGTTTCTGACTCCATTCCGACGGGTTCAGTTTCGTACACAGAAGAGACAATATGGACAGCCGCCATCTGTTTGATTTCCTGAACTGCCCTGGATAAGTTTTTGAGGCGGTCACCAAGATTGGACCCTAACCCCAGAAAAACCTGATACATGGTTCAATCACGACGTAGTGAAACTTCTACCTCCACATAGTCAACAACGCCTTTCACCGGCGGATGTGGCTTCCTCACCTTTACTCCTACGAATTCAACCGGAGGGAACGTCAGCAGGATCTCACGACCGATTGTGTGCGCAAGAACTTCCAATAAATAATACTTTTTTGCAGTAACAACACTTTCAACCAGTTTGTAAATAGCCTCGTAATCAAGCGTTTGTTTCAGGTTATCGCTTTGAATTGCCGCCGAGAGATCACTTTTGATTTCAACATCAACCTCAAACTTACCACCAAGGTTTTGTTCGTCGCTGGCGACGCCATGGTATGCGTAAAAAGTCGCATTTTTTAATCTGATAGTGTCTTGAGAGTGCATACCGGAAGTCGAAACCATCAAAATATATGGGTTTATAGCTTGAGAGTCAAGAATAAGTTTTACAAGGAGTTAGCATCAATAGCGATGAAGAGCATCTGCTATTTTTTTTCGAGCTTCGCCCATGTATCGCGCAGTGTGACTGTCCTGTTAAACACCAGATTAGTTGGCGTTGAGTCTTTATCTACACAGAAATATCCAACTCGTTCGAACTGATAACAGTCCTGTGGTTTTGCAATGCCGAGACTCCGTTCGAGCTTGCAACCGGTAACCACTTCCAAAGAATGCGGATTAATAAAATCTTTCCAGTTATCTCCGTCCGGGTTTTCGACCGTAAAAAGCCGGTCATAAAGCCTGACTTCCGCTTCCGTCGCATGAGCTGCGGAAACCCAGTGAATTGTTCCTTTTACTTTCCTGGTACTCTGGGATGAGCCGCTTTTTGTGTCAATGTCATATGTACAGTGCAATTCAACCGCTTCACCGGAACTGTCGTCCATGACAATACCAACGCATTTGATGATATATGCATACCGGAGGCGTACTTCAGCTCCAGGAGATAATCGAAAATATTTTGGCGGTGGGTTTTCACGGAAGTCATCCCGCTCGATATAGATAACCTTTGAGAAAGGGATTTCTCTTGAACCCATGGCGGGATCTTCAGGGTTATTTATTGCCTGGAGCAATTCGGTTTTGTCGTCAGGGTAATTATCGATAATGACTTTCAGCGGACGTAAAACGGCCATCACCCGCGGCGCGGACTTGTTTAAATCAAGTCTAACGCTGTCTTCAAGTAAGGCAACATCGATCGTATTGTCACGTTTCGCCACTCCGACGCGGTCCGCAAACGTATGAATCGATGCCGGCGTATAGCCGCGTCGCCGTAATCCGGAAATCGTCGGCATGCGTGGGTCATCCCAACCTGCAACGTACCGCTCGGCAACAAGCTGTAGAAGTTTTCGCTTGCTCATGACAGTATAGCTAAGATTCAGACGGGCGAATTCGATCTGTTGAGGATGATAGATCCCTAATTCATCGAGAAACCAATCATACAGTGGCCGGTGGTCTGCAAATTCGAGCGTACAAATTGAATGCGTAATCCGTTCGATTGAATCACAGAGCCCGTGTGCCCAATCATACATCGGGTAAACACACCACAAATCTTTTGTCCGATGATGGCTCGCTTTCAATATCCGGTACATCACGGGGTCGCGCATATTGAGATTTGGAGATGCCATTTCTATTTTTGCCCGAAGAGTTCTTGAACCGTCAGGGAATTCTCCCTTCTTCATTCGGTCGAACAGATTCATATTCTCATCGACTGTCCGGTTACGGTACGGACTTTCCTTTCCCGGCTCCGTCAGCGTTCCACGGTAGACTCGCATTTCATCTGCTGTTAAATCACAGACATACGCCTTACCTTTTTTAATCAAATCGATGGCATAAACGTACAACTGTTCAAAATAATCAGAGGCATAATATTCCCTCTCCTGCCAGTCAAAACCTAACCATCGCACATCTTCTTTAATCGAATCTACATATTCAACATCTTCCTTTGTCGGGTTTGTATCATCAAAGCGAAGATTACACATTCCTTTATAATCAGCTGCGATACCGAAATTAAGGCAAATGGACTTTGCATGCCCGATATGAAGATAGCCGTTCGGCTCTGGTGGAAACCGGGTATGTACTCTTCCATCGAACCTGTTCGCCGTCAGATCTTTATTGATAAGTTCTTTGATGAAATTCGTACGTTCCGAAGTGTCAAATTCCCTCTTATCTGCTCCCGGTTGTTTTAATCCGTTTTCCATTATTTAATCTTCAAAATTGCTTCACGAATTCTTTCTATTGTCTCATCTTTCCCAAGGATATCCAATAGCTCATATAGCCCAGGGCCTCCTCCAACTCCAGAAACAGCCAAACGAACAGCATGAATCAACTCGCTGTTTTTGATGTGCAGGCGTTCAGCAGTAGTTTGAACGACATTCTCATAATCTTCCTTGGAAGGATTACTTAATGAAGAAAATACTTTTATTAATTCTTCTAAATAACTTGAAATATTATTATTCCACCGTTTACTTACTACACTTTCATTGTATTGTTTCGGTCGCTCAAAAAAATACGGGCTATTGTCAATGATGTCTTTGATGAAAGAAATTCGCTTCCGCATTACATGAATTACTCTCAGCAAATACTGGTCCTCAAAACGCAACTTGTTAACCCGGGAGCGAGAAAGCGCTTCTCTTAACATGAAGAGTACTTCTTCATCAGGTTTTTTTCGGAGATGCTCAAAATTAAGCCAATCAAGTTTTTCGACATTAAATACTGCTCCCGATTTGTTAACCTGCCCCAGTGAGAATTGTTGTATCAAGTCCTCCATATAAAAGAATTCCTGCTCTGTCCCAGGATTCCATCCGAGTAAGACTATGAAATTTATAAGCGCTTCTTTCAGGTATCCTTTTGAGCGATAGTCTTCGACTGCGACGTCTCCCTGCCGTTTGCTCAATTTGGAGCGATCCGGGTTTAGCAAAAGTGGAAGATGTGCAAATGCCGGCAATACCCAACCGAAATAAGAATACAATAACACATGCTTAGGAGTGCTGGAAAGCCACTCTTCCCCCCTGATGACGTGCGAAATCTGCATGAGATGGTCATCGACAACATTTGCGAGATGATATGTTGGATATCCATCCGATTTCATCAAAACCTGATCGTCAAGTTGATTTCCGGCAAATTCAACATCTCCACGGACGATGTCATGAAACTTGATTGTTGATGTTTCCGGAACTTTCATTCGTACCACATACGATTTTCCCGCGCTGAGATTATCGTTGATTTCCTTTGAAGTAAGCCGAAGGCATTTCCTGTCATATTTTGGCGAAATGTGCATTTTTTCCTGCTGCTTCCGCATTTCCTCCAGACGCTCGGGTGTACAAAAACAACGATACGATTGTCCCTGACTTAATAGGTCAGTTACATGTTTTCTGTAGATTTCGAGTCGCTCCGATTGAACGTAAGGTCCGAATGGGCCTCCTTTGATCGGTCCTTCGTCGTAATCGATGCCTGCCCAGTGCAATGTTTCAATCAGGTTGTTGGTAGCCCCTTCAACGATGCGCGCCCGGTCTGTGTCTTCAATTCTGAGAATGAATTTTCCCTTTGTTTTTTTCGCAAAGAGGAAATTATACAATGCCGTTCGTAAACCTCCCACGTGCAGAAATCCTGTCGGGCTTGGAGCAAAGCGTACGCGAATATTACGGGTTTCATCCATAAAAAAATGAAACAAAAAATCCCCTATCACCGGGGGATACAATAATCAACGAATGTCGATAAACAGTGTATGTAGTGCGGAGAGGGAGAGATTTGAACTCTCGGTACAGGTTTACCCCGTACGGCGGTTTA
>CAZAFL010000037.1:0-23707 GCA_964484465.1 uncultured Chlorobiaceae bacterium
GCATTTACTGTCTTCTCCGTGTCGAGGTCGGGGCCTAATCTGCCTGATGGAGTAAAGATTGAGGGGTCAGAAACGTATTGGGTGTACGTTACAGAGTCAAACGCCTGAGTGCGGATTTCATTGATCATAGCCTCGCCGATCGAAATCGCATCGATCGTTGCATCATTATCGTACGTCGATAATGATGCACTGATCAGTGAAGATTTGATCCCAAGTGACAGGGTTGCCAATAGTGTTAGCGCCCCGACAACCAGAACTAACTGGCCCATGTTCATCGAGCTGAATATCCTCGCGAAAAAATTATGTGTGAAAAAGTTTGTGAAGAAATTGCTTCGGGGAGAAGCAATTGCGAACCCCGGTCCCTTCGATTAAAACTACCTCACAAAATATTACGTAGTGCTGGAGCGAGAATTTCGCTGCGGGCGTAAATGAAACACTTCAAATCTAAGACAATCCTCCATCAAAATCAAGGGGGTTACAGGGATTTCGTGTCAGGGGGGAAAGTTCACCATTTCGCCTTGCATATTCTTATTAAATTTGCTTTGATTTGATTGAAAATAACCGAAAATTAACAAAAATATAATCGCGCAAAACACGTAAAAATGTTTAGAAAAGGTAGATTGATTTCAAAATTACCACAACGACCTTATCTACTAAGGAGGGAACTACGGGGGAGGTTATGACACATTATTGCTTGAAAAAACCCCTACAATATTTTCAGACGGGCATATTTTAACAGCAAGTTCTTTCTTCCGGCTTCTGCGAACTCAACCACTGCTTTTTTCATCTCTCCACTGCCGGAAAGAGTGAGAATTTTTCCCCTTCCAAAAACCTCATGTTCAACGATTTTCCCTACGTGGAAATCATGAATCATTTTCGCTTCAGTTTCATCATCAGGGATTTCATCGATGAAATACTGTGATGACGTACGCCCCATCGGCGAACGTCGGGATTTCGGCATCTGCCTGTACGGCAGCTGATTATCGGATACTCGCTCGAATAATTCCTGATTCGCTTCTTCGATAAACCTCGAAGGTGACGGGTATGAAACTTCCCCAAACCGATAACGCATCCTTGTACAGGAGAGGTACAACTTCTTCATCGCACGGGTAATACCCACGTAATACAACCGCCGCTCTTCTTCCAATTCCTTCACATCGAGACTTGTCGAGTAAAATGGAAGTAATCCTTCTTCAAGTCCGGCAATAAAAACAACCGGAAATTCGAGGCCTTTAGCGCTGTGGAGGGTCATCAGCGTTACCGCATTTCGGTCATCGTCCAAATTATCGACGTCTGAAACGAGCGAAACCTCCTGCAAGAAACTTTCCAGTGTACCGTCGGGGTGTTCTGCAGAAAACTCGGATATCGCCGACAGCAGTTCCTGCACATTCTCCCAGCGCGCAAGAGATTCCGGCGTACCCTCTTCTTTGAACGCTGTCAGAATACCGAGCTGGTCGATAAGCGTTCTGCTGAGTTCACTGAGCGACATTGTTTTCAAAAACTGCCGGTAGGTTTGGATTAATTCTGCAAACGCACCCAGCCGCTCTTTTGCTTTAGGCGATATATCGGGAATGTGTGCCCACTGAAGTGTCGTATCGAGCAAATGCAATGAATACGTACGTGCATACTCCTTTAATCGCTCTTGTGCACTGTCACCCACACCGCGTGCAGGATAATTAATAATGCGGAGAAAACTCTCATCATCCTCGGGATTGACGAGAAGCCTAAAATATGCAAGACAATCCTTAACTTCCTTCCTTTGATAGAACTCGGTCCCTCCCACGATAACATAGGGAATAGCTTCCCGACGCAGGGCGTCTTCGAGCGAACGGGATTGTGCGTTCGTCCGGTACATTACCGCGAAATCCTTAAAATCAATTCTCAGCCGTTGTGATTCTGAAAGAATGCGCGAGGCAATGGTTGACCCTTCATCCTTGTCATCATAACAGCTCAAAATGGTGATGAGGTCTCCCTCAGCATTTTCGGTCCAGAGGTTCTTGGTAATCTGGTCGTTATTGTTTTTGATGATCTGGTCTGCTGCGGCAAGAATGGTCTTTGTGGACCGATAGTTTTGCTCCAGACGGACAATCGTCGCTTCCGGATAGTCCCGCTCGAAATCCAGTATGTTTCGGATATCCGCTCCGCGAAAGGCATAGATACTTTGCGCGTCATCGCCGACCACACAGATATTGCGGTACTTTGATGCAAAATGCTTGATGAGGGTATATTGAGCACGGTTTGTATCCTGATATTCATCAATGAGAATGAAGCGAAACCGATCCTGATATGTATCGAGGGTTTTCTTATGCCGTTCAAATAACTCAATGGGTTTGAGCAATAAATCATCAAAATCCATGGCGTTGTTATACTTCAGCCGTTTCTGGTATTCTATATATATTTTTGAAGTTTTCTCTTCGAATAAATCAATTGGCCGTCCTGCAAACATTGAGGGTGAAATCAGCTGATTTTTTGCCCCGCTGATCCGTGCGCGTACCCCCTGCGGGTTGAACTGCTGAAGGGGAATCTCGAGACTGCCCATGATATTCTTGATGAGTCCCAGACTGTCAGATGTATCATAAATGGAAAAATTCTTTTTGAAATCCAGTTTTTCACATTCCCTTCTGAGTATCCTTGCAAAAATGGAATGAAAGGTTCCCATCCAAAGCTGGCCGCTCTCTTTTCCGATAAGACCAACGATGCGCTCTTTCATTTCGTTCGCAGCCTTGTTCGTGAATGTCAATGCGAGAATCTGATAAGGAGGGACTCCGATAGAAACAAGGTGGGCAATGCGATAGGTGAGAACGCGAGTCTTTCCACTCCCGGGACCTGCGATGACCATGACGGGCCCCTGAACGGCTTCTACAGCTTTTCGTTGCGCCGGGTTTAACTCGCTAAGAAATGACATTGTCTAAAAATGTTGTGTGATTAAAGTAGATATTTTTTTTACGTTACGCAAAGGGATCTGTCATAGGATAGCGCACCATTTTTTTCTTAGGATAGGAATAACAGCGTCGCATATCGGCAAGAGAGCCTCTTGTCATCGTGACATCAGGCAACAGCCTCCCTTTTCTGATTTCAACTTACCAACCCGGCCAACGAATTATTACAAAATGATCGAGCCTTCCAGGCGGAGCAAAAATTCTTTTGTTTTAATTCCACAAGAATATCCAATGAGTGAACCATCGGAGCCGATGACGCGGTGGCAGGGAACAATAATCGGAAGCGGGTTAGCACCATTCGCTCGGCCGACAGCCTGAAACGCCTGTGGTGCAACGACTCGTTTCGCGAGTTGCTTATACGTAATTGTCGTCCCGTAAGGAATTTTTATCAATTCCTTCCACACACGAATCTGGAACGGAGTTCCGACCAGGTCAATGGGGCAGGTGAACTTTGCCAATTTTCCGTTAAAAAATCTGGTCAACTGGTCGATCACTTCCCTGTTTTTTGAGCGATTGTCGACAACACAGTCGAGGTCGAAATGCCGCTCTAGCCAATCGAAAAAATCTTTACGTGATTCTCGCGGAACACTAATTTTACAAACGCCTTTTTCCGTCGATGAAACATAAATACGTCCGATGCGCGAGTCAAACGAAGTGCAATACACTTTTGTCGCGACATGCTGTGCCGTACTTACGCTGGCGTTTTCTCTCTCTCCATCTGCTTTGGATTTCTTCTTAACATTGCTTGCAATTCTTGCGGGCTGGATTGTTGCAACATTATCAAACATACATTACACTGTTATCCGAATAAAAAAATCATTAGACATGTGATTAATTTATTTGCGTAAACGAAACAACACTATCCCCTTTTGAATGCTCCTCCTAATGTATGGAACGGTGAGAACCGCAGTCAGGTTTTGATGAAAGATAAAAAGGTGCGAATAAAAATAAACATTACAATAAAAAAAAGCAAGATAAAAAAACATAATAAAAAATTTTTTTTCAGAAGAAATGCGTTGAAAAAATTTTACGAATGCGCTCCTCGCCAACCGGATTGTGAAACGATGTGAAACAATACAAAATGTTTTCGATTCCGGCAGTGAACACCGAAAGTTTTTTTTTAGAAGAACGCTCTAACTTCTGCTTTTGCAGTGTGTATCGGCTGACTGCCGCCTTCGCTTCTGCCTTCATAACCGACAGTCGCCTGAATAAACTGCGTTACCCTATAATCAACACCAGCTTGCCAACGCCATGTCTTCCCCTCCACTTTTCCATCGGTTAACTCAAAAGGAAGAATTACTCCCCCTTTGTTGAGACTCACTTCCTCCCGAATCAACTCCGCCTTAGCCTGTCCTTTCTGCTCGAGTGAGTAGGTCATCCGGATGGATTGGTTATTCAGGTCGGCGACAGTAGTATCGAAATTTGAAGCACGCCCCGTACCAACGCCAAAGGCTAATTCAATGTATTGTTCCGGGCGGTAAAACCAGTCAAAACTCAATGAATTAGAGATAATCCCTCTCTCTCTATTACTGAGCTGAAACGCAGTCAGGTTGTCGTTCTTATTGATGAAGTTTATTTCATTCGCTATTTCCCTGACGAACTGCCATCGTATGCGAACTGACCGTTCAACATTGTAGAGCCGCTCATTCTCCAGAGCGAATTGGGTCAAGCCACGACGCTGGGCAAACCGGAACCTGCTTGAAAATTCGGGGTTATTTTCGAATAGATAAACATCCTGTGATATGAGATTATTTCCTGCTATTGTCGTGCGGTCATTCAGAAAATGGTTGAAATGAAGAAAATAGATCTCTTGTAAATTCGATTCACTGCTTTTTTCTTCGACGCGAAGGTACGTCTCAGAAGAAACCGCCGAACATAGTGTCCCGTACCATGAACCTGAAGGAATAATACGCGAAAAATTTAGACGGATCCTCGAACTCGCTTTCAGGTTAATCACCGGGACAAGCTGGTCAGTCGGAACTGTAAGAACTATGTAATCCCCGTCGAATCGTGTCAGACGAAAGTCACCTTCATCGACAATATGATTGTCGTTTATATCTCCGGCATAAATGTAATTTCCTGTCCCTTTCGGCACTCGCTGGAAAACGCGCTCAAGTTTAGCGGAGCGTTCAGTTGTCACCTCATAGAACCAATCTGATTCCAAGCCTCTGTTCCACGGGTTGTAACGCGTTTGTGAACGAAATAGGATTGTCTGAACATCATCATCCTTCCGCTGGTGGAAAGATTCGGTGAAGGCGCGTTTGCTGACAGTAATGTCAAACGATGAGCTAAGCGAGTTCCATTCCTGCAATTGCCAGTTATACCGCTGTGTAAATGTCCTCGATGCACGCTGTAGCCTGCCGGCAAGAAGTGAATCTTCCCACCGCCACCCGAATTCTGTCTTCAATGACATGCTGAATAAATTATTGAGTGCGAGACCGGGTAAAAACTCGTTAAACCGGAAACTTCCCTGCTTCAATGTATCGTTGACAATACTGTTGTTTTTCAGAACTTCTCCTTCATACCGTACGCCGGGAAGTAGAATTCCAATTGCATATTCAGTCCCTGCTTTCTGTCGTATCCAGTTTGCGGTCAGGTCGTTCACGGTGTAGCGGTTATTAATAACCTCGAGGTCATAATTCACCCTGGGCAAGCTGTCGGGAAAATAATGGATTGATGATGTATAACGGTTGGTTGAGAATGCGTCCCCCCTTTTTATCCACCCGAGTCCGCCTCCGACAGATAATTTCTGTACGGGATTATACGTTAATGAACCTTCGCGCAATTCCTCGTCGACACTGGAAGAATCTACAATATTCCATTTACGATTGAATTCCACCTCATTCGTACGGTCGATTGGAACGAACTTCCGGTCAATAAACCGTTCCTTCAGCTGAAGATCCAGTGCCCCAATATTTTTTCCGCCAAATTGAAGATTGGAAGGATTGAACTCGAGGCCAAACTTGACTGCAGAACCGGAATTATTCTCATCCCCGATACTCGAGAACAAATTCGCATCAAAATTACTGAGGGCAAATTCCCCTATGATGTTGAGATCGTCAGCTACATGTGTCTTGAGGTCGACGTCCGTTAAAGAATGCGATTGCGGCATCGGAAGAAACCGGATTGGAGCATAACTTCCCTGCTTCCTACCGACAAACTGATACCTGCCAAGAGACACCTTGTTATAATCACCGTTTCCCGAACCGACATAACTAAATGTGATTGAATAGAGAGCATTAATGGTATCTTCAGGGGAAAAAAAATAAAATGTTACAGTGTCTTGCGATGATGAAGTGTTAATGATTGTATCCTTCTTTACGTACTGACCCTTCCCGGCGCCGACGAATTCGATACCTGAAGTTGATGCTTTGAACCTGTCGTCCCCTGCGGATCTAAGGATAGTTTTATCTGCATCACTGAGTTGAACATCAACGGGAGAATTTTCGTCATCTCCTTCCCGCATGAATGTGGCACTTATTGCCAGTCTGTTATTCAAGAACCGGTTTCCGGTTTTGCCTGCAATGAAGGTCCTGTTGAACTGCCGGTCAGTGTATTCAAAATCAACTGTAATGCGAGATGCCGCAGTAATAAATCTTCTGGATGTAAATGTTAGTTCTCCATTACCGTAATCTATGACGTAATCATTTATTTCACCCCGGTTCATCCGGTCCCCGTTAACATACACCCGTTCTGTCCCGGCAATGACGATGATCGATCGTTCATTATTCGCGCCGATGAGCAGATACGGTCCCTGTATTCCATCCACTCCCTGGAATTGATTTGTGGTAAATTTTCCTCTTGCTGTCGCGCCTGAAAACATAATATTTCCATTTGCATCTCCCACTCGATAATTTGCATTACCTTCTGCACCCTGGAGTTTCCGGGAAACCCCGCCAAACTCGTTTCCGGTTAAATCGAAATTGAAGTCTCCCAATGTTGCACCGACATCCGTGCTGCGAATTTCGATGAACACCTTATCGATCTCCTGCAGAGTTTGGGTTGTCCCCTCAGGTTGAATCGGCGAATTTTCATCCGTGAGAGCGGCGGTAATTTCGACGTCATCGGCAATCCTTCCCGACATCTGCATCCGGAATCCGGAACTCAGAGTGAGGTCCCTGTTGGAACCGATTGTAAAACCACGTACAAGACTTCCGCTTTTCTGCAGGTTGGAGCTGAAAAGATCATCGAGGGAAAAACCCGAGGATGTTTTCGCGACGACGGCTCTTTTTCCCGTCAATGTGTCGGCGTGCGCCACTGGTGCACGGTGCTGGTAACTCTCCTTAAATGTCAGCGGGAGTGCCTGATAATGAATAACGAGTCTGTGCACGCTGGGGGGGTTGGTAAACAACCGATGCACATTCTCTCCCCGCAATGTCACCACTCCGAATCTTTCATTGAACAGATAATCCTTCCCTTGCGCGAGAAGAAGCGAATCAAGCATGACGATTTCAGTACCGTGAACGATAAACTGATGAGGTAATTGAAGCATCGTGTCCGGAGTTGCAATGGTAAATGAGAGCTGATGGAAGGAACCGGCATGAAGCGAATCGGTTTGTTGCGCGAAAGAAGACGAGCAACGTATAGCAAAATAAAAAAAGAGAATGAAAAGCTTGTGTCTCACGTTCGGTGGAAAATATACTTCATGAGGGTGAAACTGAACGCTTACGAATCAATACAAAAGTACTTTCATTCTCCTTTAGTTGACCGACTGCCTGATAGTAGCAAAATTTATTTTTATATCCAAAGGGGCATATTTTTCTACTCATGTTGTTTGATTTTAAGGCCGTTGTTCACTATCTTTTGTACAGGAAGTGAGAACAATTTGAAACCCCATAGATATTTTAGATGCCTCTCGTTCCGTCATATATAGAGTCGCTTGAACCATACAAACCCGGAAAACCGATCTCGGAAGTTCGGCGCGAGCTCGGGCTTGCACATATTGTAAAACTCGCCTCGAATGAAAACCCCCTGGGGCCGTCACCTCTTGCGTTGCAGGAGCTCAGCAAATATGTCGGCGAAATTCATTCTTATCCGAACGGCGGCTATGATCTCCGGGCTGTCCTGGCTGAAAAATATGACCTGAAAATCGAGAATGTCATTACCGGCAGCGGTTCCGAAGGCATCATGTCGAACATTATCAGGACCTTCCTCTGCGATGAAGATGAAGTCCTGACGACCGAAGCTGCATTCATCGGCTTTCAGGTGTTGGCTCGCTCTCGCGGAATTACATACAGGACTGTGCCGTACAAAGAATGGCATTACGACCTCCCCGCACTTGCGAACCAGATTAACCGGCGCACAAAAATAATTTACCTTGCTAATCCGAATAACCCCACGGGAACCATGTTCACAAAACAGGAATTCGACACGTTCTATAAAAAGGTCCCCGAACGAGTGCTGATCATCCTGGATGAAGCCTATTTTGAGTATGCGCGTGACAACCCGCGTTATCCGGACTCCATGCACTACCGGTATGACAACGTTATCACTCTTCGCACGTTCTCAAAAATTTACGGACTCGCCGGAATCCGGATAGGATACGGTTTTGCACACGAGGAACTGATCGGTAATTTATTGAAAGTGAAACTCCCATTCGAACCGAGTACCCTGGCGCAGGCAGCTGGCATCGGAGCGTTGCGCGACAAGGAGTTTCTCCACAAGACCCTTGAAATCAATTCCCTCGGGCTTAAATTCGTCACGAAGTCACTGCGTGAGCTTGATTTTACCGTCATCCCATCGGAGGCAAACTTCGTCATGGTTGTCCGGGAAAACGAGCATGACGTCAACTTCCTTTACCATGAACTCTTGAAACAAGGCGTTATTATTCGCCCGCTCAAAGCATTCGGACTGCCTCATTGTCTCCGTATTTCCATCGGGACAGATGAAGAGAACCGGTTCTTCATCGACAAGTTAAAAAATGTCGTCGCAAAAGCCTATGTGTAATTCTTTTTTTGTATGAGGAGAAGAGCTATGCCAATGACCTCTCAAGCACGACCTGCGACTTCAGCGGAACTTCAAAAAGATTTCCTGCCGATTAACGGAACGGATTATATTGAATTGTACGTCGGCAATGCGAAACAGTCTTCATACTATTACCGTGCCGCGTTAGGTTTCAAACTCGTCGCATATGCCGGGCTCGAAACGAGCATTCGCGACCGCGCATCGTACGTCCTTCAACAGGATAAAATCCGTTTCATCCTGACCACCCCCCTTCAACCGGCACACGCCGTTGGTGATCATGTCAAACTTCACGGTGATGGGGTTCGTGATATTGCACTCTGGGTTGACGATGCAGAATCTGCTTACCGGGAAACGACAAAGCGTGGTGCGCGAGGCGTCATGGAGCCAACGACATTCAGAGATGAATTCGGCGAAGTCAAAAAATCGACAATCGCGATCTACGGTGACACGGTTCATTCGTTTATCGAACGGAAAAATTATCGCGGTGTATTTATGCCGGGGTATAAAGCCGTTTCCGGTGATGACGGAATCTCTCGGCCTGTCGGATTGAAATACGTCGATCATTGTGTCGGCAACGTCGAACTCGGCGCAATGAATACATGGGTAGAGTTCTATATGAATGTCATGGGATTCAGACTCTTCAAACATTTTGATGATAAAGACATTTCCACGGATTATTCGGCGCTTATGTCGAAAGTCATGGCAAACGGAAACGACCGGATTAAATTTCCGATCAATGAGCCGGCTCAGGGGAAAAGAAAATCCCAGATTGAAGAGTATCTTGAATATTATCGTTCTCCGGGCGTTCAGCATATTGCGATGGCGACCGATAATATTATTGAGACTGTCGGCAAACTCACTGCTCAGGGGGTGGAATTCCTGCGTGTGCCTTCGTCGTATTATGATGAGCTTCAACAGCGTGTCGGCAGGATTGATGAGCCGGTTGATGAACTGCAAAAACTCGGCATACTGGTAGACAGAGATGATGAAGGGTACCTTCTTCAAATTTTCACAAAGCCGGTGGAAGATCGGCCGACATTATTCTTCGAAGTCATTCAGCGCAAAGGAAGCAAAAGCTTCGGGAAAGGAAATTTCAAGGCACTCTTTGAGGCGATCGAACGGGAACAAGCGTTACGGGGAAATCTGTGAACGTGGTGTACGCAGAATTTAAAAATTTGAGATATTTGCTCTTTCCGTATTCATTAGTATAATGGTAAAATACTGACCTCCCCTCTTCATGAAATTCTGCTCGTTTGAAGTAAAAACTTCACTCGGAAAACATATCCGGCTGGGCGCAGTTATCGATGAAGGGATTGTCGACCTCAATGCATCCTGTGCATGGCATCTTGCCAAAAAAGGAGAAGCTCAGCCGTATCGTCTCGCCCGGGCGCTCGTTCCTTCCGATATGCTCGGTTTTCTTCAAGGCGAATTCACGTCATTGACGTTCGCAAAAGCAACAGTAGAGCATGTGGCACAATCCCTCAAATCGGGGGAAACCCTGGACGGATTGAATGAAGAGAAACTGATTTTTCCCACGAACGAAATCAAACTAAAAGCTCCTCTCCCCCGCCCAACTTCCATGCGGGATTTTTATGCGTTCGAACAACACGTGAAGAAAGGATTTGAAAAGCGTGGTGAACCGATGCCGCAGGAATGGTATGAAATGCCTGTGTATTATAAAGGAAATCACCAGAGTATCATCGGGCCGGACGAGGATGTTCACTGGCCCTCATTCACTGAAAAATTTGATTATGAACTGGAGCTTGCTGTCATTATCGGCAAGACCGGCAGGAATATCCATGAAAACAATGCACGGGATTATATCGCCGGGTACACCGTAATGAACGACTTCAGCGCTCGTGACATTCAGAAAAAAGAAATGAAGGTTCGCCTCGGCCCCGCAAAAGGAAAAGATTTTGCAACAGCAATTGGCCCTGTACTTGTTACATCGGATGAGATTGGCGACCCGTACAATTTGAACATGAAAGCGAGCGTCAATGGAAAACTCTGGTCGGAGGGAAACTCCGGCAGCTTGTATCACTCATTCGAAAAAATGATCGCGTTTGCTTCGACGGAAGAAACATTATACCCCGGAGACCTTATAGGATCCGGCACAGTCGGTACGGGCTGCGGCCTGGAACTCGACCGGTGGGTACAGCCCGGCGACATCATCGAACTCGAAATAGAAAAAATCGGAACATTACGAAACAGGGTCGTCAGAAAATAAACGCGTTGTTCTGACAGTCCTCATTGTGCGTTTGAATACATCATATCTCATTCAGGAGTAAACCTATGTACCCTTTACAAAAAGGTAAGTCTGCCAAGCAAGCCCACGTCGGTCTTCCGCAGGGAACGTTTGAGGAGGAACACGGACGTCAGGGGTTCTACGGAAAATCCTCGCACCTCTACCATGCACATGCGCCGACGGACTGGATACGAATCGAAGGGGCGGTGAGACCACGTGCAATCGATTGCAACAAACTGAAACCGACCGACCAGACAAACCCGGCGGGGGCACCGGTTGCATTTCTTCGCAATGACGAAATAACAATGTTTATCTCACGCCGGAGCGAACCTATGCCCTTTTATTACCGTAATGCTGACGGAGATGAATTGTATTTTGTCCATGAAGGAAAAGGAACCATTGAAACGGATTGGGGTCCCATAAGTTACGAACCCGGAGATTATATCAATATTCCTCGTGCGAGCACGTACAGAGTCGTTCCTGAAACCAGGAATAATTTTTTCCTTATCATACAATCCTCGGGTGAGTTTGACCAGCCGCAAAAAGGGCTCCTCGGACAACATGCGCTGTACGACCCGGCGGTAACTGTCACTCCCGAGCCCACGCCAAAACTTGATGACAACCGCGAATGGGAAATCCGAATAAAATATTGTGATACGTTCTCGTCGATTTTTTATCCTTTCAACCCGATGGATGTCGTTGGATGGAAAGGCGACCTTACGGTCTGGAAAATCAATATGCGGGATATCCGACCGGTCGTAAGCCCCCGCGCGCATCTTGCTCCAAGCGTTCACACGTCGTTTGTCACACCCGGAGCCGTTGTTTGCAGCTTCGTCCCCCGACCGGTTGAGGAAGAACCGGATGCACTCAAAGTTCCATTCTTCCATCGTAATACCGACTCTGATGAATTTATCTTTTACCATGCGGGGGATTTCATTAGCCGCCAGGATATTAAGCCCGGCATGGTCACGCTTCATCCACGTGGCATACATCATGGACCGCATCCAAAGGCGTTAGCGAACCAGGGGAAAAAGAAATACACCGATGAATATGCGGTTATGGTCGACACGAACAATCCAATTTTCCTGACGCCCGACGGTGAAACCGCTGAGTGGAAAGATTACTGGAAAAGCTGGATGGAGAAATAATGTGATTATTAACCCTGCTGAGCATAACCACAGCGATATTTACAAACTTCTCGTCGGCTCGATCGTGCCGCGACCGATTGCGTTTGTTTCTTCGGTCAACACACAGGGCAACCGAAATCTGGCGCCGTTCAGTTTTTTTAATGGTGTTTGTTCGAATCCACCGATAATATGTTTTTCTACGGTCATTCGTTCCGACGGAAAACACAAAGATACATATAGAAATATCGAGTCGACGAAGGAATTTGTCGTGAATATCGTCTCCGAAGATTTTGCCATGCAAATGAATATCAGCTCAGCGGATGTGCCGCCTGAAGTCGATGAATTTATTCTTTCCGGTTTGACTCCTGTCCCGAGCGATCTCGTAAGAGCCCCCCGCGTTCAACAATCGCGTATCAGTATGGAGTGTCGGCTCAACAGGATTATTAGTTTCGGCGACCATCCCGGCGCCGGAGCGACAATCTTCGGCGAAGTTCTTCGCTTCCATATTGCAGACGAGTTATTTGAAAACTTCAGGATTGACCCCGATAAATTGCGCGCCATCGGGCGAATGGGGGGACCAACATACACTCGGACAAAAGACAGGTTTGATTTAATGCGCCCGAAGGCAGGAGAACTTAAAGTACCGTAAAGCCGGTTTATCCCAATCTATAGTAAATTGTATTTTCTGTAACATATTCATCTTCTTAGAGTTACAA
This sequence comes from uncultured Chlorobiaceae bacterium, assembly GCA_964484465.1. Classification (GTDB taxonomy): domain Bacteria; phylum Bacteroidota; class Ignavibacteria; order UBA10030; family SZUA-254; genus CAZAFL01. The sequence continues at coordinate 12,992 of CAZAFL010000037.1, forward strand.
GAATTTCTGTTTTATCTTGCATTTCGTATTCCCGATGAACTTAAGATCATTCCACGTCCATCTTGCTTATTATTATCGTATGCACTATCTTGTCGTCAGCCAGTAAGACTCATTCGGGAACTACGGAAAATGAAAATCCGTTATTGTAGTTAGAATTTGATTTCTTGTTTTACATCCCTCGCGCCCGCTTTTGTGCCATCATTTCAGGAGTACCTATCATGAAAACCATTTTTGTTGTCGGGGCGTTTCTGTTCATTCTCGCGGGGTGCAATAACCGCACCGATGAATTAGAAAAGCAAAATGCTCAATTGCAGAGCACGAACTCTGCCTTGACGCAGGATATTGCTTCACGGGACAGCTACATCGAGGAGGTAACACAATCAATTAATGATGTGTACACCAACCTCGAAAGCGTCCGGCTGAAGGAAAAAAAGATGTTGAAAAATGCTGACGAAATAGAAGCCAGCAAGAAAATGACGAGCGCTGATGTCCGCCAGAAGGTTAAGGACCAAATTACCTCAATCACCTCCGAGCTGAAGGACAGTCGTGACAAGATCAACGGCCTTCAATCCAAGCTCAAATCCTATAACGCGAAATTTGCCGGCTTAAACACGATGGTGGAAAATCTCAAGCATACGCTTGAAGAACGTGAACAGACACTTGCGCAAATGACGACGAAAGTGAATGACCTCCAGCAGGATGTCGCGGAAAAAACGAAGCTCATTACTGAAAAAGAAACGACGATCAATAACCAGCAGACCGTTATCAACACGGGATATTACGCAATCGGCACGCGTGATGAACTGGAGAAAAAAGGGATCATCGCGAAAGAAGGTGGTTTCCTTTGGGGGTTGCTCGGTTCAACAACAATCCTCGGGAGCGGTTTTGATAACAATGATTTCAGAGCCATCGACAAAACCACGAGTACAACGATAGAGGTCAATGGCAAGATCAATGAAATCCTTCCGAAACGAAGTGAGGAATTCTATCTCAAAACGGAACCCGAAGGCAATCATTCAACGCTGAAAATAACCCAGCCCGACCGGTTCTGGCAGGATAAATATCTCGTGATTATAACCGGCTAAACAACACAGCCAACGTAACAAGACAGCAGTTCAGATGGGCTCCCTTTTTGCAAGTGGAGCCCATTTTTTTTGTGGAACTTGAAACTATGAAGATGAGTCCACTGGAAAGGAAGATTTGACGGAGCATTCTGCTTCGATAACAGTTTTGGATTTCTCGATGACGACGGCAACGCGGCATTCCTTCCTGCAATTTTTGCTTTCCAATGTCTGCCGATACCCAAACCTTGACAATCACCTGCGTCCTTTCTATATTGTCCAAGAAATGAAGAAACATGTTGTAGGTGAAATGACATTCTTGCGGCCGAAATTGTAAATAACAAAAGCGGCCTTGTATCCTCACCGGTAGATATTTAACCCCCTCGATGTTCATGCCTCCCAGCGAACTAGAGACGAAAGAAACTGTGCGTGTAGAAGCGTTCAGCGACGGGGTCTTTGCGATTGCGATTACGTTGCTTGTCCTCGACTTCAAAATCCCTCACCCTGCCAATTCCGCTGACCTTGGTGCGATATTATTCAGACAATGGCCCACGTTCATTGCATATATTAACAGTTTCACAACAATCCTCATTATCTGGATCAATCACCATAACCTCTTCAACTATATCAGACGAACAAATAATGTCTTCATGCTCTCCAACGGATTATTATTGTTGTGTGTTACATTTCTTCCATTCCCCACGTCGCTAGTAGCAGAATATTTCGGCTCCGCCGGGCAAACCGCTGCAACGGTTCTTTATTCGGGAACATTTTTTATAACTGCCATCGCGTTTAACATTCTTTGGCATTATGCTTCTTTTAAACACAGATTACTCTGGAAAACAATTTCCTGGGAGCAGGTGAAAAGTATACATCGACAATATTTAATCGGGCCGACGTTTTATGGACTCGCATTCGCGCTGGCATTCACCAACGTTACACTCAGTCTTCTTTTGACGATAACGCTAACGATTTTTTACGCAGTCACCGCATCAATAAGTCGAACCTCTTAGCAGGCACAAACGCAAAGCCTTTTTCGAACCCTCTGCCTCCCTGGCATTGGAAAGATTATATATAGTTATAGAATGTAATAGAAACCGATTTTCCTATTTTATCGGGATTGCTTCTTCAACCACGATTTCTGTACCGTGTATTTTCTCTGCCGGTAGTCCTTCTTCCGCCAACGATTCTCCTGGTTGTGTAACGGTCGCATATCGGGACAAAAGCGTATACACTACCGGAACAAGCACCAGAGTGAGGAAAGTGGAAAAGAACAACCCTCCGACAACCGCAAGGCCCAGCGGCCGTCTCGCTTCAGCGCCCGCACCCAGACCAATTGCAATGGGAAGAACGCCGAAAATAGTCGCAAACGATGTCATAAGAATCGGCCGCAATCGAATGGTCGCCGCTTCAACTACTGCTTCAATAACCGGTTGACCCCGTCTCCGCAATTGGTTGGCAAATTCGACAATCAAAATTGCGTTTTTTGTCACGAGTCCGATAAGCATGATAAGTCCGATTTGAGAATAAATATTCAGACTCTGCCCGAATATGAACAACGTTAATAACGCCCCGAAGACAGCAAGAGGAACAGAAAACAAAATCGTAAGCGGATGAATGAAACTTTCAAACTGCGCGGAGAGAACAAGGTAAATAAATAACACTGCAAGAAGGAACATGAGATATAAGCTGGAGCTTGACGTTTTATATTCTAACGATTGTCCGCCAAAGTCTCGTTTTACTCCCGCCGGAAGTTTAGTTTGTGCGACGCGGTCAAGATCATCCAAAGCCTGTCCCAGGCTTACGCCGGGGACAAGATTTGCTGTGATCGTGGCTGACCGGACACGGTTATAATGATTAAGTTCTTTGGGAGCAACCGTTTCATTAATCTTTACCACATTGGCAAGTTGTGCCAGTCCCCCATTTCCGCGGATATACAGGTCCTGAATTGCGTCCGGAGTAGACCGGGCTTGTGGCTTCATCTGCAGGATCACATCATACTGCTTGGTGCCGCGCTTGAAATTCGTGACTGCACGACCTCCTAAGAACGTTTCCAGCGTGGAACCGATATCAGCAACCGAAACGCCAAGACCTGATGCACGCTCGCGGTCGATATTAATATCGAGCTGAGGTTTATTCAACTGTAAATCAGTATTCATGTTGATGAGATATCCTAATTTTGCCGCTTCTCCCATCATGATACCAACAGCTTTGTTTAAATCCTCATAGCTCTCTCCTTCCAGCACATATTCTACCGGACTGGATGTAAAACTTCCCCCCAAACTTGGTGGGTTGATAACAAAAGCAAGGACACCGGGAATCGAAATCAGTTGCGGAAACAGCTCTCGGACAATTTGCTGCTGGGACTTATCACGGTCTTTACGGTCCTTCAGCGCCAGGAACATGAATCCGTTGGTCACGTTTCCGGGACCTCCAAAGCCCAGACCTGTGGCAGTGAATAAACCGCGGCGCTCGGGGAGCGCAAGCAGTCGTGCTTCGATCTGATGCATATACATATCCGTGTAATCCAATGTCGACCCCTCCGGCGCAATGACTATGCCAAATCCTATACCGCGGTCTTCAACTGGTACCAGTTCGCTTGGAAGAAACTTAAAGATGACGAGACTCATGAGAATCGCCACGACCGCGCCGACTATCATCAAACGAGGACGGCGCAAAGCGCCTCTTAAGATTCGGTCGTAAAATCGGTTCAGCCAATCGAAAAAGGCATCGAACGTCCGTGAAGCCCAGCCGGCGTTTACTCCGTGGAGCGGCTTAAGAATTTTTGACGAAAGCATCGGCGTCAATGTGAGCGCAACAAAACCGGATATCAATACTGCTACAGCTACTGATACACCAAATTCATTGAATAACCTCCCTACCGACCCCGTAAGAAATGCCAGAGGTACAAACACCGCAACAAGCGCAACAGTAGTTGCAATGACCGCGAATCCGATTTCCTTGCTTCCGTCGAGGGCGGCCTTCATTCGACTCTTTCCCAATTCCATATGACGGTACACGTTCTCGAGCACCACAATCGCATCATCGACGACCAGCCCGATGGCGAGAACAAGTGCAAGTAGTGTAAGAATATTGATTGTAAAGCCGGCAAAATACGCAACTGCCAAGGCTCCAATAATTGATACAGGGATGGCAAGGGTGGGAATTGTCGTTGCTCTGAAGCTCTTGAGGAAGGACAGAACAACGAGCACCACAAGGCACATTGCGATGATGAGCGTTTGCTGAACCTCAGATATCGAATCGGTAATAAATGTCGATGAATCATAGGCAACATCGAGCTTCATGCCTTCCGGCAACAGTTTCACCAGGTCCGGCAGCACGACACGAACGGCTGCCGCAACATCGACGGTGCTTGCTTTCGATTGCTTGACGATACCTAACCCGACGGCCTGTTCTCCGTTGTAACGAACAGCGGTTCGTTCGTCCGCGGCACCGACAGTTACATCGGCAATGTCACGCAATCTAACGACATCATTGTCTTTTTGAGAGACAATAATTGCACCAAATTCTTCGGGCTTTGCAAGTTCACCTCTTGTGCGGACTGCAAATTCACGGCCCTGTCCCTCTACTCTACCACCGGGAATTTCCGTGTTTTCACTACGTATGGCGGCTTCAACATCCTGCGTTGTCAAACCGTGCGCGGCCATCCTCAGTGGGTCGAGCCATACACGCATTGCATACTTTCGCTCTCCACCGATGATGACAGAACCTACTCCCGGTAATCGTTGTATACGCTCCTTCAGGATTCTGTCGGCAATATCGGTCAATTCCAGTCCTGAATGTCGGTTGCTCGATAGAGCCAGCCATACGATTGCCTGCGCATTCGCATCGACTTTTGAAATAATCGGGTCATCGATCTCGCGAGGTAATGTACCGCGAATACGCGAAACACGGTCGCGGACATCGTTAGCAGCCTCGTCGACATTCCGGTTCAACTCAAACTCGATGGTAATAACCGACCCTTCCTCACGACTTGAGGAGGTCATCGTTTTGACCCCCTGCAATGTCGCAAACTGTTCTTCGAGTATATTGGTGATTTCCGTCTCCACAACACTCGGGCTTGCTCCGCGGTACAGTGTCACAACTGAAATGATCGGCGGGTCGATATCAGGATATTCACGTACCGGTAAACGCAGGAACGCAATGATCCCGAAGAGCAGAATCGTCAGGCTCATTACGGTAGCAAACACCGGACGCTGGATAGACATGTGACTGAGTTTCATAGGATGTCTCCTTGCCTCATTTTCGCTTCCCTTAGTAAGAGAAGATCATGATGCTTATTCAACTTTCCACTACTTCTTTTAATCCTTTAAGCGCATAATCCCAACCTGCATCGGAATTTTTGTATCGTTTCTCTCCATCAATAACTTTCAAAAAATTACCCTGCGTAACAGATAACATCGTTTGTTTTCCCTCAGATAATAAACTTATCGCCACCGTCAAATAGTTTGCAGGAACATCAGCAAGTCCGCTATTCGGACCGAACGTTGTGTATTCCAATAATTTTTCAGGGACAATATTGATAATAGTTCCCTTCACGTGGAGAATTCCGTCACCTACTCCCTTCCAGATTAAAGAGCCGCCGATGTTCCAATTCGAAATTGCTTCACAGGCAAACATATATTTTTTTGTTTTATTGGAATTTGTCAATGCATCCCACACTGTTGATGTGTCGGCATTTAGCGTAATAGTTTTCTGTACTATCAGTTCTTTTCCCATTTGGACTGCATTCCTAATTCGTCGGCGGTGCATTCTGAGATGCAACAGGCATAACTTTTGCTCCTTCAAACAATTTTTGATGACCCGCACGCACAACCCGAGTACCAGACTGTAATCCTCGGATCACTTCGACAACATCAGACAATCGTGTTCCAAGCGTGACGGGGACACGGGCGGCAGTGCTGTCCGGCTTTACCATAAACACAAATGTCTGGTCTCCACTGGCAAACACAGCTTCGTTCGGGATTGTCACCGCATTCGGGCGCTCGCTCAGGATTGCAGCAACGTTTGCCGACATACCAGGCCGAAATTTTCTGCCCGGATTTGGAACGCGAGCCACAACCCTGGCATTACGCGTTCCGGGATCAAGTACAGGCTCAATGGCAATGATTTTTCCTTTCACTACATATCCGGGGTACGCAGTTGTAGAAACTGCAACTTCCGCACCGTTATTTAATTGCGAGAGAAACCTTTCAGGTGAAGAGAAGTTCACCCGGATTTCATCGATATTCGCGAGCTCTGTTATCGCCTGTCCGGCTCTTAAAAATGTACCGACACTCACTTTACGTGCTCCAATGATGCCATCAAACGCAGTGACAATCCGGGTTTTGGCAAAACGGGCTTTCGCCAGAGCAAGATTTGCCTCAGCCACCTTCAACGCGGCAGCGGCGTCATCCAAATCCTGAGGCGCGCCTGCTTTCTGGTCGACAACCGCCTTCACACGGTCGTAGTTCGTCTGACTTTGGGAACGAAGAGCTTCCGCACGCGAAACTTCCGCTGCAGGTTGTAAATCGTCAAGCTGAGCTATCAGCGTTCCCTTCCTGATGAAACTTCCTTCCTGAAAAGGGAGGGCAATAATCGTTGCATCAATCTCGGAGACAACAGTAATCGCTTCGAGCGCTTCTACGGTCCCTACCGCCTCAAATTTATCTTCAACCTTTTGAACCTTTGCCTCAGCGATTTCAACCGGCATGGGAGGCATGGAAAATTTTCCCCCTCCCGAAGGGTCTTTTGAACACCCAAGGGGAGATACTATTCCCAACATTACAGCAACCACAGGAAATAATTTATGCGACATGATCATTGTCCTCTTTAGTAAATTTCTGTCAGTTATACCCAAAAGGTATAGTTTCCTTCCTTCAAAATTTTATCCTACTGATGCTGCGGATACTCTCCTGAAGTCAATTGTCTCATAGTTGCGGCAGCTTTTGCGGTACGCACAAGAGCCTCCGAGTAGCGTTGCTGTGCCACCGCAAAATCTTCACCAAGATGAACCAATTCAAACGCGGTCGACCTTCCGTTATGGAACTCAATCAGCCCGATGCGCACCTGTTCCTGAGCTGCATCGACCCCCTGTCGTGCGGCTTCGAGACGGCTTTTACCGTGAACCAGTTCACGATACGTCGAACGCACCTGTTCTTCCAACATACGCGATTGTTCGATATAATTTTGTTCTGCGCTCATGGTTTGCGCTTCCAGCCTCTCTTTTTCTCCCAACCCGTTCCGTAAACCGATTGGAATGCTGATTTCAACACCGACACTCCAGTTAGGGAATTCCCGTCTCATCACCTGGCTTAACGCATCTTTATAAGTCGTGCCTGGTGCAGAAAGTGATGTATCAGTACCAAATATGTTGATTTGTTGAGATACACCTGAAAGCCCTACTCCCCCAATAGATCCGACAAGGTTAACGCTTGGCAAAGCTTCCCAACCAGCTGCATTTGAAAGCGAGCGGGACGCCTCGACATCTTTTTTTGAGGCCTGGAGATCAAGATTCTTTTTCAAAGCGTATTCAATAAGAATTTCAACAGAATCAATGGAGTAATCGCCGGGGGGTTCATCTACCGGAATAAATCGCTGTGTCCCGGCGGCCGGCCTCATACCTATAAGAGAAGCAAGCTGGTCTGACTGCTTCTCAAGCTGTTCTTCGCGGTCAAGAAACTGAATGCTTTGTTCTGCTAAAAAAGTCTTAGCACTCGCAACCTGGTTAGGACCGACGAGGCCAGTCTGCGCCCGGACTTCCGTTTCCTTCAGAAATGCTTCAGCACGGCCACGCGTAAGTTTTTGAACGGCATAATCCCGTTCAGCAGCATAAAGGTCCCAATACGTTTTCTCCACTTCGGTGGTCACTGCCAAAACTTGCTGATCGTAGCGGGCTTTCTCTGCCTCGGCCTGTCGTTCAGCTTGCGTGAGTTTTTTTCGGGCAGAAACCGTAAACCCGCCAAGAAGCGGCTGACGAAGACTGATGCTGCCGAATGCATCGTATTCTGGATTGAGAAATGTGAACTTCGAGCTCGTCGCCAGCCGGACTGCATTCAATGCCAGCTCCAGCTCTGTCCCGATAGGTAATTCCATTTTTAGTCCCGCTTGCGAGGTTGACTGAAGTGTTGAAATAACCGAGCCGCCCGCAAACAGTGATGCACTGGGTTGTTGTTGATCCCGATAGTGATAATTGAAAAACAATTGTGGGTCGAAGGTCCCTGCCTCTTTACGTTCTGAACCTCCGGCGGCCAAATAGGCTGCCTCAGCTTTTCGCAGTGACGTCGTGTTTTGTAATCCGGATTGTACCGCCTGCTGCAACGTAAGAGGCGTGCCTTTGAGACCGTTAAGAATTGCTGCCAGGGCACTGTCGGGTGTGGTGGGAGATTGCCCGTATGATAAGAAACAAGGCATGAAGAAAGCAACAAAAAACAGTCGCATAGTTAATTTTCTCAACATTAGCTCGAGAATGATAAGAATGTGATAAGTGACTCAGGTGTTGCTAAGGTAATGTAACATCTTTTTAGTCCTCTTTCAACCGTGAATATGAGGAAGAAAGAATGGCATCGTTTCCCCGCTAAAGCGGGGGAACGAGGTACCATTTTGTTGTCAGTTGAGGTGAAGATTGATTCTTTCGACTAATTGTTTTTTGGGCACTGCACCGATGATTTGCTCAACAACACTTCCATTCTTGAAGATCATTAATGTAGGTATGCTGCGTATCCCAAAGAGTGCGGAGGTGCGCGGGTTTGCGTCGACATCCATTTTTGCGATCTTGAGTTTGTTGTCGTAATCAACAGCAAGTTCCTCGACAACCGGTGCAATCATCTTGCAGGGACCGCACCACTCAGCCCAGAAATCAACCAGCACCGGTCGATCGGATTTCAATACCTCCAGTTCAAAATCTGTATCTGTGATATGTTTCGGCTTCATTGGATTTTCCCTTTCTTATACAGTTGCGGCTTTTCTGTTATGATAATGTCGCGCTTGCCTTGATTGCAGTACCGCGTCGAGGCTCAACGGTCCCGAACCAAAATGAGCGATCAGTAACGCACTGCCAAGGAGTGCTATGTTTTTCATGAAAAATGCCTGTTGTAATCGAGCCATCATCGGGTCGGATATTGCCCAGAAGTTGTGCATCATGAATGTCACGGGCAGCAGGAACAGCACCAGCAGCCATGCGCCCGACTTTGCCCTATACCCTAAAGCTACGCTAAGGCCTCCCAATCCTGCCATGACCCCCGAAAACGGGACGGCGACCGAAGCAAACGGGACACCCTGTGAGGCGGCGTACCCGATAGCCTCTGCCGAAAAATGGGAGAGGATTGCCATAAGGAAAATCAGGGAATAAAGTACTCTTCCTGACAATACGATGTATTTCATAGTCGGAATCTCCTTTCTTACAGATGAATAATGTATTTATATATCTAAATATAGAAATATATCAATCTATTTAACAAAAAAAATTTGTTTATCGTTTCGCGGAGGTTGAAATGAGCGCCATAAACTCCTCGACCGCTTTCTTATTGACGGATATAATGACATGCCTGCCATGCTTCACTGCGCTCAATAACCCGGCGTCCACCAATACCTTAATGTGGTGTGATACAGTCGGTTGTGAAAGGGATGCAATCTCAACCGCATCTCCACACGAAACACTCCCTTTTTTGGCAATTTCCAGCAGTATGCGCACTCTCGACTTATCCGACAATGCTTTAGCTACCCTTACTATTTGTTGTTCCGGGGCTTTCATATTGACATATCGAAATATATCAATATAATTTGAGAAAGTCAAGTACTATTTTTACAGCTAGTATCGAACGTAGGTTTATTGTATTTTTCCAAGATTTTTGCTTTCAAGCCGGTTTGAGTATCTTACCCAACATGCCGGAACTTCCTGATATAACTGTATACATCGAAAGCCTTCAATCCAGAATTACTGGTAAACAATTACTCAATATCAGGATTGTTAGCCCGTTTCTCCTCCGTAGTGTCGAACCACCCATAATGCAGGCGGTCAATAAAACGGTCCTCGATATACGCCGCATCGGAAAACAGATTGTGTGGAAGTTTGAAGATGAATTGTTCATGGTTTTTCATTTGATGATTGCCGGACGATTTCACTGGAAAAGCTCCGGTGTGAGCATAAACCGAAAGCTGGGACTTGCTGCGTTCGATTTTCTAAACGGGACCCTCGTTCTCACTGAAGCGGGCACAAAAAAAAGAGCTTCCCTTCATCTTGTTAAAGGCGAAGCTTCTCTTCAGCAATTCCATCGAGGAGGCCTGGAAGTCCTGAATGCTACCATGCAGGAATTTCGCGCATCGCTCATGAAAGAAAATCACACCTTAAAAAGATCCCTTACAAACCAACGGCTCTTCAGTGGAATCGGCAATGCATATTCCGATGAAATCCTCCACCGGGCAAAACTCTCTCCCCTCCATCAATCACAAAAACTGAATGATGAGGAAGTATCCCGACTCCATCGCGCATCAAAGGAAGTCCTTACAGAATGGATAGAAAAGCTTCGGGGACAAACAGGCATATCTTTTCCCGAAAAAGTTACAGCATTCCATCCCCGGATGGCAGTTCACGGGAAATTCGGGAAACCATGTCCAGTATGTCATACTTCCATTCAACGTATCGTGTACGCCGAAA
>CAZAFL010000038.1:0-19126 GCA_964484465.1 uncultured Chlorobiaceae bacterium
AAAGCTACACACTCCTCCCGTCAGAAGCATTTTTCTTAATGTTCCCCCTCTGTATGTTTCGCAAGATTGTGAAGTACTTCCTCGAAGTAAGGCTTCTCCTGAAGACTCGCATGCGAACCGGGAAACTCAAGAACGCTGATATCAGCAGCATCGCTGTCAAAGTTTGTTAGAACAATCGCGCAACGCTGGTCGTGCGATAGCCGCGTGTTGTCAATCATCGGAAAGTCAAAGTACCCCACCCAGAATTCAATAACATCTTCTTCCGGCTCGCTTTCGGAATTATTTCCCAGCATGCGAGACTCGAGCCGGACTTTTATATTATGCGTTGCGGTGTCGGCTTCGAGCGCTATGATGCGGATACTTCTCTTAATTTCATCAACGAGAAGGCTGTCCTCTTCGAGCGGGATGCCGCCGGGAGAGTGCCGCAGACTGTCGAGGTCGATTGTCCGGTCAAATTTTCTTCCCGCCTCCTCCAGGACAAGCATCTGTTTCCGGGTCACCTCGCGGGCAACCCTCTGGAGCCTGCCCAGATGATCCTCGCGTAATGAACGGTCAGTTTCTTTGGTTATATCCTTTTCAAGCTGGAGAAACAGTGGTTTCAGATTAATCGACTGGTGAAAATTATACGCGAGCAATTCGAGACTTAACAGTCGCGAATCGACGGAATGCTTTTCGGTCCCTAAAAACGAGCCGATGATTTGCTGGAGCATATCCTTCCGCAGTGTGCTCTCCGACTCTTCACGTTTGCTCATCAGCTCGGTGTACAATCGCTGTTTGGAATCCGCCTCCTGTCGACCCTCGATAACCTTAGACCCGTAATAACCGAGCATTGCAACTGCCACGGCGGTCAACAATCCGCCGACGGGTTCGAGGATGACGCCAATGATATCCCACTTATCCTTGGGCGGTTTACCGGACGGAACACCCTCCATGGTTACTTCCTCCTGATTGAATATTTTCCCGCTTTGTTCTCGATAAGCAGGTCATACCGCGTTGACTTATCGTATGATACCACCTCGAGCGTGAGTGCCTGCTGTTTGTACTGAACTGTCAAAGGATATTTGCCTTTTGCCGGGAGAATAATCCGATACGATCCGTAATTATCGGTAGCAGCGGAGAACGTTTTCTGGCTGGCAGTGACTTCCAGTTTCACGTCCTTTTGAACCGGCTTTCCATTCTCTTTAATTGTGCCGTAGATTTCTCCGGCCCGTGCAAACGAAAGACATATGAAACAACATGCGACAGCGACGAATATTTTCATAAACTAAACTCCTTTTCTTATTATAATAAGAGATGCAAAGTACTATTCAAAATTGGTACTGATAATGGGGCTCTGCCATTACATTCTAAGTTCATCAACATATCCCTCACGCCGCGCGTTCCAGGGTTTCTTATGGAACGCATCGGTGTAGCGTCCGATCATCAGATCGGACACGGGGCCTACATCATTTCATCAGCACCATTTTCCTGACGGCGGAATAATTTCCTGCTGTAAGCCTGTAGAAGTAGATACCGCTCGGATGATTCGAGCCGTTGAATTGCACCTGATAATGTCCCATCCTACGTTCTTCATTTACCAACACCGCGATTTCCTGCCCTAATAAATTGTACACTCTTAGCGTAACGAAAGAAGATTTAGGCACATCAAATTGTATCTCTGTCGATGGATTAAACGGATTGGGATAATTGGGAAACAAAACGAATGTTCCCGGAGAGAACTGATCTGATGAAACTGAAAGTATTACATTCGTTCTTGCAAATCCGAATCCGCTATCATTTGGACCAGCGGCATACAAGAAACCATTCCTACCTGCCTTGAAACTCGAGGAACCGATACGAGGGAAGGGTGCAAACTGACTAAATGAAAGTCCTCCATCAGATGACCTATAGTGACGAATGCCGTGGCCAACTGAACCCCACAAGATATTTATTCCCCATTGGGAATCTACACAGATTTTGGAATCGTACGCAGTGTCAGAACCCGAAATTATTACCGGGGGACTAAAGGATTGACCTTGGTTGGTACTTCGGGACACGCGAATCTGACGTTCCTTTGTGTAACTGACAAAAACTGTACCCATACTATCCACGCCGAGTGATGGATAATCAGAGCAGTCGCAATAAGGGCTCACGCTTATAGTCGTGTCAGCTCTCACCCTCCCCTGGAAAGTTTTTCCCGTATCATTCGACCTGCTGTAAAACTCATATGCATAAACATTGTTTGAATCACTATAAACTCCTTCCCAGATACAGTGAATAACAAAGTCCTTCGAGACTATCAGACAGGTGTTAGAGCCAAATGACATTGAATCGTTCGGGATCTCGGTATCAGTCCGCCGCAACATATCACCGAACTGAAACCTGGTTAATTTAAACTGTTGGTCGTCCCAGAGCATGTAAACACTATTTTGATCATCTACTGCAACCCTTTCCGGGAAAAAACCGTTTCCCCGCGCGTAGGAACGAAAAAGAACTGCAAATGTGCTTCCACCGTCTGTAGATTTTGACAGATTCAAATAGTAAGGATCAAAATCTCCGCCGTCTGTTGAGATCCAAAGAATCCATACATTTCCGAGATGGTCAACCGCAATATCCCGAGCTACACGAAGGGTCTCAGGACTATCTGCATTCGAATGCTTCATCCACACGCCGCCACCGTCCGTTGAACGCGCAACGAAAACGTCGTTTGACCGCCAGCTGGAAAAAATTGTATAAATAGTTCCACTATCATCGAGTGCCATTTCGCCACCAACATAAATTGTTGGCATTACAACAGCGGTATCGATGACTATTGGTGGTGTCCACCGGGGTTGCGCCACCAGCTTCGTACCAGGTGCGAAGAGAATCGCAACAACTGAAATCAACCACAATGATAAGTTTCTCATAGAGGCCTTCAGGACGAGATAACGCTGCAGCGTCCGATCATCAGATCGGACACGGGGCCTACATCATTTCATCAGCACCATTTTCCTGACGGCGGAATAATTTCCTGCTGTAAGCCTGTAGAAGTAGATGCCGCTAGGATGATTCGAACCGTTGAATTCCACCTGATAATGTCCCATCCTACGTTCTTCATTTACCAAGACCGCGATTTCCTGTCCTATCATATTGTATGCTTTTAACGTGACGAACGCGGACTTCGGTAAAATAAATCGTATGGTGCTCGACGGGTTAAAGGGATTGGGATAATTCTGCAAAAGGTCGAAACCTTTTGGTAACATAGACTTGTCATCAACACCCAATATAATTACCTTTGTAGAGGCGAACAATTTTACATGCCCGCTGTCCTCGCCCTCCCAAACAGTCCAAAAGCGTATTCCGTCAAACTGTACCGAGCCGCAGGAAATATCGGGGTGAGGGTCAGGATTGGGGGCAGAGAATTTACTGATATCGCTCCATATCGCAAGCGAAACGCTATCTTGTCCGAGCGTGTTTGTTTTCCAGACTCCTACTTCAAAAACCGGGAAGTACCCTTCATTTTTTGACTTATTGATTATATATGGAAGGGACACAAAGGAAGCTTCTGATTCGTCAATTCCCGATGAGAAGTCCAACAGCACGTCTTGAACCTGCCAGCCGAAGTTGAGGCTCCCTGCTGAGCTATAAATGCGCCAGTGGCCTGAACGATTCGACTCCCACGAGATTGTGTACAACCCTTGGATTTCAGATTTGAAGAACTTCGGGTTCCTGTTGTCTCCGACTGACGTCACTACATTCGGGAGCGACCAACCGGTATCAGTATATATTGTGTAGAGAATTCTTCGGTTCGAATCCGGAATCGCTCTGTTTTCCCAAAGAATCATCGGCTTCTTATTTGCCGAATAGAGATCCAAATACCTGAGGTGGGGTGACGTATTAAGAGTGTCTCCTTCGGGCGAAACATACACTGGCGGTAACCATGTTGAATCATGGAATTCCGAAAATGCGATTCTTCCATTCCTGACCCAGACGAGACCGAAACCGCTATCCCACGATGCCACGCACGGATCTGAATTTGTGTGTGAATCATCCGTCAGTGATCTTGGATTGTTCCGTCCATCGCCCGAACCCAGACTATACCAAAGATTACTGGCTTGAGTGCGGTGGCGCCAGACAAGCATGTGATTTTTTGGATTGATCTCGTAAGGGCGAGAAGCAAACGCAGGTTCATCGTTGGTATCTATGCTATCTTCTACAATTGTAAATACTGTATCAGTTGGCGTTCCCCCGTTCCCAGATAACTGCATCACAGAAATGTTACTCAAGCCACTTGTGGGATATCGTCGGACAAACGCGAAATAGTCCAGAGCGATCCCAAAATACGGAGAGTTCTTTGATTCGAAAGCAACGCTCCCATCCTCACTCTCACCCGAAGTAATCCGTACCGGGGGCGACCAGTTAAATTGTGAATGAACGACTGCGGTGCAGGAAAGGATAATAATGACACAAGCGATGGATTTCATCATAACTCCCGACTTCTTGAGCAAAGATAGGTCAATATCGGATAAAAATCAACAAGCGGCTTGGTTTCTTACAGAAATGTATACCCTTCGGCGAACTTCGCTCAGGGTGACGCAAGCGCAGTTTCATCCCTAAAAAATAACAACTCGGCTCTCGGGAGGGAAGAGCCGAGCTGTTTGCTGTAAGGGAAACGCCTGAAGGCAGAGACGCTTCCCTGTAGTGGTCGTTAGAAGTAGAACCTCATTCCGAATCCGACGTCTATGCCTGAGCCAGGATCAGGCGTCAGCGCAACAACCGGTGCTACTTCAAAGAAAACATCGAGAGGCGTCTTCTGAATCATGTAATCCAATCCCACCACTCCACGGACGCCAAACCCCATGTTATCTTCCCGTACATAGTACCCGTTTCCGGGGTCGTACACGACATACCGTATTCTTCCGAATCCAAACGCGGCACCAAGCCCGTAATGGATCCCAAGCTTACGTTCCTCGAACGGAAACGTCTGCCAGAGATAATCCACCTGAAGCCGGTAGCGGTCGTACGGTGAGAACCCCAGTACTCCATCGACTGCATTCGTCTCATTGAGACGGTACTTCCAGGCGATGCCTGTCGGTTCTCCCACGACGAAGCCCGCTCCGAGTCGCCCCTGCGGCTGACTGATTGCAGTGCAACAGAGCGCGATGAACAGTAGAATGAACAATGTTTTTTTCATAGAATTACTCCTTTCTATGAGATGGAACATGCCGTTGAGAAAATGTGCGGATTGAAAGTTTCGGCATCTCCCGCTTACGTATTCTTAACAATCCGCAAAAATGATTCACCTTGTAATTATCTTTTCTTTTTTGAAATAATCTGGAAGGTGAACGCTGTTCTCCAAGTGTTCAATTAACGTGCCGATAATTCTATGACCATTATATAGAGGGAGGCGCGCATATTGTCAAAAACGCCTCCAAATCGAGGAAAAAATAATCTTGGGAAAAATTTCAGAATGCGGGAAGCCGATACTCTTCGTGCGGGAAAGAATGTTATTCCAACATCAACCCTTTCATATTTGTGTTTTTTTAGAAAATTCGCTTTTGTCCTTCTGAAACGCTTCCGGAACGGTAATTGTTGTATAAAAAACAGATACTTACTTTTCTGTGTAAATCTTCGAACTTAGAATAAACGAGAAAGAGCATCACGACAATGCAAAGAATCGTTGTGGTCTCAAATAGGCTTCCTTTTACAATCGTGCGGGATGACGCGGCATGGAAATTCAAAGAAAGTGTCGGCGGACTCGCAACCGGACTGAGCGCATATCTTAATTCTCTCCAGCATGGAGCGTCGGCGGAATATCTCTGGGTTGGCTGGCCCGGAACCACCATTGCGGAAGAATACAAGGATGAAGTCCGGAAACTCTCGTTTGAAAAATATCATTCCCTCCCGATCTTTCTTTCAGAAGAGGACGTCGAGAATTTCTATCAGGGGTTCTGTAACAAGACAATCTGGCCGCTCTTTCATTATTTCCCCGAGCATGCACGGTACAATCCGGACTACTGGCTGCAGTATGAAAAAGTCAATCGCATCTCATGTGAAACATTGGTGGAGCTTCTGCGTCCGGACGACACTGTCTGGATTCACGATTACCATTTAATGCTCCTGCCGAAAATGCTGCGCGAGAAATTACCCGGCGCTTCAATCGGTTTTTTCCTTCATATTCCCTTTCCGGAATACGAATTATTCCGATTGTTGCCGGCAAAGTGGCGGAAAAATATTCTCGAGGGGCTGCTCGGCGCCGACATTGTGGGTTTCCACACGTACGATTACATGCAGTATTTCCTGCGGTGCGTGCTGCGCATTCTCGGATACGACCACAACATGGGCCAACTGATGGTCAATGACCGGCTCGTGAAAGCCGGGACATTCCCGATGGGAATTGATTTCAAAAAATTCTATTCTGCTGCGGCGTCCCTGGAAAATCAGAATGAAGTGAATGCTCTGCGGCAATCGTTCGGAGAATGCAAGGTAGTACTATCCATCGACCGTCTCGATTATTCCAAGGGAATCATTAACAGGCTCGAAGGATTTGACCTCATGCTTGAACAACATCCCAAATGGCGCGGGAAGGTTGTCCTCGTTGCCATCGTTGCTCCGTCCCGCATCGGGCTCGAATCGTACGACCTGATGAAAAAACGCGTTGAAGAGCATGTAGGAAAAATCAATGGTAAATTCGGGACACTGGACTGGACGCCGATTCGTTACCAGTACAAGGCTCTGCCGTTTCAGCAACTTGTCCCCCTTTACGCCGCAAGCGATATTGCGTTGCTCACTCCGCTGCGGGACGGAATGAACCTGATTGCAAAAGAATACATCGCGAGCAGAAACAAGCAAACCGGAGTTCTTATCCTCAGCGAGATGGCGGGCGCCGCCAAGGAACTCGGTGAAGCGGTTATTATCAATCCAAACAATCACGAGGAAATTGCTGCAGCAATACTGGAGGCGCTCCAGATGTCGCCGGAGGAGCAGGTACGCCGGAATTCAATCATGCAGAATCGATTGAAACGATATGACATTATTAAATGGGCGAACGAGTTTATCGATGCGCTGCCTTCGATAAAGCAGTCGCACACCGTCATCTACGCAAAACTCCTGAAGGCGCCAATCCAGGAAAATATTCTGAAGAAGTATGCCTATAGTTCGAAGCGCCTTTTCTTTCTTGATTATGACGGCACACTCATCCCGTTTGCGCGCCGCCCCAAAGATGCCAAGCCTTCCGAGGATTTGCTGCATCTGTTACAATCACTAACATCCAATCCAAGAAATTGCGTCGTCCTTATCAGCGGCAGAAAAAAAGACGATCTTGAGAATTGGTTTGGCACAACGGGGATGACGCTTATTGCAGAACACGGCGCGTGGATTAAAGAACCGGGCAGTGACTGGAAGCTCATTAAACCAATGTCCGGCACATGGAAAGAAACACTCGTCCCCATCCTTGAGCGATACGCCGACCGGTTGCCCGGTGCATTTATCGAAGAAAAGGACTTCTCTCTCGCTTGGCACTACCGCACCGCGGACCCCGAACAGGCAGAGCTTTCTGCCCGCGAGCTCATGGACGGGCTCGTAACATTTACCGCCAACATCGACGTTCAGGTGCTTCAGGGAAGCAAGGTTATTGAAGTCCGAAATGCCGGCGTGAATAAAGGGGAAGCGGGAAAACTAATGATTGAAAGAGACAATTATGATTTTATTCTTGCGGTAGGAGACGACTGGACAGATGAAGACCTCTTCAAGGCTATCCCTCAAGAGGCGTTTTCTATACACGTGGGCTTAAGACGAACGCAGGCCTCCTACCTGCTTCGCAACCCACAGGATGTGCTATCATTTCTCCAGCAATTTGTTGAATCCGAAGCTTTAGTCGCTGTCTAAATCCGACTTTTTGGGCATTTCCTTCCCACCATCTTGCGGTTTAAGCTCGAATAGGGCTCTCTGGCCGACCCATCGAACCACAATTCCTGAGAATTGAATTTTTCAAAAAGAAGTCATACATTTTTGATGAAGGGTGATCGACTCTTTTCTGATTTTTCCATGACCTCACAACAACCTACAATAAAAGGGATTTTTATCAATAGTCATATCAAGGCTGTTGAGAAAAAACGCGGCAAAGAGGGCGTACAGGATCTTGAACGACGGTATGGCAAACCAATGAAGTTCAGGAACTCCGAAGATGTCCCGGTAATGGAGGAAGTGAAGATCATCGAATGTGCTCTCGAAGTAATATCGGACACACCGATCCCTCCGGAAGACCTCGCGTTTCAAGCGGGGCGACTGCACTTCACAAACTTCACTACGACTCCACTCGCCAGAATTGTTTTCACGCTCTTTCGAAAAGACTTTAAGTTAACAATGCTTCGCGCGCAGCATATCGCAGGACATGTTTTCCGGGGAGTGAACTTTGCAACTGAGGACTTGGGCACGAATGCAATCAGAATCGTCATGGATAACAATAATTATCCTCTCGACCACTTCCGCGGTTTGTTTTACGAGTGGGTGCATTTCGCAGGATTGAAAGGAACCGTTGAAGCAACAGAAGTCAAGCCCGGCAGGTTTGAATACACAATCAGGTGGTCATGAACTGGTCGGAGATCGAAAATTATCGAAGGTATGTCTCAGAAAAGCTCAACCTCCTCATACCTATTTTTGCAAAGGCGTCGATAGGCGACTTCTCTGAGAATGTGGAGCTTCCCGATGAAGACGATGGTTTCCTCGACCTGTACGTCGGCGTCCAGACAATGCTTGAAGTCATCAGAGACCAGTTGGCAAAGCTTGGAGAATTGAATGCCGTACTTGAGCAGAAGGTCACCCAAAGAACCTCGGCATTAGAAGAGGCTCAGAAAATCGCACATTTGGGAAGTTGGGAATGGGAAATTCCCGCGAATAAACTCACATGGTCTGACGAGATGTACCGGATCTACGGGCTGACCCCAGGGGAGAAGATTTCCTTCGAAGGCTTTCTTGAATTTATTCCCGCCGATGAAAGACCGCGGGTGAAAAACATCATTGAGCATGGCTCCCGCGAACGCAAGCCTTTCTCATTCGAATATCCTATCGTATTACTCAACGGCGTAAGGCGATTGATGCACGGGCAGGCAACGACGGTCTTTGACAATGACGGCCAAGCGGTGAAAATGTATGGAACAGGCCAGGACATGACTGACCAAAAGCACGCCGAACAAAAATTCCGCGGACTTCTTGAGTCCGCACCTGATGCGATGGTGATTGTGAACGGAACAGGGACTATCAACCTCGTGAACACGCAAATGGAAAAGCTGTTCGGGTACATTCGGGAAGAACTCACCGGTCAACCAATCGAAATCCTTCTGCCAGAGCGCTTCCGGAAAGGGCATGCCCTGCAAAGGGGAAACTATTTTACGGAACCCCGTGTGCGTCCGATGGGAGCAGGGCTTGAACTTTTTGCGCTTCGAAAGGATGGGACTGAATTCCCCGTAGAAATCAGCCTGAGCCCTTTCCAGACACGGGAAGGTATCCTCGTCACCGCCGCGCTGCGGGACATCACCGGAAGGAAAAAAGCAGAACGACAGATACGGATGCTCGCTCACACCATTACCAGCATGACCGAATCGGTGGTCATCACGGACATCTACAACAACATCATTTCCATCAATCCTGCGTTTACAGCGACCTACGGATACAGCGAGCCGGAAATCCTGGGAAAGAATATAGAGATGCTGCGATCGCGCAACAACCCCCCCGATTCCACCAGGCAGATAATTCCAAGAACTCTTGCCGGGGGCTGGAATGGAGAACTCTTCAATGTAAAAAAAAACGGCGAGGAATTCCCTATCCGGCTCAGCACATCCGTCATCCGCGACGAGCGGGGGGAGCCGACCGCGTTCGTTGGCATATCGTGGGATATTACAGAAGAGAAAACGCTTCAGATACAACTGAATCAGGCGACGACCCGTCGAACGGAAGCCCTTCGCATGCTTGCAACCACCATTCAGCAGACTCAGGAGGAAGAACGCCGCCACATTGCGCGCGAGCTGCATGACGATCTCGGTCAGCGTCTGAGCGGTATGAAACTCAATATCGAGGTACTGGAAGATGCTATTCCAGCAACCGAAAAGAAAACCCTCAGCAAACTCGCGCAACTCAAACTACAAATCGATAAAATGATTGCCGAAATTCGAAGGTTATCGTCGAACCTCCACCCATCGGTATTGGATGACTTCGGATTGGTTATTGCAATCCAGTTACTGTGTAAAGAATTTGAAGGCCAGCAACGACTGAAAATAATCTTTCAATCGACAGATAACCAGATGAAACGGTATCATCCCAATACAGAAATAGCAATCTACAGAATAGCGCAGGAAGCCCTCTCAAATATTGCGAAGCACGCTGAGGCATCCACAGCGACGGTGCAGCTCCATCATAACCATCGGACGGTCTCTCTCATGATTGAGGATAACGGAAAAGGGTTCGACATTGAAGACACGCGCGCGCGAAAAGGTTCCGACCGGGGACTGGGGCTTCTGAGCATGAAAGAACGTTCAGAAGGTCTTAACGGCATATTTCACATTGAATCTTCCGGCAATGCGGGAACGAAAATTTTTGTAGAGATTCCGTTAAGCCAATGAAGAAAATCAGAATACTTATCGCCGATGATCACAGCCTGATCCGGCAGGGTTTAAAATTGCTCTTGCGGGGTTCAAAGGAATTTGCCATCGTGGCAGAAGCATCGAACGGACACGATGCGGTTGCATTCGTTGCAGAACACAAACCGGATGTCGCCATCCTGGATATTTCAATGCCGGAGATGAATGGTATCGAGGCAACAAAGGCGATCAAAAAACACCACGCCGGGACAAAGGTGCTGATCCTGACTATTCATGAAAACGAAGAGTATGTCTATCAAATGATACGTGCGGGTGCAAACGGCTATGTCCTGAAAGACGCCGGCAAAAAAGAACTTATCGCCGCAGTCCGTACCATTGTTGCCGGTGAACGCTTTTTCAGTCCGGGTATCTCAAATCTCATAATTGAGGAATTCATAAAACGCGCCCAGAATCATGAAAATACAATGCAATCTTCTAAACCTCTGCTCACCAACAGGGAGACCGAGATATTGAGGCACATCGCGAACGGCTTGACCAATGCTGAAATCGCGGAAAAATTATTCCTGAGCGTACGAACAATCGATACGCACCGCAATAATCTTATGCAAAAACTGGATATTCATGAGACTGCCGGTCTGGTAAGATTTGCTCTTGAAAACGGCCTCATCGGGAATAACACCAAATCTTAATTTTTTCCGGCATCATTCCATACCAAGCCGGAACCTGATCGGTACCAGAACCTATTCAAAGCCCCTCCATTATTCTACGTATTTTTAAAAATACGTTCTTTACCTTATTGGTTCTTTCTCCTCTCTCCCTATATTAGTTATGAGTTAACACACCCCGCAGAGTACTAACTATACGCAATCTGAAGAGCCAGTCAGTGCATCCTCTTAGCGTCTTACTTGTCGATGACAACGAAGAATTCAGGCAAAATGTATACGACTATCTTGCAAATGACCCTGGCGTCGTGGTAAAGGGCCAGACGGACAAAGGGTTAGAGGCTATCCGTTTGGTACATTCACTTCACCCCGATGTTATTCTTCTCGATATCAGCATGCCCGCTATGAGCGGGTTTGAGGCGGCAAATCAAATAAAAAAAGTCTCCCCGAATACAAAAATTATCTTTCTGACAATCCACGAAGAGTTGAGTTACCGTTCGCTTGCAACGATGCTCGGAGCCGATGGGTTCATCGCGAAAAGCTCGTTGAAGAAGGACCTTCCTACCGCTCTCGAGCGAGTCCGGCGAGAGCTTGGCGAAGGTAAATCATGATGTACGTCGCTAAATTGAATGAAACCTGTTCTCTGAGATGATTGAACGGGAATCTGTTAGTAAAAGCCTGAACAAGAATTCACGTCATCCAGTATAATGCATCGAGAAACATTCCTTCCAACTATTACAAAATAAAATGAAAACAATGAAGGCGCTTATCGTCGACGATCATATCATATTCCGTTCAACCCTCATCAGTTTCTTAAAAGATTTCAAAGATGTAGAAATTGTTGGGGAAGCAGCCAATGGCTTTGAAGCCCTGCAGGCAATTGAACTTCTGCGGCCGAATCTGCTGTTGATGGATATTCAAATGCCGGGAATGAACGGACTTGAGGTTGCAGAAATGATCAAGAAAAACTTGCCCGAGATTAAAATTGTCCTCATCACGATTCATGAAGACGAGGAGTACAAGGTGAAGTCGCAAGCCATCGGTGCCGAAGGGTTCGTATCGAAAAAATCGATCACCGAAGAGCTCCCAAAAGTTCTCCAGCAAATCAGCAATTAGAACATATTCACTAAACCATTAACAACAGTTGAAAGGAGCAGGAACTATGCACGACACGGTTAACAATAACGAGCGTGCCTCTCGTATTCTTCGAGGAAGCCTCGCCATAGTTTTCCTTCTGGGTGTCAGCGGAATGTTGTTGTATGGCGCTACACCGGGAAGCGGGACGGTTGTTCCGCCGCTTACATCGGGAGGAACAACGACCATTACCTGGACGGGAGGACCCTATACGTCGGCGGCTGCATATGCTTCGAACGGTAATATCCCGGCACTCTGTAATCCTCTCACATGCGACATTTTCAATCTTACAGTCAGTGTACCACCGACGTTCTATGCAAGCAATCCGACCTACCAGATTCGTGTGCATATTGACTGGCAAACAAACATCGGTCCTGTTGGTGACTTCGACCTGTATGTGTATGATGCCAGCGGTAATCTCGTAAATTCCTCCACGCAGGGTAATACAACCTTTGAAGAGGTAAACCTTGACCAGCTCCCTTCCGGTACGTATCAGGTTCAAATTATCGCCTATGTAACTGTCAATCAAACATATTCCGGACGTGCAACTCTTGGGCCTCCCCCCGTTGAACCCGTGCGTTCGGGAAAATATAAGAATGGGAGTTTCACTTTCACGTCACCAAACCGGCTAACCGCACCTAACGATCTGTTGTTTCTTTCTCAGGATCTTGAACCACGCGCCGCATACGACGGGCTCGGAAACATTTATGTCGCGGCAATTCAGGGAACACCGGGAGGGACAGATGTATGGAAGTCAATCGATGGAGGATCATCCTTCACATATCTTGGCGAGCCGGACGGAGCGCAGATTGGCGCGGCGCTCGCCGCCCGCGGTCTTGCCTTCGGCGGAGGAGATGAGGATATCGCAATCGGAACAACCGGGCGGGTGTATGTTGCTTCCCTGTGGGGTCCGGGTGATTTCCTTCTCACCGGAGCGGTTGTCCCCCTTGCCGCCACAATGTGCGTATCGAATAACGGGGGATCGACGTGGATTTCGAATCCTTATTCCCAGTATACACCTGTCATGGATCGCCAATGGCTTGCTTCCTATCAGGAGAATCAGGTGTATCTCAGCTTTCAGCAGGAAGGAGCGGACCTCCAGGGAACGAACAGCATTTTTTGCCTGAAATCATTTGATGGAGGAATCACCTGGCCTCAGATAACGGAAGTGACCACCCCTGAATTGGGAATACAGCCGAACTTTCAGGGGAACATAGCAGTCGATCAACGCAACGGGTATGTATATACGGTGTTCGTCGGACATGTAACCAATGAACTATACATCGCCCGTTCCACCGACGGCGGCGCACATTTTACGATCACGCGTGTTTATGCCGGTCCGATCGGTACTTCGGTCGCCAATATTTTCCCAATCCTTTCAGTTGACCGGGGAGGTAACGTTCATATCGTCTATTCTAATGGCACGAACGTTTTCCTCACAAGCTCTCAGAACCAAGGCGCAACATGGACTGTTCCCGTGCGTGTGAACAACGGCACAGGTACCAAAACCGCTCTTGCTCCATGGGTCGATGCCGGCGATGCGGGGAAGGTTAATATCATTTGGTGGGCCACCTCCTCATCGAACAGCCTGGCTGATTCGGCAACATGGAAAGTGTATTTCGCGCAGGTATCAAATACGTTCGCGAAAAACCCGACCATCACCGAAAATGCAGCGACCGGAATTTTTCATACGGGCCCCATTTGCGTGAACGGAACCGGTTGTGCCGCGGGAACACGTAACCTTGCGGAGTATGCTTCAACGACGGTATATCTCGATGGTAAAGCGATGATCGTATACCCCGACGACCAGCAGTCTTCTCCACCACAATCATATTTTATTAAGCAGACCGGGGGGACCGGAGTTCTTGGGAAGACAGCGATCGCTGTTCAGCCAACCCGGCATTCGGAAGAAGCGCCCGGGTTAACTCCGAACAGCTATGCTCTCAGACAAAACTTCCCGAATCCGTTCAACCCATCGACAACAATAGTATACACGCTCCCTTCAGAGAGCCATGTTCGTCTGAATGTTTATAATATGCTCGGTAGCGAAGTGTCCATCCTCGTTAATACCCGACAATCTGCCGGGTCATATTCTGTGAGGTTCGATGCGTCTCGGCAACCGAGCGGCGTGTACTATTATAAACTGACCGCAGGCGGCTTTGTCGATATCAAGCGGATGGTTGTGATGAAATAAACAGGAGGTAAAGTTTTTGGAGGTGGTGGATAGTGGAGACATGGGGTTCAGCGTAAACAAAAATCAAGAAACCTCCTCTTGATCTGGAGCTGAACCCCCTCTTTATTTTACGGCATTATTACTCTTACAAATTACTGTTTTCTACGCTGACCGGTCTCTCGTCCGGCACTCTGCCCGCGCGCGGCTTTGACGGTTTTTGCCGTCTCTCACTGATACCCATTCCTGTTTTATAAAGGAGAGGAATTTTAAATTTCCTGCTCGAATCGACATTTCTCCCGAGTGGAGCAAGCAAGCCGGCGTCGTGAACGGCACGAATGGCATCGTCCCCCTTCGGCGAAAGCGGTTCAAAAAGCATGTACAGTTCTTCACGATGGAACGTAGCGCTGTCGCTTCCTTTAAATACATCAAAATGTTTGGCGAGATGAGGAAATTCGGAATAAAGATATGTGTCGCACCGGTACGCCGAAACTTCCTTAAATGCGTCCTTCAGCACTGCCGAGCTGATGAGCCGTTCAGAAAGGTGCTTTCCCTGACTCCGGTTGACCTCACGCTGTTTTGCAACAGCTAAATTTCCCAGATGGATTAATTCACGCGGGAAGCTGATACCAAGACCATCCACGAGTCGTTTGAGTATCCATTCATGTGTCTCGGGCGCCTTGTCCTTCGCCACACCGTTGCCCATCGTGGGCTCGAAGATCGCGTAGAATACCTTGAGGACATACGGGTCGTCACCTACTATCACATTGGTGACATCCACCTTTTCTCCGAGAAACTCTTCACAATACTGCCGCACGACTGGATTCGAAACTGCACGCGACACGAGAAGCTTTAACAGCAACGGACCTCTCCATTTCATATCCGTCGTATAACTCACAAGGTGTGATTTGTTAACGATATGCAACTGACGGTAGATATCGGTGCGGAGAAACATTTTAAAGTGAATGTTCTTAAACCGGCTGCTGTATTCCACGACAAGCTGTATTAAACCGGTTATCGACGTCTTGAGCTTATCGACGTCACCGATGTAGAGCAAATCAAGCTTGTCAAGCATGAGCCATGCGAGACTATTCGTATCCTGAAGAACGATATCGATGAGGTCGATAAGAGCGATAATGCTCATGCCGGTCTTTTGTCTGAAGCTCAACGACAGTACTTTTCCGACTTCCCCGGGACCAGCGCCTGATGGCTGGTTCGTTTGAGTCGGCTTCACCCAATCTTCAAGACGTTGTTTTAATTTTGCCGCGGTGTTTTTTCCCTGGAGAATTCCGACGTCTTCGACAATCCGGGTAAGCGCTGCGTATGAATCTTTCAATCTCTCGTTCTTCGTGTTCTCTACAAGCTTCTGCATCTTTGCATCCTGAACAAGCGTCGCGGCGGTTTTCAGGCCGAGATACAGGAGCCAGAAAAACCGGAAGTCGTCAACCGTCTGCGGATTCAGCTCGCGCAAATCACTGCCGGCAAGATATTCTTCACTCTGGAGGCCGTTCGCGGGTATGCAATATATTTCATTGTATTCTCTGGGAAGAAGGGGGCGAATTTTCTGCAGGTCGTCACACAATAACCTGAACATCGCGCTTTTGCCGGACCCTTTTCCACCCACAAGCAGCGAGTGCTGCGGAAGAAGAACATTCCGCAAGAGTTCCGTTCCAACAAAACAGTTATCCAGCCTGTCATCTGATTCTGCATCCACTCTACCAAAATTGAGATGCGGCAATACCTGCTGTAAATCCATACTAAACTCCTTCTTGTTCGGATTTTCCGTGGCCGAAGCGTCAATAGCTGCGAAATTCGAAAAGGTACCTGCAAATCGAGAATTCATTATTGGGTCGCTTAAACGGATTGTTTTCTATATTATTGGTAAATCTACGAAACGGAAACGGCAGACATTGTGGCGTCAATCACGTAAATCGTTCCCTGTGACGCATACCGCATACTTATGCCCGCAAAGATGTTAGATTTTAGAGGTTATTGCGGGAAAACTATTAATTCTGTATTTTTAACAGGATTACAGCTATGACGACGACGGTTTTCTGCAGTGAAGATTGAGGAACAAAAGAATAGGAGAATATACACCTTTGGCTGAAATAAAAAAAATATATTCTTACTTAGGCGATCTTGAACGAAGGATCAGAGTTGCATTAACCAGCTTTGTTTTCCTTTTCCTGCTCGGCACGTTTATTGCCGGAATCGGTATCGAAAAAATACGCAACTTCACCGCTTCAACAAGGCCCGAGCTCCTAACCCTATTCGGGGTTGTCTCTGTGGCAGTCATGTTAGCACTGATGATCAGGATCAGCAAAGCAAGCTGGGTTGAGGAGTTCCATCTGAGGATAGATAAGAGCATCTTTGGCTTCCTTCAGCGGACGAACGAAATTATCTTCGGTGCACTTGCATTTGCGCTAAAGCCTGAGGAACGGACCGACCTCGATAAGATGGAAGCTACCAGGCAGAATCTCGTTGTTCAATCGATCTTTGCTTCACTCTCAAACGATACCGACCTCTTTGAAAACTTTTTGAAGACCAAGATTTTCCGCAACTGGACGATGTACTGGATCATGGTGTATGGCACCATCACTTTCTTGTCCCTTACTATCCTTTCATTTGTTTTTGTCGCTCTCGGTCTCGACCCGTACGCAAAAATGCTCTTCACCATCTACTGGCTCCTCACGGCATTACATTTGGGTATAGTCCTCTCGCTCGGTCACCGACTGGTGCGGATGAGCAAGCGCGCGGTAGATTCCATGGTGGCAAGTCATAAGGGCCAGATAGCCGATACTCTTCGACGTCATATGCACGTAGAAGAGGAAGATGTCGAAGAAGCAGACGTTATCATGGATTGATAATAA
This sequence comes from uncultured Chlorobiaceae bacterium, assembly GCA_964484465.1. GTDB lineage: Bacteria > Bacteroidota > Ignavibacteria > UBA10030 > SZUA-254 > CAZAFL01. Next base: position 17,390 of record CAZAFL010000038.1, read on the forward strand.
TTTTCAGCGCCTTACCCTCTTTTAAAACCACTTACTGTAGCAACCTTTTCTGTTCTGCTTCAAGACAACGCAAAACCCGTCACGCTGAGCGATAGTCGAAGGGTGTTCTGAGCAAGATGAGCAAGCATCATTTCGTTTCGGTTGTTGATTCTGAATTGGATTCTCTTTACCTTGCCAATCATCGACCATTACGGGGAAAAACTTTATGAAACTCTCGACAACATTTACATTAATTACACTGGCGCTCACTCTGCGGGCGGGACTCTTTGCTCAGGCGAGCGATTACAATGTTAAATTTGGCCTGCAGTTTAACGGCGCGATACCTGCAAATGAATTCGGCATGGACAAGGGGTTGAAGTATTCGTACGTTGGCCGCGCGCTCACACGGTTTGGGCTGGGTTCTATGTTTCAGCTTGAGCTCGGTGCCGGCTATGGCTCACTTGCCGGAATCGATTTCCAACATCAATACTACCGTACAGAAATCATCCCCTTTGACGCCAGGCTTCTGCTCAACCTTATGACGGACGAACCCACGTATCCATATCTTTACGCCGGATTCGGAGGTCTCAGCTATAAGGTAACGCAATTCCCCAAAAGTGTTTCCCCTCAGCCGGTCAATAAGGATGGCGTTACAGGAGTTGTTCCTGCCGGCATCGGCGTTGAAATTGCCGCAACTGATAATCTTCACATCGACCTGAGCGGAGGCGTGAACTACTCTCTTACCGACGATTTGAATTATTTTCGTGAGGGAAGCCCGAAGGATGCATATTACAGCGGCGGTCTTGGAATTCTTTTTGTGACCGGGGGGAGCAGCGCCGACAACGACCATGACGGACTCACCAACAAGGAAGAAAAAGAACTCGGCACAGACCCGAACAATGCCGACACCGACGGCGACGGGTTAAGTGACGGCGACGAGGTCCTCAAATACCATACCGACCCGCTGAAAGCGGATACTGACGGCGATGGATTAAGCGATGGAGACGAAGTCATGAAGTATCATACCAACCCGTTGAAAGCGGATACCGACGGTGATGGATTGAGCGACGGCGACGAAGTGTTGAAATATCATACCGACCCGTTGAAAGTGGATACCGACGGCGATGGGCTAAGCGACGGCGATGAAGTGTTGAAGTACCATACCGATCCGTTAAAGACAGACACCGACGGCGACGGGTTAAGCGACGGCGATGAAGTATTGAAATACCGGACTAACCCGCTGAAGGTGGATTCGGATGGTGGCGGTGTTAACGACGCGCAGGAGATTGCCAACGGCACGAACCCGATGGACAAATCCGATGATTATCCGAAAAAAGAACAGGAGCTGAAGCCGGAAGTAGGTGTACCGATTGTTCTCGAAGGAATTGTCTTCAGGAGCGGCAGTGCGGATATAGGTCCTTCATCCGAAGACATTTTGGCGCAGGCGTTTAATACACTCGACCGCCATCCCGAGATTGAAGTTGAGATTCAGGGACACACGGACAACACCGGACTGCATTACCTGAACATGAATCTCTCGAAGCGCCGCGCTGAATCGGTGAAGAGCTGGCTTGTCCGAAAAGGGATTGCTCCCGGAAGGATTACCACAAAAGGTTTCGGTCCCGATAAGCCTGTAGCGCCAAATACGACACCCGAGGGCAAGCAAAAGAACCGCCGTATAGAATTCTTAAGAACAAGGTAATAATCTTGACCTCAAACCGTGCCTCTGCGAGTTGCAGGGGCACGGTTTTATTTTTC
>CAZAFL010000038.1:19226-22446 GCA_964484465.1 uncultured Chlorobiaceae bacterium
CCGCATCCGGGCAGTTGACACTCACCTCACAGATTATTACATTCACTGACATCATACCCGGAAGTGCATTTCTTTCATCTTTCGGGAGGGGGGAAAAGTAGAATTTAGTTACCATAAGCGTAATGTAAGCTGATTTTTTAAGACAAGTAAGATTAAATGGTGCAACATTACATCTTACGAAAGAAAAAACTATGCAAGATTTCGATAACACGGAAGTTGGGACCCATAGCCGAAAAGGACATATATGAAAAACACTGAACTTGCAGAGCTATTACTCACAACCCTATATGACAACGCTGAAACGGAAGGGCATGGGAAGATCGTCGTTTTGGACAATGTCGCCAAACAGTTTGGCGTCACTGATCGAATGAAAATCTTCAATCTTGCCAAGTATTTGGAATCAAGAGGCATGATACATCCAATCTATGCAGGCTCTGGGACACTTGCTCGTATTACCGGCGAAGGCGCAATTTTCGTGGAACGCGGTGGCGATACTGGTATTATACCTAAGTATCGCAAGGAACCAAACTCGTTCGTTGTCAATATTGATAGCAGCACAAGGATTTACGGCGACGTGTCAAATAGCACAGTTGCAGTCAATTCACCCGGAAGCACCCAATCTGTGTTGACTAAGAATGAGATTGGACAACTGCTTACCGAGATTGTTAAGGTCCTTAATTCTGACACCTCGCTAAGCAAGACCAAATTAGCAGATGCCTTACAGGACATCGAGACGCTCAAGTTGCAACTTGCGAGAAGTTCACGGAGCAAAAGCGTAATTGAAGCAATCTTAATAAATCTAGCAAACATCGCTTCTATCGGATCCTTTATTGCCCAAGTATCACCTTTAATTCTTAAATGACCATTCGGCTACGGCGCATAACAAGCGCAAAAACGTCGCTGGTTTGAAGAGCCAAAGTCCTAAGAGGGCGGCTCAGCATGTTTGCCAGACGTCGTGACGGCGATTCGCTTCGTCCCGCCAAAGAGCGAGATCGCACAACTTCGCAGAGCACGGCAAACGCACGCTTGCAACTATTGGCGCGGCTCGTGCTTTGTGCTTCTAGCTCTACGTTAGGCGTCATTGTGTGCCACCTAAGAAAGGGACTCGAAATCTATGAACGTCGGATGCATTAGTCTCGGCTCGATTTACAATGAAATCCAAATGTGTTATCCAAAAGGTTGTTCCCCACCTCCGCTTCCAGAAAGGGATGAAAAACCTTACGTGAATTATAGGAAATCTTACAAACAAGTCATCAAGGAAGTCCCACAGACCAACGGGGTTTATCTTTGGTACGCAATCAAACCAGCGAATCAAGTTGAGTACATCTACGTTGGTGAATCCCATGACAACAAATCAGGATTGCGCGGAAGGCTAGACGATGAATTCCGAAGAATCTATCATGGTTTTTGGGCGACTGTTTTTTCAACTGATAAATACCTTGATGAGGCTATCACTGTTTTCGGCGATCGCTCGCGGTATAATCCGAAGAAATCGTACGAGACGGACATTCGTAACGACTACGAACGACGTGGTGCGACACACGTTGTTTTTTGCCACGACGTTCCTCATCAACTCGACGTTATTACCGTTCAAAACGATTTGATCCAGCTATTCGATAATCCTCGCGGTAACATCAAGGATGTTCGTGCAAAACCTTGGCCGATATCCCAACTGTCAGCAGAAGCGAAGGTGATCTACAATTCATTCTGTCAAGTGGTACAATCTTTACGCAACACTTAGCGGTTGCACACAACGAATGCCAAGGAGTGGTAATAACATCACTGAAAAATAAACCCATGGAAGTTAAAGCCTCGCTCAATGTGTCTGGTCACGATAATGAGTCTAATTGTGGTTCGCTCCCACATTGCATTGTTACCACACACGTTGACAAAAAATTGTGGTCGTCCAAAAATGACAACCACACACAATTCCCCCATTCATCAACAAGCGACAAGGAGGTTTATCATGACACGTGCGAGATTCTGTTTCAGTAACTTGATCACGGCTCTTGTGGTCGGCGGTCTCATCATTGGCATTTGCGCCTGTGCCGGCGAGAGTCCGGAGTTACAGCCTCTGAGGGACAAGGTGAAACACTTGGAGGAGATACAAGCCGCGATTGAGAAGAACCTTGTTAACTTCGATACTCTCGATTTTGTGGTCTTCACCAATCAGCAATGGACACGATTGCATGAAAGCCATGCAAAGGACATCAAGGTGTACTGGCCCGACGGGCACATGACGCAGGGTATCGACGTGCATATCGCAGACCTCAGCGCCATGTTTGTCTATGCGCCCGACACGAGAATAAAGATGCACCCGATCCGGTTTGGTTCTGGAAACATGACCGCCGTAACCGGCGTGTTCGAGGGAACATTCACCAAACCTATGCCCATCGGCGGCGGGAAGTTCATCAAGCCGACAGGCAAAGCATTCAAGATGCCGATGTGTACCATCGGAATCTGGGGTCCTGACGGTACAATGACCGAGGAGCATCTCTTCTGGGATAACCAGACGTACATGAAGCAAATCGGCCTGGCGAAATGAACTCGGCCGGGGATTTTCTGAGCGACGCTGGCAATTTTAGCTCGCTTGCATTCAACCCCTTGTTTGTCTATTTTAACTGCCGTAACCGGATGATGCGCTATGAACCTTCAAACTGAGTCAAAGGGAACCTACCTGTATGCAGTCCTTTCTGGGACGTATACACTCTCCGAAGCGAAGAGTCTCGCCTTTCGCGCGTTCGACATATGCAAAGAGTACAACCTGACAAAAATACTGTTCGATGCCCGCACCCTGCACGGCTCTCCCACGATCATGGAACGCTACGAGTATGTGACCTCCATCGTCGAAGCCGTTCAGCAAAAATTTGCATCGAACCTCGGCGCCATGAAATTCGCCTTCGTCGGATATACGCCCCTTATCGACCCGCATAAATTCGGAGAAACCGTTGCTACCAACCGCGGATTAAATGTGAAAGTCACAAGCGACCTCGCCGAAGCCTGTACATTTCTCGGCATCGAACCCCCGGTGTAAAGAATACGGAAGCGGTAATCATCTTTCCAATCAGTTTCACCAGACACCCTCGAAGACCGCTTGAATCTCCTCTCACATTTTTGTATCTTAGTCCTGCCCTTCCGTATCGGAATTCAATAATAGCAGTGCGCGCCCATAGCTCAATTGGATAGAGCATCAGCCTACGGAGCTGAGGGTTGGGGGTTC
>CAZAFL010000039.1:0-14054 GCA_964484465.1 uncultured Chlorobiaceae bacterium
GCAAATAGTTCTTGACTGTTCTTCGGAAAAATATTATATTAAGCCAATTCTAATTTCAACTTTTCACCCTTTAAGCCCGATCCTGAGAGGTCGGAAAGGAAAAAGTATGATACTACATAAAGGGAAAGTAGGGGAGAAAGAAACCTCGTTCCTTTCACGACTACTCAATGCCTTTAACCTTAACCTCCGTCCCGGATTGGGATTGGAGGTTTTTTCGTTTTTGATATGATTATTAAATCCCGCATAATCGACCAGGAGGGGTTTGAGAGAACAATCACTCGGCTTGCCCATGAAATCCTGGAACGGAACAGGGGTGCGGAAACAATAGTCCTCGTTGGCGTTCGAACGCGTGGAGAATTTCTCGCCCGCCGTCTTTCGCAGAAAATTCAGCAAATCGAGCACCGGGAGCTTCAGATCGGCTTTCTTGACATCACGCTGTACAGGGATGACCTCCGCAATAGGATCAGCAAGCCGCTGCTTACCGGGACGGATATTCCTTTCGACGTGACGAACAAGAATATTATTCTGGTCGATGATGTGTTGTTTACAGGCCGCACTGTCCGCGCTGCGCTCGATGAACTGGTAGATTTGGGAAGGCCTGCCACTATCCAGCTCGTTGTGATGGTCGACCGCGGCCATCGGGAATTGCCCATCAAAGCTGATTTCGTCGGAAAAAATATTCCCACTTCCAATGAGGAAGAAATTAAGGTCTTAATGAATGAAGTTGACGGTGAAGATGGTGTTTTTCTGGTGGAGAAAGAAAGAGGGAAAGGGTAATGGGACTGGCAACCCGTCATCTCTTAGGGCTGGATGGAATGCCGAAAGCTGATATTCAGCTTATTTTGGATACTGCTGATTCATTTCGGGAAGTTCTTGATCGTCCGATCAAGAAAGTTCCGACTCTGCAGGGGAAAACCATTGTCAATCTCTTCTTCGAGAGCTCAACGCGTACACGTATATCCTTCGAGCTGGCTGAGCGGAGGCTTTCGGCGGATGTTGTAAATTTTTCTGCTGAGGCGAGTAGCGTACGCAAAGGGGAAACACTCAAGGATACAGCCCGCAATATCGAGATGATGAAAATCGATATGGTGGTGATACGTCATGCCGCCGCAGGCGCGGCTCATTTTCTCAGCCAGGTTGTTGACGCCAACATTCTTAACGCCGGCGATGGAGCACACGAACATCCAACACAGGCTCTTCTCGACATGTACACTATCCGTGAAAAGTTCGGTAAACTTGAAGGACTGAAAGTCTGTATCGTAGGGGATATTTCTCATAGCCGGGTGGCACTTTCGAATATTTACGGACTGAGGACGATGGGAGCGCAGCTTGCAGTTTGCGGCCCGAAAACACTCCTCCCGTTCGGTATTGAACAACTCGGCGTAGAGGTGTTCTACAACATTGAGGAAGCCATTGCCTGGGCTGATATTTTGAACGTTCTGCGTATTCAATTCGAACGGCAGGATCGGGTGTTTTTTCCTTCAACTCGCGAATACCGGAATTTTTTCGGGGTGACGAACGAACGGCTTGCGAAATCAAAAAAAGAAATTACAATCCTGCACCCCGGTCCGATTAACCGCGACATCGAACTTTCAGCAGATGTTGCTGATGGTAAACATTCTCTCATTCTTCAACAGGTACTGAATGGTGTTGCGGTGAGAATGGCGGTTCTTTTTCTATTGGGGACCGGTAAATGAATAGATGTCATCGATAATGGTAATGTTATGGATATCCTCTTAAAAAATGGTCATGTGATAGAACCTTATTCCGGTGTAGATGAAGTGTGCGATGTTCTTATTCGAAACGGAGCCATTGAAAAGGTCGGGTCAGGATTAAGCGCACCCAAACAGGTCGAGATATTCAATATGCAAAAGATGGTCGTTGCTCCCGGTTTCGTTGATATGCACGTTCATCTCCGCGAACCCGGATTTGAATACAAAGAAACAATTGAAACCGGTACTCTCGCTGCGGCAGCAGGCGGATTTACCGCTGTTTGTTGTATGCCGAACACGAGCCCTCCAGTAGACAACGCTTCTGCGGTTTACGATATTCTTGAAAATTCAAAAAAATGCAATAATGGAATTGTGAATGTATATCCCGTTGCTGCTGTGACCAGGGGGAGAGAAGGTAAGGAACTTGCTCCTATGATGGAACTTGCAGCCGCCGGAGCTGTCGGGTTTAGCGACGATGGTGCACCCATCGAGAGTGCCGAGGTGATGCGCCGCAGTCTTGAATATGCAAGCATGCTCGGCAAACCGATTATTCAGCACGCCGAAGAACCGAGCATGACAAAAGGCGGTGTAATGAATGAAGGGATTGTTTCCACCACTCTCGGCATGCAGCCGATTCCCAGCGTTGCCGAAGAAATGATGATCGCAAGAGATATCAGGCTCGCTGCGTATACGCAAGCGCAATATCATGTGGCACATATCAGCACAGCAGGGTCGGTTGAAGAAATACGGTCGGCGAAAAAGAAGAACCTCACAGTTACATGTGAGGTTACGCCGCACCATTTTACGCTGACCGATGAAGCCGTCCGCTCATTCGATACCAACACCAAGATGAATCCTCCGCTCCGTACGCGCGACGACGTTGAAGCAATGAAAGAGGGATTACGTGATGGAACAATAGATGTCATTGCTACGGATCATGCACCTCATTCGTATGACGAAAAACAGGTAGAGTACATATTTGCTCCATTCGGAATTATAGGACTCGAAACCGCCATTGGACTTGCGATCCGTGAGCTTGTTGAGACACACATTCTTTCTCTCTTCCAACTCGTCGAAAAACTTTCAGTCAATCCGCGAAAAATCCTCCATCTCCCACTTATTGAGATCAAAGAAGGGGAAACCGCAAACCTTACTCTTTTAGATCCTGCTTGTGAATGGATTGTCGATGCCGCTAAATTCAAATCCAAATCGAAAAATACACCGTTCGATAAATGGAATTTGAAGGGACGTTCAGTGGGCATCGTCAATAACAATTCGATTTTTCTAAATACTAAATACTAACTACTAACATACTAACCTACTAGCTTAGTCAGTACTTCGTATGTTAGTAGTTGAGTAGGTTAGTGTTGTAAATTTCAATGTCCTAAAAACAGAACGGTCATAGGAAATTTGAGGATTATTTCCTAATTCCTAAGTTCCCTTTTTACCAAAAAACCTTCCAATTCAATCAAATTTGCCCCTTTTACTGTTTGGCATGTGATTTGACGCTTCTTTGTCAGGTTGTCAAATAACAAGGAGCAAATTATGAAATACGCAAATGTTATCGGTTTAGTGATGTTAGTGTTGATGGTTGCTGGATGTAAAGAGGCTTTTTTAGAACCGGATCTTATCGCCCCCTCTTCACCTCGTGGATTGGCAACCACTACCGGAGATAATCAGATTGAGATTTCATGGCTTCCTAATCCTGAACCGGATGTTGCCGGGTATAATGTTTACGCGAGTTCTTCCTACAATGGAAAATATACTCTTATCGGCTCGACGAAGGAGACGCTGTTTATCGACAGGGGGATCAGCAACGGTGTAACGTATTATTATGCCGTCTCGGCGTACGATTTTGCCGGTAATGAAAGTCCGTTCAGTCAGGATGTTGCTTACGATACTCCCAGACCGGAAGGATATGATGTGGGGTTGAAAGATTACCGCGCTTATCCGGATTATGCAGGATATGATTTTTCGACATATTCGGTAGTCGCGTATGACGATCACCTGGCAGATATGTATTTTGAGAACTTCAATGGTACGCTCTACCTGAACGTGTGGCAGGATTCCGATATTCAGGATGTAGGATACACAACATCGTTGTATGATGTCGGTGATGCGCCGACGAGCGGCTGGTCTCCATCGAAAGACGCCCGGTTGATAACAGGACACACGTACATTATCCGGACATGGGATAATCACTATGCAAAGGTGAGAGTAACATCTCTGTCCGCCAACGGCATGTACTTCGATTGGGCGTATCAACTGCAAAGTAATAATACGCGTCTCAAGCAGATTATTCCTTCTCAGAGAGGGACGTTAACTGCCGGAAGCGGCGTATCGAGCAGGATGTAAATGAAAAATCCGGGATGTAAACCTTCAACTATGATGATACATAACGGTTACATCCCGGGATGCATGCAGGAAGAGATTGACTTTTATCCGGTTATGAGGTATTTTTATTTCGAAGGATGAAAATGAATCGCTCTTATTTATTGATAGCTGTTTGCAGTTTTTTCCTGGGAGGCAGGATGTACAGTCAAACCGCACAGGCGAACGATCAACAACACTCGCCGGTTTCTTCAATTTTTGATGACGTGCGACAGGGGATTTCGTCGGGAGATATTCACTCTTTTTCAAATCATTTCGCGAAGCAGGTATTTGTAGATTTACCCGGTGTTGATGGTGGTTATTTCAGTGGAAGCCAGTTATTCTATATTCTACAAAATTTTTTCGGATCTCGGACAGTTACATCACAATTCAGATTCACAACGATTGATGAAACTGAAACCGGGCCATATGGTACTGGAAGTTGTAATTTTATCTTCCGGGGGAATAATGAACATCTGCAAATTTATGTCGCGTTGACCATGCTTGATAGCCGATGGGTAATTACTCAGTTCAATGTGTATTGACGCTGAATGTCCTTCGACACGATTACCGGGATGACACCGGGAGCTGGTTCCCGCCGATTTTATTCAGTTATTGTTGTTCTCATTCTTGTTCTGCTTGTCCTCATTGGAATCGATTGGCTTTACCCCCGTTATATTTCATCTCATTGGCAAAGTATTTCTGCTGCTGAGGAACAACGCTCACAGAACGATGTTCAATCCCGGTTTACTACTTTTCAACAAGAGACGATTCGCCTTGTTGAACAGATAGAAGGTTTGCAAGGGATTCATGAAGTTCTGGCTAACTCCGACAATTCATCCATTGTTCAATTATTCGGGATACTGAAGCAAATGTCGAGGGAGGATCTCTCGCTTGAGGTATTCGATCACGACAAACATCTTCTTAGCTGGGCGGGCAGTCGTGGGCCGTTTGTGGATTCCATGGCGTTCACATCGGTGCATAATTCATTTGTATCACAGGGTCCGATCTATTCCTACCTTATTGTCGTGGTTCCGGATTCTGTCGACGGACGAATTCTGGGTTACGTTGTAGGCAAACGGCTCTTCAAGGTAAATTATCCCTTGAATAACCGTTTTGTCAACAGCGCCGCATTTGCTACAACGTTTTCAAAGAGCTTTGAAACTCTTCCTGATTTTGATTTTTCCGCGGAAGCAAAACCGCAACAGGACGCGAGAACACTTTCAATTGTGCTGAGAGACATTCACGATACTCCTGTTGGGTTTGCATATCTTTCCCGCCCGGTTCTTACTGACCGTATTGATGAAATACATCGACAAATACGTAATGTCGCGAGCCTGATAATTATTGTACTAGTCGCTCTTCTTGTATATAAAGGAACGCGTTGGGTGCGGATTATAAAAAACACATTTGTAAGGATAATGATGTTTTCGGTCTGTATCTGGCTTGTACGGTATAGTTTTGTCGTTATGAATTTTCCCGCGTCGTTTCTGCATGAGAGTATTTTTGACCCGGCATATTTTGCTTCTCCATTTGGTTTCGGATTGGTCAAGACGATTGGAGATATGCTCATATCATCCCTTTTTCTTCTCGTCAATATCGGTGTTGTCGCTATAACTATTTTCAGGCAATTGAATAGCTCTGAAGGAGCCCGAGTCAGTATTTCCCTTGCTAAAAGATTTATATATGCGACATCAGGAATCGTATTACTACTGTTGATATTCCTTATGCTCCGTGGGTTTGCGTCAACAGTGCGCAGCGCCGTGTTTGATTCTACGCTTGTGTACAATGATCCGACTTCGGTAATGCCATCGTTCGAGCTTTCAGCTATGCTTGTTGGCATATTTTCTATATCATGCGGTGTTGTTCTTGCCGGAGTAGCAACATTACACGTTTGGTATAGATTTATTTCAATTGCTCTTGGATTTACCCGCGCTACAATCACCATTCCTGCTGCTATTATACAATTGTCCATTTTCAGTCTGAGTTTTGGCGCGTTACAGCAGAACCCATTGATATCTCAAACATATCGTCTCTTTCTCGTTCTCTTGCTTTTCGTATTTATGCTCTGGCTGGTTCGTCAGTTTCAAAAGCGCTCAAAGTTGTATACGTTCGGAGGTTGTGCGTTTATATCATGTATTGCGATTGCAGCTGCCGTACCCCAGCTTGATGGCTATCTTCACGATTTTGACAGAACGCACGTTGAGCTTGTTGCAGCTGATATTGTTCGCCCCGTCGATACCTGGTTGAGGTTTGTTGTGAATAAAGCCTTGGACGAGCTTTCTTCCGGGGATGCAAATAATACAGTCGTATCTGGAGATCAGAACGATCTTGAAAAACTTGCATTCACTGAATGGGCAAAGAGTATTTTGAGCAAGGAAGGATACAATTGCTCAGTTTCAATTGTTAATAAAGAAGGGAAAATTGTAAGCGATTTTCACATCGGCATGCCTCTCGGCCGGCGCCCTCACACTGAAATTCCTGCTGCTGTTCGATTTATTAACATGGAAGAAAAGATGCTTGCTAGCCCGACCACGGTGCTATATACGGGATATACGCCATTGCTTTCAGAAAGTGCTGAAGTGGTTGGGGGTATCTGGTTGGAGCTTTCAGCAGGCAGGCGGGCAATTTTACGAGGAGGGACTCCCGAAGTACTTCGGAATTATTCGAGGGAAAATTTTGATGCCCGGTTCAGGAAACTTATTATTTCCGAATATTTTCAGGGAAAGTTGGTGTACACTTCGGCGGAAGATTTACCTCTGGAACGTGAGCTGCCCCGGGGTGTACTTGAGATTACCGGCGCAGCAACAGGGAAATGGATTGATGACGTTGTCGGTAACAAGAAGTATGAGACGTATTATGTGAAAGAAGGAGGAAAAGCCGCCGACTCATGGATTGCTCTCAGTATGGAATCGCTTGGTTTTCAGTGGCACTTCTTTAGCTATTTGCGGTATGTGTTATTTTATGTTTTGTTGGCTGGAGCTGTGACAATGGTTGTTATAGTGCTTCGGCTATGGCAAGGGAAAAGAATTTTTGCCGGCTTCAATAGAAAACTCATTGTCGCTTTTATTACTGTTTCCCTCATGCCTGTCGTCATTCTTGCCTATTATAACAACCAGTATGCTGTTGAGCGAGCGGAAGAAACCACTGCGACACGATTGAGCCAACAGACATCCGTTGTGGTTTCTGAACTCGAAAAAGAGATGGGAGTAAGTGTTCCGGTATCTCTTTCGCGATTAACCGATAGTCAATGCGAAGACCTTGCTGCAAGTCTCGACCTGGATTTTAACGTCTACTTTTCAACAATACTTCAGGCAAGCAGCAAACCAGAGATATTCACAGCTGAGTTGCTCGATGAGAACCTCAGTTCCGATGCGTATGTAAATATTATGCTTCAGAAGAAAAATTTCTTCGTAGAAAACCAGTCTGTTGGCAGTCTGCCGTATGTTGTGGGCTACAGACCGCTGGCTGCTGACGACGGCAGGATTATAGGAATAGTTTCAGTGCCGACGCTCTTCCGTCAGGTGGATATCAATGAAGACGCTGCGAAGAGAAATATTTTCCTTTTTGGCGCGTACATGGTGGCAATCTTTTTTTCCGTCATCGTCGGGACGATCTTTGCTAACCAGATTGCCTCTCCAATTCGAAAACTTAAGGAAGCTACTCAGCGGATTGCGTCCGGCAAACTCGATATTCGGTTTTCCTCGGACCGGGGAGACGAAATTGGCGATCTGGAACGGTCATTCTCCAGGATGACAAAGGATTTGAAGGAGGCGCAGGACAAGATGTTGAGTGCGGAGCGGGAGCTTGCTTGGAGAGAAATGGCAAAACAGGTTGCTCACGAAATCAAGAACCCGTTGACACCGATGAAACTATCGATACAGCATCTGCGTCAGGCGTATCACGATAACGTTAATAATTTCGGATCTCTTCTTGACAGAGTTTCGGAAACAATCCTCAATCAAATTGATGGGTTAAGCCGTATCGCTTCAGAATTTTCCCATCTCGCGAGAATGCCGGAACGCAAGCTTGAGCTATGTGACATTCATGAGACTCTCCACGAAGCGGCGAGTTTATTTCAGCAGCAACAAGAACTGAAATTCTTGTTTGAATTACGGTCGCGGCTGTTTACAATTATGGCAGACAGGGAAGAACTCCGGCGGGCATTTATCAACATTTTCCGTAATGCAGCTCAGGCAATGAACGACCGGGGAACAATTTCTATTATCACGTCCCTGGAGAACGATGTTATGGAAATTCGTATGAGCGACACAGGGCCCGGCATTCCGGATGAAGTCAAAAAACATCTTTTCGAACCTAATTTTTCCACCAAAAAAGATGGCATGGGGTTAGGATTAACAATCGTCAAGAATACGATAACAACACTTGGCGGTGAGATCACAATCGAAAGTCGTTCAGTGCCGGGAACGATGGTCATCGTTCGTTTACCTATTCATAAGCCCCAGTGAGTTTACTCCCGTTTATATGAAATCAAAAGAGCTTTATATTGTACGACCGGTATTATTCAAGGCGGTTAAGGATGTTGTTTGTGGCGTAAGCTCCCTTTTGGGTGGCGTAAGTCCGGAGCCGCTGGGGTTGAATCTCAGTTTTAATGTCGGTGATGACCCTCAGAATGTCAATGAGAATCGGGGCCGTTTTTTTGAAAATCTTGGCATACAAGGCGATGCCATTGTTGTTCCCACGCAGGTCCACGGAGAAAATATTTGTTATGTTGAAGCACCAGGGCAGGTTGCCTCTTGCGATGCACTATTCACAAATGTAAATGGGGTTTTTCTTACCGTTTCTATTGCAGATTGTGTGCCGATCTTTCTCCTTGACCCGGTGACAGGTTCCGTAGCAGTTGTTCACTCAGGGTGGAGAGGGAGCAAGCTGTCAATTCTTCAAAAAACAATCGAAGCATTACAGAATAAATTTGGCACAAGGGAGGAAAATATTCTTGCGTATATCGGTCCAGCGGCGTCAGTCTGTTGTTATGAAGTGGGGGAAGAAGTCGCCCGGGAATTTGAAGAATTATATCTTCTGCGACAGCAAGGCAAAAACCCGCATCTTGATTTGAAAAAATACAATAGAGATCTCTTGTTGAAAAAAGGGGTGCCTGAAACGAATATTGAAGTTTCTCCCTATTGCACGATTTGTACTCCAGGGTTGTTTCATTCTTACAGGAGAAATAAGGAGAAGTCAGGAAGAATGATGGGAGTTATTGGGATCACCGGAGGACGGTAAGGTATTCTCCGTCCTAATGGCGGAAACAGACAATGTTCACGATGATGTACACCCCTACAGAACGTAGCGACAACGGCTTGAACATTCAGCGAAGAAGAGTTGTCCATCATCACACGTTAACAGCCGACATTGTTTTTTTGTCAAAGAATCATTAACTTTTCACATTTGCATCGTACAATTGACCTGAAGCTGATATCATGTGTGGTATAATTGGATATATCGGAAAACAGAATTCCCTTCCCATTCTTGTTGAAGGGCTAAAGCGGCTTGAATACCGGGGATATGATTCTGCGGGCATAGCTCTAGTTCGTAAAGGAGAGTTAAGCATCCACAAGAAAGCCGGCAAAGTTGCCGAATTGATTAAGCTTGTAAGCAAGAATGGAATCTCTGCCAACCTTGGCATCGGGCATACACGATGGGCGACGCACGGTGAACCCAACGATACCAATGCCCACCCGCACTGGGATTGTAATCACGAAATTGCCATTATCCATAATGGCATCATCGAGAATTATGTTACAATCAAGAAAAAACTCGAGCAGGAAGGGCATATCATCCGGACCGTTACCGATACGGAGGTTCTTTGTCATCTCATCGAGGAAATGTATAAGAGAAGCCGTGATTTATTTACTGCGGTGCGATGGGCATTGCTTGAGGTAGAAGGGGCATACGGAATTCTTGTTGTCTCGACTAGGGAGCCGGACAGGTTCATTGCAGCGCGCAAGGGAAGTCCGCTGGTTGTCGGAATTGGTTCGCAGGAAAATTTTGTCGCTTCGGATGCAGCTGCTCTCGTGAACCATACACGCCAGGTTGCGTACCTCGAGGACGGGGAGATAGCAAGTATATCTGCAGATTCATTTTTTACAAAGACCATTCAGGATGAAGAAGTGGTCAAACAGGTAGAGGAGATTACGTTTGACCTTCAGCAGATCGAGAAAGGCGGGTTTGATCACTTCATGCTGAAGGAAATTCACGAACAACCGGAGTCAATCCGCAATTCACTGCGCGGGCGGCTCCTCGTGGCAGAGGGGACGGCGAAGCTCGGAGGTCTTGAACCTGTGATGGAGAAACTGCTTAATGCCCAGCGCGTTATCATCACGGCTTGTGGCACGTCGTGGCACGCGGCGCTCGTCGGAAAATATATGCTTGAACAGCTAGCACGAATTCCTGTTGAAGTCGATTATGCTTCAGAATATCGTTACCGCGAGCCGATCATCCGAAAGGATGATGTCATGTTTGTGATTAGTCAGAGTGGTGAAACAGCGGACACATTAGCTGCTCTCCGGGAAGCAAAATCACGGGAGGCAACTGTGCTCGGAATCGTGAATGTGGTCGGCAGTACAATTGCGCGTGCGACTGATGCCGGGGTATATATACATGCCGGGCCGGAAATCGGGGTGGCCTCAACAAAAACATTTTCATCGCAGATTGCGGTGTTATCGCTTATCACTCTTCTTTTTGCACGGCATCGAGGTCTTTCGCAGGATCAGGGGCGCCTCCTGGCAAACGACCTTGCCTCGGTTCCGGATAAAGTCCAAAAAATTCTTCAACAGACGGAAGGTATCAGATACATTGCAGAAGAATTCAAACACGTCAACAATTTTCTCTACCTTGGAAGAGGCAGTAACTTCCCTACTGCACTCGAAGGTGCGCTTAAGCTTAAGGAGATTTCGTACATACACGCCGAGGGGTATCCTGCCGCTGAAATGAAGCATGGACCGATCGCCCTGATCGATGAAAATATGCCGGTGGTGTTTATCGTTCCAAAAGATGCAATTTATGAGAAAGTCTTAAGCAACATGCAGGAAGTTCGTGCACGTAAAGGGAGGATCATCGCAATTGCCAACGAAGATGATAATGAAATTCAGCATCTGGCGGAATTTGTAATACGGGTGCCGAGAACATTCAGCTACTTCGGGCCGATTGTTAACAGTGTGCCTCTCCAGCTGCTTGCGTATTATATGGCTGTTGCGAGAGGGTGCAATGTTGATCAGCCGCGCAATCTTGCCAAAAGTGTTACGGTGGAGTAAGGTTGATTTTCACCGGAAAAATCCTCATTTTCTTCAATTCAAAAATCTCAATTATTTCAAGCTAACCTGGGGAAGTATCGTGGCAACAGTAAGACAATTCAGCAGTGATCATTGGGCGTTGATCTTAGGCGCTTCGAGCGGTTTTGGCGGTGCCGTGGCTGTGGAGCTTGCGTATCGGGGGATGAATGTTTTTGGTGTTCATTTTGACCGGGCCGCAACCATGCCGAATGCAGAGCGCATTATCAAAGACATACAATCAACCGGCTCGAAAGCGATGTTTTTTAATGTCAATGCGAGCGATTCGGTTAAGCGCACCGAAGTATTGGATGCCGTTCAAAAAGAGTTTTCTGCAAACCCTCATGCAACAATACGAGTGTTGCTGCATTCGCTCGCATTTGGAGCGCTCAAACCTTATATCGGCAAAACGGCTGAGGAGAATCTATCACAGGCACAGATGGAAATGACGCTCGACGTCATGGCTAATTCTTTAGTGTATTGGACCCAGGGAGTTGTAGTCCGAGGCTTAATGAAAGGGGGAGGGCGCATATTTGCCATGACGAGTTCCGGAGGGCACAGCGTTCTTCCTAATTATGGAGCCGTCTCCGCTTCGAAAGCTGCCTTGGAATCGCATATTCGGCAGTTGGCAATGGAGTTAGGTTCATACGGGATCACAGCGAATTCTATTCTTGCCGGAGTAACGGATACGCCTGCGCTGCGGAAAATTCCCGGAGCAGTGAAAATGCTTGAGATCGCTGCAGCGAAAAACCCCCAATCGCGGCCGACGACGCCTGAGGATGTTGCGAAAGCTATTGCCTTGCTTTCTCAGGATGATGCACACTTTATCTCAGGGAATGTTATCGGTGTCGATGCCGGGGAGGATATTGTGAGTTTTATCGGCCAGAAGAGTCCATCAAAGCTTGAGTGAACACACATTACCGGCGAAGTTCTGAATCACCGGATTGATTTTTCCACTCATTTTTTGTATATTCGTCCCTGATATTCTGTTATCCAAATCCCGTTGTCTCTCGTAATCGTTCAAGTCAATCATTGAATCATTTCCGAAAAGGAGTGGTTATGGCACAGAAGGCAAAAAAGAAAGTATCCCCTGTGAAACATGTGGCTATTCGAATCGAGCCCAAACAATTTTCAGTTGCTGACCTCGTTCGCGAGTTGAATTCGTTTAATGTCGATAATTATTGGGATCTCGGAAGATTTTTGGTGGATAAAGTCATGCCGACCGCGCGCAAACAGGGCATGTTCGAAGACCAGGTCTTGAAGATGATCTCGTCTCACCCCGGCATCAAGTTTCCTTTTTCGATGTTGAAGCAATGCCAGCAATACTATTCGTACTATCCCGATGTGAAGAAGCGGTCTCTTCCGGAAGTGTTTTATTTTGACCTTGCAACGAAAGTCAATGAATCGAGAAAAAGAGACCAGTACGAAAAAATGGCATTGGAGTATCACTGGACGATCTCCGACCTTCGGAAGAAAATCCACGATGATGATACTGCGAGACGAATCGATGAGCGGACGAAGTACGGATTCGATTTACGGGAACGCAATGTGTGGACATTCGACACGCCCGATCCCCGTTTTGGCAAGGCTAATTTCAAGGGAAGAATTCCGGGACAGATTGTTGCCAATGCGTTGTACTTCTACACGAAACAGGGTGATTATGTTATCGATCCGTTTTCGGGAAGCGGCACGACAGGCGATATCATCGATACACTTCCGCATTTTGCCGACCGTAAATATAAAATGTATGACGCTGAACCGACTGATGAGCGGATCATGCGGAATAATGCTCTCCTGACGGGGATACCGGAACAGACGGGATCGGTCGATTATATTTTTCTTGACCCTCCGGCAGAGTTTTCACAGAAGGATGCGTCGACAGATTTCGATGTAAGCCTGGAGGCGTCGAAAGCGGAATTTGTCCTGAAGTTTAAAGGATTGATTAGAGAGTGTTCCCGAATTTTAAAATCGGGTGGAAAAGTTTCCATTGTTATCGAGCCGGCATTTACAATCTCTGATTTCATCGATTTTCCGAATGAGGTCACACATCTTTTTCGTGAAGCGGGTTTCAAACAAATAGGCAAGGTGTATCTGCCGAGGCGTTCCGGCGAGTCGATGGCGAGAATGTCGCAGACTATCTCAGAGATGAGAGGTGTTCGGATGCTGAGTTCGGATTGCAGGGAACTTCTCACGTTCAGGAAGCCGTAAAAAAAACGGATTCTGTCGAAAGATGATGGGATCCTGAAAATTTCATGAAGATAGTTTTGTTTGATGCTATAGTTTACTAACTTCAGAAATTTTCGGACAGGTAGCTCAGTCGGTAGAGCAACGGCCTGAAAAGCCGTGTGTCGGCAGTTCGATTCTGCCCCTGTCCACTTTATTATCACTTTGAGTTATCGCATTCCTTGCTGTTCCTACCGCCTTCAGGAGGCAATTCTGCAAAATTTATTTTAGATTTTTTTTGCGAAAGATCAGACCGTAATCGACTTTTGAAAATTCAAGAAATTTCTTTCTCAGTTTTTCCATTTGTGTCGTTTTGTTCGTAAGGATAGTTGGTGATCTCTTCCTTGCTCTCGGTTTTAATCTGTTTATACCCTATCTGCTTCAAGTGACTCGTGCTCTTTAAAAAGGTCCTAATGAGGAATTTGTCGATTTCGTCTCTCCACCTTGTGACGTGCTCAGG
>CAZAFL010000039.1:14154-21608 GCA_964484465.1 uncultured Chlorobiaceae bacterium
TCTTTGGTTTCCGCTACACTTTCTTGAAATAACTACACAGGTGATGCATAGCAACAATTGAATACTGGCATTGACCAACCCTGCTGGGTCGATCTCTAAATGAGGTAACAGCAAAAACAAACTGCAAAGTGCTATCACTATAACCCACGCAACTAATATTTTCAGCTCGATTCTCATTGTCGACCTCAATGTATCTTTTTTCTTAATAAGTAGCAAATATTTTATGTTTAACGAAAAATTTTCTAAGTTCAACTTTTACTTCAGATCGTGCAGATACTTCCTCATTGACGTTCCGGTATTGACATTCATACACCAAAAACATATATTAACGCGCGATGGCGTTAATTTCCCCAAAATCAGTACTTCCAGGAGGAGATATTCAATTTCCTCCATCTCGTCAACATTACATTTTATTGAAATTCCCCTCCAGGAAATCTCTTAGGACGAATCGTACAACCCAACAACAATATCTGTTATTATCACGCATAACCATAAACCACTTTTTCAATTCACAAATCTAAGGAGTCATCTATGTCGGGTAAATCACTAAAGACGATCTGCGTGTTGCTGACTGCACTGTTTTTCGCGATTGTATCGATCCAGAGCAGCTCTGTTGCACAGGAGAAAGCCGCGAAACAAAAAAGGGTAAAAGAGATGAAAGCTACGAGTCAGAAGAGCCGCGGTGCGTCGGAGGAAGTTGATATGAAAACTGTGTCGAAAATGGGTGACGGAGCAAAAGGATGGCCCAAGCCACCTCAAAAGGGAGGAGAAAAGACACGCGGAACTGGCGGGTATACAAATGTTAACAACTACACCTCTTCGTATATCTCGGTTTATGCAAAACTTGGCGATACGTGGTATTATTATGGTGTCGTTGGCCCATGGGGGAATCTGTGGATTTACACTGGAGAATATTGCCCGATTTTGTGGGCGTCCGACGGAGATGTGCATTGGGGTTCAGAAGTAGTTTGTGCGGACAATTGGAACCTCTGGCCGTAACGAATCGTTGAAGGTTTGCTCTATGCAAAATGCAATGCGCGGATTTGCATCACTACCTCCGACCGCGCATTGCATTATTTTTGAATAAGGAGCCGAAAATTTTATTTCTTCGAATACTGCTTTCTGAATAGATATATGATGAAGTTCAGCCGCACAGGCTATTTTTCCATTGGATTCTTATTACTCCTTCCCTGCCTCGTATTCTCCTCAGAACTCCCAAAACCTAATTTTAACAATACCGGTTCATCGGATGCGCCCAAGAAGCTCGCGCTCATCATTGCTATCGGTAGGTATGCAGAGGAAAGCGGCTGGCAGGAAATCAGCTCTGCCCGGGATGTTCCGTTAATTATCTCTACGCTGAAGAGTCAGGGGTTTGACGACGAAAATATCTTTGTCATCAGGGACTCAGCCGCAACAAAGCAGGGGATGGTCGATGCGATAAAAAATTTTACAGCGAAAATAAAGAGCGGTGATATTGTTGTGTTCCATTATTCAGGGCACGGACAACAAATTGAGGATGATAATGGCGATGAGGTAGACGGGCTGGATGAATGTCTTGTCCCTTATGACGCGCCGATGACTTACGAGGAGGGTTATAAAGGAGAGAAACACCTGCGCGATGACCTGCTGGGAGTTTTGATTGAGGATATGAGGCTCCGTGCCGGACAGAAAGGTAGCGTGCTTGCAACGATTGATGCTTGTTATTCCGGCAGTATTACACGCGGAACGGCCAAATCACGGGGAGGACCACGCCTGGTTTCAAAAACGTTCGATGAGACCAAGTATAAATCAGACAAAGGGAGTGGTATGCACGAAGAAGGGACGAAAAGCCCTGGTGCAAAAACAGATGAGGCGCCGTTTGTCCTTATATCTGCTTCAAGTTTTGATGAACCAGACAACGAGGCAACCGACGATAGCGGTAACGGCGTTGGCCCCCTGAGTTTGGGCATTAGTAAAGTGTTGTCGAATGCCGATACCTCCCTGACATATAGAAGGATGTTTGAAGAGTTGAAGACCACAATGGCGACCCTTGTGCCGAAACAAACTCCGCAGATTGAAGGAGATGTGGATTTCAAAATACTCGGCGGCAAAGCTGTAAAACAGAAGCCGTATTTTGGCATCGAAAAAATTTTCGACGATACCACGGTGATATTGAAAGCCGGGATTTTATATGATGTGTACGATCGTTCTCGCATTGAATTCCATCCCTCAGGAACTACAGACCCTAAAACGTCAACAGCGTTAGCTAAAGGGAGAGTTAAATCTAGCTCGGAACTCAGTTGTGAAGTAATTCTTGACAAGCCTGTTTCGTTAGAATTATTGCGTTCGTCGTGGGCTTTCATGACAGAACAAGGTTTTGCTAACATCAATGTGAATGTACAGTTAAATAATCTTCCGGGGGAGGTCAAACAAACCGAAGTCGAAGCATTGATGAAACTCCCAACTGTGGAAATTGTGGATCGGAATGCCGACCTCATCCTCGAAGGAAATAATCAAAATAATGGGGTGTCGATTAAGACCGCGCGCGATGGAGCACCATTCGGCGAAACGATTACAGGGACGGCATCGGCGATTGCAACAGAAACCTGCGAAAGCATTCGCCGATATATCAGGGGTAATGTATTCCGGTCTGTAAAAAGTTCCTCCCCTGATCTTAATATTCGTTTTGAGCTTGTGCCGGTAAGTTTCAGCACCGAAAACGGTCAGTCGCATGTCGATACTCTTCCGCTTTCATCAAAACTTACCGAAGGAAATCAATATGAGTTCAAGGATGGAGATTCCTTTAATATTAAGGTCCATAACATCGGAAGATCAACCGGGTTTTTTTCTATCCTCGACATTCAACCTGATGGAATCATCAATGTACTTGCACCCGATTCGAACCATGCGCCATCCGAGTACAAGATCGGACCGGATGATACATGGGAGCTCCCCGGGGCTACCATCGGTCCTCCTTTTGGGTTGGAGATGCTAAAGCTTATTGCAACCAAAGACTGGTTGGATTTCAGGACCATTATCTCCAGCCACGGTAAGCCGGCAGGAACACGAAGCGCCCTAAACCCGGTCGAACAGCTCATGCAGGAATCGTACACCGGTACTCGGGGAACACATTTAAAAAGTCTCCCCACAGGGTCATTCAGCACCTGCGATTTTACTTTCAAAATTATTCCCGCAACCGGAAAATGACAAGCACTTTCCCGAATTCGTTGTGAGGTGTGTACTATGACATCGTCTTTTATACTAAAGTTCCGATATCTAGTGTTTTTCATAGTTGTTAACATCTGTCTCATTAGCGTGACTTCTTTTGCGCAAACGAAAGATCCCATCTTGCGCGTCGAAACCGGTACTCACAATGGGATCATTAGAAGAATTGCCGTTGACGCATCTGAAAAATTCTTAGTCACGGGAGCTGAAGACAAAACAGTACGGCTCTGGGATATAACTACGGGCAGGCTTCTCAAAATTTTCCGTCCCCCCATTGGCGCTGAAAGTGAAGGGAGTATTTATTCCGTCGCCATTTCCCCCGATGCGAAAAAAATTCTTTGCAGCGGATGGACAGGCTGGGATTGGGAGCAACAGGTGTACATTTACATTTTTGACCGTGAAACCGGTGTAATGACAAACCGGATTACAGGGATTCCCAATGTTGTTCACGACCTTAAATATTCATCCGATGGAAAATATATCGGTGCCGTATCGGGAGGCGGCGTGCACATTTACCGTTCAGGTGATTTTGCGCTCATTGGAAAAGATGAACATGACACTCTTTCCATGCATCACTGTAGTTTTTACGGCTCTTCGTATTTTGTAACGGCGGATGATGATGGATACCTTCGGCTTTATGACTTACGGTCGTTATCCGACCATTCCGGGAGCGTTGCTGAACTGACACCGGCATTTACGAGACGCTCCCCAAACGGTCAAAAGCCATTTTCCGTCGCATTTTCTCCGGATGGGTCAAAAATTGCAGTCGGGTACCTTGACGTGGCGACGGTCGAAGTTCTCTCAGGGGTGGGTTCGGCTTCTCCGCTCGATTTATTATTTTTGGCGGACATGACTGATGTCGAGTATAAGAATCTTGGTGATGCAGTCGAATGGTCTCAGGACGGAAAATATCTTTATGCAGGGGGTTCGTATTCGATTTCCAGCTTGCAGAAACACCCGGTGAGAAGATGGTCAAATTCCGGCCGTGGTTCGTATGTTGATTTTCCTTTGGGGGCAACAACTATCAATCAGGTGTTTGCACTGAGGAATAATTCCTTCATTGCCGCCGAACTGGCAAGTTCGTTTGGTGCAGTTGACTCTTCCGGAACAGTGTTGTGGTATGATTCCTCTTCCTCTGCAGATTGCAGAAACGACAATGGTTTTCGAATCTCCTATAACGGCTCAACAATTCAATATAGTTATAAAGTCTTTGGCTACGATCAGGCGAGGTTTTCTATTAACCAGCGAAGCCTGGAGTATCCTCCATCAACATACGAGACAGAACGGCTCCAGCCTCCATTGACTTATTCGAGAATGTTGAACGTCAATAATTGGGAAGGAAGTGCAAGTCCGATGCTGGATTCATCCGTTCTCACGTTGGAATCGTATGAACATTGCAACGGTCTCGCCATTACCCCCGACAAAGAATCCTTCCTTCTAGGTACAGGGTATTATGTTCGTCATTATGATTACCAGGGAAGATTACTCTGGAAAGAACCGACTCAGGGAGCCGCCTGGTCTGTGAATATCAGTGGCAATGGAAAGGTTGGAGTAGCAGCGGCTGCGGATGGAACAATCCGCTGGTATAGAATGTGGGATGGAAAAGAATTGCTTGCATATTTTCCACACGCCGACAGGAAGCGATGGGTTCTATGGACTCCCTCGGGGTATTACGACGTTTCTCCGGGAGGAGAGGATTTAATCGGATGGAATGTGAATAACGGAAAAGATTCCACTGCTGATTTTTTTCCTGTATCGAAGTTCCGGTCGGTGTATTATCGCCCCGATATCATCGCGAAAGTTTTGGAAACTCTGGATGAGGCTGATGCAGTTCGGCTCGCGAATGTGAAAAGCGGGAAGACTGTCGAAGAAAAATCAATTTTTGAATTATTCCCGCCCGTTGTAAGCATTGTTTCACCACAGGAGCATTCCGAAGTATCATCGACAAGCGTCACTATTAGATACAATATACGAAACCTTTCCCGGGTACCCGTTACCGCGGTGAAAGCTCTCATTGACGGCAGGCCGGCTCCCGTTCAGCGTGGTGTCACACTCGGAAAAGAGAAAAGTAACGAGAGCGAACTGGAAGTAACAATCCCGGAAAAGGATTGTGAAGTTTCAATAATTGCGGAAAATCAATATACAGCGAGCGACCCTGCCACTGTAAAATTTATCTGGCGTGGAAAACATATAGAAGGGTTTTCGTTGCAACCGAATTTGTATGTGCTTGCAATCGGTGTGAGTCGGTACCAGGATGAGCGCCTCCGTCTCGGGTTTGCCTCCAAGGACGCCCAGGACTTTGCTCAAACAATGATGAAACAAAAAGGTATTCTCTATCATGATGTTATCACCAAAGTGCTTGCCGATTCTCTTGCGACAAAAGACGCAATTCTCGACGGTCTGCAATGGATTAAACAGCAGGCGACAAGGGAAGATGTTGCAATGATATTCATGGCTGGCCATGGTGTTAACGACCAAAGTGAACATTTTTATTTTCTACCGGCGGATATTGACGTTGACCATATGGTGCGTTCCGGTTTAGACTTCTCACAATTTAAAGGAATTGTTTCCGATATGGCGAGCAAAGTCGTGGTATTCATCGATGCCTGTCATGCGGCGAATATCCTGGGAGGGCGGCGTGACATTAACGCCATTGTCAACCAACTTGCCAGCGCGGAAAACGGTATCATTGTATTTTCTTCATCGACCGGAGGGCAATCCTCACTCGAGGATGCAAGGTGGAATAACGGAGCTTTTACTAAGGCTCTTATTGAAGGATTGAATGGTGAAGCCGACAAGTTTGGTGAGGGAAAAATCACAACCGGCATGCTCGGCGTATATGCTAACTACCGGGTTGGTAAACTCACTGAAGGAAAGCAGACTCCCGTAACCATAAAACCTTCAAGTATCCCTGATTTCCCGATTGCAGGGAAATAACTTAATAGCTTGATAAGTTGAAAGAGATCTTGTAAGACCAGGTCGATATTATTATAGAAATTGTAGGGAATTCTTGACGCAATGTTTGTACCGGTTTCCTCCCGAGAAGACTTCAATTCGGTGGTGATAATCACACCATAAAATTTCTTTCAAGGTTTTGATACCGAGCTGGCAGTTTGATACGAAATGCCGGTAAATTACCATCCTTATTCCATTCTCATTTATCCGACATCGGTATTTTGAATTTCCTCAGCCGGTAGCGCAGATTTTGAGGCGTGATATTTAAAATCTCGGCCGCTTTTGCCTGATGATAACCTACTGCATC
Organism: uncultured Chlorobiaceae bacterium; assembly: GCA_964484465.1. GTDB lineage: Bacteria > Bacteroidota > Ignavibacteria > UBA10030 > SZUA-254 > CAZAFL01. Next base: position 20,621 of record CAZAFL010000039.1, read on the forward strand.
AAGGGTCTTTTCAATAAACGTCTTCTCTAAATTAGACAACGACTCGTCGAAAAGAAATGCCTTCTTATCTTTTATGCTTGCAACAATACCGTCCACCTGAGCGTGTTCATCGACAAGGTATCGTGGGAGCTCGATTGTATTTCCTTGTGAAGTAAAGATTGCGCGTTCGATAACCGACTTTAGCTCAAGAATATTTCCTTTCCATTCGTGTCGAACTAAAAAATCGATTGTGTTGACATCGATAACTTTTAGTGGAGTTCCAACAGTTTCGCAGGCTTTTTTGGTAAAGAATTCCACTAGTTGTGGGATGTCTTCCGGCCGTTCAGTGAGTGGCGGAACTGCAATAGTGTGGAATGTTTTTACGATATCTCCCAATTCTTTCAGGAAAACCCCCTCTTTTTTTGCTTCACCAATATCTCTGTGTGTTGTGATAATAACCTGCGGGGAGGATTTTCTGGATAAATTGTTTAACCAGTTCACAATAATTCCCTGGTTTAAAAAAGAGAATTCTTCCACTCCCTGAATCAGGATAGTGTCGTTGCCCGCGGCTTTGGTAAATATCTCTTTTATGGTAGATTCAGAGGAAGTTGCCTGAGTAATCGTGGTTAGTTTAGTTTTCGCTTTTGAAGATTCATGGATAAGCCTTGCTAGTAATGATTTTCCGGTACCTCGTTCACCGGCAATCAGAATCCTCTCTAGCGTCGAGAACTCAGGAATCTCTTTTCTGAGTTTTTTCACTGCGGAACTTTTCCCTATTAGAACTGATTCTAACTTCATTTTTGTATTCCCCTAGTTATTCGTTATTGAATTATTTGTACCCCAATTGCTTTACTTGACTGGCCCCCTTAGCAAAGATCTTGATAATCAAATTATCAATCTCGTCTCTCCATCTTGTAATATTCTGCGCCGAATGCTTCAACGCATGTTCATAGTACTCCCCCGTCGGCGAAGTAACAAATCGCAGGTTAAGGTCGAAAACGAAGACTAA
>CAZAFL010000040.1:0-533 GCA_964484465.1 uncultured Chlorobiaceae bacterium
TGGGTTGCCGTCAAAAAGCTCCAAATGAAGCTGCTACCTGCCAAGTTCGAGATGTCGGAGATGCTGTGTTCTCGGGCGGAACTGGCCGAATACAACAAGCGCCATGCTTCCAAGGGGACCAACAGGAAATAGCCTCCCTTCAGCACTTGACACGGTTTTGCGGCGGGTGCTACGCTGGCCACGTAGTTGATTGATAATAGGCGGGTTCTGCCCTTCAATACCTACCCCAGGAGCGAATTTCATGACTTACAAACTGACGGTAAACGGGAAGGCTGTTACGGCCGACGTTCCCGCGGATATGCCCCTCTTGTGGGTGCTCCGCGACGTCCTGAACTACAAGGGAACCAAGTTCGGCTGCGGCATGGCGCTGTGCGGCGCGTGCACAGTGCATCTAGGCGGCAAGGCGGTGCGCTCCTGCCAGACACTAGTTTCCGCGGTGACTGCGCCCATCACCACGACCGAATGGCTCTCTGCGGACGGAAGTCACCCCGTTCAGAAAGCCTGGAGAGAGCATCACGCTCCCCCGTACCAGC
>CAZAFL010000040.1:543-18734 GCA_964484465.1 uncultured Chlorobiaceae bacterium
AAGCCCACGGCAGCGGATTTGGACCGGGCCATGAACGGCACTTTGTGCCGTGCCGGCCCGTACCTGCGCATCCGGGCGGCGATTCATAAGGCCGCCGGCATCGCAAGCTCCAGCAATCAGACGAAGAAGCCGGTGGAAACCGCGCTGGCCAAGTAGAGGAGAAACGCCATGACAACCATCAATCGCCGCTCTTTCCTCCGCGCAACCGCCATCGCCGGCGGAGGCGTGATGCTGGGTCTGTATGTGAAGCCGCCCAAGGCGGCGGCGCAAGGTCCGGGCGCGCAGCCCACCGCGCCGCTCGTGCCGGCTTCGTTCATCAAAGTCGCGCCGGACGGCATCGTCACTCTCATGTCGAAGAACCCGGAAATCGGCCAGCAATTGCGGCGGGTCATCTAGCGGGAGACGGAAAAGTATCGCATTCAGTTCCATGGATTGCGCCACCGGAATGCAGGCAATAAGATACTTGTAGAGGTTCATTTATTGTTCAATGAACATATCTCGCTCGCCGATGCTCACGAAAAGGCCACCAGGATCGAACAGGTCATAACGCAATCTTTCCCCATGCAAATCGAATTCCTCAGTCATCTCGAACCTCTCGAGGGACATGATGAAATCCACGAAAAACTGCTCGATAGCGGCAAAAAAAATAATTGACTTTTTGCTTGACATTATATTTTTTTCTTAGTAACTTTGTAATACAAAGTACTTTGTATATCAATTTTTTGGGGTAATTTGCCATGGACCAGATGGAAGAGAGAATAAAAGACCTTTCCGAGATCCGAACGATGATGGAGCGGTCATCAAAGTTTCTTTCGTTGAGCGGACTTTCAGGAGTCAGTGCAGGGTTTATCGCCCTTGCAGGAGTGTGCTGGGCATACTGGCGTCTCAGCAGCCCCGGGATATCCGAACAACCTATAGCCATGTTTTATATAACAGATGCGGGAATTGTGCTTGTGGCGGCAATCGTCTCTGCCATGATTTTTTCAGTACGCATGGCAAAGAAGAAGAACCTCCCCCTTTGGGGCAATACGACAAAACTGCTGCTCTCCAGTCTCTCCATCCCGCTCGCCACGGGAGGAATTTTCTGTTTTATTCTCTTGTATCATGGCGTCGTAAGTCTCATTCCATCAGCGACATTGATTTTCTACGGGCTGGCGTTACTCAACTCGAGCAAGTTCACCGTGAATGAAATACGGTACCTCGCGATAGCGGAAATTCTCCTGGGACTGACTGCGACGCTTCTGCTCGACGACTGGCTGATTATTTGGGCAACCGGTTTTGGGGTTCTTCATATCGCATACGGTGTCATCCTTTACATCAAGTACGAAAAGTGAAAGATTTACTCGAACAACTCAACCAGGTGTTTGAGAACCGCATCCGGCTGGCAATTATGTCGGTGCTGATCGTGAACGATGCGATCGATTTCAATGCACTCAAGCAAACGCTTGACCTCACGGACGGCAATCTCGCTTCTCACGTCGCGGTGCTCGAGAAAACCCGCTATATCACTGTCAGGAAAACATTCGTAGGAAAAAAGCCGAACACCACCTACGCCGTGACAGCTTCCGGCCGGAAGGCGTTTACAGAACATGTGGATGCGCTCGAGCAATTAATTAAGAAGACGAGTTAATATGCAGCGCTTCTATTCAGAAATTGAAAATTTCATTGTGACTGTTTTCGAATTTATGAATAAAAGTCGTGTCCGGTTATTCCTCATGCATCTCTATCTCCTCGTTGCAATCGTAAAATCTATAAAGGGATTCCGTTCATGAACCACAGCCCCCTCTTCACCGTAATTTGGTTTCACTCACTCGCGGTATTTCTGCCGGCGGCCATCCTGATTCTTTACAGGCAACCAAAGCTGTGGCAATGTCTCTTCTCTTCATTCCTCGGCATTCTCGTTGCGCTCATTGACCTGAGCAGTACTGAAGTTCAGCTTACTGTATTGCTGCTTCTCGTGCTCGGCCTCTTTCTCGGTTTTAACAATCCTGCCTCAGGTTGGAAATGGGCAATACTCCTCGGCGTATGGGTTCCATTATGTTCATTCATAAAAATTCTTCTGCTGGATACTCCCGATAGAATCGTCATTAAGGAATTCGGATCGTTGCTCTCTCTCTGTTTTGCCTTTGCAGGCGTCTACAGCGGTGTCGTGGTGCAGAATTTAACAACGAAAAAGAAATATTCTCAAACCGTTAAATCTTAAATTGTCGAAAGGATGAATATGAAAACCCAATGGAAAAACTGGATGGCACTATCGGGATTGTTCCTCTCGTTACCGGCGTCCATAATTATTGGCGCCGGAATCCTACAGTTGGCAGGAATGACATTTCTTTCGGAACCTCTGAATAAATATTTCCCCCCGCAGAGTTTTTTGCTCCATCCCGTACTTGTGCTTGGAGGCTTACTGACCTCAATCGTCATGAACAGTATCCCGGTATTCGGGATTAATGTTGCAGTGCAACAGGAGGGCATTGTCACAACCATTACCACCCATTTTAGGATATTAAACATGATCACAATGGCTCTCTCTCTTTTCCTGTTGTGTGGGTTGATTCTGTATGCATTCGGTGAAAATTTCAGAGTTGTGTTACGATAAACAATGTTTTTTCGATCTGGAAGGGTACAGTTATGAATGAATCGATGCTCAAGAATTCCGTTTTGTTAAGGATGATAATTGTAGCGGCATTGACGTTGATGCTGCTCATTCCAACACTTTTTATCGACTTCCTCGTCTCTGACCGACAGCATACCCGAGACGCCGCCATCACCGAAGTCAGTCAAAGCTGGGGAGGGAGCCAGACACTCACCGGTCCGATTCTCTCGGTGCCGTACAGAGAGCAAATAGAACAGCAGAAGGGTGTGTTTGTAAATACTCTCCGCTACATACATTTTCTTCCGTCGAAGCTTTCCATTCGTTCCACGCTTACGCCGGAAATTCGCTATCGTGGAATTTATGAAGTAGGGCTCTACAACGCCCGCACCATGTTCGAAGGAGAGTTCCCCGCCCTCTCCGTCGAAAAATTCAATGTACATCCCGATAATATTCAATGGCAGGGTGCAGTTATTACATTCGGCATCTCGGACCTTAAAGGAATCCGGGACACGGTAAATTTTCACTTCAACCAATCCGTCCATACCTGTGAACCAGGTGTTGTGACAAACGATGTTGTTGAGTCGGGAATGACGTTCAAAACACCGTTAACAAATTCTTCGGAACCGCAAACGTTCTCTCTCCAGCTTAACCTTAACGGTTCCTCTGAGATCAGGTTCACGCCCGTGGGCGAGCTCACACAGGTTAACATGGATTCTCCCTGGAATAACCCCAGCTTCGTCGGAAATTACCTTCCGGAGACAAGAGACATTACCGCGGACAGGTTCAGCGCGCAATGGAAAATCCTCAACCTCAACCGCAATTTTCCGCAAGCATGGATCGGCAACAAATACAAGGTGGCGGAATCCTCGTTCGGTGTGCGGTTATTCATGGCGGTTGATGAGTATCAGAAAACAAGCCGGACAATAAAATATGCTATTCTCTTTATCGCACTGACGTTTGTTTCATTTTTCCTTTCCGAGGTGATTGCGAAAGTCATTTTACACCCAATTCAATATTCATTGATTGGGTTTGCCCTCATTGTGTTTTATGTCCTGCTTCTTTCCGTTTCAGAACATCTGCCATTCAACATCGCTTATGGAATGTCGAGCTGCGCCGTGATTGCACTTATTTTCATGTACACGCGATGGATTACCCTGAGCAGCAGGATCTCTCTTGTTATCGCCGGAGTCCTTGTTTTGCTCTACAGTTTCCTGTTTGTAACACTCCAGCTGCAGGATTATGCGTTACTCCTTGGAAGTTTCGGGCTATTCCTTATCCTGTTGTTCGTCATGTATCTGACGCGGAAGGTGGATTGGTTTGCGCTGAATAAAATTTCTTCTTCAACTACTTCAGCAGGCACGCTACAGAAAAGCCTTGTTCAATAGCCAAGCGCCCAATCACGTTATCGATAACAAACAAAAAGGTGATCCCGATATTACGAGATCACCTTCTTCATTATTTCCTGCGTATCTGAACTACTTAAGTCCCCGCGCTGTAGTCATCCTGATATGTCTTTTGTTCCGGCGTGAGCTTATCGATCCTGTATCCCATCGTAGATAATTTCACTCCGGCAATTTCCTGGTCCTGTTCTGCGGAGATATCGTAGACTTTATTTTCCAGTTTCTTCCCCTTCTTGTGAAGATCGACAAGCCTGAGCTGTGACATAAACTGGTTCGCAAAGGACATGTCCATCACTTCCGAGGGATGTCCCTCAGCTGCGGCAAGGTTTACCAGGCGGCCTTTGGCAAGGACATAAATTCTACGGCCGTCCTTCATCAGGTACTCCTCATTATCCTGACGGATTTCCTTTACGGATTTTGACTGTTTTTTCAGATGGTCAAGATTGATCTCGCAATCGTAATGACCGGTGTTGCAGACGATCGCCCCGTCCTTCATCATTTTAAAATGACGGTCGACAATAATATCCTTCACTCCTGTCGCGGTGACGAAGATGTCGCCGATTTTTGACGCCTCATCCATCGTCATGACGCGCATGCCGTCGAGTGTCGCTTTCAGCGCCGCGGTCGGTTTCACCTCGGTTGCAATGACATTTGCGCCGAGCCCTTTCGCCCGGATAGCAACACCTTTCCCGCAATGCCCGTAACCTGCAACGACGATATTCTTGCCCGCCAGCAGGACGCTCGTCGCTCGCAAGATGCCATCAAGAGTGGATTGTCCAGTGCCGTACACATTATCGAAATCCCATTTGGTCTCGGCGTCATTCACGGCGATAACGGGATATTTTAAAGCGCCGTCATGAGCCATCGCACGCAACCGATGGACGCCGGTGGTTGTTTCTTCCGTTCCGCCGATGACATACTTTTTTGCAAACTCGGGATGTTTATTGTGGATAGTAAAAATCAAATCGGCTCCATCATCGAGCGTCAGGTTCGGATGGATCTTGAGCGTCTCTTCGATGCACCAGTAGAATTCTTTTACCGACATGCCATGCCACGCGAAAATTGAAATTCCGTCAGCGGCGAGAGCTGCTGCTACAGCATCGTTCGTGGAGAGCGGATTGCATCCGCTCCAGCTTACCTGCGCTCCCGCGTCGACAAATGTCTTTACGAGTACCGCAGTTTCTTTTGTGACATGGAGACAGCCTGCAATCCGGTATCCCTTGAGAGGCTTTGTCCTGCTGTACTTCTCGCGCATTGCCGTGAGCACCGGCATCCGTGACTCCGCCCAGGCAATGAGTTGCTTTCCTTCTTTTGCTAATGAAATATCAGCTACTCTATAGTGTCCTTTTTTATGATTCATGATGGTTTAAAAAATGGTTAATTGGTTAATTGTCGATTTGATTTTTATGATACTTTGTGGCTTGTTATTTTCTGTTGATGGCTAGCCTTTCTTTTTCTTAAGTAACAAATATATCCGTTTAGTCTATGAAGCAGAATATATGATTCAGCTTTCAATACTTCAATTTCATTAGTAGGGAAATAGTTTTCATCTATACAAACGTTCAAATCATCTATCAATTCTTCCAACGACCCTCTGGAGATGCGAAGGAAGAGAATATTTTGCAGGAAATGAAATCGTCCGTGCCCTTCGCCTATGTTATTTGTCACTGAAAGGGCAGCTCTGCACATTTGGGAGCGAAGACCAAATTTTTCTTCTGCAGGCAGTCGACGCGTAAGACCATAAATCCTCTTACGATATTCTCTAGCAATCTTGTAGACTTCCAGGTCTTCGAAACTATATCCCGAAGTCACCATACCACCTCCCGTAAAAATCTTAATTAACTAATAGTTCCTTCTACTTTACTGCCGCCTGCAGCATTTTCACAAGGTCTAATTTCTCCCACGTGAACTCCCTTTCGCTCCGTCCGAAATGACCGTACGATGCGGTTTTCCGATAAATCGGCCGCAGGAGGTCAAGCCGTTTGATAATTCCACGGGGAGTCATATCCACTTCCTGTCGAAGAATCCTGCTGATTTGCGCGTCCGGAACTTCACCGGTACCGAACGTATTCACATAAATTGAAACGGGTTCTGCAACACCGATCGCGTATGCTACCTGAATCTGACACTCTTTCGCAAGACCGGACGCAACGATATTTTTTGCAAGATGTCTTGAAGCATATGCAGCGCTGCGGTCGACTTTGGACGGGTCTTTACCAGAAAACGCTCCCCCACCGTGGGGAGCTCGGCCTCCGTAAGTATCAACGATGATTTTTCTGCCGGTGAGCCCGCTGTCGCCGTGCGGTCCGCCGATTTCAAACCGGCCCGTCGGATTGACAAAATATTTCGTCTTCGCGTCGAGAAGTTCACGTGGAATAACTTTCTTGATGACGTGGTTGATAACATCCTCGCGAATTCTTTTCTGCGATGCGTCGGCATCGTGTTGTGTTGATATCACTACCGCTTCAACGCGTGCAGGAGTACGCCCGTGGTATTCGATTGTCACCTGGGATTTTGCATCTGGGCGAAGATAAGGCATGAGTTTGGGGGTCTTTTTCCGGATTTCGGCTAACCGTGCAACGAGTTTGTGAGCATACATGATCGGCATCGGCATGAACTCGGGTGTTTCATTATTCGCATAACCAAACATCATGCCCTGGTCGCCGGCGCCGCCGGTATCAACACCTCGCGCGATATCCTGAGATTGCGCATGAATGCTCGAGATGACGGAACACGAATCCGCATCGAAGCGGTATTCAGCCTTGGTGTAGCCAATTTCACGCACCGTATTGCGTGCGATCGATTGAATATCCACGTAGGCATTGGTTGTGACTTCACCGCCGACCATAACAAGCCCGGTCGTCACAAAACATTCACACGCGACACGCGAATGTCTGTCCTGTGCCAGCAGTGCATCCAGTACCGCGTCTGAAAGTGCATCACAAACCTTATCGGGGTGCCCTTCTGAAACAGATTCTGAAGTAAAAAGATGTGACATGATGTTTTTCCCTTTATTAATAAAAATCGAGTTCTGATGAATCGCCGACATTAATGCGTTTAAACGTTCCTTTGACAATCGCGTTGTTGCCGATAATAGAATTGTCGAGGAGTGTTTTGCTGACCTGTGCCTCCTCGCTGACAATGGAATTTCTAACGAGCGAATCCGCTACCGTCGCTCCTGCTGCAATCGTCGCGTATGGTCCAATAACAGAATTCGTAATCTTCGCTCTCGCAGAGACATACACCGGCGGCACAATCACGACTCCGTCGATGGTCACTGTGGTCGGTTTCTTCTCCAGAAGATGTCGATTGGTCGCAAGAAGAGTTTCCGGCTTGCCGCAATCGTACCATCCTTCCACGTTAAACGTCCTGATTTTTTCTCCTCCTTTTATCATCAGCTCGAGCGCATCGGTCAATTGATACTCGCCTTTTGTCTTCACATCCTTTGTAATAAGCTCGCTGACGCAATCACCAAGAAGTTTGGGGTTGCGAATCCAGTAGAGGCCGACAATCGCCATGTTACTCGACGGGTGTTCAGGTTTCTCGACGACATGGGAAATAAATCCATCACGTGTTTCTGCAACACCGAATCGCCGGGGATCCTCGACATGCTTCACTCCGACTGCAGTATGCTTGCCGGAGACAACCGGTTTCAGGTCGACATCAAAAATTGTATCTCCGAGAATAATAAGAAGTGGATCGGACGTAAATTTTTCTTTCGAAAGGTAGATGGAGTGCGCCAGACCCTTCCGCTCTTCCTGTTCGATGAAATCCACTTTGAGCCGATAATTCGCATGGACGTAATCGCGAATCTTATCGCCGAGGTATCCCACAACGATCGTTGCTTCATCAAACCCCTCCTCGATCACCTTATCGAGAATATGTCCGATGATAGGTTTTCCTGCAACATTGAGGAGAACTTTCGGCAGCGTGTACGTATGAGGCCGCAGCCTGCTGCCGACTCCGGCAACTGGAATGATAGCTCTCATTAATAAGTTTCGTGTATGATAAAGGACTTCATGCTCAGTGTGCCCCCAACCGGATTCTCCGCCACAGGCGGATGCGCCTCCGGCGCAGAACCGATCGTAAATTTTCTCGTGCCCCCAACGAGATTCGAACTCGTGTTACAAGCTTGAAAAGCTCGTGTCCTAGGCCTCTAGACGATGGGGGCGAAGGCAAATTTAACTGCACCGGTTGGATGCAAGAATTACACCTTCTCGTTCAATCACAAATCGGCAATTCGCAATTGGTAATGAACCATTGAAAATTGATTGGGGGTGTCCAGAGGGACTTGAACCCTCGACCTCCAGGGCCACAACCTGGCGTTCTAACCAAACTGAACTATGGACACCATGTGAATGAGGCATAAAAGATACTCAAAATCTGCGGGAAAATCAAGGAAATGTTGGTTGGAAAAACCCCTGCCTTATAGTACGGCATCAATTTACGTTTCCGAAGACCGACTTTTGCCCGAGAGGTTCAATCTTCGATATGATAATATTCTCTTACAGCTTCGTAATCAGTGTAATTAATTGGAGCAGCATTGCTGTCCACCTTAACTCCTCCTGGAATAATCACATACCGATACAAATTAGAAAAGCCGATCGGCCCTGGGTCTAAATTATCGTCCAAGTCGAAATAAATTACCTTCAAAGTGTCGACTACAAATCTGAACGTCAATTGCTGGTGTATCCCTCTTATTGATTCATATATGGTAACAGGTAACGGTGTGGGATCGGGTAAGCCTCCGAATTTCACATACATTAAGACGACACCGTGGTTTACGATATTTGTATCAAGAGAAGGGACATAAATGGGATACTGCTGTACCGCCTTACCAAACTCATCCTTTAATGTCCAAGCGACCATTGAAAACGGCGCCCATTCTGAATAAACGACATCAGCTGTACCCGGAGGTCCAGCAGGACCCATCGGTCCTTCTTTTGTACAACCATAATACATAATGCTGAGCAGGATAATGACAATCTGAAGAGAAACCCTAATAATTTTTGGACGTGAGCATCTATTTTTTTTGCATCTTATCTTCATAAGGCTTCCTTCCAGATACTATCCAGGAGACATGTTATTTCGAGCGTTTTCCCGATATCGGTAAATTTACTGCCCTTAGTCTGTAGCAGCATACACCGGAATGTAAGCTCTGCGTATCAAAATGTGCTTCGAAAGTCGAATTTTTTTTATGCCATAACGACCTCCATCAAAACAAATTTGAACGCCTGATTATTGGCGGGTTATTGTTTATTTTTTTTCTAATATATCCTTTCAAACTTCTTATAACCCCCATCAAAAAAAAGTCCTCTCAGAATTACCGTATCTTTTGTTGGAAATTCCATATCCCACGGAATCCAAGAGTCGGTAAAGCTATCATATATTTTTAACACATCAGCTGAGTCCCTCATAAATGGAGGGTAAATATCGCGCTCTATCTTGTAGGGTTCTGTCAAAAGCAATGTATCATTCTGGTAGGCCGACCAGATGTTTTTAGAAGTAAATTTCTCCTGTCTTGTGTAACTGACTCTTTGTGGCGTGAGATGTCCGCCAATATTTTCCGACTCAATCCAATTCCAAAACCCAACTATCTCCGGTTGTGGATTATTGGAGAGTGGGCTTTGAACTATATTGTCTTCAAGTCGGCAGTTTTCAAATGACGAGATGATCACAACAAATAGAAAAATGTTAACGTATCGAGTACGTATTATGAATGGTTTTATCATACTACCTCACACATGTCTTACGAATATGCAGTATGTCCGGAATGGTCTATTTCTTGAGCAGAACGACACATAGAGCAAATTTGTGACGAGAAATACAAAAACGCCATAACACACCATAAGTGGCTATCTTGCGAACCGCGGCCCGAATCTGCGCCGAAGGCTGATGAGCCTCCGGCTCAGCACGCGAATAAAGCAGTGACCCCGGCGCGAATCGAACGCGCAACCCTCAGCTTAGAAGGAAGGTGTCATGCTCAAATGAACCATCAATAAAACTATTTTGAGCAATTTTCTCAACTGATGTGATGGGTACTGTTAGCAGATCTGTTAGCACATCAAACGCAAAGCTAAACACCCGGATTTGTGAGAAGTTTAGTTGATTAAGCTGTATTAGGAACTCAACTTTGCCAAGATAGAAAAATTGCAATCTAGTTTCAAGTTTGTCTCGATACAAGGGTGATATTGATTTTGGAACATATGGTCAGGGCTCATTGATGATTGCACATTTTTGATTCAAGGTTTTTTACTCATTGGTATTGTTTTCCAGAGCAGTTATTTGCCGTGTTATGCGCAGTTGGTTTGCGGCGACGAACCAGAAGTGCAGATGGATAAGTTTGCAGTTTCATAAGTTACGATCAAGGTTTGAATCGAAACGGCATTAACACCCACCAACTTCCCACTTGGTGTCTTGAGTCAACCTTATATTTCTGCTGAATGGCTGCACGTAGGGCCACTTTGTTGAAAACAGTGTTCGTGGATTTCACTACAATAGATTTCACCACACGACCTGTCGTGTCGACAAGATTCCTAATAATTACAGTGCCTGAGTCCTTTGCAACGGCCGCATCAGGAGGATAAACTGGCCGTACCATTTGAGTCAAAATTGGAGCACGGTAGCCGTCAATCCATTCCCTAGTATCAGACCAAGCAGGTTCATTCAAAGTAAAAATGGTTGTGTCAATTACGAATTCGTCAGTCAGCTTTATAGGCAATGACAACCTTTGGTCATCGACGTACTGGACGACAGAGGTATTCGCACCCCCAACGCATCCAGTGAAGATACCCTCCACAATGATTATGCTTAAGATGATGAAAAAATGATTAATGCTGGCTCCGATAAAATTTGTTATAAGCCCAGGCGCACAAGCAAACCAATAGCGCATGCCGTGTTAGGCGCAGGCACGAGACGGCATACTTTATAGGTAATCACCCTTTCTAGGTGGAAGCGCCTTGTATTCTGGTTTAGACCAGATTATGTCGTTTAGTAGACTTTGCAAACTTTCAATGTAATACTTGACCTTGCTTCGTGGATCGATTGGATCGTACCATGTGACTGTTTTGTCCTGATCGTTGTATTTGATTCGAATGACTTGTGGACCGAGATCGGGTTGCACAACCATGTTTGGTAGTCGATCAATGGTGTCTGGGAATGAAAAAAACTTCATTTGTTCCACTTTGGTAAGGATAATCTCCTGCTCTCTTTTAGTTAGCCACATGGTAGCCGTAGCCGCTCCTGGAATCAGATCCTTTTGAAAGGTGCCATGAAATGTATCTAGTTCGTCAAATTTTCCGGAGTGATAGAAAATTTGAATGAATTGAAGATCGTGACTAATATCCGAGCTCGGAGAGAGAGTCCGACAACCAAAGACAAAGATGCCTATTAGCAGAATCAATGATAATTTCATTTTCAATCTTGTAACTATCTTGTTCTCAAACACGACTCGTGCTTGCGCCTGTTGTGCGCAGTTGGCGGCCGACCAATTGCTTGTGACGCATCGGCTCACGGTGATAACCTCAAAGCATAGAGCGAATAGGCCGAGATTGCTCCCGGAGGCTCTTGTGCTGGACCTCGTGCACTACCGTAGACGATGTAGGCATCGTTGGAGGCCCAATTAGGGAATAGACTGACGGAAAGTCCCCCGGGATTGGTGTTAACGTCTAAGATCGATTTCACTTTGGTAGTACGGTCCATGATGCCAATTTCAGTGTCATCGTCCACACGACTGCCGCCGACCCCTGTGGGATAGTTGCAGTAGAGGATGCGGGTCCCCAGGCTGTTGTAGCGCAACCAAACAAGCTGTCGAGAGAACTCGGCAGAAAGCGTATCGCGGTGCCCCGTCGCCAAGGTGTACTCCACGACGAGTGGCGACAGTGTGCTCCTGTTGATGGGAATGAGGAGCTTGGTACCGTCGGGACTGACGTCGAAGCCATTGACCACCTCCGAGGCGCTCACCTCAGGGAAGTACTGGAAGACGAGACTGTCTTGTCCTTGGTTCTCTCGATAACGATAGTAGCCAGGCAAAAGTCCACGGTTGTTGCCGTAGCTGTAATAGATAAGACTGTTCAGAGGGGCCGAGAAGATCGCGCTGGAAATGTTGAAGGTGCTATCTCGCAAGAGTCTTGTTTGAAGGGACTGCAAGTCGAGTTCAAGCAAGGCACCGTCGGATACGTCGACGAACTCGGACCGGACGAGATAAACCTTGGAGGTGCCCTGCGCACAGGTCAGGAAGTGATGGGGGCCGTAAAGAATCAAAAGCGAATCTTGCAGGACTTGAAGTTGCTGATTGACCAGCAGTAGGCGCACCGGTATGGCCGTGAGGATTCGGTCGTTTTGCGAGACGCCCATCCAGAAATTGCCTCCAATAATGCTTTGGTTGGCGTTCAGGATTAGCACGATGTTGGAATTTATGTGCTCGGTGCCATCGTCCTTGCACGAGACAAACAAGGAAAGGCCTACGAGTAACGCAATTTTGAAGCAAAAATATTGATGCATGATGGGTATGATGTTAGTGTAGAATCGACTTTTCAAGCTACGACGTGCATGACGGCTGAGCACAGCTAAACAGGTAGGCCGTCTATTGCGGCTAACGTCTGGCAAAAACACGCAACATTTTTGTGAACTATGACAAAGACAAATGGCCAGTGAACAAAAATGTTGAGTGAGGCTTTTCATAATGCAGTTATTTTTCTATTCCTGAATATTTTTCATAAATCGCCCTGTAGCCAAATAGCCTACCTATCGGACCAACTAGGTTCATTAATAATTTTTGAACTATTAGTGGGATATTCGCAAGAAAGGTTTTGCTGTCAAGATATTTTAAAGTCACCAGCTCTTGTACAAAGCCAGCCTTCCCATTTTTTATTTTACCGTCTATCGTCAGACCTATAATGTTTTCCATCCAATACTCAAAGTCTAAAGCAGGCGAAACGGTTTGAATAAAAGTCACTGGTTCATCATCATTGTTGTAATGATTATGAGGTTTATTTTTGGGGAGTATCATTTTTTCCCCTTGGGATAGTGTTTTTGTTTTCCCTTCCAACAAAATGGTTAGTTTCCCCGCTAGGACTTCGAAACATTCATCTTGTAAAATGTGAAAATGGGTTGGGTATAATTGCCCCTTGTTGAGTGTTTGTTTCAACTTTATTCTTTCACCATTTGTGTCTTTGGATAGCTCCAAATATTCATACGTGTCCCCTGTGGCTGGATTTTTTAATATTTGTCCTTGTTGTGGCATAGTTAAAACTTTGGAAGTTGAATTCCGTAAATATGTCGGATGATTTTTTGTCTGGTTCTCAAACTCGTTTAATAATTACCGCTAACGAGCGTCGTTGCTACGGTTGTCAACTGCTGTTTTCCGAATCTCATCACTTGGCCTGTTCGGGCAAGCTGAGCGTGACCTGACCCTTCTCATTCAAGAAATCGATTCTCGGAGAACCAAGTGAATCGACTAGCATGCGTAGACGTGTGTTGCCCTTACGATCCGAAAGGTTTACCACGACCGCTTTGCTTCTGTTCTTGCCGACGAACAAACGTTGTGCTCCGTAACCAGCCGCAGTGCGAAAGTTTTTGAGAGCCTCAGACTTTGCAGGTCCATCGGGCATGCGCCGGATATTCTCATCGCCTTCGAGCCACTCAGACGTAAACATTTCCGGCGTATCTTGGAGCGAGATTCCTGAATAGCTACTAACAGGATCTTCGTAGTACTGAAACGCCAACATCTCGTCTCGTCTGAAACGATCGAACACCAAACGGGAACTCCCGTAGTATGTGCCATCCTCCTTCACCTTGCCTGCCGTGATGAGTCCGCCGCTTTCATCGCCTTCTTCGTTATAGAAAACGATCGAAGCAACATTGTTGCTGTTTGACCGCCTCATTTCCTTTCCGCCAATGATTGCCCCGGGAGCTCGATCACCATTGCTGAGTACAAAGCAGAACTTCCCGTCAGCTCGAACGATGTTTAGGCGCTCGACATCGATCTCATCGAAGTGTTGCTTGCTCGACCTCTGAACGAACCCGGAAAGTAAGAATACAACAACCAGGCTCCCGAGAGCGAATACGCTCCTTCGCAGCATGCGAATCTCCATCTTCATTTTTTGAATTGCATCTTGTTCATTCATTTTATTCTCCTTTCAGCAAATAGTAGTTAACGTCTGGCAAAAGCATACAACGTTTTTGTGAACATTGACAAAGACAAATGGCCCGTGAGCAAAATTGTTGAGTGAGGCTTCATCCCACTCAGACGTTCCCAACGTCATGCTTTTGCCTGTCATGCGCCGTTTGCCGCAGTGGCTATTTCCCTTGATCATTCCTTACATAACGCAGCAATCCTGCACGTAGGCAGAAAAGCACTCCAGTAAACGCCGAGTTGTTGTTCACGTCGATGAGCAGTTTCGTGCCGAGTGCGATGACCGGCATGGGGACAAAGAAAACCTCTAATTGCAAAGGTAATCCTACCGAAGTCATAGTGTATTCACTCGTGGTAGAACGATGATAACTTGTCCAGACAACGCCGATTCCTGCTGATGCCGAGGCGAAAAGAAAGTCGCTCTTTATTGTCCGACCGTACAATGCTCCGATTTCTGAGATCGTATGTAAGTCGGCTGCGTTGAGATTTGCCGGTTGGAGCGACTCGTCACCTGCTCCGACGAACCGCAGGGTAATGAGACCCAGCCTCGAAAGATGTGAGGCTGTCAGTGTTCCGCCGAAACCCGAGAAACTGGATGAACTTACGGTGCCAAGCCCAAGATCAATCCAGGCGTAGTTATGAGTAGGTTCAGAACTGGAATCCTGAGCAAATAAGAGATTCTGAAACAATGTGAGACTAGCAAGAATACAGAAGCGAAACACTATACTCTTCATGATATGTTTGACTCCTCTTTTGTCCTGCGGCAAATGGCGCATAACGTCTGGCAAAAGCATGCAGCGATTTTGCGAACATTAACATTGTCCAATAGCCCGTGAGCAAAATTGTTGAGTGAGGCTTTTTCTCACTCAGACGTTCCCAACGTCATGCTTTTGCCTGTTATGCGTTCGTTGTGTTGCGCAATTCTAATCATTCAGAAGACCACAATCTTGGGTTCCATCGGGGTTGCGAGAGTTATCGTGTCATCCTTTCTTCTTTGGCATATGATAATGCGATAGTCACCAATCTTGGAGTTGATTATCCAATTGATCAACGGATGCCATGAACCAATTCCCATTGCAATGGCTATGATAAGCATGGCCAATGTGAGGATGGGCTTGTTAACGGCAACTCCGACGACAGTGAACATAGCGATCAACATCCCAATGATAAAGACAGTCACGAGTCCAATTCCGATTCCGATCACAAGGGTTCTCCAATACCACGCCCATATGATAGTTAGCTTTTCCTCCCACGGTAGTTTGGAATAGTTTACCCTCTGGAGACCCGCAAATTCAATTTCCTCTCACGATAAATCAGGACTATCCATTGTATCTCCTTTAATGTGGAACTGATACTGGCGCAACACCATGACGCATAACGTCTGGCAAAAGCATGCAGCGATTTTGCGAACATTAACATTTTCCAATGGCGAGTGAGCAAAATTGTTGAGTGAGGCTTCATCTCACTTAGACGTTCCCAACGTCATGCTTTTTCTTGACATGCTTTCGTTGTGTCGTGCGTTACATCGACCACCAAAATATCGGAGCCGGGAATGAACTACTTGTTCCGATAATTTGTCGAGTCTAGTACCTGAATTATTGAATTCGTAACGGGTAATTGTAACTGTGTTGCAAAGGTGCTGATTGCCGCAATACTTAAGTAATGTGCAGAAGAATCCGGTGGAATTAACGCCTGGGCCAGCCCGGCAATGGCACCGGCAATGGCACCACCCACTACGCCGCCCTGCATTCCTATGTAGACCGGGCGCGGGCTTGTGATCGACGTTCCAATCTTGAGAACATTTTGCAACGTGTCGGTGTGCAGGTCCAGGTAGAAGTCCCCGACATAGTTAACAGAATTCGGTTTGACATCCATTTTCATTGGTGGGAATGATGTTGCTTCCTCATTGAGCCCCGCCCATTCAAGTGAAATTTTACTTATGGTGTATTCGCCAGGTTTAACGCAAAAGGAAAAGCGTTTATTTGCCTGGAATTTCAGCGCGGTGTGCTTGGCGTCCGGATGAAGCTGGTCAATGATTTCAAATTCCATGTCAAAGGATCCCGAATTCTTTTCCGGGAGAGTTCCGTATAACACATTGCCTTCTTTGTCTGCGATCCATTGAATCTTGTCGTAGGAGTAAAATATCGTGTCGGAATTGTAAAATATGCTTTCGCGTTCAGGTAGAAAACAGATCCCCGCTTTATCCATCCTCTTTATTTCTCCATGCAGAACTGCCGGCGTTGTTGAGCGGATAACCGAGATAGCGGGTGACCTCCCGACATATTTGACTCTACTGTGAAAAAACCCTTCGACAACTGTAGGACAAGTCGAAGTTTCGGTAACACGCCGTGCACTCTCAACGTTTGAACATCCGTAGAATGATCCCTCAACTGTTGTTAGGCATGCAAGCCAAAATCCCAATTGTTTGCAATTCATCTTAGGTTCCTGTGGTCACCGTGAGATACGCTATATATGCAACACCTGGAACATTTGCATGATCGTTCCTAACTCGCAAAACAATGGCACTTAAGATCTCGCAAAAGCACACAGCATTTTTGCGAAACAGATAACGTATGAATCTTCGAAAAGAACAATCCCCCAGCACAAAACTAAGGTAAGAACTCCTGCTGAAAGTGTCAACAAATTTTCACTAATACAATTATCTGGACAAGCACTGAATCGAAAGAACTCATCAGCAAAGCCGCGGGTGAAACTCGCCAGATTCGAGACCGTGTTGTTGTTGCCTTACCCGACGATGATTAAGATGCTCAACGAATTGAACTGAACTTTCCCATCCGGATAACTATCTTGTTCTGGCTTCTCACTTTGTTTGTTAGCGTGAGAATCTACACTGATGCCATATTGCTCAGTCTTGTAAGCAAATCAATTGCGAGATTTCTCTGTCTAGCCGAATTTTGATGAAAGCAGTCTATGACATCGTAAATATCCACCACGCCGAGTTTGGTATGGCAATTTGCACACTGAACAAAATAAAATCTGCCAGGAAAATCTTTGGGTCTGAAGGAGCTGATTTCAGAATCTTTCGAATCACAATGACGACAAATATACGATTCCATATTAGGACATGACGGTGGTAATTTGACTTGAGCAAAAAAGTTGGGACTGTAACCTAATAAAATAAAGCTTAGTTGTCAAGGGTGTAGATCGCGTTTTGAGCTTTTTTGATGAGCGTCGACAGAACCAGTGTAGGAGTTAAATATGGTAATGACTTTTGCATGTTTGTTAAAGAAAACTATTAGAAAGTTAATTGCAGGATTTTTACATTCAACAACACAATGATAACCATTTCTTAACTTGCATCAGAGATGCAAGACGAGTAGATTATGCATATCGATTGACCCCTCGTTTCTCCAATGTCCTGTCAACAAGTGAGTTTTTCATGTGCGATCACTTCCTCACTTTCAAGGTGCTGCATTTCTTGTTGACGGGACAGTTTATTTGGGTGAGGAATTTTGTCAGTAAGACATCATCACAAATAAAAGTATGCAACTAGAGAAGACCGCGACTAAAACTGTTTATTACTGTTATTTCAACCGTAAGGAAGGTGAACAACTTCGCCGCCGTGATACCTTCGATACTCTGGAATCAGTCCTACATGAAGCTGCTTTACTTCATTCGGCTGGCTATCACGGAATGGTGGTACGGACTTTTGACCCAATTTATGATGAAGAGAACCACTCATTCCACAATTTTGAAATTATTGAGCGATTCTGATTTTTCGGCTCCAACATTTCTCGTCGAGTACATTCCTTGCCGCTTGACCGTGTAATTGTCACTCGCTCTTAGCGTCGAGACATGATTTCCACATTTACTTAAGCAACAAAGCTAAGGCAAGAAAAAGAGAATGCATGATAGTTGAAATTACACCGGCTTTTCGAAAGATACATCCAGAATGGACGGAACAGTTTGTCTATGGCTTACGAGGAAAGAAAATTACTGTCGAAGGATGAATGTTATATGATTTCAACCATTGAAGTTCTTCCATCAAGTACAATCCGAATGGCAAACTGTTATAGCGAAATACTTGTTGGGAGGTTCATCC
>CAZAFL010000041.1:0-17948 GCA_964484465.1 uncultured Chlorobiaceae bacterium
TAACTTATGGGTTCTGTTGCAGGAATCCGAGTTAAAGAGTGTTGAAAAGTGTTAATGACTGTTAACACGGAAGAATATTTGTACTGAATGTCGTACATTATAACATGAGACTTCAGAACAGAACGATTGTCATTCTTATTGTCTTCATTGTTATCTCGCTTGCCGGCCTGGTGATGCTCCAGTACATCCTGCTTGCGAACGCTATGGATGCGAAACTGCAGGCATTCCGCAACAATGTCAACGCCGCAATGAACGCGATCGCTCAAAAGCTCGAAACTGCTGAAGCGGTGCGCAATGTGTACCGGGTTGCAGTCAAAGAGCCGAAGCAGAAGCTCAATATGCAGATGTTCAGCATCCACGATGATTCAATAGTGACACTCTCGGTGACAAACGATTCGGGCGCAACGGGCAATACTGTGTTTGTATCGAACGAGCTCGACCCGGTGGGGGAAATGAGAGTTGCACCTCCCGTTGTGCGTTGGGAAGGCGACAAAATGTGGTACAGGCTGCCCACCCCCCAGCATGTCCTGATACGTGTGTACAACGAAGCGACGGGAAAAGACAGTGTTATCCTGAATTCATTTAGGCCCGCCGGTGAACACAGCATCGAAGTGGCAAATTCGGCGTTCTCACACGGGAAATTTATTTTTAAATTTTATTCCGACAGCTCATCGTACACAATGGAAATGCGAAACGGAAACGCCGAGAAAATCACAGCAGACGAAGCTTCTTCCAAACGCCGTAAGGAGCTAGTCGGTCAGGTGATGGATAAATTGCTTTTTGGTGAACGTATACCGATTGAAAAGCGATTAAGCAGCATCATGCTGGATTCGATTATCGGAAGTAATTTGAGATCTTCCGGAATCGACCTGCCGTTTGCGTACGGTGTGCTTTCCGAACAGGATGATTCACTCCACATTCTTCAACCTGCTGTATACCAGCACGAACTGCAAACATCGCAATTCAAAACACGGCTTTTCCCGAACGATATTTCGTTCAGCTTTAACCAACTGGTTGTCTATTTCCCCGGATTACAGGCGTTTCTGCTGAAACAGGTTCTCCCCCATCTTTTGCTCACTGTTGTATTCATGAGCATCATCGTGTATTGTTTCACATACACGATTCGAACAATTCTCCGGCAGAAGCAATTTTCTCTGCGGCTGATGGACTTCGTTAATAATATGACACACGAATTCAAGACACCGATTTCAACAATCTCCGTTGCAGCTGAAACGATGATACATCCTGCGGTGATCGGAGATGAAGAAAAGCTCCGGAGATATGGAGCTGTTATCCGGGATGAAAACTTCCGGATGAAACAACAGGTCGATAAAATTCTCCAAATGGCTGTTCTCGAGGAAGGAAACTATACCCTCAAATGCGTGCCTGTCGATGTCCATGAAGTGATTTCAAAGGTGCTGGAGAACAACGCTCTCCGCATCGAACAGAATCAGGGGTCCGTCAATTGTACACTCGAAGCGGAGCATGCAGTCATCAATGCAGATACAGTCCATCTGACAAATATTATTAGCAATGTACTTGACAATGCGATAAAATATTCGCAGGAACTCCTTGAGATTAAAGTTCGTACGCGCAACTTCAACGATTCCATTCTTATTATGGTCAAAGATCATGGAATCGGTATTGCAGAAGAAAACCGTCACCGTGTCTTCGAAAAATATTACCGCGCGCATACTGGGAATGTCCATAATGTTAAAGGATTCGGACTCGGGCTGAGTTATGTAAAATTAATGACGGAAGCTCACGGAGGAGAGATTACACTCGAAAGCACACTCGGGCTAGGGACAACCGTCGAAATGAGGTTCCCACTGATGAAATCGGGAGAATCAACATGAGCGGCAAGAAAAAAATTCTCTTGCTGGAAGATGACCCGAACTTAGGGTTCATGGTGCAGGAACACCTGGAACTCCGTGGTTATATCGTCAGGCGTTGTTCCAATGGTGCCGATGGATTCAGTGTATTCAGGGGAGAGCCGTTCGATCTTTGCCTTGTGGATGTGATGATGCCGAAAAAGGACGGGTTTTCGTTTGCCCGGGACGTGCGTGTAGTTGATCAACAGATTCCGCTAATATTTCTCACTGCAAAGGCAATGAAGGAGGACAAAATCGAAGGCTTTGAAATCGGCGCCGATGATTATGTTACCAAACCCTTCAACATGGAGGAGCTGCTGATGCGCATCCAGGCGGTATTGAAACGAGCGACAACGAGACCCGTGCAAGTACAAACTTCCTTTGCCGTGGGGACATACTTCTTCGATTGTGAACGACAGGTACTTCAGCGAAACGGCAAGAAGCAAAAGCTTACAACGAAAGAGGCTGAACTTCTTAAACTGTTGTGCCGGCACATGAATACAACTCTTCCCCGTGAGCTTGCGCTTACCACGATATGGGGGGATGATTCGTATTTCAACGGGAGAAGTATGGATGTGTTCATTTCCCGCTTAAGGACATATCTCAAACAGGACTCTTCCATAGAAATTATTAATGTCCACGGTATCGGTTATAAGCTGGTTACCGGCGCATGAATCCGGAAGAACGAATAACGTTACGAAGTAGAAGGAGGACTATCTTTACTTTTGGAAGAGCTGGAATCCGGTGGTTTCGATTCGGGTTTGCTTTCCGGTTTCGATGGTTTATCTGACGAAGATTTCTTTGATTCTGTGTCAGATGATTTTTTGTAATCAGTAAGATAAAAGCCGCTTCCTTTAAATACCAGGCCCGCTCCGCCCTCTATGATGCGGATCAGAGTATCCTTCTTGCAGGAGGGGCACTGCACCAACGGTTCTTCAGTTACCTTCTGTAATTCTTCAAACTCATACGAACAATTCTTACACCGGTACGTGTATGTAGGCATAACACATTATTTGCAAAAGATAATTAATATCCATCGTTCAATTTTTTGAAACCGCTCTGAAGTCTCTTGACAGCCTTTTCGAGCTCCTTCATAGAACAGGCATAGGAGAGACGCAAATAATTCCTGGCGCCGAAGGCGCTTCCAGGAACGACGGCAACATGTTCTTCATTCAGCAAGAATTGGCTGATATCCATATCATCCTTAATCAACGCACCCTTGATTCGTTTGCCGGTGAACACCTGAACTGATGGAAACACATAAAAGGCTCCGTCGGGCTTCAGTAGTTCTATTCCGGGAATCTTTTGCAGTTGAGCAAGGACAAAATCGCGTCGGCGTTGAAATTCCTTCACCATTGCAGTGACGTCATCGGCAGGCCCCTTGAGCGCGGCAACCGCAGCGCGCTGAGAAATAGACGAAGCATTTGAGGAAACCTGCCCCTGAACTTTTGCCGCAGCTAGTGTAATATTCTTTGAAGCGCCGAGATATCCGATGCGCCAGCCGGTCATCGCGTAAGCCTTTGAGACTCCGTTCACGGTAACAACCTGTTCTTTGATTTCTTTAATCGACCCGATACTAAAATGTTTTACGCCATCATAGATTATTTTTTCATAGATTTCATCCGCAATGACATAAATGCCTGTCTCCTGGATTATGTCTGCAAGCTCTTCAATTTCACCCTGTGAATATACTGCCCCTGTGGGATTGCAGGGTGAATTAAAAATAAAGGCTTTAGTTTTTTCGTTGATGGCTTTCCGAAACTGTAGCGGAGTAATCTTGAAATTTGTTTCCGCAGAACCATGGACGATCACTGGCTTTGCGCCGACAAGCTTGACGATTTCAGGATAACTGACCCAATAGGGAGCGGCAACGACAACTTCGTCGCCGTTGTTGCAGAGTGCCTGCAGCGCATTGTAACACGAATGTTTCGCACCGCATGAGACAAGGATTTCGGATGGCTCAAAATGCAGATTATTGTCGCTCTCAAATTTCTCTACTATAGCCTTCCTGAGCTCGGAAATGCCTTCGAGTGCAGTGTAATGAGTAAAATTCTCTTCGATTGCACACACTGCAGCAATTTTGATGTGAGGCGGGGTTGGAAAATCAGGCTCACCGGCTGTAAGGGTGACGACATCGATTCCTGATCTGCGCATGTCGCTGGCAAGATTCGTGAGCGCCAGTGTCTGAGATACTTCCAGCTGTTGAATTTTGTGGGAAAGTGGTTTCACGTGTTCATTTCGTTGTACGTTGCCGGAGTTTTTTTATAAGATGTTTGCGTACGCTCGCCGGGACAAATTCGGAAACATCTCCGCCCAGCATTCCTACTTCACGAACGATGCTCGAATTAAGATAGGTATATTTCTCATGTGGCATCAGAAAAACTGTCGTGATGCTTTCCGCAAGCTTGCGGTTCATCAATGCCATCTGAAATTCATATTCAAAATCCGATACTGCGCGGAGACCGCGCACGATGGCAGTCGCTTTTTTCGACATACAGTACTTCACCAGCATGCCACGAAAACTGTCAACCTCGACATTTTTATATTTCCGGACAACCTCCCGAATCATAAGCACCCGCTCTTTTTCGCTGAAGAGCGGCTGCTTGGATGAATTTTGCGCAACCGATACGATAACCCTGTCGAATATTTCTCTTGCACGTTCGATAACGTCGAGATGACCATAGGTAATCGGGTCGAATGTCCCGGGATAAATCGCAATGTTCATGATCGTGCACCCTCCTTGTTATTACGGGTGAGTAAAAAAACTGACGCGGGTATCGCCGAATGCTTTTTGAACAGTAAGCAGATATGCGTCCGACTTCTCAAACATTGTGCGTTTGCTGTGTTCGATAATAAGAAATCCGCCGGTCTTGAGCAACTCATGTTGAAAAACAAGCGCCGGCAACCTTGGCGTGCCCCCGTAGATGTACGGCGGGTCTGCAAAAATAAGCTCAAACTTGTCGGATGTTTGTTGTATAAACTCGACCGCGTCGGCTTTCAGCATAAAGCAATCATCTTCACATCCGATTTTCCGTGCGTTGGCGTGAACCGAATCGAGTACAGCCCGGTCTTCATCCACAAACACAATACTTGAGGCACCTCGGCTCAGTGCCTCAAACCCGAGGCTGCCGCTGCCCGAAAACAAATCGAGGACATGAATATCCTTCAGTCCCAGGCGGTTCTGCAACATATTGAAGATTGTCCCCTTCACTCTGTCCGTCGCCGGGCGGACACCGTTTCCCCCGGGTGCATCGAGCACTCGCCCTCTATACTTGCCGGTGATAATCCTCATCTCATTGCTTTCTCAGTGCGCATCCGATACTCGATGCGAAATGATGCTCGCGACCGATGAATTTATCAAAATCCCGAAATGCGGACGAGACCGTTAGCCGCGAAAACGGATCGAGCGCAGCAATATTCGAGGAGATCGCGCTACGCATGCTTTTGATGACACCCGGGGAAACCCCAACGCCGTACAGGTAGATATCGGAAACAGCGCTTTCTCCCACGGTTGCCTTCAACAGCTCTTCGCGCTGCGCATCGTCGGGGAAAATACCGTAACGGTATGCGGTCAGGCGACCGTTCGAAACAATTCCAATGTCAAGCCGGTTACCCGCCGCTCCGACCAATGCGACAACTTTGCTTTTTGTTTCCGGATGAGCGGTGACCAGAGCATGCTGCGCCCCAAAATGCTGCGCGTCGGCAAATTGCAGGTCAATGTCTTTGCCCTCCAGCTCATGTTGAATATTAAAAAGGAGCGAACGCCGAACGCTCACAATAAGAACATCTGAAACCTGTTCACGTGCATTTGTACGCAAAATATGCATATCGTGAATATATTCCCTCGGTTTAAATCCCTCAACGAAGTTCGAAATCTCCCACTGTACGTGCTCGTTTTGCTCCGCTTGATTGAGTGAGGTATCCAGTGGAAAACTGAAGAGGAAGACATTCGTGTTATCCAGCGCAATGGAAACTTCCGACACTTTATTCATGACACGGTTTTTCGAGTGTACGACCTCGTCCAAGAACCAGAGGTCGTTGCCGTTTGCATGATTAAATTCACCAAGATAATGGACGACAGCCTTGTCAGCGTCAGGCTCAATTACGGCAACCTGTGCTGTATCGTTATTGAAACTGATTCCTGCCTTGAATCTCTTTCCCATGTATCATTTTCCGAGTTTACAAAACGGGGCAATCTGTTCAAGCTTTTTTTTGCCGATTCCTTTGACCTTAGTCAAGTCGTCGATTGCACCGAACGGACCATGTTCATCTCTGTAGAGAATGATTCGCTCCGCCATTGCTTCTCCGATTCCGGGAAGTTTCATCAATTCATCTTTTGTTGCTGCGTTGATATCTATACTTCCGGGGGAAATTTGAGAAGATGAAGATTGTTTTGAAACCGGACGCTGCTCCCCGGCTGCCGGAACATTCGATACAGCATTAGACACCGAATCTGCCGGTTGGAGGAGATGTGAGCGTGCTGTAAACTCGGAATCAACAGAAGAGTAATCGAACTTGGGGGGAACATCTGCAACCGATTTGTACATTTTGATTCCCGCACCGACAAGCAGCATTCCCAGGAGGAACAGGACAACCCGTCGCTCACCGGCAGTAAATCCAAACGCCTGATTAAATTTGTCGAACAGGTTCATGAAGTCCATTGAAATGATATTGACGGAAAACACTAGGAGAAGATATCTTTCATCCTCTCAAAAAAACTTTTATCGGAGTTGGCCGACCTGTCTCCCTCTTTCGGTTTGAAATTTTCGTTTCCTTCAATACGCTTCAAAATCTCTTTATCATCTTTCGAAAGTCTGGTCGGTACCCAGACATTCACGCGCACGAGCTGGTCTCCACGGCCATAACCATTGAGGTGAGGAATTCCTTTATCCCTCATCCGGAGAATCTTTCCCGATTGTGTTCCCGGATCGATTTTCAGTCGGGCTTTTCCCGAGAGTGTCGGGATTTCAACCTCTGCTCCTATTGCAGCCTCCGGAAAACTGACCAGCAGGTCGAGAATAACGTCATCATTCGAACGGGTAAAGATTTTATGCGGCTCTTCTTCGATAATAACGATAATATCACCCGCCGGACCGCCTCTCTGGCCGGCATTACCTTGTCCCTGAAGCGGAATATAATTCCCGTCGGACACTCCTGCAGGAACGTTTACTTTTATCGTTGTCTCACCCTGAACACGCCCCTCGCCGCCACAGGTATCACAGCGGTCTTTGACTATGCTTCCTTGTCCACCGCAATTATTGCAGGTAGAAATGTTAACAAATTGCCCAAACACTGACCGGGAAACCTGTCGCACTTCTCCGGTACCATTGCATACCGGACATGTTGTTTTTGACGAGCCGGGTTTTGCCCCGGAACCATGACAGGTTTCACATGGTTTCCATCGTTTGAGCTTCAGTTTCTTTTCAACTCCGGAACCAATCTCTTCGAGTGAGAGCTTCAGGCGAATCTTAAGGTCGGACCCGGGAGTTCCCGTGTCCCTTCTTCGGCGTGATTGGGTTCTTCCTCCGCTGAACACTTCCTCAAAAATGCTTCCACCAAAACCCGAGCCGAAGATGTCGCTGAAGTTTGAAAAAATATCATTGATATTATTATAGCCCTGAAAGTCGGCACCCTGACGTAATCCATCATGCCCGTATTGATCGTAACGATGTCTCTTGTCGTTATCACTTAATACCTCGTACGCTTCTGCGGCTTCCTTAAATTTCTCTTCGGCTTCCTTGTTGTTCGGGTTCCGGTCGGGGTGATACTTGAGCGCGGCTTTACGGTACGCCTTTTTTATTTCATCCTGATCTGAATTCCGTGAAACTCCCAGCACTTCGTAATAATCACGTTTTGCCATGTTCAATTCGGTGTATCCTTTTCATTGTGTCCATTCGCGGGACCGTTTCCTTCGAGCTTGATCAATTCATCAGCAGGCGGTTCACTCGAAACAATAACCTTTGCATGACGAATCACCTTATCATGAAGCATGTATCCTTTTTCGACTTCCTCGATTACCGTATGCGCAGGTACATCGGCTCGAGGCACCTGTAATAATGCGTCATGATAGTGCGGGTCGAACGGCTTGCCTTCAGCATCGAATTGTTTCACCCCCTGGGCTTCCAATATTTTCAGAAGCTTATTGTAAATCAATTCAACGCCCCGGGCAAATTCCACCGATTGTGGTTCAGCAGAAGTATCCTTTGTTGCACTCAGCGAACGGTAAAAATCATCCACGACAGGAAGAAGAGCGATAATAAGATCCTCGTTTGCGAATTTCACCGTCGTCGCATAATCGTTCTCGACGCGCTTCTTGTAATTCTCGAACTCAGCTGCCTTCCGCAACAATTGATCTTTCAATTGCGCGACTGAAGCTTCAAGCTCCACAATTTTGTTATTGTAAGCATCCTTCGTACGAGCAGACTGTTCGGACAGCTCATTATTCTGTTCTGTGTTCGGTTCTTCCGGCATCAGCCTTCCCTGCTCAGTGTTGAAGACACCTGTTCGGAGACATAATTCAACAGCGGGATGATCTTCGAGTATTTCATGCGCCGCGGGCCGATGATAGCGATCGTTCCGATGACATTACCGATTTTATACGGTGAAATAATAATGCTATTGTTCTTCAGCATCTCTTCCCCGTGTTCCTGTCCGATCGAAACCAACATGCCTTCCTGGTCGGCCTGCTGTTCCTGTCTGTTCAACACTTCAATGACTGCATCTTCCCGATGAATGAACTCAACGATATTACGCACGTTATTGGGATCGTCATACTCAGGCTGTTCAATCAATGATTCTGTTCCGCCGATATGTAATCGCTCGCGCTCTTTTGAATCGTCAAAAATCTTGTCCGCAGATCGGACGACAAGGTTAATGATCCCGGTCTCTTCGCTCATGAAATCCTTTACGCGGTCTGCAATCGTTTCACGGATGGTTTCGAGCGTTAAGCCGCTGAGACGTTCGTTGAGAAGCCGGGTGATGTGTTCGAGTTTTTCCCGGGGAATTGTCGTGTCGATTTCCATCGTGATGGTTTTGATAATGCCCGATTTCACAGTCAACACAATAAACATTTTGTTCGAGGTGACCGGAAGGAACTCCATTCTCTCGAGTTTTCCGCTTTTCAAATGAGGTGCGCTTACAATACTCAGCTGATGCGAGATTGTGCCGAGGAGTTTTGCCGTCTGATGGAGCAGGTCGTCGATTTCGGTAATCGTATCGAGCTGAATTTTAATTGTTCCCTGCTCATCTTCACTTATCGGTTCAACAGTCATAAGTGAGTCGACAAAAAAACGGTATCCTTTATCCGTTGGCATTCTTCCCGCCGAAGTATGTGGATGGGTAACATACCCCAATTCTTCGAGATCCGCCATCGTGTTACGAATAGTTGCGGAACTCAACCCCAAATCATTGTGCGTCGCAATGTATTGTGAAGCAATTGGAACAGCAGTGTCTATGAAATGGTCGACAATACACCGCAAGATCGCGCGTTGCCTGTCGTTTAAACCTTCATTCATCAAAAAATCCCCTTAAACCCTTGAAATTTATTAAAAAATAAGAATTTTTGGGCAATTTGTCAAGATTCCCCCCGCGTCGGCCTTCTACGCGTCCAGGGAGAGTTCTCCAATTTTCGGGATTTCTGTTGTATCTCCTTTCCATTCTCATTATATTTCCCTCCGACAGTTCACATCTATTCACTTCAGCAGGGACATGTTCATGAAACCCATCAACCTCATCGTCACCGGTGTATTGTTTTTTTCATTTACACTTGTCGCAACCTCTCAGACCGAAAATGAAAAATTCGACAAGCTGACTTCTGAATATCTCAAAACATACTTTCTTGCAAATCCAATCAGTGCAACCGGTATCGGAGTACATGATTACGACAATATGCTCGATGATGTCAGTGCTCAGGCGAATGAAATGGAAATCAAACGCCTTACAGACTTTAACGCACAACTCGCTACCATCGACCAGAAAGGTCTTTCAAAAGACAAGAGCATCGATTACAGAATTCTCAAGGAAAGTATCGATGAGTCTCTGTTCGGCGACCAGGAACTTAAAAGTTATGAATGGAATCCTTTGGTGTACACAGGTTCCATAGGAAATTCTATTGCCGGTCTTATCTATCAGGAATTCGCCCCTCTCGATCAACGCCTGAAGAATGCCATAGCACGTGCAAAAGCCGTTCCTCGTTTTCTGGAGCAGGCAAAAGCAAACCTCAAAACAGCGCCGAAGATGCATGTTGAAACAGCCGTCAGGCAGAACGCAGGCAACATCAGTATTTTTAAGGAGGAATTACCCAACGCCGGAAAAACCGCCTCCGCTGAAATTCAGGATTCGATAAAATCAGCATCTGCTGTTGCCATAGCCGCACTGGAGAGTTTTGGGAAATGGCTGGAAACCGACCTCATGCCTCGGGCAACGAAAGACACCCGCATCGGAAAAGAATTATTCTTTAAGAAATTGACTCACAACCTCAAGTCAAGCCTCACCCCGGACCAGGTTCTCGAACGTGCCGAATCGGAGAAAGTCCGTGTCCATGCCATGATGTACGAACTTGCTGCGCCGTTATACAAAGAAT
This sequence comes from uncultured Chlorobiaceae bacterium, assembly GCA_964484465.1. Classification (GTDB taxonomy): domain Bacteria; phylum Bacteroidota; class Ignavibacteria; order UBA10030; family SZUA-254; genus CAZAFL01. The sequence goes on from CAZAFL010000041.1 coordinate 10,453, forward strand.
ATTATAATGAGGATGCTTCAGGCAAGGACAAGCTTGTTGTTATCAAGAAAGTTCTTGACAAGATTGTTCTCGAACATCCAAAAAAAGATGAGCTGATGGATGTCATTACGAAAATGATGCCTGAAATCACACAATTTATCACCGACCATGATATTGTGACGCTTGATCCGACACAACCGCTGGTAATTCGCGAAACGCCTGAATACGAGAGAGGTGTTTCTGTCGCTTCGATGGAGTCTCCTGGACCGCTTGAGAAAAACCTGAAATCGTTTTACAACGTGACACCAATTCCCAATGATTGGACGCCGGAGCAGGTTGAGTCGTTCTTGCGCGAATACAACACCTGGTCACTCTATGATTTGAGCATTCATGAAGGCATACCGGGACATTATGTCCAGTTGTATTACTCCAACCGTTTTCCGTCAATCATCAGGAGTGTTTATGGCAGCGGTGCGATGGTCGAGGGTTGGGCGGTATATGCCGAGCGTATGATGGTTGAGCAGGGATTCAAAAACAACGACCCGAAGATGAAACTAATCAATTTGAAATGGTACATTCGTGTCGTGCTTAATGCTATTATCGATCAGAAGATTCACGCGTACCGGATGACGGAAAAAGAGATGATGGACCTGTTGATGAAGGAAGGTTTTCAGGAAGAGCGTGAAGCCGCAGGCAAATGGCGGCGGGCAAATCTCACATCGACACAACTCTCAACTTATTTTGTGGGATTCCAGGAAATCTGGGATTTGCGGGATGCGTACAAGAAAAAAATGGGCGACAAGTATTCGCTGAAGAAATTCAATGAGACGTTTATGAGTTACGGCTCGCCGTCGGTGAAGTATATCCGTGAGATGATGCTGGGAGAGTAAATTATTGACAGCGCAGGCGGTTGCCAATTGTCTCACGACCGCCTGCGTTTTGATTTTCGCATAAATTTGTAATAAGTTTTGCCTGGGGGCTGTTCAACATACGTAGGAGACCAGCTATGAAATCGAAAGCTGTGTTAACCCTATCATTCGTCGCGTTCTTAATATGCCTATCGAAAATCCACGCTCATGAAAAACCGCAGCTGAAGGCTTCGAGGAGTGATTCAATCCCCCGCGTTGAATTCCAACAACAGGGTTTCAACATACGAGCATGGTTGGCAAATAATGGGACGATCAGCTGCTCACCGAATCTGGACTCATCATGCATTGCGGTGGAATATCCGGTTGGAAGCAATATAGAGCACATGTCCACAGCCGGCTTGTGGATTGGTGCAATAACTGATACATCCACAGGTGGCCCGCCGGCGTTGACAAAACTTGTCTCCAGGGCATCCAACGACATGTTTGGTGTAGACACATTCTTCCGACCAGACTCCGGCGATTTTGTGTCTGACAATGACTTGTTTGTCGAGTACGCTGACACATTCAAACCTCTTTTTCCCGAATTTCATACTCCGCTGGGGATTAAGATCTTACAAAAATCTTACGCGTGGAAGAATGCCATAACAATCCCAATGCTTGCTTTCGAATATAACATCATAAATATAGGACAAAAGACCCTCGACAGTGTTTATGTTGGGATCTTTGCTGATGCCGACGTTGGACCGAAGATTACAGGTGCATTCTATCAGAATAATTATTCAGATTACCTTCCAGACGTCCGTACTGCATACATCCAAAATCCTGTCAACAGGCCTTCAACACCAATTGGTGTTACGTTCCTGGGGGCGTCAAGAATAATGGATTCATTAAAGCTGACATTCAGATGGTTTCCCGGACCACAAACCCCTGCCACTAATCAGTTGCGATACGACTTTATGTCTTCAGGTCACATAGACGGCAGTGAGTATCCATTCTTATCGGACACGAGGTTTGTCTATGCCTTCGGTCCATTTTCAACATTATATCCAAACGATACGATAAGATTAAGCCTGGCTCTTGTATCAGGTGATGGTTTGATTGAAGGGGAAAACACCCTGCGTGATAATGCCGCGGAAACATTCGCGTTCTACAAACGCGGTTACAAGCCGCAGCTACTTGCTCCCTCGCCTTCTGTGAGGATAGCGCACGGTCGTGACAGTGTCCTTCTTGATTGGAGCTGGAAACCGGGCGACCCTGGAATTAATCCGTTGGAGACGTGGGACGACTCTGCGCGCTTCCTTGAAGCCCTTCCCGATACTCACTGGCGAAGGCGCGACCCGCCTCCTGGTCATTCTCTTGGTGGAAGAACATTTGAAGGATTCAGAATCTACAGAAGTGATTTCCCTCCCTATGGCGTACAGAGTTTTGGTTTGCTGAAACAGTACGATGTCAATGACGGCCTGGGAATAGACAATGGATTACAATTCTCGTATACCGATTCGAACCTCTTCCGGGGACGAACATACTCGTATGCAGTAACATCACTTACGATGCCTGAAATGTTTATCGTCAAAATTCCGGATAGTACCGGTTATGTTGACGATACGATTACAACATCGAGGCTTTTAGAATCGGATATTGCATCAAGCGCGCATCGGGTTGAAGTCTATTTTGGTCCCTCCAAAAAACTTGGGCAGGTAAAAGTCGTCCCGAATCCGTACCGCGCAGATAATTCATACACAGACGGAAACGGACCAGAAGGACTCCAGCGCAGTTGGACAGACAATAACCGTCAGATCTGGTTTACCAATCTTCCTGAACGCGCCATCATCAGAATTTTCACACTCGCCGGTGAAGTAATACACACAATCGACCATGATGATGCGGCCAGACAATCGGGCGGTTTACCCCTCGGGCAGGAAGAATGGAGATTATTCAGCGAAGGGGGAAAACAAATAGCAAGCGGATTGTATGTCTACACTGTGGAATCATCGCTGGGCACACAAACGGGAAAGTTTGTTATTATTAAATAGGCTTGTCTGGTAGAAACAAACTGGTTAGTAATATCCCTGAGGGGCGTGTAATCCGCATAATGTTGTTTTCCCTCTCAAAGTTTCTTATATTTTTAGAGCAGTTGATAATTGCTCTGGGGCTGTAGCTCAGCTGGGAGAGCGCCTCGTTCGCAACGAGGAGGCCGTCGGTTCGATCCCGATCAGCTCCACAATATCGCAAGAAGGGCAAAGAAGGCAAATCATCTTGTATTCCTTCTCATGAAAAAAAAACCTTGGATACTACATCTCGCTCTTTCTCTATTTCTGTTCGGAATCCAGCCATTTGCATCATTGAGCGTATTCTCCCAACAACCACCATCTTCTTCCGCAGAAAATGATTCACTCATGAATACCGCATCCGCCTTTGTTGCGCGCAACCTCGCCAAAGGAAAAACACCGAATAGGCTTATCCACGAGAAGAGTCCGTACCTTCTCCAGCATGCGTTTAACCCGGTCGACTGGTATCCCTGGGGAGAAGAAGCGTTCGCGAAAGCCCGAACTGATGACAAACCCATTTTCCTGTCGATCGGCTATTCGACCTGCTACTGGTGCCACGTTATGGAACGCGAAGTATTTGAAAACGCGGACATCGCGAAACTGATGAATGAAAATTTTGTCTGCATCAAAGTCGACCGGGAAGAACGCCCTGACGTTGACCACGTCTACATGACTGCATTGCAGGCGATTTCCGGCAGCGGCGGCTGGCCGATGTCGATGTTTCTCACACCGGAGCTCAAACCGTTTTTTGGTACAACATACATTCCTCCGACTGAACGCGGAGGGCGACCAGGCTTTCCCCAAATTACCAAGCGTATAAGAGAATTGTGGCGCAATGCAAGAAGAGAGCTTCTTGAATCCGGCGATCAGATCGTTGAGCTCATCAATAACCATGAAAATTCTGTCAAACCTGTCGAGGTTAATGATTCCGTATTCTCGACCGGGTATACTCAGCTCTACCAGACTTTCGATTCAATTTACGCAGGGTTCGGCAGCGGGCCAAAATTCCCGAGACCCGTAAGTTTTAATTTTCTTCTTCGCTACTACGCACGGACACGCCAGGACTCAGCATTAACAATGACCCTTTCTACACTGCGTAAAATGTATGAAGGCGGAGTTCATGACCACATCGGCGGAGGTTTTCACCGGTATTCTGTCGATGGGCAATGGCGGGTTCCTCATTTTGAAAAAATGTTGTACGACCAGGCACAGTTAACCTCTTCATATCTTGAAGCATATCAAATCACCCATGATTCTCTGTATGCAGATGCAGCCAGAGATATCCTTGAATATGTGTTGCGAAACCTCTCGTATCGTGACGGAGGGTTTTTCTCCGCCGAAGACGCAGAAAGCGCCGCCGACATAGCAACGCCCGATGAAAAAGAAGAAGGAACTTTTTATGTCTGGACAAAAGGAGAAATCGACAGCATTTTGGGAAAAGAAAATGCCGATATAGTTAATTTCTACTACGGTGTGCAGGACACGGGAAATGCTCTAAATGACCCGATGTCAGTTTTCCTGGGAAAGAATATATTGTATATTGCACATTCCGTTGAAGAAACCGGGACCGCCTTTAGCAAACCTCCGGATGAAATCCGCCAGGTCCTCGCCGCATCACGCCGCAAGCTTTTTGCTGAGCGCGAAAAACGCCCACGCCCCCATCTCGACGACAAGATCATTACCGGATGGAATGGACTCATGATCTCGGCTTTCTCAAAAGCATATCAGGTTCTGGACGAGCCGCGCTATCTTGAAGCTGCTGAACGGTCGGCTCGTTTCATTATCAACAACCTGTACGACAACGCGAGTGGCAAGCTCATGCGCCGTTATCGCGACGGCGAGGCACGGTTCGACGGCACTCTCCAGGATTATTCCTTCTTAACGATGGGGTTACTTGACCTCTATGAGGGATCGTTTGATATCCACTGGCTCGATGTCGCATTGTCTCTTGCGAGAAAGCAAATCGAAATCTTCTGGGACCAGCCCAATGGCGGTTTTTTTGACACACCGGAAAAGGTGAATGAACCTGCAATTCTTCTCAGGACGAAAGATGATTATGACGGCGCCGAGCCGACGGGAAATTCTATCGCAGCGCTGAATCTCTTACGCTTAGGACAAATGACTGATAACAAAGAATGGCACCAGATGGCTGAGGCAACCATTAATGCATTTGGCTCACGCATTCAACAGACTCCCGAAGTAACGCCGCAGATGCTCGTTGCACTCGACTGGAATTTATCCACTCCTAAAGAAATTATTATTGTGGGAACGCCCGGCAGCGAAGATTCGAAATCAATGTTGAGAGCTGTCCACTCGAATTTTATTCCGAACAAAGTCATACTTTACATCAACAGTGAAAATGCAAAGAAGAGGGTATTGTCCTTCCTTCCTTTCATTGAAGGAATGAAGATGATCGACAATAAGACAACGGTATACATTTGCGAAAATTATGCGTGTCAGCTCCCCACGAACGACCCCAAAACGGCCGCAAGGATGTTAACAACGACCGTGAAACCGAAAAACTGAAATAACCAGAGACAACTCCCAAATTAAAGATATCCACGGTGTGAATACCATGGCTGACAAAACCGCTTCCGCATACGACAATCGCGCCGTGAAGGAAATGAGCAGAGCTATGGCTCTTTCGGTCGCCATAGGTTTTTTCATGCTTGCACTGAAGATTTATGCCTACGTTATCACCGGCTCTGCGGCAATTCTTTCGGATGCTGCAGAATCAATTGTCCATATCATTGCGGTTTCGTTTGCAGCGTACAGCTTTTGGCTCAGTCTGAAGCCGGCAGACCAGTCTCATATGTACGGTCACGACCGCATCAGTTTTTTTTCCGCAGGCTTTGAAGGATGGATGATTGCACTTGCCGCACTGTACATCATCTACGAGGCAACTCACAAATGGCTGTCGGGGTTAGCGTTGGAAAACATCGGCACCGGAACGGCGTACACCTCACTATCGGTGGTCATCAACGGTGCTCTTGGATGGTATCTCGTCGTCATAGGGAAAAAATACCACTCCCTTGTAATCGAAGCAAACGGAAAGCATGTACTCACTGACAGCTGGACAAGCATCGGTGTTGTTGTCGGTCTTTTGCTGATAACATTGACCGGCTGGCTCCCGTTCGACCCTCTCATTGCGATTCTTGTCGGAATCAATATCCTATGGACAGGTTATAAATTAATTCGCCGTTCGATCGCCGGGCTTATGGATGAAAGCAACCCGGAAATCGACCAGCAATTGCGGCAGGCGCGGGCGGACCTCCAGGCGGCGCAGGTGAACTTAGACTTCGCCAAAACGACCGCGACCCGTTGGCAACTCCTCTTGCAAGCGGACGCGGTGTCCAAGCAGGAAACCGACCAAGCAGTCGGCAATTTCAATGCCCAGAAAGCCACGGTGGAGGCTAAGGTCGCCAATGTCCGCCGACTTGAGGAGCTGCAAGGCTTTAAGAAGCTCTATGCTCCTTTTGCCGGGGTGGTTACGGCGCGCAATACTGACCTTGGTGCGTTGATTGATGCGGGAGCGACTGCGCCGAGCAAAGAACTCTTCCACCTCGCGGCTATCGACAAGCTTCGGATTTATGTCGCGGTGCCCGAAGTCTCTGCGCGTGCGGCGCAGCCTGGGGCGGCTGCCTCCTTGACGCTCGACGAATTTCCCGGCCGGGTTTTTCTTGGTACGCTCGTCCGCACTGCCAATGCTATCGATCCCACATCGCGCACCCTGTTAGTCGAAGTGGATATTGATAATCCTAGTGGCGAACTCCTGCCGGGCACGTACGTGCTTGTTCACCTGAAGTTGCCGCAAGCGACCCATTCAGTCACGGTTCCCGCTAACACGCTGCTGTTCCGGTCTGAGGGATTGCGTGTCGGCGTGGTGCGCAATGGGCGAGTGGAGCTGGCGCCGGTGACGATCGGCCGCGATTACGGCAGTACTGTTGAGGTAGTGTCGGGGCTTCGGCCCGATGATGCGGTCATTGTCAATCCGGCGGACTCCCTGATCAGTGGCGTGCCCGTGCAGGTCAATGAGACTTTGTTGAAGAATTCGTAACGTCACCCATAGTTCATTGAAGGCATGTGATCCTCCCATACGTACAGTCTCAGGCATCCCTAGCTGGGCCATACGATTGAACACGGAGCACTTGACCCATGCTTTCGTACGTTGCCCGTTGAGGTTTCACGCCCAGAGCTGTCCCCCGAACAACCGCTTGAATCTGTCCTAACTCGCCGAAGCGCCGCGTTTGCTGCCTAACCCAGTTTACAGGAACCGAGGGTCTTGACCGCCTTCGTCCGCCCCACCGCCGTCATCAGAATAATGGTGACGTTACGAAACACCGCCGCTTCTGTTGTCGCAAATCGCATCCGCTCCAAGGCCTCCCATTCCTGCTTGCTCAAGTCCCACCGACTTATGACCACCTCCGTGCACGGGCTTCTCCTTCTCCTGCCCGAAGGGTATCCTGAATGTCAATTCGGCCCAAGTTCTTTTGTGGACCTACGTAGCATTAGGTAAGCCCGCTGCTTACAACAGAGGAGAGATGGACGCTTCCATAGCACTCCCGGCTTTACTAAAAGCCCTCCATTTTGCCGCGGATAA
>CAZAFL010000042.1:0-17039 GCA_964484465.1 uncultured Chlorobiaceae bacterium
TGATAAGGATGGGAATTTTTTTTGCAACAGCGGGTGCGATGGAGGCAGAATGCAGAACCTTGGCGCCGAAATAGGAGAGCTCCATCGCTTCCTCATACGACATGCCGGGAAGAACAAACGCGGTAGGAACGATCTGAGGATCGGCGCTAAGAATACCGTCTACGTCAGTCCATATTTCTATAGCCGATGCATTAAGAGCCGCAGCCACAATCGAAGCCGAATAGTCAGAACCGTTCCTGCCGATAGTTGTTGTTCGACCGTCTTCCGTCGACCCGATGAAACCCGTTACAATCGGGATGATATTCTTCGAATTTTTCGCGAGCAATTGCCGGAAGTATTTTTGAATCGACCTGTTTGTCCGGTCAAAAAGTACGTTCGCATGAGTAAATGTCTCATCTGTAATGACAAGCCCGCGGGCATCGACAAAGCGGGAAGGCTTTTTCCGGTTAATAAAGGATGAGAGAATGACTGCTGAAAGCCGCTCGCCAAAGCTGGCGCTAAGGTCAAGCGCGCGCGCAGGGCAATGGCGGAGAAGATGAATCCCCAGAAGCACATCACGGAGCTCGCTGAGCTGTTGCTGAATAATCTCTCGATAGGCTTTGCCGTAGCGTTTCCCATGAAGTGCATCAATTGCGGCGAGATGGCGGGTCTCTATTTTCTTGTAGGTCGATAGATAGCTTTCATCCCCCTTTTCAGCTTGTCGCGCGCATTCAAGTAACTGGTTCGTAATCCCCTGGAAAGCCGACACGATAACCACGACACGATCCTTCTTTGCAGCTTTAAGAACGATACGTGTCACTTCACGAATTCTTGCAGGCGTTGAAACTGACGACCCGCCGAATTTAAGAACTTTCATGTTTCTTTAGAATGCGTTCGACAAAAGATGAGGAGAATATAAGAAAAGAGGAGGTGAAACAAAAGAGAAGCCCTCCCGCATAGAAACCCTCCCGCGGGTTCTAAACCCGCGGGAGGGTTAACTTAACCAGCTTTCTTTAACGCTTCAGCACCGGAGACAATCTCGAGCAATTCTTTTGTGATCGAGGCCTGGCGTGCTTTATTGTAGGATAGCTGCAGTGTGCGGATGAGGTCTGAAGCGTTTGTCGTTGCATTTTCCATTGCCGTCATGCGTGCGCCCTGTTCCGCAGCATTGGATTCCAGAAGGAATCTCCAAACCTGAAAATTGAGATGTTTGGGGACTAATGACGAAATAATCGCCTCACTCGAAGGTTCATAGATGTAATCAACAAGCACATGACCTGTATCGGAGCCTTGCAAGGGTGGAGTTGCGCTGCTGTGAGGAATCGGCAATAATTGGTCGACAGTGACCCGTTGCTGCATGATGGATTTGAATTCGTTATATACGACATCGACACGGTCGTACTCACCGTTCAGGAAATTCTGTACCACATCTCCGATGATTGCCTTTGCATTCCCGAAATTCAATCCGCCAAAAATACCGATGTGTTTATTGGCAATTTCATAATTGCGTTTAGAGAAAAAGTCGAATCCTTTCTTTCCGACGCAAATCAATTTTACTTTTCCGGCAGTATATTGGTCCCGGTAGTTCGCCTGAACATGAGTAGCAACCGCTTTAATGATATTACCGTTAAACGCGCCGCAGAGACCGCGATCCGCCGTAATCACAATAACGGCAATAGCATTAACAGGGCGGCTGGCAAAAAGCGGGTTCGCTGTGACATCCACTTTAGCGGAGAGATGTTCGAGCAGTTCTTTCATTTTGCGCGCATAGGGCCGTGCGGAAATTACGGCATCCTGAGCGCGGCGCAGCTTCGCAGCGGCAACCATTTTCATCGCCTTGGTAATTTTCTGCGTGCTTTTCACACTGCCGATTCGTCTTCGTATTTCGCGAAGCGTTGCCATATACTACGATACCTTAAATGCAGCGACAAATTCTTTCGCAATAGCGTGAAGCTGTTGCGTGATTGCTTCAGAAAGGTCTTTCTTTTCCGCAATCTCGTCAAGGAGAGGCCTATGCTTCAATTCCATCATTTCAAGAAAGTCATATTCACACCGTTGAACCTGTTCAAGTGGAATTTCATCAAGATACCCGTTTGTTCCCATAAAGATACTCACAACCTGCTGTTCGACCGGCATCGGAACATATTGACCCTGTTTCAGCAATTCAACGAGGCGGGAACCGCGTCGCAATTGCGCTTGCGTCGCTTTGTCGAGGTCCGACCCGAATTTTGCAAACGCTTCCAGTTCACGGTACTGTGCAAGGTCGAGACGCAGACGTCCGGCAACTTTTTTCATCGCCTTTATTTGAGCATTTCCTCCGACGCGTGAAACAGAAATACCGACGTTGATTGCCGGGCGGACGCCGGAGTTGAACAATCCGGGTTCAAGGTAAATTTGTCCGTCGGTGATTGAAATAACATTTGTCGGAATGTACGCAGAGACGTCTCCGGCCTGTGTTTCAATCACGGGCAATGCGGTCAGACTCCCGCCCCCAAGGTCCTCGTTTAATTTCGATGCACGTTCCAGCAGACGAGAATGAAGATAAAATACATCACCGGGATAAGCTTCACGCCCAGGTGGCCGACGAAGCAACAGCGATACCTGCCGGTATGCCTGCGCGTGCTTGGACAGGTCATCATAAATCACAAGAGCATGCCTGCCGCTGTCTCTGAAAAATTCACCGAGTGTAGCGCCTGCATAAGGCGCGATAAACTGCATCGGCGAAGGGTCGCTTGCGTTCGCTGAAATCACCGTTGTGTATTCCATTGCACCATATTCTTCGAGCTTCGAGACGACTTGAGCAACGACCGAGCCTTTTTGTCCGATTGCAACGTAAATGCAATAGACCGGCTTTATTCCGCGGCTCTTTGCCTGTGGTGTATGCGTATATTTTTGATTGATGACGGCATCTATTGCAACCGCAGTTTTTCCTGTTTGCCTGTCGCCGATGATCAGCTCTCGCTGTCCACGGCCAATCGGAATCATTCCGTCGACTGCTTTAATGCCGCTCTGCAGAGGTTCCTTCACCGGCTGACGCTGAATTACGCCGAGCGCTTTTCGCTCGAGGGGCAGGAACTTGTCGGTTTTCACGGGACCGCGGCCGTCAATCGGCTGGCCGAGCGGGTTGATGACACGTCCGAGCATTTGTTCACCCACGGGCATCGACGCAACACGCCCGGTGCGTTTTACTGAATCCCCCTCTTTGATAAGCGTACTCTCGCCGAAGAGAACACATCCGACATTATCTTCTTCAAGATTCAACACCATACCGAAAACATCATTCGGGAATTCTACAAGCTCACTCGCCATCACTTTCGAAAGACCGTAGACGCGTGCGATACCGTCACCCACCTGGAGAACGGTACCGACATCATACACATCGACTTCCTTTTCGAAACCGGAAAGTTGTTTCCGCAATATTGCGGAGACTTCATCTGGTCTGACTTCTGCCATCGTACAATCCTTTTCTAAATTTTGTGATTACGAAAATAATATAGTTACTCTATGCGGACCCGTCAACGAACAATTCACGAAGAAGTTCGAGCTGATGGCGGACACTTGCATCCCACACAGTGTCCTCATGCTGGACGGTAAACCCGCCTTTTATGGAAGGGTCGACAATATAGGAAATGCGGATCCTCTTCCTTGTGGCAAGTTCAAGCTGACTGACGAGCTGTTTTTCCTGCGCATCGGTGAACCTCACCGCGGTCGTCGCTTTGACGTTCAGGATTCCCAACCGCTCGTCGCGCAACCGATAGAACTGCCGGATGATTTCCTGAAGCATGCCTTCCCTTCCACGCGATGCAAGCAGGGCGACAAATTTCATCGTGATATCACCGACCTTGCCGCGAAGGATTTCCGCGAGCACGACTTTCTTCTTTTCAGAACTTACGACCGGGCTCTTGAGAAAGAGGGAAAACTCCTTCACGCGGTCCATGATATTCTCAAGTGACTGAAAATCCGCACTCACTTCATCAAGTTTCTTGTACTCTTCCGCCACCTGGAGCACTGCGAGAGCATACCGGTATGCGGCTCGAAATTCGCTCATCGTTGATCAGTTCTTCGGAAGTTCACGTAAATATGCGTCGACTATTTTTTTATGCTTCTGTTCATCGAGCGTCTCGTCAAGGATTTTTTCTGCCGCTTTTATCGCCAGGCTCGCCACTTCATTGCGCAGTTGCGACAACGCTGCATCTTTGTCCCGTTCGATCTCTAGTTTTGCCTGATCGACCATTGTCCTTGTTTGCTGGTGCGCCTTCTCAACAATTTCATTTTTTAATTTCTCACCGAGGGCACGACCTTCTGAAAGGATGCGATGGGATTCCTCTTCAGCACGGGCAAGCTGTTTACGGTTTTCCTCCAACAAGCGTTCGGCTTCCTGTTTCGCCTGATCCGCGCGGTCGATGGAATTCCGCACCAGATCTTCCCGCTTTTGAAGCGCTTCGATAATCGGCTTCCACGCAATTTTCCTCAGTACAAGCACCAGCAGAATGAACGTCACAAACGTCCAGATAATGAGTCCTGGGTTTGGGTCTAACATAATGATTTCCTGTTTTGTGAAAAAAACACCATGTCACAACGACACAGTGATTGGATTGTTACTTCAGTGCAAGCAGAATACAAATAACGAGCGCAAAAAAAGTAGCGCCTTCGATAAGTGCAGCCGCAATCAACATTGAGGTACGCACCTGCCCGGCCGCTTCGGGTTGTCTGCCACTTGCTTCCATTGCTGCTGCTGCAAGCTTTCCGATACCGATACCGGCGCCGATCACTGTAATTCCCGCTCCGAGTCCTGCAGCGAGATAAGCAAATAACTTTGGATCCATTATGTTTCTCCTATATATAGTGGTAAAGTGAGAGTATTATTGTTCATTAATGTCCGTGTCCGCCGCTCTCCTCATGGGCTTGTGCCGCCTGAATACCGAGACCCATGAATAACGACGTCAACATCGTGAAGATATATGCCTGTAAGACTGCTACGAATAATTCCAGCATATTAATTCCGAGCGCAAATGCAATCGGCACGGGGACGATAAAGAAATTCTTGAAGAGAAAAATCAACCCGATGAGCGAAATAATGACGAGATGCCCTCCCGTCATGTTAGCAAAAAGACGGATGCAAAGCGCAAAGGGCTTGGTGAATAATCCGAGAATTTCAATCGGGATCATGATGGGCCACAGTGCCCAATGAACTCCTCCGGTGAGATGCGCAAGATAATGACCGAAACCCTGCGCCCGGATGGCAGCAACCTGAATCATGATAAAAGCGATGATTGCCAGACCTGCCGTGACATTAATATTGCCGGTAGATGTCGCCCCATACGGAATCAATCCGAGGAGATTCATCGTAAGAATGAAAAAGAACGTTGTAAGCAAATAGGGAAGATACCGCAATCCGGCGGACCCCATATTAGGAACCGCGACTTCGTCACGGATAAACACGACAAATACTTCAATAAGGTTACCGATACCTTTTGGTACAAGAGAAGCGCGGTTTTTCCTTGCCGCGGTAACAGCCAGCAATGCAACAATCAATGCGGCAACCCAAAGAAAGACGACATGTTTCGTTATCGAAAGGTCGAAGGTCATTCCTGCGATATGAATCGGCTCGAATTGCGGAAGCTGCACATGACCGATAAACGGAAGGTCTATCGCGCGCGAGTCGTGGGCATGTTCAAACAATTCGGTAAAAAGATTGCCGCCGCTCTCGGCGGCACGGCTCTCACCTGTGACTGCCTTCAACGTATCCTGAATTGCTTCCTGATGATTTGTAAACAGCACGTTTGTTAATTTTCCTGCCTGGTATGAACTTTCTTTTGAATGTAAAGAATCTCCAACGTCAAAAACTCGACATACAACAACCCCATCGAAGCAATAAGTGCAGCAACATTAAAATCAAATATTTTAATCAGCACGGCCAGAATTCCCGCCATGAACAGCATTCGAATTCCCATTCCGCCCAGCACATATTTGAAAAACGTTGCCGCCGATTTACCGAACGACAACTCGATCGCCGCATACCCAAGCAGGACGTTAATCGTTGTGAGCGCAGCACCGGTAATCGCGGCTTTTACGATTTCACGATCACCATAGGTCGCCAAGGGGTATGCTCCGAGTATTATCGTAACAACGAGAGCGATGAGCACCTGCTTTGGAAACGACCAGTCAATTTTTGTCATTTATTCCCGGCGGTTTGTCACCGCCGTTTTCTTTGTTGCCAACTTCGATGGCGGTGCGGATGAAATTATACAGTCCGCCGACTGCACCCACAACTGCACCTGTTAGCATCAACCACGGTTCGGTGCCTAACTTGCTGTCCAGCCACCGGCCGAGGAATAAGAAAACCACCAGGGCTGCTGCAAGCTGAATTCCTGATCCAACTAAGGGGCCCGCTGTACGAAAGGCTTTGAATGAATCTCCCAAACCCCAACCAGTTTTTTTCTCGTCAGGGTCTGTCATTGCGGCTATCGATCTTCAGCCCGGCGGGCTTCAGGCTTTAACTCAACGAGATTCGGCATCGGTTTTGTCTCCGACATCATACATTTGCCGTCGAAGATCGCTCCTTCATCAATCACTAACTTCGCTGTGCGGATATCACCGCGCACATTCGCTTTCGATTCGAGCACTAATTTTTCCTGCGCAACCATTCCGCCTTTGATCTTCCCTCCGACGGAAATGCTTTTCGCAGTGACATTCCCTTCCACATCACCGGAAGGGCCTATGGCAATACTTTGTGTGGCAATAACTTCTCCAACAACCCTCCCGTCAATGCGAACACTGGTGGGGGATTTCAGTTTTCCTTCGAGAACCGTTCCCGCCCCGATCAGGTTCAACTCGCTTGCAGTTTCCGGCTTCATCATTGTTGCGATCTCCTCTATTGTGTGGTCAACAGATAGTTATCTGGATTATAAACAACGCCGTCCTTCCATACCTCAAAATGAAGATGTGGACCTGAGCTTGTCTTTCCCGTATTGCCCAACAACGCAATGACATCGCCGCGTTTAATGCTTAACCCTGCACTCTTCAACAATGCCTGGTTATGTTTGTAGACTGTCGTATATCCCTGACTGTGACCGAGGACGATCGTAAAGCCATCGTCGTATGTCCAGCCCGCAAACTCAACAGTGCCATCCGCTGCAGCGAGCACAGCGCTTCCTTCTTTACTTGCGATGTCGATACCATAATGACGCTCGTCGGGGTTAAACCTTCGCGTCTCGTATCCGTCTGCGGGAACAGATAACGGAAATAGTTGGGTTCTTCCATTATTCTCGGGTTGTTTGATCTCTTTCGATTCAACATTCGGCGAAATTCCGGAAGCCGGCTGTTGCGTCAGCGTCAAATCCCTTACAACATTTTGATTCCCCGGAGCCTCTCCGGGTAATCTTGCCAGTGAATCCTCGCGTGAGACCTGTTGTGCCATCATGCTGTCGCCGCTTGAAATCTTTTCACCGAGCGCTCTTCGCAGCCGAACATTGTAATCGCGAAGGACGATCATTTCCTGCATGAGCATTTGCAACTGTCGTTCGATCTGCACGATCTGTTTACCGTAGGTCTGTTCCACTTTCGACTTTGAGACCGGCAGGAGAGAACCCACTGGTGTATAGACAAGGACGACAACCCCTAAGAGAACAATGACAAAGAACGAAGCCAAAATCAGGCCGACACCGCCAAGCAGACCTATCGATATACTTCTCGTCCTTGCGGATTCATCACTCGGGATGAATACTACGGAATACTTTAGCCTTTCCCTGCGATGATGAACATTATCCGACGGCATCTGCCGCTTTCAGCTCTCAATAATCGATGAATCGGGTAAAAATATAAGGAAAATTTCAAAAAATGTCAAAGATTTTTGCGGAATATTTAATAAAGAAGGTACTTCGAACGGCTTTTTCTGAATTGTCCGATTAGTAACTTCTCTCCATCTGACTGGCTAATCACATCAGCTTGTCCCAACAGGCGGGAAAATGACCCCTTTTTAATCTCGAATAGACCGGGATAGAGCATTTGTATAGTTGTAATAATCGCCAGGCCGGATTCTACAGGTTTGAATTTGTTTCGATCGGTGACCCTGATGAACACACCATAGCATGGCTGATTGATATATTTTATCATTGAAGCAGTGTTTGAATCCCCTTCGGGGGTAAATTGAATTTTTTCGAATTGTACTCCTTCGAGTCCCTTTTGTTGTAACACACTCACCAGAGTGTCGACTTGAATCCATGGCGCACCAATATATTCGAACGGATGATCTGTCCCTCTTCCTTCCGAAATATTCGTAGCTTCGATTAAACACGTCCCCGGATACACAATTGCGGTAGAAAGTGTTTTCATATTCGGAGAAGGAGCAATCCAGGGTAAACCGGTTTCGTCATACCACATTTCCCGCTTCCAGCCTTCCATCGGAATGACCGTTTGGTTGAGACCGGAAATGTTCTTCATCCATCCCTCACCGACAATCATCTTCGCCAATTCGCCGATTGTCATACCATGCCGGATTGGAATGGGGAACATTCCTGCAAACGAACGCATCGCTGTATCGAGGAGAGGACCTTCAATATCAATTCCGTCGATAGGGTTTGGCCTGTCGGTGACGATAAATGTTTTGTTATTTTCCGCGGCTGCCTGCATGGCATACGCCATCGTGCTCGCATATGTGTAAAATCGTGCGCCGACATCCTGCAGATCGAAAACAATGACGTCAACATTCTGAAGCATTTCGGCCGTTGGTTTACGGGTTTTTCCATATAGCGAATATACCGGTAACCCGGTTCTCGCATCTGCTGTATCCTGAATTTGCACTCCGGCAGAAGCAAGTCCCCGTATTCCATGTTCAGGAGAAAACAGGGCGGTAACATTCACTCCTCTTTTGAGGAGTGTGTCGACAAGGTGCGTACCGTCGTGCATTATGGATGTTTGATTGCAGATGACACCGACCCGTTTACCGAGCAACAACGGGAGATTTTTTTCCAGAAGGAGCTCTGCGCCTGTACGGACGCGCTGAGCGCAGCTCAGTGAGGTAAGAGCAATACTGAATAGGGACAGGAAAATCAGCTTCATCATGTCTGGCGTTTTGACTTTTTTCTTAAATGAGGTGAACCTTTGACCAACGCCCATGCAGCGAGCGTCATCCCATCCCATATTTCCCCCAATTGTATCTTCTTCTCAAATTCTTCCGGGGTAAGATACGCATATTCGAACTCCTCTGAATCATCTTTTTTTGCTTTGGCGGGTGAAAGCTCGCGGGCCATATATACTTTGCATATTTCATCTGTGACACCGTTATACGGATTGAACTCCGCGATATAGGTTAATTGTTTTGAGCGAAAACCGGTTTCTTCCGCTAGTTCGTGTCGGGCAGTTTGAATGTATGTCGACTCTTCTTTAACGCTACCGCAGGGAAATTCCAGGCTGTTACTGTTGCGGAGATACCGGTATTGCCTGACGAGTATCATCCGTCCGTCGCCGAGAAAGGGAATAATCATACTCGAACCTTTAACGTGAACATAATGATACTCTCCTTGTTTCCCGGAGGGGAGCCGTATGGTATCATGACGGTATGTCCACCACGGGTTCTTCTTCTCGCATACTTGCCGAATTTTTTCCCAGCGTCGTAAAGGCATAGTGCAGCAACTTATCCTGTCAGCTAATTCGCCAATATAGGTTTTTTTGAATGTGATTTCAAACGGTGTCGGCATAACTCTCCCATTCTTTAAAATTTGAAGGAACCACTAATTACGTTTGATTTTCACAAGCGAACCCTCTATATTGACACGATTTGTTTGCTAAAATTTCATATCGTAAACACATCTTCCGGTTTACCTCCTGTTGATTACTGAGAATCACGAAACGCCCGCCAGCAGCATCATTCGACAAAGCGATAACTGGCTCAAGCGTTATGATGTTTATATCCTGTTCATCATAATCACGGCATATTTTGTATTTCTCAAGATTTATCAGTTCGCCTCCTTTAATGTCGGCGGCGAGGTGGCTGATTTTGAAACTATCCTCTGGAACACGTTGCACGGAAGATTTTTGCAAATGAAATGTTCAAGCATCCCTTTCTTCGGTGAACACTTTTCGCCGATTCTGCTTGCGCTTGTTCCGTTATACGGACTTTTTCAATCACCTTATACACTAATCCTTATTCAAGCCGTTGCGTGTGCAACGGCGGTTATCCCTCTCTATTATTTGATAAGATTGCAAACACCCCAGCGATGGCCGCCTTTGGCAATCTGCCTTGCGTTTGCCATCTCCCGTACCGTTAATTACGGCCTCATGTACGATTTCCACATGGAAATCTTCTATCCGTTCTTATTCTTCTGCGCTTTCCTTGCGTTGTTCAGGGAACATTGGTTGTGGTTTTACCTGTCATTGATTCTTGCAGTCTCGGTGAAGGAAGATGCATTTATTGCTACAGCAGGTATTGGAACGTTTGTCTTTTTTTCCGGGTACAGGAAACATGGAGCAATTACGACTGTGGCAAGTATGGTAGGACTTATCACTGTGGTCGGTTTTGTTATTCCTTTCTTCCGACAGGGAGCCACATCTGAAGGGTATAGATTTATCGAATACTGGTCCGGTTACGGAACGACGAAAAAGGAAATCTTGCTGAATTTCCTTAACCCGGTCAGGCAATTCAAGGTACTTTTCACGCCGGAAAAGCTGAAACAGACGTTCAACCTCTTTTCAGTCTTTCTCTTTCTGCCGTTTTTCTCATCGTGGCGATCTGTTCTGTTTCTCATCCTTCCAGGTTGGTTTATCCTCTATTCTTCCGATAACGGAATGATGAATAGTGTGCTCATATACTACGGACTGCTCATTATTCCGTTTTTCTTCACCACAACATGGATGGGGGTCGAACGAATTTCCCGATTCAAACCGGAATCCTCCAAAAAAATAATCTTCTGGTTGACCACGGCAGTTTTTATTGTTCAACTCGGGAATTCCCGTTTGTTCACCCAAGTTTTCGAGGACAGATATAGTATCCCCGAACGTTATAAAACTACAGCTCATGAGATAATTTCAGCGATACCTCCCGGAGCAAGCACTTCGGTTCAGATTAATCTGATCTCACACATTCCGCCGCAAGAGTGCAGGACATTTTTTCCCCGGAATCTGGAAACCTCCGATTTCATCTTTCTCGATTCTCTTGGGAACACATGGCCGCTCAACGAACGTGAATACAGCATTTTGACGGATAGCGTTCAACATTCACAACAATGGAACACAATTATTAAGAAGGACGGGTTTTCACTTTTGCGACGAAATCCCTGAAGAACTGAAACATTGGGTATCTCACGACGTAGACCATCTAAACATCCGGAAAGGAATTCTAATGAAAAAAATATTCACCCTTGTGTTGTTGTCATCGTTTCTATTTTTCCCCTCATTAAAAGGTTTTGCGCAAACGAACGATTCAGTCGGCATCAGGCAGGCAGCATTGGATTACGTTGAGGGTTTCTATAACTCCGACTGGCAGAGGATGTCGAAAGCCGTGCACCCCGAGCTTGCCAAAAGAATCCTCATCAAAGATACGCTCGGAAATTTCATGCTGAGAAACATGGGCTCGACTGAGCTGATTTTTAACACGAAGCATAACAAGAACAGTAATGTTCTGAACCCCGACCAGCCGTTCAAAGCCGATGTGATTATTTATGATATCTACGGCAAAGCAGCGACTGCAAAAGTCGTGACGAACAAGTTCAAGTTCATCGATTACCTTCACCTCGGCAAATTTGACGACGAGTGGAAAATCGTTAACGTGTTGTGGGAGCTGACGCACTGACACTGTTCAGCAAACTGCGCAAGATTGCGCGCAATATACCGGGCCTTTTCCACGGCTATAATATTTATGTAGATGCAGATAAACTAAGGCTCATCGACCGTGTGTACCGATCAATAATTCCATCCGCGAAATCGTTCGCCGACCTGGGCAGCGTTTGGAACGTCAACGCAGCATATTCGCTTTATTCGCTCAGGAAGTACGAACTCGAACAGGGCATTCTTGTCGATACAGATATTCCCAAAAACCTTCAAGAAAGATTATCCCGGATTCCCCGGCTCCGTGTCGTTCAGGGAGACTTCACAGGCGACGATATCTTCAAGACCATCAGCCCAGTAGATGTCGTATATTTTTTGATGTATTACTGCATCAGGCAAACCCTCATTGGTATGAAGTTCTTTCGCAGTATTCAAGGGCAGCGTCCTGCTTTGTCATCTACAACCAGCAGTACGTTCTGAGTGAAACTTCCGTTCGATTAACAAACTTACCAATCAGGGAATATCTCAACATCACTCATACACCTGAAGATACCGGGAAATATGCTTATGCTCGTGCAAACGAACTTCATCCGGTATACCAAAAACCTTGGATAGACATCCACAACATTTCTCAGTGGGGGATTACTGACCACGACCTTCGTGCAACGATGACACGGCTAGGATTTCGGGAAGTATTCTACCAAAACTGCGGAAGGTTTTCAGACTTGCCCGCGTTCGAGAATCACGCCTTTGTTTTTTTGAAAGGTTGACATCACCACTTATCATCATTGCGAGGAGTCACGCGAAGCGTGACGACGAAGCCTGCCCGTCCGCAGGTGGGCAATCTAAGCACAGCCTCATTGTCAATATGTAGTGTTTAGATTGCTTCGTTCGCCTTTGGCCTAGAATTGGCGAAGTACGCGCAGTGGACGCTGCTGGGATCGAACCGGCGACCTCCGCCTTGTAAGGGCGGCGCTCTGAACCAGCTGAGCTAAGCGTCCGATAAATCATAAATAACTGGAAAAATACCCTCTAATATACAAAATTCTATTAATCCAATCAATTTACAATACCCCTTTTTTATTCTTTCTATCTTCTCACTACCACACTTGCAATTCAAAATCTTTTTGTTACATTAAGGCACTTCCCTCTTCAAGATTCTCATTCAACTAGGTATCCAATGTTCTACTGTACAGTAGTTCTGCCGGAAACTGATGTTATCATGCGATGTTATTCCTTCCTAAAAAATCATCATACTTCCAAAACCATACGGAGGAGTTATGAAAAAATTGATAGTTCTTCTGTGTTTAACATTTCTCGTCGCTGGCAATGCGCTATCTCAGGGAGTTACGACTGCCTCGATGACGGGTATCGTTACATCTGATAAAGGTGATCCGCTACCCGGCGCCAATGTCATTGCAGTCCACGAACCCACCGGTACAAAATACGGGGCTCCATCCCGTCAGAACGGGCAATACAATATTGAAAACATGAGAGTTGGAGGACCCTACACTGTCACCGTTTCGATTATCGGTTACAAAGGAGACACCAGGAAGGACGTATATTTGAACTTAGGCCAGGACGTCCGCGTCGATTTCAAGCTCGTGGAGGAAACTGTGCCGGGAAAGGAAGTTCTTGTCACTGCTGAAGAAGACCCTGTCCTAAACAGCGGAAGAACCGGCGCCGCAACCTCGGTCAATCCCGATCAGGTTGCGGAGCTTCCTTCCATCAAAAGAAGCACGCGCGATTTGACCAGACTGGACCCGCGCAGCGACGGAAATTTCAGTTTCGGTGGAAGGAACTGGTTGTACAATAATATTTCGCTTGACGGATCATACTTTAATAATCCATTCGGGCTTGACGACCCGGCACCGGGCGGACAGGCAAACGCAGAGCCGGTTCCCTTCGATGCCATCGAACAGGTCAAAGTATCCGTCGCTCCCTTTGACGTACGCGAGGGCGGGTTCACCGGCGCAGGCATAAACACCGTGACTAAGAGCGGCACAAACCAGTGGAAAGGCTCAGTCTACAGTTTCCTGAGAAATCAGGACCTTCTCGGGAATAAGGTTCGCGGCAATGATGTCGTTGCCAACCCCGACCTCAAATTCAACCAATCCGGATACACGATAAGTGGACCGATCGTTGTGGACAAACTCTTCTTCTTCATGAATGCAGAGCTTGAGCGAAGGGATGACCCTGGAAGCGACTTCACGGCAAACCACGGGACATCAGGATTCGGTGTCTCGCGCGTACAGGCATCCACAATGGATTCGATCGCACAGCGCATCAAGAGCGTGTACGGATACGACCCGGGCGCCTATGAGGGCTACATACATTCAACGGATAATGAAAAACTGCTCCTCAAACTCGACTGGAATATCAACGAGTTCAATAATCTCACTCTTCGTTATGACTATTTGAATGGAAGACGCCAGCTGCCGCCCCACCCGTTCGTTCTTAGTTTCAACGGAACAGGACGCGGACCCAATGAAAACAGCCTTCCGTTTCAAAACTCTGGTTACCGCATCAACAACCACCTGAATTCCTTCGCACTGGAAATGAACAGCCGCAGCGATATGCTGGCGAACAAGTTTTTTACAAGCTATAACCGGTTCCGGGACAAGCGTGACCCGTTCAGCAAACCGTTTCCAACAATTGAGATAGGACAGGACGGCGTTACTTATACAACTCTGGGTTTCGAACCGTTTTCTATTCACAACATTCTTGACCAGGACGTGTGGCAATTTACAGACAATCTGAGTTACTATGCGGGAAAGCATGTCATCACCGGCGGAGGAACATTCGAGAAATTTTCATTCTTTAACTCATTCAATATTTTCCGCTATGGGGTGTTTTTCCTGCCTCCTCCATCATCGCCCGGAGGATTTGGCGGAACATCCTTCTCATCGATAAGTGATTTCTTCAAATATACCGACCCGAACGATTCGCTCTTCCTCGACTTCAACGCAATGGTCGCAGCTGCAGACCAATATCCCTACAAAGGAGAGAATATTGATGTTGGTCAGCTCGCCTTTTACGCACAGGATGAATTCCTTGTCGCGGAAAATTTCAACCTGACATACGGATTGCGTGTCGACTTCCCGATGTATTTCACCGAACCGGTCGACAATCCATTTTCACGGTCGTTGAATTTGTTGGATGAGGATGGTAAACCCGAAATAGTCGATCAGAGCAAACTTGCTGGAACGAAAGCGTTGTTTTCTCCACGCATCGGGTTCAACTGGAATGCTTCGGGCGACCGCACGACGCAGGTCCGCGGTGGCACAGGCATTTTCACCGGCCGCATCCCGTTTGTCTGGTTCGGAAACGTCATTTCAAACCCGGGCCCGAACCTGAATATCTGGGGTCCGTTTAATACTGGCGTCCCACAGGTGCATACATCCGACGACGCAGTTCTCCAGCATTCATTTGATATAAACGCAATGGACCCGGATTTCAAGTGGCCTCAAATCTGGACGACGAACATTGCAATAGACCATAAACTGCCGTGGGATATGCTCGGTACTCTTGAATTTATTTATGGAAAGGATATCAACGCAATTTTTGTGAGGAATGCAGACCTGAGAGCTCCTGTTCGATACCTCCCCGATGGCAGACCATATTATAGTGATTCGCTGGGAAATCATGAGCTTAACCCCGACGGCGGAGCCGGAGTCTACGTTATCGACAACACGAGTGATGGATACAACTGGAACATCACTGCCCAGCTTCGAAAAACGTTCGACATCGGTTTAATGGCAGGCGCATCGTACAGCTACCTCATGGCAAAAAGCGTTATGAAATCTACCGAAATTGCAAGCGTGTTGTGGTCGGAGAATCCGGTTCAGGGTAACCCAAACAAGCCGGAGCTTAGTTATTCTGAATTCGGCGAGCGGCAGAGAATTACCCTGAACGCCACATACCGGCACTACTGGTCGGAGAACCTTGCGACAAGTTTCGGTCTCTTCTTCGAAGTTGCCGAGGGTAACAGGTTTGCAGGAGCCGGAGGAAACCGTTATTCGTTTGTCTATTCGGGTGACGTAAACGGTGATGGGAACACCGGCAACGACCTGATGTATATTCCGAAGAACCAGGGCGAAGTAAACTTTGACCCGTATCAGGATAAAAACGGCAACACCGTAACGGCCGCTCAACAGTGGACGGCATTCGACGCATTTATCAATCAGGATGATTACCTGCGGAACCATCGCGGCCAGATTGCGGAACGCTTCGGCGCGTTGAACCCGTGGTTCAGCAATATCGATTTGAGGATTCTGCAGGATATCACGTTGCCGCTGGAAGGTCAGAGGCATACGTTCCAAATAAGCCTGGACATACTGAATGTCGCGAACCTGTTGAACTCCGATTGGGGTGTACGCAGTGTAGCTTCCGCGGCGGCAACAGCCCCGTTACAGCTTGTGCGTTTCAACAATGCGGGAGCCCCGGTATTCAATTACAAAGCGAATGCACCGACGACATTCGTCGACGACCCGGGTTTGAATTCCCGCTGGCAGATGCAGTTTGGGTTGCGGTATATTTTCAACCAGTGAGATTGTGAGGTAGGCGAACATTGACTGCATTTTTTTACGTGTCATTGCGAGTCCACCAAAGGCGGACGAAGCAAACTTTCTTTACATCATCATTGCGAGGAGTCACGCAAAGCGTGACGACGAAGCAATCTAAGCTGAGCCTTATTATCAGTTGCACTGTTTAGATTGCTTCGCCCCGTCCCGAACGAGTCGGGACGGGACTCGCAATGACGTTCGATTCTTGAAGAGCGGGCGACCGGGTTCGAACCGGCGACGTCCAGCTTGGGAAGCTGGCATTCTACCACTGAATTACGCCCGCGTTGGGAAGTCTTGTCCCGCCTTCGGCGGGATCATCAAAATCACTGCTGCTCACTTCGTTCGCAGGTGATTTTGTGACTTGGGAAGCTTGCATTTTTACCCGCCATCTCTTTGGCGGGCTACCGTTGCTTGCCCGCCATGCTTCACCTTTTGGCGGGAATTACTCCCGCGAAAAGATTTGTGCTCTTGTCAGTCTTAATATATGTTTCTTGAAATATTTTTGCAAGACCTCGTCTCAAATACCAATGGGACTCCAACACGCCTTCACCGTTAACTCAGCATCTCTCAAAAACAGTTTAGCCTCGACCGCGTACGACATACATTGCAGCTGAACTTAGGAAGTCCACCCTACTTCTTATCCCCCGCTGCCGGTGCCACGATATCC
Organism: uncultured Chlorobiaceae bacterium; assembly: GCA_964484465.1. Taxonomy (GTDB): domain Bacteria; phylum Bacteroidota; class Ignavibacteria; order UBA10030; family SZUA-254; genus CAZAFL01. Next base: position 16,975 of record CAZAFL010000042.1, read on the forward strand.
GGCTTGAGGCTTGCCGTCTGCCACTGCTCTTCAGTGATGCCGAGACCGGCGTGAGCCACTTTTAA
>CAZAFL010000043.1:0-15197 GCA_964484465.1 uncultured Chlorobiaceae bacterium
CATCCAATCGAATTCTATCAGATTTCATTGCGGAATCTCCTTCAAGTTATTGGCTGATCCAGTGATTGATGACCAGCGACGATTAGCAACACTGTCACTTAAATAAGTTTCACGAGAAAATAATTCCTTTTTCCTTTTCTTAGAACAAGAAACTTGCCGTGAATCGTTTCATTCATGGTAATTTTCGTATCGACTCCCGTCAGCGGGCGATTACTGAGATAAATTCCTCCAGCCTCAATGGAGCGACGCGCTTCCCCTTTCGATGTTGCTGCCTGAGCTGTTACCAACATGTCAACCAACGGCATTCCCTGTCCGCTCACTTGATTTTTGGGAATTTGGACAGAAGGCACATCGCTGAAAATATCCAGAAGTTCGTTCTCTGTAATATCGTCAATTTCTCCGCCGAAGAAAATTTTTGATGCTTTTTTCGCTTGAGCAAGCGCACCCTCACCATGAACCATACGCGTTACTTCTTCTGCGAGCGTTGACTGAGCTTGCCGTTTCTCAGGCGATGTTGCCGACGATTCATGCAGTTCATCAATGTTTTCTTTTGAAAGGAGAGTAAAAAATTTTAGGTACGAAATAACGTCTCTGTCATCGGTATTGAACCAAAATTGAAAGAATTTGTAGGGTGATGTTCGTTCCGGGTCGAGCCAGACAGTGCCGCTTTCCGTTTTGCCGAACTTTGTCCCCGAGGAAGTGGTAATCAGGGGAAACACAATTCCGTGCACTTCCGTTTCGCGTAGACGGCGGATAAGGTCGACACCCGCAACAATATTCCCCCATTGGTCGCTTCCTCCCATCTGCAACGTACACTTGTGGCGGTCAAACAATTCAAGAAAATCATACGACTGCAGAAGCGAATAGGTGAACTCGGTAAACGACATTCCCTGTTCCTGCGCGATACGGGATCTGACGGAATCCTTTGCGAGCATTTCGTTCACTGAAAAGTGTTTTCCAACGTCGCGCAGAAATTCCATCATTGATAATCTCGTCAACCAATCGGCATTGTTGACCAGCTTCGCCGGATTCTTCGCCGAACGGAAATCGAGAAAATGCGAAAGCTGTTTTTTTATTCCGGTAAGATTTGATTCAATTTCTTCTTCCGTCAGCAATTTGCGTTCCTGTACTTTTCCGCTCGGGTCACCGATCATCCCCGTTCCCCCACCGGCAATTGCAATGGGAGAATGACCGCTTTTCTGCAGGTGAACAAGTCCCATAATCGGCAGCAACGAACCGATATGAAGGCTTGGTGCCGTCGGGTCAAAGCCGATATACCCGGAAACGTTGTTGTTCTTCGAGAAATATTCCTTCACTCCATTCGTCGACGAATGGATGAAGCCTCGCCATTGTAATTCATCAATAAAATTTTTCACAATGTTCCTTTAAGAAAATTGACCTTCACCCTGAGCGAGTGGCGCCGCGAGTCAAAGGGCAACAAACCTTATTCATTCCCACTCGATCGTCGATGGGGGTTTGGAGCTGATATCGAACACGACACGATTTACACCCCGGACTTCATTAACAATACGGCTTGAAACGATAGCGAGAAGCTGATGGGGAAGCTGAGCCCAATCGGCAGTCATGCCATCGACACTCGTCACAGCTCGAAGCGCAATAACATTTTCGTATGTCCGCTGATCACCCATCACACCGACAGACTGGACAGGAAGCAGGACGGCAAACGCCTGCCAGAGCGTTTCGTACAATCCCGCTTTTCGGATTTCGTCAATAAAAATCTCATCTGCTTCTCGGAGAAGCTTCAATTTTTCAGGCGTTACGTCGCTGATAACCCGAACCGCCAAGCCGGGACCTGGAAACGCATGCCGCGAGATAAGTTTTTCGGGCAATTTCAATAAACGGCCGACGGACCGGACTTCATCTTTAAACAGCTCGCGAAACGGCTCAATGAGTTTCAGGCTCATGTGCTCAGGTAATCCGCCGACGTTGTGATGCGTTTTGATTTTATGCGAAGGTCCCCGGTGAGAGACCGATTCTATCACGTCCGGATAGAGCGTTCCTTGTGCGAGAAAGCCGACATTCCCGATTTTTTTTGCTTCACGCTCGAATATTTCGACAAACGTCATTCCGATGATTTTTCTTTTTTGCTCAGGATCTGTAACACCCTTCAGTTTCGTTAAAAATATATCACTTGCGTCGACATAATCAAGATTGAAGTGATAGGTATCGCGATAGAGCTTAACAATTCCTTCACTTTCATTTTTCCTCATCAAACCATTGTCGATGTGAATGCAGAACAGTTTGTCGCCGATTGCTTCATGGAGAAGGACTGCAAGCACAGAAGAGTCAACGCCTCCGCTCAAAGCACAAATGACATTTTCATTTTCGACCGTACTTCGAATTTCTTTAATTTTTTCGTCGACGAACGAACCAGCATTCCACTCTCCGTTACATTGACTTATAGTAAAGACGAAATTTTTAAGGATTTCCTTTCCCTTCAACGTGTGCATCACTTCCGGATGGAATTGCACACCGTAAATCTTTTTTTCCTTATCGCGGATGGCACAGATCGGCGAGTTCCGGGAATGGGCAATGCGCTCAAACCCCTGAGGTAATTTAGTCAACGCATCGCCATGGCTCATCCATACGACCGTCGATGCTCCATTTGATTTCCCATTGAAGCCGGCGAAGAGGTCGACGGTATCGTCGATAATCACTTCGGCAGCACCGTATTCATGTTTTGCGGATGAATCGACAACGCCGCCGAGCTGGTAGGCGATCATTTGCAGGCCATAGCATATTCCCAGAACAGGAATGCCGAGAGAAAACAAGTCAGGCGTTGAATGTGGCGCCCCGGAATCGTAAACACTCGCTGGTCCCCCCGATAGGATAATCCCTTTGGGCTGCATCGCCTTGATCTTATCGATGCCGATATTAAACGGATGCAACTCGGAGTAGACACCAAGATCTCTCACGCGGCGGGCGATGAGCTGAGAATACTGCGATCCGAAATCAAGAATGAGGATTAATTCTGAATGCTGCAAAGCGCTTTCTGGTCAAGAATCATTAGTCATTGGTCCATTGTAAGAGGAAAATACAAAAAACTTCGGCGAGTTGCCAAAAGAGGGGAAAACTGATTTCGTGGCTTAATGTTTTCTGAAGCTTTACTACCAACAATTTTCAATTATGTGTCATTCCGACCCGAACGTAATGAGGGGGAGGAATCTCAATCGTTCTCGACCATCGAGATGTCTCGTCCCTGGGAGACTCGACATGACAACAAAGAAGAGCCTACCGATAATCAATTCATTACAACAATCAGCACGCTATCTTCTCTTGATATCGAACCGTAGTTGATGACCGAATCCCGGTTTATTCTTGACCAAAACGTTCCCTCGATAATGAAATGAGCATACAAGCTATCGTGCCCGGTAAGGTGCGTTGAATACCAGAAACTGTTTCTTGTTACAAATTGCTGATTCACCGGTCTCGGCAGGAAATACGCCGCAATGTGTCTGGGCATTACTGTATCTGTTCCAACGAAATAAGTTGGTTCTACGATAGTCCCGGTCAAAGTCTCGAAGTGATAAGTAACTGAGCAAGAAATAAAACTTGAATCAGTTGCATTAATGGGTCCGCCACTCGAGGTTGCGGTAAAGGAATCCACGACAAATTTCGCGGTTGCTTCCGGTTCAGTACATCCATAAAGAAATAAACCGGACGAGCAGAGCAGTCCAAATAATGTGGTATGGCACTTTTTTACTAGCATTCTTATTTCAATTGAGTGCCGCTGATCGAATTCCAAAAATCATTTCCCTGAAAAAACTTCCTCGCCTACATACGCCTGTTCACCATGAAGCGATGCGTCCAGGCCGGCTTCTTCGGAACTTTCTTCAACTCTCACCGGTGTAATACGGTCGATAAGCCAGAGCATGGCATACGTAAACCCGAATGCCCAGACAGAGGAAATAAGAACAGCGATTAATTGTTTGACAAAGAAGGAAGTATTTCCGGCGAGCAATCCGTCTGTGCCGGCAGTCGGATTGAAGGCAAGAGAAGCGAAAACTCCGAGAAGAATAATTCCGATAAACCCTCCAACACCATGAACTCCCCACACATCCAGTGCATCATCCAACGATAATTTATTTTTTAGCGCAACGGCAAAGTAGCAAACGACGCCGGAGATAATGCCGATGAAGACCGCAGTTGTCGGTGAAACATATCCTGCAGCAGGAGTGATGGTCGCTAACCCTGCGACAGCGCCGGTGAGTAAACCGAGAAACTTCGGCTTCTTGGTGATCATCCATTCTACCATCATCCAGGTAACAGCCGCAAACGACGCCGCGATATCTGTATTCAGGAAAGCGCTTGCGGTTACTGAATCGACACGAAATTCGCTCCCGGCATTAAACCCATACCATCCGAACCACAACAAGCCGGTTCCGAGTGCAACCAGAGGGATGCTGTGTGGTCCCCGGTCAAGAATTTTCCGTTTGCCGACATAGAGTACGGAAGCAAGAGCCGCCATTCCGGCAATATTATGAACAACAATACCGCCTGCAAAATCCAACACACCCCATTTCTGCAGGATACCACCGCCCCAAACCATGTGAACGAAAGGAAAGTAAACAAATATCAGCCATCCTGTGAGAAACCACATGTATGCTTTAAAGGTGACCCGATTTGTAAATGCACCGCTGATCAGCGCCGGCGTAATGATCGCAAACATCATTTGATACGCGATGAAAACAATGACCGGAATGGTATCATTAATGGGAGAAGGTTTTACGAGGTCAACTCCCCGCAGGAATGCCATATCCAAATTGCCGATGATACCTCCGACATCTCCGCTGAAGCAGAGTGAATATCCGAACGCGTACCAGAGCACGGTCGTCCAGCCCATGGAGACGAAACTCTGAATCATAATGGCAAGAACATTTTTTCTCCCGACAAGTCCGCCATAAAAAAACGCGAGACCGGGCGTCATCAGCATAACCAGACTGGAGCATAATAACATGAAACCAGTGTTGCCTGTGTCAATGTGCATGGTTAATTCCCTTCATTTTCTGAAAGCATGGATTTGCGAATTAAGAGAGGAGCACCGAAAGTTCACAAACAGCAGATGTATGACTTGGACCAGCATTGGCGCATATTATACAAAGATGCGCCGTAAAGTCAAAATAATAGGTTCGGCAAGGAATGTTTGTGCCGAAAAAGGATGGGTTTGCTTGATTTCGGTCGCACAAAGACCTTATTGGCTAAAAGGAAGAAACCCCTTTAGAAGATAAATAGCGTGAAGATCTTGAAGAACACACCCCCGAAACGGTGACACGCTTCATGATTGTTCCTTTAACACATCAGCTTTGTCCTCAGCGTAAGCCTCTATCGGCGGACACACACATACCAGGTTCCTGTCACCGTACACATTGTTAATCCTAGAAACAGGGGGCCAGAATTTCCGCTCGCGCACCCAAGGTGCTGGGTACGCTGCCTTCTGCCGAGAATAAGGAAAAGTCCAGGAGTCGCTCACCACCATGTCGGCAGTATGAGGAGCATTTTTCAGAACATTATTCTCTTTGTCAGCACTGCCGCTCTCGACTTCTTCAATTTCTGAACGGATCGTAATGAGCGCGTCACAGTATCTATCAAGCTCGTCTTTCCCTTCACTTTCCGTCGGCTCAATCATCAGCGTCCCGGCTACAGGGAAGGACGTTGTCGGCGCGTGGAATCCATAATCCATCAATCGCTTCGCGACATCTTCAACTTCAATGCCCGCGCTTTGCTTGAAGGAACGAAGGTCAAGGAGAAACTCATGCGCACAGCGATTGTTCACTCCTTTGTAGACAATGCCAAAATATTTTTCCAGCCGCTTCATCATATAATTTGCATTGAGAATTGCAACCTTCGTCGCCTCTGTCAATCCTTTTTCCCCCATCATCGCAATATACGCCCACGAGATCACCAGAATACTGGCGCTTCCCCACGGCGCCGCCGAAACCGGACCGACACTCTGCTTGCCGTCGATCATGACGACAGGATGTGAGGGAAGAAATGGAACGAGTTTTTCGACAACGCCAATCGGTCCAACACCCGGACCGCCCCCTCCGTGCGGTATGCAAAAAGTTTTATGAAGATTCAAATGACAGACATCTGCACCAAGTTCTGCCGGACGACAAAGCCCGACTTGCGCATTCATGTTGGCACCATCCATGTATACCAATCCGCCGTTATCATGAATGATTTTGCAAATATCTTTAATGCCTTCTTCAAAAACGCCATGCGTGGAGGGGTAGGTCACCATAAACGCACCGAGACGGTTAGCATACTGACGAGCTTTTTCTTGGAGGTCATGAATATCGATTGAGCCGTCATCCTTTGACCGGACAATAACGACTTCCATTCCTGCCATCACCGCGCTTGCAGGGTTTGTGCCGTGCGCAGATGAAGGAATTAAACATACTGTGCGACGGGATTCATTGCGTTGTTCGTGGTACGCACGGATGACAAGCAGACCAGTATACTCGCCCTGCGCTCCTGAATTAGGTTGCAGCGAAACCGCAGCAAACCCGGTTATCTCTTTCAACATTGTTTCAAGCTTCAGGAACAATTCGTTATAACCCTGTGCCTGTTCAATCGGGGCAAACGGATGGAGCTTGCTGAATTCCGGCCAGGAGACCGGGTAGAGCTCGGTCGTCGCGTTCAGTTTCATCGTGCAGGAGCCAAGCGGTATCATACTCGTCGTCAGCGAGAGGTCTTTCGCCTCGAGCGAGCGGATGTAGCGCAGCATCTTCGTTTCAGAATGATGGGAATTGAAAACTGGATGGGTCAGATACGACGAGGTCCGCCGGAATTTCCCGTTATACACTGTAGCTTCGTTAGCAGCAAGTTCCTTTGCCGAAAAAGTTTTCGACCTATTGTGCGCGAAAATCTCCAGCAGCATGTCGACTTCATCGAGCGTGGAAAACTCATCTAATGAAATGCCAACTGAATAATCCTCGAACCATCTGAGATTTATTTTTTCAGAATGCAGTGTTGATTGAAGATATTGTCGTACATTATTATCAGTCACGACATGAATCGTATCAAAAAAATCTTTATGGAGAATTGTGTAGCCGAGTTTACTGAGACCTTTCGACAATACGCGTGCGAGGTAATGGATCCTTTCCGCAATTGCCTTAATCCCCTCTGGTCCATGATAAACCGCGTACATACTTGCCATGACGGCAAGAAGCACCTGTGCCGTGCAGATATTTGAAGTAGCTTTCTCTCGGCGGATGTGCTGTTCGCGTGTTTGCAGCGCCATCCGGAGAGCATTCTTCCCTCGTGAATCGACTGATACGCCGATGATGCGGCCCGGGATATGACGTTTGTACTCGTCTTTCGTAGCAAAGTACGCAGCATGAGGACCACCGTAACCGAGCGGTACACCGAAACGTTGAGTGTTGCCTACGGCGGCATCTGCGCCGAACTCACCAGGCGGCTTAAACAAAACCAAACTTAGAAGATCGGAGGCAGCAACTACGAGAGCGCCCGAGGCATGTGCCCTGTCGCAGAACGGACGATAATTGTACACTGCCCCATCCGATGAAGGATACTGTACAATCGCGCCGAATACATCATCGGAAAAAGCAAACGCATCGTGTTTCCCAACTACGACGGTTATCTCCAGCGGCTTTGCGCGTGTCCGAATGAGCTCGATTGTTTGTGGATGGCAGTCATCCGAAACAAAAAAGATCCCGTGCTTTGGCCGACCTTTGATGCCGTAAAACATCGTCATCGCTTCCGCTGCGGCAGTAGATTCATCGAGCAATGACGCATTCGCGACTTCAAAACCAGTCAGGTCGATAACCATCGTCTGAAAATTCAGCAGTGCTTCCAATCGCCCCTGTGCAATTTCGGCTTGATATGGTGTATATTGAGTATACCATCCCGGGTTTTCCAAAATATTTCGCTGGATGACAGAAGGTATGAGTGTATCATAATATCCCATCCCGATAAGAGAACGGTAAACGTGATTCTTTTTTGCGATGGTGTTCAGTTCGCTCAATGCGTTCTGTTCACTCACAGGCGGCTGAAGCGCAAACGAATGTTTCGTACGAAGAGGATGAGGAACGACGGTCTCGATAAACTCGTCAAGAGAGGGGGAGCCGATTTCATCGAGCATCAATTTGATTTCACGTTCATCGGGACCGATATGTCGGCGGCTAAATAAATCTTCCTGAGGAGAATTCATTGTCATGAAGTTGTACTTGAAATAATTGCATACTCGACAGCAGATGGTTCTGCCGGCGGAACCCCGGGGGATAAGGGGAGTCGGTTACAGAATAATGGATGGCGGCGCTTTATTTTCCAATCAGCTCGCGATACTTTTTCGCATCGAGCAGACGTTTCAATTCTTCCTTGTTTGTAATTTTTAATTTCACCATCCAACCGCCTGCATACGGCTCTTTGTTCACCAACTCGGAGGATTCTTGAAGCTTATCATTTACCTCGATCACCTCACCCGAGACAGGCGAATATAAATCGGAAACAGCTTTCACAGCTTCAACTGTTCCAAACACATCTCCAGCTTTGAGCTGTTTTCCTGTCGTCGGTAGTTCTACAAATACAACATCTCCGAGTTCCCCCTGTGCATAGTCGGTAATCCCTACAACACCGGTATCCCCTTCGAGCCGGAACCATTCGTGATCTTTTGTATATTGAATATTTTCCGGAAAATTCATGTTCCCGCCTTTGCCTGGAGATTAATCTCTCAAATAATGTTTTTCAATAAAACTCGTGTCGAACAGACCACTCTTGAATGTGCCATTCTGCATCACGCGACGATGAAATGGGATCGTCGTGTGCACGCCCTCGACGGTAAACTCTTCAAGCGCACCGGACATTTTTTGAATCGCTTCTTCCCGCGTCGGAGCCGATACGATTAATTTCGCCATCAGCGAATCGTAAAACGGAGGGATGCGGTATCCTGCATAACAATGCGTATCGCAACGGACGCCATATCCTCCGGGCAGATGAAAACCTTTGATTTCGCCCGGTGAAGGACGGAAATCATGCTCGGGATCTTCCGCATTGATTCGGCATTCAATCGCGTGCCCTCTCGGTTTGAATTCTTTCTTGCGCAAGCGTTCACCCGCCGCCATCTGCAGCTGGAGTTTAATAAGATCGAGACCGGTGACCTGTTCTGTAACGGGATGCTCGACCTGAATGCGGGTGTTCATTTCCATAAAGTAGAAATTTTTATCCTTGTCTACAAGGAACTCAATCGTCCCTGCTCCTTCATACTTCACACTCTTCGCACCTTTGATTGCGGCGGCGCCCATTTTCTCGCGAAGCTCCGCATCGATAATCGGCGACGGAGATTCTTCAATCAATTTCTGGTGCCGTCGCTGAACTGAACAATCGCGTTCATTCAAATGAATCACGTTACCGAACCGGTCACCGAACACCTGAATTTCAATATGCCGCGGCTGTTCAATAAATTTTTCGATATAGACTTCGGCATTACCGAAGGCGGACCCTGCTTCGGCGCTCGCCATCTGGAACATCTTCTCAAGGTCGCCGGCATCGAGTACAATGCGCATTCCTTTCCCGCCACCGCCTGCAGATGCTTTCACCATAATCGGATAACCTATTGCTGCCGCTAATTCAGTCGCCTGTTTGACATCTTTAACAATCCCCTCACTTCCAGGCACAACCGGAACCCCATTCTTCCGCATAGTTTCTTTGGCGAGAGATTTATCCCCCATCGAGGTAATCGCATCCGGCGATGGGCCAATGAATTTAAGACCCTGGGAGTGACAAATTTCCGCAAACTGTGAGTTCTCTGCGAGAAAGCCGTAACCCGGATGAATTGCATCAGCATTTGTGATCTCTGCTGCTGAGATGATGCGGGGAATATGCAGATAACTTTCCCTGCTCGGTGGGGGACCAATACAAACAGCTTCATCCGCAAATTTTACATGAAGAGAATCACGATCAGCAACCGAATACACAGCGACTGTTTTGATACCGAGCTCGCGGCAGACACGGATAACACGAAGAGCAATTTCTCCCCTGTTTGCTATGAGAACTTTGTTGAACACGCTACGTGATGAAGAAATGTTTGTTGGAATGAAGGGAGCAACCGTAACGACGGCTCATTTACATCGGCTCGATGTGGAAGAGCGCCTGGTTGTATTCCACTGGCTGACCATTTTCGACCAGGATTTTCACGATTTTACCGCCGATGTCAGACTCGATTTCGTTCATCAGCTTCATCGCTTCGATGATACAAAGAACAGTTTTCGGCTGGACGGTCTGACCGACTTCGATATACGGATCTGCATCCGGTGCCGGTGCACGATAGAATGTTCCGACAATTGGCGATTTGATTTCGTGATACGTTGTTTCCGGTTTCACAGGTGTCGCAGGAGAGGGAGAAGGTGCGGGGAGTGCAGCGTTGTACGGCAGTTCAACTGTCGGCGCGTGATGAGCAGCAGAATTATTGCGCGAAGCCCGCGCTATCCGAATACGCTTGCCTTCTTCTTCTACTTCAATTTCATCGACGCCACTATGCTCAACAAGCCGAATTAATTTTTTAAGGTATTGAATATCCATTGTCTCTCCGGGGTTTGATGGATGTAAAGACAACTGTTCGTTCACGACTCTCTTACCGTTCCAAAGAGAATCGCGAGTTTCCTTACGCTGCTTTCACGCGTTCGATATAATCTCCCGTACGCGTGTCGATCTTAATCATGTCCCCCTCATTAATAAACAGAGGAACATTCACCGTCGCGCCTGTTTCGAGTTTTGCAGGTTTTTGAGCTCCGGTTGCCGTATCACCTCTCACCCCCGGTACGGTTTCAACAACTTTCAATTCAACAGTAATCGGTACTTCAAGCGAGACGATGTCGGAACCATTGAACATAATCTCGACTGTTTCGGTCTCCTTTAAAAAACTCGACCGCTCGCCTATAACTTCTTCAGCAACGCTGATCTGGTCGTAAGTCTCCTTATCCATGAATACGTATCCGGAGCCGTCATGATACAGGTATTGGTATTCTTTGGTCTCAATGCGGACAATATCGATCGACTCACCTGCGCGGAATCTTGTTTCTATAACTTTACCCGATTTCAGGCTTTTTAAACGCGCACGCACAAATGCGCGCCAGTTTCCCGGGTTCACATGCTGAAATTCCACAACTGTCCACAAATTCCCATCCATACGAATAGTCAAACCGGGTCTAAATTCTGATGTTGTTGCCATAAATCTCCTCGGGATTGAAAAAAAAGCAGAAAATGCAGATAATATGGGAGTAAAAATACGAAGAATGGGGGTGAAAGTCAAGGCACGGAATTTAGTGGAACCGTGTCGATTATGGGATTTCATAATGATTGTTGAAATAATGTCTAAATCCATCCCATCGGCGAACCAAGATCTGTGCTTATTATTAACAAGGGATACTTTTCAGGGTTTACTCGTTTAGCGATTTAATACACTTTGTGTGGGTTTCGAATAAAGCCCGACCAAGACCGGGGTTCAGGTAATTATTGACTACCCTCTCTGCAATATTTTGTGTTCTTTACGCCTCTGCTTTTTCCGATTTGATATTTAATCGTCGAGAGCAGAGGTCGACGAGGAACAAGGGTTCCAATTTATATGAATCTCTACTTGCACATTATATATTATGACAATTGCATTTTGTAATCTCATTTAGTACAATGCAGAATCATTTTCAGACCATCATGCGTTTTTTTCCCTGTTTTCTTTTTCTATTTCTGATGAAAATAACCTCTTGTTCTCCCCATCAGCAAGGGACCGATCAATATGATGAGCAACGATTTGTTCGTTATTATGCTGATGTTCTTATTCTACAGGAAGAAAAAAATCTCAGGGCCAAGGATTCGGTTCCCTTCGCACTTCGAATCGATTCTCTCAACAAGGTGTACACGCTACGACAGGATCAGATAGACAAAACGTTGCAGGACTACAGGAAAGACCTTGCGGGCTGGAAAAACTTTTATCAAAAAGTACAGCAGCGACTCGATACACTTCAGCGACAGTCAGCAAAACCGACAATGTGAACACCTATAACCAGGAACAACAACCTCCATGAAGACCATTCTTGTTGTTGATGACGAAAAGGATATCGTCGATTTTGTAAAGTATAATTTACAAAAGGAAGGATTTTCAGTTCTCACTGCGCGCAATGGGAAACAGGCGCTTGACCTTGCCCAGCAACAACCGCATGTCATCCTGCTCGACGTGATGATGCCGGAATTTGACGGATGGGAAGTACTGAAACGCCTCAAAAAGGAGCGAAAGACTGCAAGCATCCCGGTCATCTTTCTGACCGCGAAAGGAAGCGATGTCGACGAAGTTCTCGGCCTGGAACTCGGCGCGAGTGATTACATCGTCAAGCCGATCAGCGTTCCAAAATTAATCGCGCGGATCAAGCATATTCTCCGTCAGTCTGAACTGAGAAGAAGCGAAGCAGATCTTTCACAGTCTGTTACACTCGGAGTCATCGAGATCATACCGTCGCAGCATATCGTACGGGTCGACAAAACCGAAGTCTTTTTCCCGAAAAAGGAATTCGAGGTTCTCTGGTTTCTTGCATCACATTCCGGTCAGATTGTTAACCGGGAAACCCTCCTTAACGCCATCTGGGGAACGGAAGTCCGCGTTGTCGACCGCACCGTAGATGTGCACATCCGGAAAATCCGCGAGAAACTTGGCAAATACGGTGACTACATCGAAACTATCAAGGGAGTGGGTTACCGTATGCGTGACCACGAGTAGCATTCAAACAAAAAGAGAATTGCTATAAGTGTTAACAGTTTCGACTATTGTGGAGAATGAAATTATCGGAATCTCGACAATGATATTATCACCACCTCCCATTTGACTCCCGCGAATTGAAGAATGAAAATTCAAACAAAGATAACAGTACTCCTGTTGTCGGTTTCACTTGTGGTGATTGTCGGCGTCAGCGTCGTTTCCATGGTAATGCTCGACAATTTTTTCCGTTCGCGAGTTATTTACAACCTCGGAACGCAAGCAAATGAAATTGAATATCTCCTGCGTACGACAACTCAACCTGATTCGTCATCATATATTCATTTACAGGAGCTTGCCCACTCGGCGTATGTGCGTCTTACACTTATCAACAGCGACGGGACGGTCCTGTTCGAATCGGAGCTCCCTCAGGAAAGACTGACGTCGATTGAAAATCACCTTCAGCGACCGGAGATCCAGGAAGCATTAAAACAAGGTACTGGGACAAACACCCGTCACAGCGCCACAATCAATATCAACATGCTCTACCTTGCAAAGAAAATTGTTGAACCGCTCCCCCCTCAATCAGCATTCAACAATGCAACAATTATCCGTGTCGGCGTACCGCTGAACACTATTGACGAGATGATGAGCGGGTTACGCTCGAAAATAATTATCGGCAGCATAATTATCTTCCTGCTGGTAAGCGGGATTTCACTATATGTATCACGACGGATTGCCCATCCTATTAAGAAAATGGCAGATATTACCCAGGAAATCCGTGCAGGAAAATTTGAAAAACGAATCGACAGTCATTCTTCAGATGAAATCGGTCTTCTTGCTGAAAGCCTTAACAATATGGTCGAGACATTGAATGCCGATATTACCAAGCTAAAGAAACTCGAACGTGTTCGAAGCGAGTTTCTCGGCAATGTTTCCCATGAGCTTCGCACACCGATCTTTGCTATTCAGGGAATGCTGGAAACATTGTTGCACGGTGCGCTCGACGACAGGGAAGTCAGCAGAGATTTTATCAACCGTGCGCTTGCAAATACGCAGAGACTCAACGAACTTCTCGGGGACCTCATCGAGATATCGCGAATCGAGTCGGGTGAAATGAAAATGAGCTTCCGCTACTTCCAGGTCGATGAATTCCTGGAACAGGTTGTCAAAGAATCGAATCCGGCTGCTCTGCAGAAAAATATCGCGCTCATTTTGGGGACAAGTGAGAATCCGGTAGAAGCACTGGGCGATAAGGAACGACTGAAACAGGTAATGGTGAATCTCATCGATAACGCTATTAAATACAACAAGCCCAATGGAAGTGTAACTCTTTCCTACAAACGCACGGATAGCACCGTCCAGATTTCGGTCTCAGATACGGGCGTAGGTATCGCTCCAGAGCACTTGCCGAGAATCTTCGAGCGGTTCTACCGCGTTGATAAGGAACGTTCACGTGAGGCCGGCGGAACAGGGCTCGGCCTTGCCATCGTGAAGCATATCATCGAGGCGCATGGAAGCACAATAGAGGTTGTCAGCGAGGTCGGTACCGGGAGTACATTTAGTTTTTCTCTGAGGACCTGAATCCCTTCGCAGTTCATTACTGACGGATTTTTTTACTTCTTACTGCTTACTCCCTACTTCTTACTTTATTTGCAGTTAAAACAAAAGGCAGTCTTTCCCTGGATAATATTGTTTCCTACAATATCATAGCTTTGTAAAAAAGTACTGAAGCCCCCACAGGGGTAGTTTTTCTGCAAGATAGCATACTCGACTACCCCTAGATATTCTTCTAAATTAGTTGCCCGTGTATTCAGCGACGATCACTGCATCTGATTCGTACACGCCGCCGCCAGAGACGGAGACGTTGCCGGGAACGCAGGGGTTGGCGCTAAGAACGATATTGCCTGCACCGTTAGAATCCAGGCGGAATGTCAACGGACTGGTCGGGTTGAAGAAGTTTGCTTCAGCACCGGCCGAGCCCCATGCACCTGAGGTCCCGTCATAGCTTGTCGTGACAAAATTCACGTCACCGCTGCCCGGTGTTGAATACGCACGGGTCGGCATCGTGAACTGGCAATACACTTCTGCATCGGGATCGCCAGCGATGGTCGTCTCACCGAATGCAACTGCTTCGCCATTCGCCGTCTGCGGGAATACGATCGGGTTCTGAATGTCAGCCGGTGAAGTGTAGCAATGGCCAACTGCAAGACCCGTGAAATCGGTCGTACCACCGGTCACGGTCAACGGAAGTGCTGTGACCGTAAACGTGTAATGGTGATTGCCTGTCGGCGGCTGAGCGATTGCAGTGCTCAATCCGACCACGAGCAGAGCCACTAAAACAAACATGAATTTTTTCATGTTATTACTCCTTTAGTTATTTTTGTGAAATGGTGGATTAATGGATTTTGAAATAACATTACTTCATCAATACCATTTTCTTGACCTGCTGGAACTGACCGTCGTTGACGACAAC
>CAZAFL010000044.1:0-14432 GCA_964484465.1 uncultured Chlorobiaceae bacterium
TCTACCCCTCAGCCATCGAGGGAGAATTTCCACAACTTTCTAATGTAACTCCAATGCAACTCTCTTGCGAACATACAAATATCATTTCGTAGAGCAAAAGCATTGAGTGAGTTCTGTTCATATAGTGACAGTTCCAACGACATTGTTACCACTGTTATGTGCCGTTGTGTAGCGAGCTGTCATTTGGTCTTGATCAGCACTGAGGTTTGAGCGATTCGATCTATAATTTGCTCGAGTTCTTCAAGCTCTCGAGGACCTGCGTAGTAATCCTTGATCGTCTTCGTGAGATCGCGTGATTGAATAGTAATGAACTTATTCGGCGCATCAGTGACAAATCTGACCACAGTATCCTTTATCCCATCGGGTCTGGTGTGAATTTCAAGTTTGCTCGTATACTCATTCTGTAGAGAAAAGAAATTGATCTTAACGACGAAGCGAAAAAGAGACTTCACACTATCGACTGGAACTGAGTACGTACGCTTCCCTTGGACTTTCACGAACTGACCACCATAGTATATGACTTTGCCATCGGAGAAAATTTGGACAGAGTATGAAGGGCAAGTACCATAGCAAACGGTTCGTTGGAGCATGACGGAGTTTATCTCCTCCGCCGAACTGAGGAAGACCTGAAGCACGAGTAAGACGTAAATAAGGTATTGCATCATTGACGAATCTTATAGCGAAATTATGAACATGCCCACAATTGTTTTCCCCGTGAGTCCTGGGGAAAGAAGCCAGCAGCAGAATGGCGCATAACCTCTGGCAAAAACGTGTCATATTTTTGTGAGCATCTGATCGCGATATTGGCGAACAAAAATGCTGAGAGACTTTTTCCCATTGGATTTATTTACCAACGTCGTGTTTTTGCTCGTTAGGCTTTCGCGGGCCCCGCCGCAGAAAATACCATTCAAAATAAGGTCATTCATATACCCATTGCCTTTAGAACATTTTCTGCCTCCTCCTCATCTATCTTAAAAACAATTAAACGTGCTTCTGGAGCCGTTCCAGATTCTGGCCACGTTCCTGCCAGATTATTCTTTAATAGAAAGCACTGAATGGCTTCCGACTCAAGATGTCCTCGAGCTATTTCTCCGTCAATTTCGTTGGAAAATACTCGAAGAACAATTTTTTCATCGGTTGTCATAATTCACCTAAGTTTATTTGTGGTTCAATTGTCGCGGCGGGGCATGACGCCTGACGTTTACACATCATACGCCACGCAGCCAGCTTTTTTTAGTGTTCTACCATCAGACGATTTCTTTCTTGCGAAGTCCACGCACAAATCTTTTTGACCTCATCAGGGGAGAGCCTGACGTCCGAATGCACGAGTGCATAGGAAGCAAGCGGCATCTCGCCTCGTCGGCATTGATCGCAAATGGCGTTGAGACGAGTAGCTTGCCTACGAGTACCATAGGTCCCCCATTCTGAGAAATTCAGTTCTGCTCTTCCATTGTAGACGTGACCCACAGTGAACCATGAAACAGGAGCAACGTAAGGGTACCATCGCCAATTTGTCTTATTGCTGTGGCAGTCATTGCAGGAGCGGGCGAGAATAGCTTGCACGTCCGAGGGTACGGCGATTGCGCGTTCCAGCGTCTTTGACTCATCGAAAGCGGGGTTCGTGTGTGACGGATTGGTGAATTGCAGTCCCATGAATGCCAATCCGAAGCCCACCAGCGCCCAGTTCACAGTATTTTGCTTGAGAATCATCGTTATATCCAGCCATTAAACAAGTTGCTCATTAACGGGCGCCCGGCATTTGGTCGACGGTCATGATGATCTTCGATGTCCCATCTGACAAGATCTTTCTGACCCGAGGCAACCAATCCCGTCGTACCTCCTTTTCTGTGTGCAGGTATTCGAGCACATAGACATCATTCCCATGAAGGGCCACAGCAGTAGGTGACCATGGACTTTCGGTTTGAATAAGAGTCGTGATCTTTCCGTCCGTCGTGATCTTCAGTACCCGGGCGTCCCCGGCGTCGGCCACGTACACAATCCCCTTCGCGTCTGCGGCGAGTCCACGAAGATAGGGGTGGATGTCTGTCGAGGGAATCGAAGGTCCGTGGGCCAGTGGGGGATCAATTGCGACAAGTTTGACTTGCCCCTCCCTGTTAATCCGGCGAATGGCGTTATGCTCAGTATAATATAACGACCCCGAGGGACCAGCGGTGAGGCCATTCACATCGGCAATTGGCTGGCCCTTGGCAGTCACCGGCAATGTCGCCGCAACTGAACTCACGCCGGACGGAAATGTCCGCATGATTCGCAGGTTGCCAGAATGACCCGACTGGTAGTATAAGCCTCCATCCTGACCCACAGCGATGGGCCATTCGCTTGCTATCAGCACCGTGGGATTGGCGCCCACCCTCAAAATCTCCCAGTCCAAGCCTGTCCCCGCGCTTGAAGGGAGCTGACCGTTTGCAAACACGCTGTTCGAATCCAGGGACAGCCAGTGAAACCTTGACTCTGAAAGCTTGAAAATCCTGCCCAAGGAGTCGATCTTCCACAATCCCGAACCTGTATCAAGGAAATAGACTTGGCCGAACTTATCGACTGCTATGCCCGAACCAGGATGGGCCAAGGATGATGTTGAGAGAAGAGTTATCAGGATGAGAATCTTCTTGAGGCTGCTGAGCGTCTTCATCAGTTGGAATGTCTCCTCAAGATATTTGGCAGTGTAGGGTATAACGTCGGGCAAAATAACGCGACACTTGAGCGAACGTACGATTGTCATTTCAGTAAGCGAAAATGTTGAGTGAGTTCATTTGGCCATGCGCTAACCAGCGTCGTTATTTTGCTTGTTAGGTGCTCGTGCCCGGCCCACTACTCTTTCACTTTACGCAGCCGTAGTCGCGGCCAAGGCGCGCTTCAATAGAGCGATCTGGCCAGCATGATACAAGTTGTGCTGAGTGACGCCGATGAACTGAGTGTACGCGGTGTAGGGGACCTCGGGTACGAGGGGGTCATCCAGTCGTTCGACAGGAAAGTCCCGCACTGCCTGCCGCAGCTTCTTGTTCAGTAGCTTGAGCTCCTGTACCGTCTGCTGCCAGTTCTCCTCGGTTGATGCCGGACATGCAGGCCAATCTTCAGCCGCCGTAAGCTGGCGCCCATTACCTGCCAATCTCCGTAGGACCAAGTCATAGTCACTGCTAAGATGAAGCACAAGTTCCCAGATGCTATGCGCACCAGCCATGGGATGGCTGGCTGCTTGCGCCGCGGAAATGCCGGCCAGCGACTCGAGTACTGAGGGTCCGTGCCACGCATCGCCCTCAAGCGCTCGCCTGAGCTGCTCCTCCAATCGGTTGACTTCCGTGGTCATTCTTTCTACCCACCTTTCCATTGGTCTAACACTGCACTACCATTCCTGTCATCAGGGCCGGGCATAATGCATAACGTTCGCGCATTGGCGAAGTTCCGGAAATAGAATCCCTACACCTCGGCAGCGGCGTAACTTTTTTTTACGCCGCTCTGATAAAGTTAATTAGAATTACTAAAGCTGGTCTTATGCTCTGTCGCCGACATTTTGACAATGCAATGTCCGGCCCAGTTTTTTCAGTTTTATTTTGTACAAACGGTATTAGCATGACGAGCTAACAGTCGCCATCGACCCTCTCCTCTTATCCATACATGGGTAAATCGTCTTTGGACTACCTGTCCTTTCAAATCACGGTTGCCTCCGGAGATGACCACTTCACTGCCCATGCTAATAGCTAACGTTGAACTCTTGACCAATACGAACTCTGTTTGCACAGAGAACGAATCATAGCTAACCATGCCTTGCCGCATTAGGTCTAAAACCTTTTTGCGTCCAGAAACAACAGTTCCGGTTGTGCGGTTAATAGTGAATTGAGGAGCTAACAAATCCATCAGTCCCACTGTGTCGGCCTTCGCAACTACAAAAGCGTTTTTGTAATCGAGTCGCCTGATCGTTCTTTCGATTTCTCTGTTTTGTCCAACTGATAACGTAGTGGAAATGATCAGCAGCGGAATCATCAATGCCTTATACATAACTAGGTCTTGAGGTTGGTGAAAAATTGCACCGTCTCGTAAAAACACGCAACCGTTTTGTGAATCTACCGATAGTCGCCGCACGCCGCTACGATAGACCAATTTGCTGCGGCGCGCGGCGCTTGCCGTGTAAACAAAAATGTTGAGCAAGCTTTAATTAACCGTGGCATTTCCAGCGCCGTGTTCTTGGGTGTTGTACACAGTGTGCGCATCAGTCCAGTATCTCAAATTTGCACGTGTTTAGATATGTCCTGCCGATGTATTCACCCGAGCCGCCCGTGAGGGAGATGAATATGGTATCGGCTTGGGCAATGCGCATTGTATCTGTGTGTGAATAGGATGTCCAGTTGGTATCTAAGATTTCGAGGAGCGCAAAAGACCATGAGTGAGCGGATTCGGGTCGATTGCGATCAACGGACAATTCGCCGCCAATATCGTCTGCCAGCTTTCCGAGAATAGAAATACGATAAACGTGCAAACCGACAGGCGGTAAGATGGTCGTGTAAATTGTGCTATAAGGCCAGGGATGTGACGGACCTGGCAAGTTGTAGAGGATTATCGAACTTCCAGACCCTCCAGAAGGGATATCGTTGGAGAATTGTACGGGAGTGTCATGGGGTACAGTCCATCCGTCCAAGCTTGGAACTCCATGCGCCCAAAAGGTAGAATTCGCAATCAGATTTCTTCCATCGAATGGTTGCGGAGAAAACGGGGAATTCTTGCTGCATCCAACGAACGCAGCGAAGATGATAAATAATGAAACGACGAGTTTGTTTATATCCATCTCCTCGATGCGCACCTTGCGTACAACTCGTGCGGTAACAACGCAACGTTTTTGTGAGCTATGATTCTCATTCATTACGGAGCAAAAACGTTGAGTGAGGCTTTTCATGCCGAGACATTCCTAGCGTCGTTGTTTGCTGTGTTATCCGCAGGCGGTTGTGAGCTTTCAACCTGAGTGGTTTCCTTAACGACAAGACTGTGAGCCCACATGTCACCAAGTCGTTGGTGTTCCTTTGTATTCTTAACCAGTAGTATTGCCACCAACCCAAAGAAGGAGAAATCGATGGGATCCAATAAGTGCCTCTTCAGCGAGACTATGAACGGATAGTCCTTCCTTTGTTGGCAAACTAATTTGAGATCGAAGAGACCTTTTCCCAAAGTGTATCCAAATTTTGACTCCATGAAAGGGAAATAGACTAACCAGAGCACTATCGGCGCTATCACGCCTGGATTTACACTGAAACTGAATCCTGTCTCAGTCCTTCCCCATTGATTTACGGTACCTAAAAGGTAACCATAAATCATTACGATCACGAAATAATGAAAGTAGTCTACCAAAGCAGCACAACCACGCCTTGCTAGAACGGGCCTGTAAGAAACATATTGCTCAATGTATTCCTGCTGTTCCACTCAAATGCATTCCTTCTCTATGCGAAGTAAACCAGCAACCGCTTGCGTATAAGGTCCGTGGCAACAACGCAATGCCTGAGCGAACTATAATAGACTGATTCATCTGTGAAGCGAAGGCATTGAGTGAGGCTCTTGATTTTGAGGCTTTTTATTCTAACATCATTTTTGCCACTGTTGGCCGCAGTGCCCGACTCAGCAGTCGCAACAACACGATTCCAGAATACTTGAGTAGACTTAAAAACGTACGAATCGATTTTTGCCACCTTTTCAAATTAGAAAAATCCACCAACGGCTATCCCAAACGAGAGAAAGTTGAACCCCGATCGTTCCGTTGCTTGCCCTGGTGTGAACGACAAAAGGAAATACTCGCCATAAAATGTCAGGAGAAAGTTGCTGGCGGCGACGTCTTTGATCCCACCCTTGATGCCCCAGCTGAACCCGGACAGAGTGCTACCTCCAGATGATGCCGAGGTGTAACCGAAAGGTAGCGCCAAGAAAGGGTTCACCCGATTCCCCTCAGAGTGAAAATTGTACGCTGGACATGCAAATAGTTGCAGTATGGTGGTTCCGGCTCCGTTCGGCGGCGTAATCACAGACACACCTGGCAAGAGTGACACGCCGGGGCTGAATCCTACCTCAAAACCGTCAGATACAAAGTAGCTGATTTCCGGAGCTATTGAGAGGAGTGTTGTTGCATCTTGCGTCTTGCCGTTGCTGACGGGGGTGATGCTAGCAAACGAGATACTCCCGGCGATCTCTGTGATCCCCATCTTCCCAAAGTTCTTGTCCTGAGCGGCAACTGGTACGGACAAAACACTTGCGATGAGCGCCACTGCAATCACTATTGAAACGAAAATGCTCAGTTTCATTGTAGTTCTCCCTAGATTAATTGTGATGAATAATAACCAATGCCTTAGGGCCTTGGGGGCTAAGGTCTGGCGGCAACACTCAATTGCGCGCAGAACTATGATAGATCAATCTCATCTGAAGGCGCGCCATTGAGCGAGGCTTGCATTTCTTTGGCTCTTGATTCCAGCATCGTGTTGCCGATTGTTATACGCAGTGCCGCTGCAAAGTTCGATTTCTTTATTTCAGGATGATCATTTTCTGCTGTTTGAATATTCCATCCGCGTTGACACAACAAAAGTAGACACCGCTGGACAAGTTCTCCGAAGGAAAAGTAAGCGTGTGGGTTCCCGGAGACATTAATCGATCCGAAATCGACCCGACATTTCTTCCAAGCTGGTCATAGACAGCAATCGCGACCTCCGTTTATCGCGGCAGGAAAAAAGTAATTCGTGCACTACTATTAAATGGGTTTGGATAGATCGGTTCGACAGCAAATTCGGTCGGGATGGAATAAGTACCATCGGTATTATCAGTAACCGTGCCGAGGATTTGACCCCGAATTCGAGCGCCCGTGATTGACCAAGACCCATTCCACCAGTCTACACCAGAGACCCCTATGCTATCGGTAACTCGGAAGCCGATCTCGTCATCGATGGCGTCGGGCTCAGGATCATAAAAAAAGGAATACGTACGCCTTGAGTTGCCGAAGAGTGTGTCGGTAGATACGCTCTCGAGAATGATGTTTGGATTGTGGTTAATGGTATCTCCAGCCTGAGCTGAAAAATCGAACCAAAGATACTCGGTGTCGGCATATGGAAAATAGCGATAGACGCGATCCGAGACCTTTCGCTCAAATCGACTCTCCAGGCCGGGGGAGAAATCAGGGTAGAAGATCGCGTACTTATGGCCGTTCGGCATGATGGTGTCTCCCCGGACTTCCTGAAATACTGAGGGATAAGTATACCAGCTCAACGCCCATCCCCAACGATTGCCGATCTCAAGGGGGTAATCAGTTTTTTGGCCATAAGCAAGCAGCCCAACAAAGGGCAAGAAACAAAAATGTGAAATAAACGAGTGGATGATCCTTTGTATCAGCATGACGGAATCCTTTCTCTCGATGCTGCAGCTGCCGTACCTATAACGTTCACCAATTATGGGCAGTTGCCCGTCTCATCCTTCGCCTGATCTTCAGTTAGAAGTATGCGCCCAAATACGAGGCCCTTATCAGTACAACATGAGTGAGCATATGGGCAAGCATTGCAGACTCAAGGCCCTTCTTCCAGTAGAGAAAGCCAGCCATAAGCCCGAAAACGGAGTTTGCTGCTATGACATACGATGTGAGAGGAATCGTGAGCTTCGGAACAAGCATAGAAGCAATGGGAAGATGGCCGAGGGCAAACACCAAGGTTGAAATTAGAATCGCGCTCACGACGTACAGTGGCTTTGGGACCTCATCTCGATTTTGCAAGACACGCCACGGAATCCAAACCAGAAGCGTCATCAATCCCCATCGAAGCAACAGCTCTTCAACAAAACCGCCATACAAGATCCGAGTAGGGATGGGCAGTAGATCTCCCAATTCAGCGATCCGGGTGACAACATCCGGCGGCAGAAGTGGTTTCCAGATCAGGGCGAGTGCGACGATGGTAATGCCGCCTGCGATGCCACCCAGGAGGCCCGGAACCCACTGTGGACGAAAGGCCTGCATTGCGTTACGGCCGCTTGCAAGGGCTTCTGCCACGGGCGATGATAGACCTACTTTTTGGCTAAGAGCCGTGCCAATGAGAACTGCAATGGCAAGAAGAATAGCGGGTTGAAGGACACTCCCAAACTTCAAGAGAGGCGTGATGGTTGGTTTCTCCACTTCTGGTGGAAGGGGAAAGAGATCAATCAACTTTGACAAGTCAACCAACAGGAACGACAGGACCCCTGCCATTCCAGCAAGCCATAGAATGAGGAAAACCTTTTTCTGAGGACTCATCGGAGTCTTTTCATCTGGAAAGGGCAATTACACATGACGTCTCGGCAAATAACGAAGCACTTTGGTGAACTATAAACGGACAATTTTCCTGTGAAGCAAAAGTGTTGAGCGAGGTTTTTATTTCTTTGGCTTTTCATTCCAGCGTCGTTATTTGCCGTGTTAGCCGCCGTTACCATTTTCAAAGAATCGGCTGGTTATGCATTGCTCTGTTCAACGCCCGAAGAACACACATTTGATATACAGTTGGATTACGCCCGATCGCAGTCATACTGAGGTAGCCGAACAGAGATGGATGGACACCGCCGTCGTGACGCAAACCGCCACACATTTGAACAAAAAGGAGAAAACCCGGAATTGCTTTCTTGTGATTGAAAAGATTGACCCAATGTTGCGCTTCGATGCCGTCGATGACGGAGTTACGAATGTGCTCGCCATCGTTAGTCAGTTTTGTGAAGGCGGCCTCACGGTTTGGAAATGCGTTGAAGAGTGGTTCGGCACCAGCCAGATACTCCGGCCGATTGGTAATTTGCCAGTACTCATCGTGATTGAGCACATTCTTCAGGTTGAATACTACAACGCCGGTGTTCGCTCGGGATCTTTCGATCTGGTCGATTCCTTTCTCAAGATTATCGAAGAAAGACTGGGAGTTTCTTGAGTGGAGTACCTTACAGGCAACTCCCCATCGATCACGATCAATGTCGATGAGAATGTCTGGATTGTCACCTGTGGAAGTCACTGGGTTGTCAAGCAGAATGTTTTGGCCAACATCTATTGAACAAAGGGCGATAAGGAGTTCAAAGATCTTGTTGCTGCCCTGATCGGTAACAGCTGCTGGAGTATTCTGGGCTGGACGACAATTGTTCAAAAGACGGAGATGAGCAACAAGTTGGGGAAAATCAGGATGCAGTTGGTGTCGAAGCACCTTCCTGATAATCTCCTGCAGTCCGATAACTTCTGCGAGTTCCTGTCGTAGGTCTTGGCCTGCGTCTATGGTTTCAGGGTGGCGGTGTTTTTCGAGGATATCCATTGTGTTCAGGCAAAGTTGCTCAAGTATCGAACCAGCTTGAATCCCAATGTTTTGGGTACAGAGAAGTTGCTCAAACTGATGGAGTCTCTCGACAGCATCGGCAAAGGTGTAACGTTCTTCGTTTGGGTTGAGGTATTCGAAACCGTTCATTGATGAAACCTCCTAATGGTAATGGCGGCTAACGTTGACGCATTGCCGAAGTGCCAGGCATAGAATTACCGAAGTTCGGCAGCGGCGTAACTTTTTTTTCTCGACGCCGCCTCGATAAAGTTAAATAGAATTACAAAAGCTGAAATGATATTTTGTCGTCGGCATTTTGGCAATGCAATGTTGGCGGAAGTAATTGTCTATTTCGCAAAACTTTTTTTGAGGAACTCTGATATTTGCTGGACGGTGTCATTGAACTGTGAAGAATTACTGAAGAGTGCATTGTGGCCGCTTCCCTCGTAGTATTTCACCTCAACGTCCTTCTTTGAATTTCGCAATTGCGCTACGAATTGACGAACTGTATCAATGTTTGTAAATGCAGAACCACCATCCGCAGGATCGTCGGCAGTACCGTGCAGAATCAAGACTGGCACATTTAAATTGACGGATCGTTTGACGACCTCCGAAGGATACCCGGTCGAGTTTAAGATCAGGGCGTTTGCTTTACCCGGATGTGCCAGGAGATAAAGCAGGGCTGCGCCACCACCTCGCGAGTGTCCGAATAAGGCCAAATGTTTTTTTTGCACTTGCGGCAAGTTGATGACTCGTCCGATTAACGAGTCAATGCTCACCATTGCAATTTGGAAGCGACGGTCTAACCCGGGTACGTCAACTAAAGGCGGGGCATCCAGAAAGTCGATTGGTGTAATAAATCGTTCGCCTGCTCCTTTCCGACCGCGAAACCAGCAAGCCGCTATTCCGACAATGCCGTTATCAGCAAGACGCCTGGCAATATTGATATATTCTTGGGCAAAACCATGTGTGCCATGAAGTATAATT
This sequence comes from uncultured Chlorobiaceae bacterium, assembly GCA_964484465.1. GTDB lineage: Bacteria > Bacteroidota > Ignavibacteria > UBA10030 > SZUA-254 > CAZAFL01. The sequence continues at coordinate 10,269 of CAZAFL010000044.1, forward strand.
ACTGCAGGAAATGGTCCGCTGCCTTTTGGAAAAGCGACGGCTGCGTGAACGATGCCGCTGTCTGTTGTGACATGTATCCAATAAAGGGAGTCGTTGTTCTTTCGATCGGTGTTTGTATTTGGATTCTGCGCCTCAGCCTGGTGGTAAGATGATAATATTACTATGAAAAGGAGCGCTCTAAGCATATGCTTCAATTATTTCCGCCAACGACTCGGCAAATAACGCAATACTTTTGTGAGCATAAAAATCTCACTCGATCTGACAAAAACATTGAGAGAGTTCTTTTAATCTTTGGCAATTCCAAGGTCGCAAATTTGCGTGTCAGGCGACGTTCCTCGAGCGAGCCGTCAACACCCGGCTCGGCGAAATGAAGCCACTTTCTTTACCAGTTTTCCGGCTTCTGCAGCTGATGATAAAAATAGTGTATACTCAACAACATTGTAGTGTGCAGCGGTGTCCATGATGAAATCAAGTTTTCCATCGCCATCTAAATCGCCAGCCCAGAATATCATTGGATGTTTGTCGGAACCGATTCGGGCGAACGAGGCGACTACTTGGGATCGTCTACCGCTTCGGAGTCTTAATTCGTAGTTGTTAATTACCACATCCACTGTTTCATCGACTGCTTCACCAAAAGAGGTGAAGTCATAATAAGTGTGATCATCAAACTTGAAAGATTTGGATTCAGCAGGGAACACAAATGTTGGTGTTGAGAGGACTGAATGAACCTTGCGGTTCGACAATCCAGGCATCCCTTTGATAAGCAATAGTGGTTGGGTCTTTTGATCGACTGAAACAAATCGATCATAGAGTCCGCCTGTAGTTTCTGAGTCGGACACGGTTACTTTAGTCTGACGAAGTTCATAATTCAGGTCACGTCCGAACAAGCCGAACCACTGTTCGCCCGTTTTGCCGATGACCTCGTTCGCATGAAGTGGTCCCGTCTTCCAAATGTAAGTTGCGGGCTTTTGCCAAGCCCAACTACTCGTACACACCAGTATTGATAATATAATTTGAATTCTCCTCAATGCTTTCTCAAAATAGCTGCAGCGATCGCGCCTAACGCCTCGGCAAAAACGCAATATTCTTGTGAACGGACAATTCTCATTCTCGTGAACAGAAATATTGAGCGATGCTTTTATGACTTTGGCTTTTCATCCGCGTGACGTTGTCTGCCATGTTGCGCATTCGCTGCTTTGCCGCCAGTCTCATAGCTGGCCAGCAATCTTTGCAAGTTTGTGATGAATGTCTGAAAACACTCTTGCTGAATCATCAAGTTTGGAAACATCTGAAAAATCCCAGTCGATTTGGCAAACGGTCATATAAGCACCGAGCCTGCCAGAATCCAAAACTGTATAGTGTTTATCGAGAACCGAATGCGATGCTTCACGAAGACGCCTTCGGATCGCCAACTTTTTGTCACTGTCAACTTCCGTGAAGAACTTTATACAAAGTCGGTCGTTGACAATCTCATAATACAATTGAACGACGACGCCTCTGACCGAGACATGTTGGCAGACGGGGTTATTCAGAATGTATACCTGACCTCCTGGATTGGTGACCGTGTAGATTGCTGTTTGGAGTTTTGGGAATCGTTTTTGCAACATCCAGAACAAAGAATAAAAGAACAGTCTATTCTTGTCGGAACTGTTGAAAGCAGCCTTGGTGAGATTATTGAATTGCGATTGTAAACTATTGCGATAGGCCAGTGCTAACTCGTAAACTTCGGGAGATTGTTCGGGTTGCACAAGAAGGGAGTTAAGGGCTTTCAGTAACTCTTCATACCCATTTTTAACGGCTAACCCCTTTGAAGATTCCATTATCTTATACGACGTGTGCTCAAACCAAGATGTTCCCAACAACACATACACAGCTTTTGAGCGATTCTTTATTAAGAAATCGACCTGACGTTTGAATTGATCATCCCCAAGCGAAGACCACATCTTGAGTTCAATATATAGTTGCTTGCCGTTGTTGGAAGCCAAAATGTCAAAAAGTTGACGCTCGGGTTCCCATAGAACTTGACATTCTGCCGGCATCCCAAGCCACACCATTGGAAACTGCGACTTGGTCAATAGCGTGTAGAGAGCGATTTGATGAGTTCGCTCGTAATCGATCGAGGTGTCGAAAAGTAAGTTGATTCCGCTCATTTGCAATTCTATCTCGACTTAGGGTCGGCGGCAAAGCAAGGACGCACAACGTCTTGGCAAACAACACAATCCTTCTGCGCACTACAAATAGAGTCATTTACTGCGAGCCAAAAGTATTGAGGGGGTCTTTTCATTCCAGCGCCGTTATTTGCCATGTTATAGGAGGTCGGTTTGCGAGCGAGCAGCTGAACCAATTGTGTAATGAATAGTTAATTTCAATACCCCTTGGAGCTTTCATCTAACTCGGTCGTCGATCCAATAGTAGTAGCCTTTTTGCACAAAGAAATCAAGATCCATCTTACATTTCTTTCGCCCACGAACGATTATGAGTTCTCTGATTTTAACATCGACATCACTCCTGAAATACTTTGCTGGCAAAAGTTCTTTCCTCACGCCGGGCCCTGCTAGCCAGAAGCAAAAAGTAAAATGTGGTAGGTTGGTAGATCGTACGTTGGCCGAATAGATGATAGAATCTTGCGCGTTAATGAAAGCCACCGTTACACGGCCTGACAAGTCGCAATAAAACTGATAAAATCGGCCGCCACCACAGATCAGTCCTTTTCCAGTGTCCCTCACTGTCGGAGGACAAAAAGGATTCGGACCGTCTTTGAAGAACACATGAGCAGAATCCTCGTAGTACACTTGTGGTGCTCGAGGCTCAACACGCTCGTGAAGTTGAAAGCGCATGCCCGGAATAAGAATCAAACATATTGTAACGAAGCGGCTCATGACAGCGAGCAATCCAATGTTCCTATAACGCTCGGCGGCAACACGCAGCGCTTTTGCGAACTACAAATAGACCAATTCCTTGTGAAGCAAAACCGTTGAGCGTGGCTCTTTATTCTCTGGCAGTTCATGCCGGCGCCGTGTTGCCGCTTGTTATGCGCAGCGCAACGAAAAGCGACCTGATAAACCCACATATTATTGTTCTATTCGCTGCTTGAGTTTGTTTGCCATCGCGTCGTCGAGAGTCTTCAACTTGTTGTAAGCAGTGAGCGCAGAATCTTTCTGTCCGGTCAGGATGTAGCATTGCCCAAGCGCATAGTAGGTCATTGGGTCAGAAGACCCAAGCCGACATGCCTGCCTCAACGCGGCAATGGCTTCGGTGTACTTTCCAACCTTACCATACGTGACACCGGTGTTCGTGTAGGCCTTCAAGAAATTGCTGTCCATCGCAATTGCCCTTTGAAAGCATGCTAAGGCTTTGTCGAGTTGTCCCGCTTTACCGTAGGACTCTCCGAGAGCATTGTGGAGATCAGGCTCATCTTTGTGAATTTCAATAGCTTTTGTATAGGCTTCTGTTGCCTCCACATAATGGTTCAACTTCGCTTGGATCGAACCTAATCGTGCATAAGCTCGCCAGTTGTTCGGGTGGGCAAAAGTTTCGCCGTGAAAGATCGCCGCTTTTACCTCATCCGGTGGAAGATTCATGAATTTGTCACTAAATCCTCCTACACCAGAGCCGAGATCACGGTACGACGCTACTAGCTCTTTAGCCTCATCCTTTTTGCCAAGGACAAGGTCGACGAGTACGAGGTTGTACACCGCCTGATGCTGGTCGTATGAAGCGCGCAGGTCGAGAAAGATATTCCTGGCTTCGCCAAAATCACCATCGATGCAAAGTGCGACACCCATGTTAAGCTTGATGTCACTGTATTCTCGACTATTTTCTGGAACTGTTGATAACAGATGTCGATAGTAACCCACAGTGAAGTCATCTGTGCTCGATTGGGCGAACAAGGTCGGGACGAGGGCCAGATATACGAGAGTGGTAAGCCACCCTGTTGCAGGAAGGCAGTTGGAGGGCTGAGCAATTGTCCGAAGAAACATAAGAATGCCTTTCACTTATTATAGGACAGATATCGTTGCGTTGCATGTAACGTCTGACGCCAACACGCAACGGCTTTTCCGAGAGTCAATAGCAAATACTTACACAATATGTGCTATTGACTCTTCCGACTGAGTTACATTAGAAAGTTGTGGAAATTCTCCCTCGATGGCTGAGGGGTAGAAA
>CAZAFL010000045.1:0-14393 GCA_964484465.1 uncultured Chlorobiaceae bacterium
TGGAGCGGTGGAGGGACATCAACATGGAATCTAAGGAAAATCTGATACCAAATCGGATTCACCCGGACATCCACGTTTTTTAGATGTCAGAACTGTAGAGTATCGATCGTGATTAACTCGTTATTTTGAGTTGTAGGTGCAGAATGTAGTGTGCCCCCGCTACCCGTAGAACCTACAACAAATGTTGTAGGTTCTTTTATTTTAAGCAAGTCATCATAAGCATCACATTTTCCTACTTTACATTTCTCAGAGCAACATATCAATCAAGTTTCAGATCCTAGGCTTTGTACACCACTCCCATCCCCCTCATCCAATTTCTTGAGGATCTTGTCATGCGATATCGTCTGACCGATCATGGACCTGTTTTCCCATACTTTGTTCTAAGTCGGTCGTACTCTCTGTGCATTTTCTCAGAGACGGCATTGAATTCCTCGTCCTTCCGAAATTTATCAAACATTTTGAGGCTTAAAAGCCACGGATATCCATCGAGCCCTTCTTCCATTGCAGCGTTGATCCAGTAGACAGTCTCATGTTTTAATCCAAGTTCAGCGTAAGGAAAGGACATCCAAAGAGATACTTCCATATCTGCTCTTGCTTTAGAATGTAATGGCTCCAGAAGTGCTAATGCTCCGGCTCGATCTCCTCTCCTTGACTTTACCAGAGCATTCAGAATAATGGGCGGGACGCTTTGCGGGTCCGCCTGGCTGGCAAGGGCTGAATAGTGAGGCAGGCTATCCGGCTTTCCTGCAAAATAGTAGACCGACCCCAATAAAACGAACAGCTGAGAGTCGAAAGGAACCCGGTCCAAACCTTTTTTGCCGATTTCAATCGCTTCTTCGTATCGTCCTCGCATGAACATTGGGTACATCTTGTAGATGTACGCTCGCCGGTCACCCGGGTTGAGTTGAAGGGCAAGTGATGCTTGTTGTTCAGCTTCATCGCACAAACCGCACAAACGATAAAAGTAGGAAAGGTTATCATGGATGTCGGACACGTTGGGAGAAATTTCCACCGCCTGCAGGAGGAGAGGAAGGGCTTGCTCTTTCTGCGCACGTTCTATGTAAAGAAAGCCGAGGCGGGAAAGTGCGTCCGGAAACGTCGGGTCAATCGCCAATGCCGTCTCAAGAGCCGATTGTGCGTCCCTGAACTTTGCCGTATCACCTTCAAAGATTGCCGCATAAATAAGTGCATACCCTTTTTCGGCATACAACGGTGCAAAAGAAGGTTCTCGGCTAATCGCCTCATCAAAAAAGGCTATCGCACGCTTCAGGCTCTGCAAATCGCTGGTCGCACTGAGACTTTTGCCGCGCAGAAAGTCTTCATACGCTTGTGGATCGTGAGGAACGCTTGTCGTGATCTTCGACTGTTCCCCTGTTGTAAGACTCAACTGCAAACCATTAATAATTTCATCGGTGATATTTTTCTGAAGTGAGATAATGCCTCTGTAGGTCACATCGATCGGCTTCTGCCAGATAATACTGTTGGTGGTAAGGTCTACAAGCTGTGCATTCAAGTGAAGGTTGTCTCCTTCTCTCACATAGTTCCCGGTAAGCATAACATTTACATCGAGACTCTTTGCAATCTGTTCCGGGACCGGGTCCACGCTTTTGTATTGCGCCACTGACGAAGAAGGACGAACAACAATCGACCTAACGTAACTAAGACTGGTAATGATATTATCCGCGAGGGCAAAGCCGAGAAAATTCATCGTCTCGTCGCCGCCTAAATTATGAAACGGTAAAATGGCAAGTTTGTATCTGATTTGTGAAGGCGATGAGATACCTGTCTGAGACACATTGTTTTCTGTTGCTGACTGCGATGATCGCCTCTGATAGAGTAACAGTCCGACAGTGATAAGAACAGCTGCGCCGGCAATCATCCAAACGTTTTTCTTGCCGGGTTTTCCGAATCTTTGCCGGGGGTGTTTGTCGATTGCCGGAACGTCTCGACGTACATCTACCAAACGAGTAATGCGAGTCGTTTCCTTTTTCAATCGCCGAAGGTCGATCAGTAAATCGCCGACAGATTGGTATCGATCATTCGGGTCCTTTTCCAGAGCTCTCCGGAATATATGAACCAGTTCGGGTGAAGCATCCTCCCGGTATTTTTCGATGGGTTCCGCCTCCTCGTTAACAATGGAGTACATGATTGCCGCTTCGTGTTCGCCTCTGAATGGAGTGTTGCCGGTCAGCATTTCGAAGAGGACGACTCCGAAAGAAAAAATATCCGATCGCGTATCCGCTTCGCCGCCTTGAATTTGCTCCGGCGCCATATAGGCAAGCGTTCCCACGGTTGAGCTCGTTCGGGTCAGCTTCGCCGAGCCTTTCAGTTTTGCCAAACCGAAATCCATCACCTTGATGCGCCCATCGGAAGTGACCATGATGTTTTCGGATTTTACATCGCGATGAACTATCCCTTTTACGTGTGCTGCCTGCAGTGCTTCGGCAATCTGGATTGCAAACAGGATCACTTTCTGCATTTCAGCAATCGGAATATCTTCCTTCAGCGTTTTCCCGTCGATGTACTCCATGACAATGAACTGACGGTTATCGACTTCCTGAATATCGATGATCGAACAAACGTTCGGATGATTCAGCGCGGCAGCTGCCTTCGCCTCCTGAATAAAGCGGGCTTTTTCCTGCATTGAGGTATGGAAGCGTTCTGGTAAAAATTTCAGCGCAACAAGCCGGTCCAGTTTTGTATCTTCGGCTTTGTACACTACTCCCATGCCTCCTTCGCCCAATTTTTCAAGAATCTTGTAATGTGAAACTATGTGTCCGATCATAAATCGTTATTCGGTATTCGTCATCATATCGCCATAATCAAATACGGAAATACTCAACTACTCATCTACTGCACAATCAGCAAGTCATCTCATTAAAGCAACTGCTCACACCAGACTTTTATTTTGTTGCAAATGTATTTTTCAATTGCCGGAACCATTCGGTGACCAGTGTAAATTCCGAGGTGCTCAGGTCTTTATACGATGGCGTAATCAATGCGAATGTTTTCCCTTCCCTGGAAATGTCGGTAAGGAATGAACCATCGGGGGAAAAGTCATAATTGACCCGCCCTCATTTTATGTGCCAACCTGAATGTTAATAATTTCCTGGTTCAAAGCAAGTGAGCCTGTTTGCGCAGAGCAAGGTGCGACTGCCGTCAACTGTTAACCTTTTCCGATTCTGTGCTCATAGCGATTGGTCCGTGAAATCAAGTCTGAAGCTCACGAACCACAACCAATTCCGGTATTGTTGGTGCAGAACAAAGGGTACCCCCGCTACAAAACGAAAATTCCTCACCATGTGTGGGGAATTTTCGTTTTATATTGGTAGTAATGTGTTGAAGTCAAGTTGAGTCCCGTTACGATTCATTCGGAACGGGACGAAATCCCGCACCTCTCTTGAGCGGGATCCTGCCCCCCACTACATCCTATCCCTCAATCATGTTGATGCATATTAACTCTGATTTCATCTCCCCATGTCTCCCCTGCAACGGCTGCGCGTTCGAGAAAATAATCGTGATGTCTTTTTTGTGGGGCCAAGAGAAACAAGACATTGGCCGTACGAAATGTTACAACTGTGGGTATGTGCAAATGGTCTGCAAGCTCGGATGCCATCTGCGGGATAAATTTATCCCGCTTGATCCTACGGAAGTGCTGATACAACAGAATCGAGTGCTGGTTCTGGAACGTCTGCTCTAACTCGTGCCAGTAAAGATATTTCGAGGATCTTTTTCTCCCATACGGAACTGATTTTACTTCGATCCCATTGTCTGGATCAAAAAAGACAAGATCCGTGCCCTTCGCTATCGAGTGAAATTCACCAAAGTATTTCTTTCGTTCCGTCGCATCGTCCGAGATAGTAGGACGGTAGTATATTGCAGAAGGGGTAATATTCTCTGTTTCGGCGACCGCCACATCCCTCTTACCATCTTTGACGCTCGCCTGTAGGATCTCGAACAGCCCGCTGTCAAACGCACGATACACTTCTGGATAACTTAGGTACCTGGTTTTTTCCCCATCCCTATTGCCATCAGATTCCGTGAGCATCCAGCACACTGCTGTTCTTACTTCGCCCTGGTTCGAGAGTATACGCAGCAGACCGTACTTTCTGTAATCGTTTATGTCGCCGAAGTATTGGTTCTTCATTCGCCAAAGTCGTCCTCCTGGTTTTGGTTATTGTTGGCGGTTACCCCTCCCAATATTCTGCACGCGTCTAAAAAAGAATCAACGACTAATGTTTCTTCGTTTTCGACCAAATGGCGTAAATCCAAACCATGAACGCCAAGATATTCAATTGAGTATCCTACGGAATCGACGTACTTTTCAAAGGACATTGGGATTCGCCACAGTTTATAGGCCGTTTTTTGATCTGGTCCATCGAGATCTTTGATAGTCAATTTCCGTTGTTTGTTTGCATTGCGAAATACATTCTGAAGCTCTTGAAGATCTTTATAGATTTCTACGACTTCCTTCCAAAACAATTCGATATCGGGGCTCTTCAGGATATTTAGCTGTTCTCGAAACTCATCATTTTTTCTACTGAAGAACTCATAGGCGGTAACAAAGGCTTGGCGATAGTATTCATTATACCTCTCCCCGAAGCGAAGCTTTGCCTCCTGGCGCATCTCCTTCTCGAGCCGCTCAGTGTTTCTTGAAAGCTTCGGTATCGAAGAAATCGCTATGAATCTACCATGTGATGTTTTGAGATAGTCATGATCGATTGAATCCGATCGATGCAGCTCACCGATGTGAACCTCCTGAAGGTCATCAAATAATCGTTTACCAATCCGAAGAATTCTTCGGGCAAAATTATCAGGAATCAACGTGTATTCAGTGTTTCGTATGTGTGCCCGGTTTGAGCGGTAAACTGGACTCCCTGGTGAGAGATCGTCAATGTTTAGCTTGAATTGGTGTTGGATCCCGTTCACCTCAAAAAAACAGAACGCGCCAACATTATTTATCTGTTCTGCTAGCAATGCTGATTTCGTGGATTTGCTACTCACAACATTACCTTCTCGTATTTCCCAGACTTCTTTTCTTTCAATACAAGATCGACCGGCATAGAATTACAACATAGGAAGACGTATTCACGTCAAACATAAGTCATTTGATTATTATTAAATTCCTAGACTTAATATGTCCCCACTTGCCTGTGACTCAGATTGATCCACATACTCAAACCCATAATCCACTTTCTCATACTCCCCCCGACTCATCTGTTTTTCAAACTCCCTATCGACCACCAGCACTTCACCGTAACTCAATTGGTAGAGTTTGTAAACCATCAGGTCTATTTTATTTTCTGCTGCAGAGGCACTCTTTCCTTTTTCTTTTCGTTCAATAATCTCTTCAACCAATTTGTCAAACCAACTTTGTTGACTTTTTGAAATTCGCTTGATTGGAATAGAATGCAACTCATAAATTCCGATTGTGGGCATTTTGTACTTGTTGCAATACCAAAAGTTAATCAATTTTGAGTTTAGAACTCCACACAAATATTTATGAGATGTTACTTTGTCCCATGATTCATATCTTGAAACATTTACAGTATCTAAAAAATAATTCTTTTCTGAATCGTAAGCTACCAGCAATTGCAAAGTGCTATTAACCCTTTGCGTAACGATTTTTTCGGGAACCTCAAAAAACTCCCTTGAGTATGAAACAGAACCAACTTTCTCTTTCATTAAATCGGGACGATACCACACAAATTCTTTTTGCCAATTGAGTTGATATGCTTTGATGTTTTTACCTCTGAATACTTTTTTACAATCAGTATTAAGTTTTTGTTGCTTCACAAATCTGGCATCATCACTGGTTTTTATCCCTCGTGAAAACTGCAATACATTTATCAATCGCGTTGAATTGTGCTCAATTGTTTTATAAACACTTTTTTGGTTTCTATTTGAAGTAGTGTCAACCACTAAGTTGCTATCAGTTAGAATTTCGTTAATGTCAACGCTACTTTCATTACGGAAATGTGAATTCAATATTTGAATGGAATAGTCTTTATCAGTTTTTCTAATCAAATGAATTATAAGAGGCTTGACTATAGCTTGAAATACTCCCATCTCTAAATTGACAATTGTCTTGACCTTGTTTTGAGTAAACAGTATTTCTCTGAATTTTGAAAAACTGTCGGTCGCTTTCCAAGTATGAGGAATAATAAAAATCAAGTTGCCATCTAATTTCAATTTATGGGTAGATGCTTCAAGGAAGAATGCATACAGATCTGTTTTATTTTTTGAACAATAAAACAGCGACTTTAATTTCTCTCTGTAATCATCAGGTTTGAGATTCGATATGTTTATGTATGGTGGATTCCCAATTATGATGTCAAAGCCGACCCCACCGGTTGCAACGGCAGGATTCATGATTTCAGCAAATTCCAACTTCCAGTCAAAAAACCTCAATGGATTGTTTGCTTTGTTTTTCAGCACTTGCAGTTTCCTAATGATTTGTTCAAAACCTACAATTTTAAGTTTGATTTCTGCCTCTTTTTTTATTTCATTTTTTGACTTTTTATAGAAGTCAAGCTTGCCTGTTTCTGTTGCTTCGGTCTTGTATTTGAATTTGTCAAAAGTGAGCTGGTTAATAAGCAAATCAATTTTATGAGTTCGTATCTTCTCGGCAAACGTTTTTTTCCTTTCTGGATTGTCTTCGTCGAAAAAGTTTTTCTGGTCTGCAACAATCTCATCTAGACCGTCACTGATTTTCTGCACATATGGTTTTGCCTCGTCAACTGCATTACGCAAGTCCCATTCAATGTCAATCACTTCGCCTTCAAACTTTGGCACCAGCGAATCACCAGCCACGATTTTGTAATCGAGATTCGGCAGTGGTCTCGGCTTATCTTCGTCTACAATCAGCGAAAGCCAAAAGCGCAGCCGTGCAATATCCACTGCCCCTTGCTCAATATCCACTCCGTAAATGGAATTCTGAATAATGTTCTGCTTCACGGCTGCGGCATCCATTCCTGTTTCGCCGTTCAGCACCTGCTTGGCGTTAAAAATTTCATGAAGCAATCCCATCGGGAATGCGCCTGAGCCAATGGCAGGGTCACAGATCTTAATTTTGTCAAGATGCGTGTTGATTTCTCTTGTATTCTTTCTTATTTCATCGGTAACTTGTTTGTGCTTGATGAACTCTTCCACATCTACACGGGTGATGCCTGTGTTCTTCCCCCTGAGTTCTTGCGTGAGTACCAATTGTCGTTTCTTCCCGTCGTTGCCGAACATTTGCATTTGATTTTTTCCGAGTTGCTGAAATGTTGTGATGTCGGCAATGGAAAGTTTGGTTGAGAGGTATTCAATCAAGCTTTCCTGACACATGTAATGCACAATCTCCTTAGGCGTGTAGTATGCGCCCTTGTCTTTGTTATCTTCCAGCAGGTTTTCAAAAATGTGCCCGAGCATTTCAGGGTCAACGGCTACTGTGTGATCATCAGGGCTATCTTCATAAATGGTGAAGTTGAACTGGTTAAAGAAGTCGAACAACTCCTCAAACAACCGGGCAGGAAATACCAGGATCCCTTTCGGGTCGTCGTCTTCAAATAGTCCGCCATTAAGAAATGGGACTTTAACAACATTGCCGCCGGGAAGCTCGAAATCGCCGTGCGCACGCCCGGGATTATTGAGCGAATCATAAAACAATTTGCGTAGCCAAAGTGAATAAAACGATTCTTTCTTGCCCGATGCTATGAACAGATTTTGAATAAAATTATGATCGCCATCCTGCCATTGTTCGCTGGAAGCGCCCAGCCATCCTTTCTTCTGCACAAAGTAGAGAAACACAATTCTTCCCAAGAGTTTTTTCGCAAAGTCACGGATTGCTTTTTCATCGCCATTGAATACCGATGCTTTCGTTTCACGCTTGCTGAGGTGCTTGACAAATTCGAGGTAATGATTCTTATAATCATCGAAGAATGTTTTCGATAGCTTTTCAACTGAGAAGGCATCCTCAAATGAGCCAACCGTAAACTCTGACTGCGTTGAGAGCTTATGGAACCGCTCTCCAGCAGTTTTACAGCTCTCATTCGGGCCAAGGATGTATGTGTATCGTTTCGGGTTTGTTTCAACGCGCCTTACTTCCTGTTGCTCAAGAATTTGGTCTTTAGCAATAAAGGAAAAACGCCAGCTATGGTCCGCCTTGCCTGGATGGTAGAAGTTAACAAGCACGGCATTGTTTCCATAAATAAGTTTTTTCACAACCGCACCTATACTCACCTTATTGCGTTCCACATCAACACTTTCTGCAAGTGCAACTTCGTACAGCTCGACTTGTCGATGATCAGCGAGTTTGATTTCGCCATACTTCGAGATTGCATTTGCAACACGTTCCTCAGATGGATTGAGTGGCATTGGAACAGAGGTGGCATAGATTACCAGACGTTCTCCGAAAACCGGCCGAAGCACATGCTGACTGAAATATGGAAGACTGTACGGCTGTGCTAGTGCTTGCTGAATGGATTTGTCAGTTGCCATATGTCATTCAGAAAAACTTTCGGAAAGAATTATGTAAGGCTTGTGAATAATCCTGTATGGAGGTTCTTTCTCTGATTCGATGCGAATCTTATACGGATCGAGAACTTCGAGAAATAATTTATCGAGAAACTGCTCAACATTCCTTGGCGTGTTCGATTTAAAGAAATCATTGATGTCTTTGGCAAGGCCTCGAATACCCCCGGCTTTGATAAGTTCAATTGCCTGAGCGAGAACGGCTTTTTTCTGGGCTGTTGGCGCTGAACCTATCACCATCTGTATATTAGATATAGCTCGGTTCTCGGCAGGGTTAAGCGATCTCCGAGTGATGGTTTCAACCGCTTGCACCTGGACGTCCTCCTTAAAATGCTGGAGCGCTTGCTGTACATGAGCATGATGGTTGCGATGCAAAGGTACCGGCTGCTCTTCATAGCCGCTGTTAAAAATTCGTACTGCTTCGATGAACGATAATTCATCTAGAGCATTCTCTTTACTTACATAATAGAAAACCCCAGGATGGTTCTTGCTTTTCAGATAGACTATGGTGGAACCGGGAATCGGGTAAACATCCTGCACAACGCTAGATTTGTTTCTGCCTGCACGGATACGTAACGGCAGGTTTTCAATTTCCCTGTATTTTTTCGGATTTGCTTTTCTAAACTCGCGCAGTTCAACGAGGTATTTTTGAATTTCGCTTTCTTCCTCCACGATTTTGTTTCCATACAGTGCACCTTCCCCGACTTCTTCAATCAGAGAGTAAATCTGATTATCTTCGCCAAAAGCAGTATGAAATGCCTGCAATTTCTTTATAGCAGTATCTGAAAGGTGAATCTGATTGTCTCCGTGATCGGTGGGGTAGAAGTTATACACATAAATGTATTTTGCCTCAGTTCCAATACGATTTACACGCCCTATCCGCTGCATCAGTTTCGTTGAATTCCAGGGCACGTCATAATTCAAAATGACATTTGAACGATGGAGATTTATTCCTTCAGCAAGAACTTCAGTAGTGATGATAATATCGTAGTCATTTTTGTGTTCCTTCTCATAATTTGCGTCAAAGTTTTCAGCGATTGTGTTTTGCATCGTTTTACGGTTTGAGGCGTCAATACATAGAATCTTATTCAACCGTTTCGCTTCAAGATTTCGTTGAATATACTCTGCTGTTTCTTTGGACTCAGTAAAGACAACGAGTTTTCCTGTAGTGTTCTTTTTCAGGTCGAGAAATGTAGATTTTAACTGCTTGAGGAATTCATCCATTTTGGGATCTGCGTCTCCAATTTTTTCCCATCGTTTAACCAAATCATCGATGAATTTTTTATCATTCTTAAGTTTCTGCAGAAAATCGTTTGTAAAATCTTTCTTTTTGAACATTCGATTGTTGCCACCTTTTTCAGTCATCCGCATTTCCAATTCTTCCATAGAATGTTCTTCAATGAAAGCATTAGTATCAAAATCCGGGGCAATCGGAATCTTATCAGCTTCAAACCAGTCAACCATATTATCGGTGGCTTTTTTAAACCTTTTCAACGATTGGCGGAACGCAAAGAAACTGCTCTCTAAACGCTTTACCATAAACGTTTTCATAATTCCAGCCAACCTGCCTGCGATCGAAGTTACATCTCCATATTCCTTCCTGTCTTTTTCGTTCGCCAAAAACTCAATTGCACGATAACGGAAATATTCGATACCGTCGGTTTCCGTTCCCTGATCGTCGAGCCTCGTGAGATATGTGATAGTATCATAAAACAACTCGCTCAGTTCGTCGTCGAATTCATAACGAACTTCGATGGGAGGCTTTACTTTTGGAAATGCTATTTTCTGTTGTTTAAGATCATCCAGGTATTCTTGATTGTTTTCGATATCCTTACGGGTTCTTCTAATTACTAATGGTTCAACAACACCATCCCGAATCCTCTCAAAAATCCTTTTAACTTTCCTAACGTCAATTTGTTCTTCGCGACTTAATCGTTTGTATTCATCTTTTAATGGCTTGAAGAATTGTTGTAGATTCTTTATATCAAGCGTGGAGTTCCGAGGGTCTTGGAAGAGATAGACCTGGTTTTCAATATCTTCAGGGGTGTTGTTCAATGGGGTAGCCGAAACGAGTATGATTTTTTTCTTATCATCTCCAGTTTCAGAAGGCGTGCTTCGTCGAGTCTTACAAATTTTTTGAAGTAATTCAAATCGTTCAGTATAATCATTGCGAAACTTATGTGATTCATCAACAATGACAAGATCATACTGATCTGAGGACGGATACTCATAATGATATTGTTCAGGATCGAGTATCTTATGCAGGCTTCCATTTGTAACGAACTTAACATGGTTATCAATCTGAAAGTCATTTGCAGTCTTTTTCCAGCTTGATTCTAAAGCTGGCGGATAAACAACAAGAATTTTAGTATGCGTACCATTTTCATAAATAAATTTCTTCGCAACGAGCAATGCAATAATTGTCTTACCAAGTCCTACAACGTCCGCTAAGATGAAGCCGTTATGTTTCATCATCATAGCGTACCCCTGATTTGCAGCATCACTTTGATACTTCAGTTTCTTGAATTTATCGGGGAGTAATAAATCGATATTGTACGGATCGTAATCCACTCTCTTACCAAAATATTCCATTAACATTCTGATATATATTTGATGCGGAGTAAATGCATCCGAGAGGTATGACTTGTTTCGAAGTTGTTCTACTTCCGCTTTTAAGATTGGGTGTGATTCGATCCAAAGTTTCTCGAATTCATCCGTTGCAAATTTGACGTCATCATAGTCTCGAAGGCTTACGTTAAATTCATAATTAGCATTGGGATTTGTTCCCAAACCTGCATCGGTAAGATTTGAAGAGCCGGTGATAACTTCACACGGTGAGTGTTCGTTAAATTCGGCGGGACGGAATATATAAACTTTAGCGTGAATGGTTTTGTCGGGATGAGCGCGTAATTCGATCTTGTTTGATATGAGATCATCGATAAATTGAATAATCCCGTTCTCAATTGTTTGATCGTACTCTGCCTCCTGAATATTTTCAAGGGTTTCTTGTATAAATTGATCTTTGGTTTTGTTTTGATGCGACAAGTACAACTGACCCTTGGAATTGTACTCCTGGGTCAAGCGATCAACATCTATTCCGACAAGAATTCTGATTTTCTCAATTTTGTCCAGAAATGGTCTGACTTTGAAGTATCCTGATGCGCGGAAATACCCCACGAGCGCATCAAAGAATCTTATGCTCTGAACATGAGTGAACACGCCTTCGAACTTTCTCAGCAGGCTATTGCCATCTTGATTGGTGAATATCCGCGTCGACATAATCTATAATCGTAAGCAAGTTAGTGTATTTCTCTTCGGCGTGAGCCGTCCAACTGTGTGTATTGAGTCGTCCAGCCAAGAAATTACAAAAATCCGAGCCTATCAGCAAGCCCAGATAATTGTGACAAACCAGTTGATTCCTGACGTGATTCTTTTATATTTACGGCCATGCAATCCAAGGCCAAAAAAATCCTTGTTCTTGACGATGACGAGACATTGCGAACGGTGCTAAGCGACCAAATCAACAAAGAAGGTTACGAAGCATGCGCAATTGACCTAAAACATAATGCCTATGATTGGGTAATCCGTAACAGGCCTGACCTGATCATATCTGACATAAAAGCACCTATCATGCATGGATTTCAATTTCTTCGTTGGCTAAAATTAAACCCCTTTACACGCGATGTACCATTTATTTACTTGAGCGCGTACGCAGATGTAAAAAATATTGTTAAAGCAAAAAGCATGGGGGCATCTGACTTCATATCAAAGCCCTACGATATGGATGAACTCTTAGTCACAATTAAACGTGTGCTTGAGCAAGAATGGTCGGATCACATCTATCCCTCACAACTCAGCTTGCAGCAATCAGCAGAACAAGGCCTCCTTAAATTCCAAACGTGGGGTGATCTCAAGGCCCTATTCGAAAAATCGTTGATGGGAGCTCCTGAACGGGCGGCAAAGCTCCACGAAGGTCGAGCATGGAATATGTATTATGGGTTAGATCATCCAAGGGGAATTATCGGCTTGTTGTTTGTACGTCCGCTAGACGTTGATTCTCTGACTTGGAGCGACATCGTGTCTGCGCGAGAATACTTTTCTGAGCATGGGCTTGACAGATCCATAATCATGGGCTTCTTTCAAATTGATTCGTCACTTCGTTCTTTTGCCAGTTTATTGGGTGTCCAGCTTGTTGGCGACAATGTGACCAATCAATTTCTTGGCACGATCCTGCTCAGAAGAGAATCCGCCGCCAAACAGTCGCTGCTCAAACAAATTGGTATTACAAACAATGCATTTGAGGATTCAAAACATTTTTTGAAATTCGCTTCTTCAGTCTTCAGTGAAATAAGCCTTTTCATTGGAAAACGTTTTACGGCGACAGTCCCCAAAGAAAAGAATTTCACACAAACTGAACTTATCACCGCACGATTGGAAAGTATTAAATCTCAAGGGTTTTTCTTCACCCACACCAGAACAAATTCGACAATTATTGTTTACCGTGAAACTGTTTGGCTCACTCTATGCACACTCTGGATGAATAAAAGTGTGAGCAGGATGGATCTGGGTTCTGACCAAGTCGCAGCTGGATTGTTATTCATGCTGCTTTTACACTTACCCTCCTTGGATGCGTCTGGAAAAGAGATAATGCTACGTTCCTGATCTTTCTTTTACATCGAGTTTAGATACCATTTCGTTTTTGCCCTTTTCAAACACTGCTGTATTAGTCCGCAATGACGTTTTTTGGATTACGTCCTTTTAGGATTTATGGTATAAGAAAGCGGCAACGATGCTGTCATTTCACAAACCACTAATTGAGAGGACATGCCTTATGCACCATAGTGTTTGAAGGTTTATCGGTGATGCACAAAAAATGCTGCGGAATAGACTGTCAAGGCTTAGCAAGCCCGGGAAGGAAGGAGTTCAAATAGAGCTTCAGCCTAGCTCTGATCAATCCGGCTCATTATGATCGCCATCTAGAAATGCGTTCCGGGAGACTGTTAACTCCTAATTGACCGCAGAGGGACTTTAAACTTTTTTTCGCGCCGCGCCATTGCAGGTCAGTAAGCTTTTCGCGAATCGGGACATCCTCACGGAGCGTTGCCAATTTGCGAAACAACATCGCATCGTCGCGATGGCTTCCGAGATTTTCTGAGAGATATTGTGCCCGGCTTACCGGGACTTTCCATTTTTGAAAATCAGCCGGGATTTTTTCCAGGTGCTTGAAGCGCGCAAGAACTGCAGAGGTCGATTTTTCTCCCCAGCCCTGAATACCGGGGTATCCATCAGCGGTGCCTCCTACCAGCGCCAGCCAGTCGGGAATTGACTCCGGAGGCACGCCGAACTTTTGCACGACACCTTTCTCGTCAAGCACGATCTCGCGTCGCCGGTCCCAGCAAACCACCTGCTTGCCCTTCACGGACTGAGCAAGGTCCTTGTCAGGAGAGCATATGACAACCTGCCCGACTCCTTTCAGGTCCCTGAAGCGTGATGCTGCTGTTGCAAGAGCGTCGTCCGCCTCGAACTCGACCATGGGCCAAACGACGATTCCCAGTGCGGAGACCACCTTCTCCGCCAGCGGAAATTGCGCGAGAAGCTCCGGGTCGACCCCTTCTTCAGTCTTGTAACCACGGTAGAGTTTGTTCCTGAAAGATTTTATCACATGGTCGAAGGCGCAGGCAATGTGTGTTGTCCCGGCAGTATTCAGAAGTGCTACGAGACTTCTGAGAAGGCCGACTGTAGCGCCTACTTCGCGGCCGTCCGGCGATGTTCTTTTAGGCGCACCGTAGTAGTTGCGGAAGAGCTCGTATGTCCCATCAACAACATGTATCTTCATGTCTTAGCCGAATAGTTATGTGCAATACGCCGGACAAACTGAT
>CAZAFL010000046.1:0-12524 GCA_964484465.1 uncultured Chlorobiaceae bacterium
ACCTTTTTCCAATAACTGCATCTACGAGATTGTTATCATTTAGTTACAAACTAGATCGATAATAATAAATAGTTCCTCTTTAAATTGCATGGCGGTTCAATTCCCCCCTGTCCACTTTGGTTCAACGCGTTTTACAAGAAGTGTTTGCAGTTACTCAGCTGCCGAGACTTTTGTAGTTTTAAGAGGTAACAAACGTGTCTTTTGACCTGCCCCCGTTTTATGTATCAACCTGGAATTGAGTAGTTTTCGTATTGGGAAGTTCATCGGAACGGTTTCACCTTAGGGACATGCAGGCTTTGTGTTGAGAAGATAAAACAATTCCTCAGGGTTACGTTACATTTCTGCGATGTCACTCTTATTGCGAAAAAGCCACTTTCTGATTTATAACCAAGAATCCTCCAAACCATAGGTGACCACATCAGAAAAAAACGACTAGATTTGAAATTCTATTAAAAGGACGTTGCTAAATTAATAGGAATCGATACGAACTCGATCACAAATTGGGAGAAGAATCATTCCAACCCTGGATTGTATCTCTTGCCCAAAATCATCAAATTTCTGGGATACGATCCGTTACAAAGCAAGGCAACTTCTCTTGGTGAGAAGATCAAACAATATAGGATAAAAAAAGGATTGAGCTTAAGAAAAATGGCTGAACAATTGGGGATAGAACCTGGTACGCTTGCGAGGTGTGAAAGAGGGACAGGAAGCCTACGTATGAGAACTATTGATAAGTTAAAGAAAATTGAATAGATTTGAACCTTTGAAAGGCTGATTGTGAAATCATTCTTTGTTGTTCTTTGTCTCTGCTCTGCAGCAGTCTCTCATAGTCAGCAAGTGTACTATCCAAGGAGCAATTACCGTGATAGTATTGTGCTCGCAAGAACAGTTCCTCTCCTTGCAGCTACGTTGAAGGATCGCTACAGTAATATCGACTCGACAAGTTATTATGAAACAGAATTGCGCCTACAAACGCTTGCCCGAGACTATTCCCATGCCCTCCAATCGCTTGACAGGTCCATCCGGTTCTCTGTGCCGGATACTGCCAACTGGCCGGGGATGGGATTCGGATTCCGATCGTATCTTCTAACAATGTTACAACTTGAGAAGGATGGAATCACATCTTTCGAAAAGAAATATACGAATGTGTTCATTCAGCAATATTCGGCTCTTTCGGATGTCGGGGGGAAAACGTATTCACAGAGCGTATGGGCGGAACTCTCTTTGAGAAGTTTTCATCCGGATGTTCTCAGGAAAGAATACCAGGAACAGATTACAAGACTCGACAGTTCACGTTCCGACAGTATATCACTGGGGGATGCCATATCCTTCTGCCGGGCATATTGTAACTGGCGTGTGTACGATGCAATCGGAGATCTTTCGGCACGATTGATGAATGAAGTGGAAAAGGTGCGCTACGATTGGAATGACAGTGTCTTGGTGAAAACGCCTGACGGCGGAACCATATCTCTCCGGTGGGTTCGGAAGAGGACTCCGACGGGGCCTCAGCCGGTTGCCCTCAAATATACCATTTACCCTTATGATAATCATGTCTTTTTGAGGGATGCTGCTCAGCGTGGTTACGTCGGCGTTGTTGCGTACACGCGAGGCAAGCTCTTCAGTGACAATGACGTTGAGCCATTCGAACATGACGCGAAAGACGCACACACCATCATTGATTGGATCAGCAAACAGCCCTGGTGCAACGGCAAGATCGGTATGTACGGCGGAAGCTACGCAGGTTTTTCACAATGGAGCGCAACAAAATATTTGCATCCGGCTCTTAAAACAATTGTTCCACAGGTTGCGGTCGGTATCGGCGTCGATTATCCGATGGAGAATAATGTCCTGATGAATTACGGTCTTCGATGGCTTCATTATGTCATGAATAACAAAACCATCGATGAGAGTGATTTCCGAGATGATGAAAAATGGGATAGTGTCTACGGAAAATGGTACACGAGCGGGCGACCCATCCGTGCACTCGACACTCTCGATGGAAGACCAAACGCGATTTTCCAGCGATGGCTGGATCATCCTTCCTACGACGAATACTGGAAAAACATGACGCCGCAACCCGAAGAGTTTTCAGGAATCAATATCCCGGTGCTCACGATAACGGGATACTGGGATGACGACCAGCTCGGTGCGATGTACTATTTCAGGGAACATTACGCCTGGAACAATGCCGCGAACCATTGTCTGCTCGTTGGTCCGTATGACCATGGCGGAGCTCAGTTCAGTCCGGTAGTCCAACTCAGTGGATACAGGATCGATGCGGTCGCGAACATTCCCATCTATCAACTTGTCTTTCAGTGGTTCGACTACGTGATGAAAGATAGCTCACGTCCGGCGATTCTTTCCGATAAGGTCAATTTTGAAGTGATGGGAGAAAACAAATGGAGGCACGTTTCCTCACTCGAGAAAATGAGCAACAGTTCCATGGTGTTTTACCTCTCCAGTGATACAACCGGCAATTCTTATAAACTTCTCTCTTCGAGACCATCGCAGAAGAAATATATTGTCGAGAACGTTGATTTTCGCGATCGAAGCGACACTCTCACAAAAGAAAGCGATCTACTGGTAGACACGGTTTTACAACACGAAAAAAAACTGGTTTTCATGACCGAACCTCTCGATCATCAAATATCAATAGCTGGATCATTTCAGGGACATTTTAATGTATCCATCAATAAAAAGGATATAGATATCGTAGCCGATCTTTATGCTCAAACGCCTGACCGGAAATACTTTCGATTAAATAATGAAATTCACCAGCGCGCGAGCTATGCAAAGGATCGATCTACGCGGCATCTTTTGAAACCCGGTGTTGTTGAACAGATCGATCTCATGCACACATTCATAACTTGCATTCAATTGCCGAAAGGGAGCCGACTGATATTCATGCTTGGAGTGAACAAGAATCGCCGTTGGCAGATCAATTACGGAACAGGTAAAAACGTCAGCGATGAATCGATAGCAGATGCGGGTGAACCACTTTGCGTCAAATGGTATACTGATAGTTATATACAGATTCCGATCATAAAATAGTCGTGTCATCGGCCAGTATTTTGATTAGGATGAAACAATCTGAAAGCTTTTTTACGAGTTCCACAGTTCCCTGTCCAAACTCCTGTACTGAATTGCCTCGCTGATGTGTTCTGGGCGGATATCCGATGAAGAAGATAAATCTGCAATAGTGCGTGCCACTTTCAGTATGCGATCGTAGGCTCGTGCCGATAATCCCAGTATTGTAATTGCCATCTTCAATAAATCTTCTCCCGAAGCGTCGAGCTTACAATAGTTCTGAATATCTTTCGACTGCATATCAGCATTGCTATACATTCCTTTCCGACCTGAAAATCTCTTCATCTGAATTTCCCGTGCGGCAACAACCGTTCTCGAATCTGCTGAGAAGTTTCACCTGCGGCTTTACTGCTGAGTTCTTTGTATTTCACGGCAGGTACTTCAATGTGAAGATCGATTCTATCGAGGAGCGGTCCAGATATTTTTGCCATATATTTTTTGAATTTGCATCGGCGTACAGGTGCACTCTTTAGAGGGATCCGAAAAATTTCCGCACAAACATGGTTGCGTTGCCATTTACACACCTGGCGCTCCGAGCCAGAAAACCTCCCAATCCAGCGTATCCTGAGCACCTCTTAACTTTGGGTGACCACATCAGGCAGCGACGACTCGACCTCGGGTTACTCCAGAAGGAGGTCGCGGTAAGAGTCAATGCAACTACCTCGACGGTTACCAACTGGGAAAAGAACCGAACTGCCCCTCGGCTCAAATTCCTACCCAAGGTGTTCGAATTCCTTAACTATAGATCCTTGCAAGATAACGCTCCTAACCTTTCGGCGCGTGTTAAGCGGTTTAGGATAAAAAATGAATTGAGTCTAAGGAAAATGGCGAAATTGGCAGGAGTTGACCCTGCGAGCTTAAGCCGTTTGGAGAAAAGCAAAAGCAAAAGCTTCCATTCGACTGTTAAGAAAGTATTGACATTCTTAGATGACGAGATACTGATAAGACAAAGATTTTTACAGATCGATTAGATGCTCAGTCCGCAATATGTTCTACATATCAGAATAGTTGATTCGAGGGACTTGGATTTATGTATTATCGACGATATATTGCAATACAATTGACAGTCGACTAACATTGTGAAGAGATTATATTTGCTCCAAGCGATGCACTATGAGCAACAGAGACTTGGAAAAGAGAGAACAAGCTATTTTGTCTGATCTCAAAGGTTATTCTCTTCGAGATCTCGTATTTTATTTCCTGAAACTCGGAACGATTGGATTCGGGGGTCCCATAGCTCTGGTGGGTTACATGGAACGAGACTTGGTTGAAGAGCGGCAATGGATCTCTAAAGATCAGTATATCCGGGGCTTGGCACTTGCACAACTTGCACCGGGTCCTCTCGCGGCACAGCTTGCGATGTACATCGGTTATTTGAGAAACGGTTTTATTGGTGCAACACTTATTGGAGTTGCGTTCATCCTTCCTTCGTTTCTCATGGTTGTCCTTCTTGGAATGTTGTATGTTCTGTATGGCGGCCTCGAATGGATGCAGGCCGTCTTCTACGGCATCGGCGCAGCCGTCATTGGTATTATCGTCAAGTCGGCGTACAAGCTGGCAAGGAACACTCTCAAAAATAAAAAGTTGCTGTGGGGTATCTTCATCGTGATGTGCGCGGTCACTGCACTTGAAGAACGAGAGATCGTGTGGCTTTTTATCCTCTCCGGCATCATTGCTCTATTTGTACTTGCCCCGCCAAAAGTATTCCTGAACCGCGCGCATAGTCTCGCATTACCTGTAGGCACGGTTCTCTTCCAGCTCCCGGCTCTTTCCAATTCTTCCTCGTTTGCAAGCATTCTTCTCTATTTTGCCAAAGCCGGTGCGTTTGTCTTCGGAAGCGGACTTGCAGTTGTACCTTTCCTTCACGGCGGTGTTGTACAACAGTATCATTGGCTCAACGAGCATCAGTTTCTCGATGCTGTCGCCGTCGCAATGATTACACCGGGTCCGGTTGTGATTACTGTCGGATTTATTGGCTATCTCGTTGGGAATTTGCCTGGTGCGATCGCCGCAGCTCTCGGAGTATTTCTTCCAGTTTGGCTCGTCGTCGTTATCTTGACACCGTACTATGAACGATTTGCGAAAAACCCTCAAGTGTTTGCATTTGTCGAGGGTGTAACGTCGGCAGCAACAGGAGCCATTGCCGGCGCTGTTATCGTTCTGGGTCGTCGGGCAATTTCGGATATTCCCACGGCAGTCATTGCCGCGGCGACGTTGGTAGTCTTAATACGTTTCAAAGTTCCGGAACCAATTATTGTTATTATCGCAGGCCTATTGGGACTTCTGTTATTTCATTTTAGAGTTTGATTTGTGCTAAGGACGAAATTCAGATGCGTTATTCAAAATGCCCCTATGAAACAACGAAAGGAGAAACAATGAAATCAAAAAGTTTGCAAAGGTCGATTGCGGTTGTATTTGCAGTTCTTGCGATGGCGACACCTCCTCTTCTATCACAGGAGATGCCGAAAGAATATCAAGATGTTCTTGACCATCTAGGCAAAAAAGGTGATTTCAAAGATAATGTCTTAAAAGTAAATATCCCGAGAAACGATCTCAAAGTAACTGTGGCAGGGGTTGAAACACCAACACCCTTTGGTTTTGGAGGTTGGATTGCAATGACTAAAGGCGATCATGACATGGACGTCATGATGGGAGATTTTGTCCTGCTTCAAGACGAGGTGAATCCGGTGATGTCAGCACTTCTCGACAATGGTCTTGAAGTTACGGCGCTTCACAATCATTTCTTCTGGGATGAACCTCACATCTATTTCATGCACGTTCACGGTCACGGTAAATCCGCCGACCTCGCTCGTAGAATAAAACCTGCTATCGATCTCATTGGTAAAGATATCCCGACTGATTTGAAACAGAAAAACATGGATGCCAATAAAGCAATTCTACCGAGTAAGCTGGATACTGCGAAGTTATCGAAAATCATTGGACACAGCGGCGATCAAAATGGCCCAGTGTACAAAATTACAATAGGACGTAGTGACGTTAAATTGAAAGAAATGGGGGCTGTGATTAACGCTCGAATGGGATTGAACACATGGGCGGCGTTTTTCGGTTCCGATGAAAATGCTGCCATCGCCGGCGATGTAGCGATGCTTGAAGGTGAGGTGACTTCCGTACTAAAAGCACTCCGAACTCATGGATTGAACATCGTTGCGATTCACCACCACATGACGGGTTCGCGTCCGATGGTCATATTTCTCCATTATTGGGGAACTGGTCCTGCAGAGAAACTCGCCGCCGGGTTTAGAGCCGCGCTTAATGAACTTGGGAAATCGACCTCCAAGATGAAGGACATGGAGGAAGATGAAGACGATGATGAATAACAAATTGGACGGTGAATATCGAGAACTTATCATCTTATTAACGAAGCTGACATTGCTAATTCTTTGTACGGCATTAATCACGACCTCATCAGAGAGCCAAGGTAGGGAGGAGACAATCCTGAAAAAGACAAAAAACATTTTACTCCCGGCCGTTAAAGGTCGCATCGATCATATGGATATCGACCTTCAGCGGAACCGACTCTTTCTTTCAGCGCTCGGCAATAGCACTGTCGAAGTTATTGACATTGAAAAGAACAAATCTGTCCATTCTATCGGTGAGCTCAAAGAACCACAGGGTGTTAAATATCTTCCCTCCGTACGGCAAATTGCTGTTGCATGCGGAGGAGATGGAGCTCTGAAATTTTATGACGATACTCTATATCGTCTGCAAGAAAATATCGAGCTCGGAGATGACGCCGACAATGTACGTTACGATGCTGAGAAGAATCTGCTCTTCGTTGGGTATGGGAACGGAGGAATTGCAATCGTTGACGTAATGAGTCGTCAGAAGTTCGGCGATATCCAACTACCTGCGCATCCGGAATCTTTCCAGGTCGATATGGCTTCATCGACTGCCTTTGTGAATGTACCGGGAGCGGACGCCATCACTGTCCTTGACATTTCGAAGAAGACAGTCAAGTCCACCATTCCGCTTGAGCAGGCAAAATCGAATTTCCCGATGGCGTTTGATGCAAAGAACCACCGGCTCTTCGTCGGTTGCAGAAACCCCGCTCAACTTTTAGTCTTCAACACGGATTCCAACAGCGTGATTACCAGTCTTCCCATCAATGGCGATTGTGACGATGTGTTCTGGAATGATAAGACGAAGAATATCTATATCTCCTGCGGTGAGGGGTTTCTTGATGTCATCGATCAAGTGAACCCAAACAGGTACACTCTCAAATCGAAAATCAAAACGGCTTCCGGTGCTAGGACTGCTCTCTTCGTTCCACAACTCCAACAATTATTTCTCGCTGTCCCGCACCGTGGAAATCAATCGGCGGCAGTTTGGATTTATGAGGTAAAACCATAATTTATGTGCTGCACAAAACTCATCAGAGAAAAATGGACGCCCATTGAAGCAACTGATCTTGTTCGCAATTATTTTGTCAATCTCGTTCGGAAAAGCACACGCTCATTCACTGAATGGCGCAGGAGTCGTTACTGCCATCAGGGTTACCAGAGCTCCTCAACTCAACGGTCTATTGTCGGATGGCGCTTGGAATGGAGCAACACCTATCACCTCGTTTACCCAGCGGGAACTGCACGAGGGTGTACCGGCCACGGAGCGCACTGAAGTGAGAATCATCTATGACGATCGCGCAATGTATGTAGGGGTTTGGTGTTATGACAGTCGTCCGAAGGAGATCGTTGCAAACGCGATGGAGAGAGATTTTAACACCGACGTAGAAGACAATTTCAAGATAATTCTGGATACCTATAACGACAAGAGAAATGGATTTCTCTTTGTTATCAATCCGAATGGAGCGCGCTACGATGCACTCGTTACAGACGAAGGACAGGGAGTAAATTCAGATTGGAACGGATTGTGGGACACACGTACAAGTGTTACTTCGCAAGGCTGGTTTGGAGTTATAGAAATTCCCTTTTCGACGCTTCGATTTCCGGACGACACGAATCAGGTATGGGGCATCAATTTTGAGCGTAATATCCGGCGTGAACGTGAGCAAGACCTTTGGCAGGCGTACTCGAGAAATTATGGGTTGCTCAAACTCTCACAAGCAGGGGAGATTGTTGGTTTGGAAAACATTCGTCGAGGCAGTTCGCTTGAGATGAAGCCGTACGTTCTCGGAGGAGTTGAGAGAGGCTATAAGCCTTTCAATGATACTCGGTCAACGCAAACGAAAACTGGGTTGGATGTAAAGTATGCCCTCACCTCGACATTAACTCTTGACATGACAGCTAATACCGACTTTGCTCAAGTGGAAGCTGATCGAGTTCATATTAACCTGACAAGATTCCCCCTCTTTTATCCTGAGAAGCGTGACTTCTTCCTTGAGGGATCCGGGATATTCGATTTTCAGTTCGGTGATTCACCTATTCCTTTCTATAGTCGAAGGATCGGTTTGAACGGTTCCGGAGAGGCAATTCCGATCTTAGGTGGAGTAAGAGTCGTCGGTAAAGCGGGTCGATTCAATCTGGGTATTTTGACGATGGAAACCGGAGAGAGCAGTGGTGAACAAACGACGAATTACACGGTTGCCAGAATAAAGCGTGACATTGTCGATCAGTCGTACGTGGGTTTCATTGCCACAAACAAGCAGTCCTCTTCAAGCTACAATCGTCTTCTCGGATTGGATGGAGCGTGGGTCCGCTCCGATGTCTTCGGCACGAATACCATGATTATTGGAGGAGGAATTGCCGGAACGGAAGATCCGGGAGTTACCACAAACAATCTTGCATATCGACTCTATGCAGATTTCCCGAATGATGCCGTCGATCACTTCATTGGTGTTCGCGTAGTCCAACGTAATTTCGATCCACAGGTCGGATTTCTGGATCGAAGTGATTTCGTAAAATATTCGTACACATTCCGAGTACGGACTCGGCCGCTGGGGTTTGGAATGCAGTACATCGACTTCAAACCCGTTGAACTGAACTATTATAAGAGCACGAACGGTGAGGTGCAATCCCTCGACTATGAAGGAAGGATTCTGGGATTTCAAACAAACTCCGGTGAATACTTTGAGTTCAACTTCCAACGATACGCCGATGCACCCCCGGACAGCGTCGAGTTCTTCGGAAGCAAAATCCCTCCGTCCACTTACTGGTGGTCAAGATGGGAACTACAGTTTGCAACTAACGACAGCCGGGATGCTTCATTTTTTGCACTCTACCGTTGGGGAGGACATTACAACGGTAATCGTCGGACATATATCATTCAACCTCAATTCAAGGTGGCGGGTCGCTTCTCGCTCAGTCTTGATTACACACGGAATGAAGTTCAGCTTCCATTATCCGGGTTCACTGCGAACGAAGCCGGGGCAGCTCTAAGTTATGGTTTCTCACCGATGCTTAACTCTTCTCTACTTGCCCAGTGGAATAACGAGGATAATGAGATCAATATGAATCTCCGGTTTCATTGGATACCACGCATAGGAAGCGATATGTATTTCGTAATTAACCAGGCATTCGATACCTCGGGTAAGATCCTTGCGTCTAAGACGACAATTATCGCAAAAGTAGCTTACCTCTTCTTACTCTGATTTTTTTTCCCCAATCCCGTTCAAGGTTATTGAAAAAAATCTATCCCTATCGTTGACTCTTTCAAGTTTGCCAAAGGTTCCTATCCAAACTTCGGTACTGAATCGCCTCACTGATACTTTCAGGTCGGATGTTGTTTGATGCTGCGAGATCTGCGATTGTTCGGGCTACTTTTAGGATTCGATCATAGGCACGAGCAGAAAGTCCAAGTTTTGTTATAGCCATCTTCAATAATTCCTCTCCCGCTGAATCAAGCTTGCAGTGGATCTGAATATCTTTCGACTGCATGTCCGCATTGCAGTACATCCCTTTTCTTCCCACAAATCGTTTCATTTGAATCTCTCTCGCAGAGACAACACGCGCGCGGATCTGTTGAGATGATTCTCCCTCAGCTTTGCTGCTGAGTTCTTTATATTTCACGGCAGGTACTTCAATGTGAAGATCAATACGATCCAATAATGGACCCGATATTTTCGCCATATACTTCTGGATTTGGATTGGTGAACAGGTGCACTCTTTGGAAGGGTCCGAAAAATTTCCGCACAAACATGGTTGCGTTGCCATTTTACTACCTGACCCTCCGCGCTAGAAAACCACGCAACCCAGCGTATCCTGAGCACCTGAATACTTTGGGTGACCACATTAGGGCGCGTCGACTCGACCTCGGGATGCATCAGAAAGACGTGGCGCGTATAGTCAACGTAACCACTTCAAGTGTTACCAATTGGGAGAAGAACCGAACTAGCCCTAGATTGTATCTCTTGTCAAAAATTATCGAATTTCTGTGCTGCGATCCAGTGCAAAGCGGCGCAACCTCTCTTGGTGAGAAGAGCAGACAGTATAGGAAGGTGTAAAGGAAATCAAACTGAGACACTACCTGATTTATGATTCGATTGCATTTCAATAAAATTAGCGTAAATTACTCCAGACGGCTAACGAGAATTCATCGACAGAATTTACCAAGAGGGGGACACAAACATGCGATTGCTTCTGATCATTTTTATCTGCACCACTTTGATTCAGAATACACTGAATGCACAATGGATTCAGAACAGCCAAGCGTTCGGAGGTCAGGTCGAAGCCTTTGCTTCCATAGGAGCAAACCTCTTTGCGGCGTCGTATGGAGGTGGTGTATTTCTCTCGACTGATAACGGCACAAGTTGGAAGGCAGTTGATTCCGGATTGACGAGCACAAATGTATGGTGTCTCGCTGCGAGTGGCACGAAGCTCTATGCGGGGACGTATCTCGGAGCAGGAGTTTATGTTTCAACAAACAACGGGACCACTTGGAATACGGCAAACGCAGGTTTGAATTACCAATCAGTTTTCCAAATATTGGTCGATAGCACGAAGCTCTTTGCGGGAACCGATTACGGTGCATATCTTTCTACCAACGGCGGCGGAAGTTGGTCTCTTATCGGTCTTGGACAGTATGGAAGCACCCTGTCATTCGCATTAGGTGATACAACCCTGTATGCCGGGACTTCCTACGGTGAAGTATATCGCTGGGGGAACAGTCCCGGTAACTGGACACAAACAGACACGTTGTACAGCCTCAGCATCTCTTCTCTCGCAGCGAGTGGCTCAGTCCTCTTTGCTGGATCGGAGTACGTTTTCCGCTCATCTGATCGCGGAGCCAAATGGACAACGGATTCAGCCGGCATGCCAACTGGCATTGTCAGGACGTTTACGATTATCGGGACGAACATTTTTGCAGGTACCGATCAGGGCATTTACAAATCCAGCATCAATGGGGAAGGGTGGACCGCCGAGAATACCGGTTTGGGAGCTTATCCGTATGACAATATCGATGCGATTATTGCATTTGCCGGCTACCTTTTTGTAGGCACAAATATCGGTGAATATCGGCGGGCACTATCGGAGGTAACCGGTGTCCCAATGTCACAGGAAGGTCTTCCAAACCGATATGCTCTTATGCAAAACTATCCCAATCCATTCAACCCTTCAACGGTGATCAACTACCAATTGCCGAATTCAAGCTTTGTCACATTGAAAATCTATAATGTGCTCGGAGAAGAAGTGGTCACGTTGATCAATGGGGTCGAGGAAGCAGGGTACAAATCTGTCCTATGGAGCCCAAATAATATTGCTGATGGTGTGTACTTTTACCGCCTCACGGCAGGTTCGTTCTCACAGACAAGAAAGCTTCTCCTTGTAAAGTAGGGTTGTATATTCAAGAGAGTGACCTGCCTCCATCATGACTTCGGCTTCCCGCACATCGTTAAATGGATTTAATGGCATGTCGCATCTTACTCGTTAGCGTGTGTCTCCTTTGATCCATAATATAACTGTTACGCAGGTACACTTCGATCACTTTTTTTGGATCAGATCAGATAGGTGATTGGGAAACCATGCCGGTGAGAGCAGCATTATGGGTAAGTTGAAACACCTTTACTCTTTGAGGAGAAACCAGTTACAGTTGCCACAAATTTCTATCCAAACTTCGGTACTGAATCGCCTCACTGATACTTTCAGGTCGGATGTTGTTTGATGCTGCGAGATCTGCGATTGTTCGGGCTACTTTTAGGATTCGATCATAGGCACGAGCAGAAAGTCCAAGTTTTGTTATAGCCATCTTCAATAATTCCTCTCCCGCTGAATCAAGCTTGCAGTGGATCTGAATATCTTTCGACTGCATGTCCGCATTGCTATACATTCCTTTCCGACCTGAAAATCTCTTCATCTGAATGTCTCGTGCGGCAACAACACGTGCTCGAATCTGCCGAGAAGTTTCGCCTGCGGCTTTGCTTGTGAGTTCTTTGTACTTCACAGCGGGTACTTCAATATGAAGATCAATGCGATCCAAAAGCGGTCCCGAAATCTTTGCCATATATTTCTGAATCTGGATCGGTG
>CAZAFL010000047.1:0-12015 GCA_964484465.1 uncultured Chlorobiaceae bacterium
CAAGATTCCACCGCGGGGTGAGCGCCACTTTGACTGCCGTGTTCTTGTAGAAGCGATAACACATATTCGCTCCGGGCCAGTTGGTGTTTGGATTGAGGTCGGTCTTCAGGTACAAATCGTTGCCGAATCCATCTTTATAAGCATCGTAGTAATGGTACGGACCGCCGATTTCATCTTTTACTGCGATCGATGCGCCAATATCACCCTGTGTGTTGATGAATGTACCCGATATCCGTGGTCCATACACAAAATCGATCACGTTCGATGTTTCATATAACCGAACCTGGAAGTTAATTCTTGCAGACGTACCCTGATTATCAAAAGTTGAACTCAAATTTTTCCACTGAGCGACGAAGACCCGATTTGGCGTACTGCCAAGCGTGGTATAACTGATATGCCCGGAATCTCCTCCTCCATCTGCTCCGCTGGTATTCATATCATCCTGCCATGGGCTCAGCATGTGATTATTCGTCGCATGGATAAGATCAGCATTATCATGAACGCCCGCTTGGAATAATCCTTGCGGTCCATGACCTTCCCTTGCATTTAAGCCATATAATTTACCTGTATCACCGAGTTGAACGAACCCATTTGTGCTGATTAAAACGGTATCATAATCATGTCCATTATAGTTGAACTTAAATGGAAGGGGTGTCTGGACGGTGCTGTCATCTCCCCGGGGCCCATTGTCCGTTGATGGAATCTCAGTGTAGGTCGTTGGGAATTTGTCTACTTTTATCGACGTCACAAACGCGCTCGGACTCACAATGGTGACGGCGCCCGAAGATGAATCGTCTGAGGTCGCTTCGTCTTGCGGTGAAGTCAATACTCTCACTCTGAATGTGTACTTCCCATTACTCGACGGGTGAAAACTACCCGGGAATGTTATTGTTGTGTCTCCGCCAACGCCAAGGTCGGCAGTAACTGTTTGTGTATTAGTGTACAATTGTGCACCGGTACTGTCGAGAATCCTGTATCGGACGTCGTATGTATTCGTGTATACCTGCTCTCCAACATTTGACACGGTTCCCTGTAACGGTGAGAGAATTGTATCGGTAGTAGCGACATAACCGTTCGTGGGTGAATTGACTGTAAGAGCAGCGAGGTCAAACTGAGCCGGTGTTGCATCTAACTGATATGTGCCAGTATAGACATATGTCTTTGCAATCCACGTTGTATTATCGCTTACGATGCCGAGAGAAAGGAAGAGTGTATAGTTATTTCCACCGTCAGCCCGAAGTATTGGTGCACAGTTGTTAAAGTTTTCATCGAAATTGGGAGTCTGCGTGGCATTCACAGGAGCTTTCCAGGTATTGGCGCTGAGTTTTCGCACGGAGACAAAAATGTCGGCATTAAGATTTGCATTATCAGTACTGGTAAACTGATATGCAAACACGCTTCCCGTCTTATTCCTCGCTATGAACGGGGAAGGACCATTTTGATTTATTGAAGTCCCTGATGCTGCCCAAGTGTAGTGAGTTGCAAAGTTAACCGGTCCAACAACTTTCCCTTTCCATCCACCGGCATCTTTGTATACTTCCCCTGCCACATTCGTTCCGCCCGAAAGCGTATCCGAGAGAATCAAGGCGACGTGAGGATATCCAAGCGAATCGAGTACCATGCTCGCACTGATAAAATTGTGTGCGTCACTTCGGTAATAGCCTACGTTACGGTATACACCCAAACCCGGAACGTTATGGAGAACGACAGTATCAAGAGCACTCCACGTTGTCCCTTCATCTGTTGAATAACTCACACCGATAGTCGCCAACGGTGTATATGTGGCGTTTGCAGTTGTATCGCTGTAGTGCCTGTAGAATTGACCTACAACGCCCGTGGCAATTTTCGTAATGCCGCCACCGATATCGATTGCGTCTCCGGATAACGTACAATCAATATTAAAAATTTTCGTTGAATCCATTGAGGGCGGAATAACAGGCGGCGGGGCTGTACTCAAATTAGTGGACTTAAAAATGACAAGCCCGCTCCAATCAAAATTATTAGTCTTTGTTCCCGCTACCGCCCAGAACACGTGGCTTTTCGTCGTCCATGTGTGGGTGTTTGTGTTATAATATGCCCGCGCGCCGTGGAGAACTCTCTGGCCGTATGGTAAATCATCAAACGGTCCTGCCTTTGTCAGAGAGTTTTCTCCTAAATTACATTCACCATATACCGACGTATTTTCCGATGAACGTGAAGGTGCACCCATTACTGCGAGAGCAGTATTTGTATCATTTGCACCGAGCGGATTGTAGATCGAGGCACTGGGATACGTAGAATAGATCACCGGGTCAGCATTGTTGTATTCATTGCTGTACCTTCGCCACGTCGCACCGCCATCAGTCGAAACGCTTCCCCATTCTGTTCCTGTTCCGTCGGGTGCATATGAGATCGGGTCTCCCATATGGTTGAGTAACAAGACATTCATACCTGGATCATACGCAAGCGGATTGATGGCACCCTGGCCCATCGTGCGCGCATCACGCGCGGAATCGACAAGAGTCCACGTTACGGCGGACGCTTTGAGAAAATCAAAATTGACATTTTTTGTTTTGCTGTAGAGCTGAGGCGTTGGTGTGAGCTCTTCGTCGACATGCCTTCTTACATTCTTGTGAGCGAATTGCTGTTGCGAATATAGCCCCGAGGTGAAAAGGAGAATACAGAAAAGACCGTAGATATATCTCATTTCAAGGTCTCCTAGACAATTATTGTTGGTGGATTGGGTAATTTGTCACACAATTCTGAGTGTTAAAATATACTTTTTTTTCTAATAGATGTCAAGAGCATAATTACTTCAACATCAACATTTTCCGGGTGCTTATGAAACTGCCAGAGCGGCCTGAAGCATCGGAAAATGTGCTTGCGACCATTCGCACATAATATACTCCACTTGGACTTGGCACTCCCTCAACATTTTTGCCATCCCAATTTAGTAAATATACTCCGGGGAAATAGGCATTATTCGCCAATTCGGCAATCTCACGACCAAGTACGTCATAAATGGTAATTTTGACATGAGAAGCCCGTTCAATCGAAAACTGTATAGTTGTAGATGGATTAAACGGGTTTGGGTAATTCTGGGATAATACAAAACCCTTTGGAAGTTCAGGTAATTGAGGTTTCACTCCTACCGGGATCGGTTTAGGACCCCACAGGATTATCATAACTTCACCAACGCTGGCATTATCGACCTCAGCAGAAGATACGAGGTCCATCCGTTCTTTCACTACACCACCTCCGACCTCATCAGTGATCAGCATACTGTCACATATGAGCTGTATAAAATTCGAAGGCCATGAAAACTGAATCGGATATGAACCGATGCCCGGCTGGAAACTAACAAAGAACGTATCGACCTGCGTATAATTCTGGAAATGTCTGATGTTCAACCTCAGTCCTTCTCCGATACATTTTCCCACAAAACGAGCATCGAATTGTCCGGTAGAAACCGGCGGGAGTTCAAATTCTCCGAGAGAAGGATCGATGCAATCGGTCGCCGCGGGATCCATGCCGAAATAGATTGTGTCGCGCTGAGGTCCCGTCTCGTTGACTGCAAGGGGAATAGTCCAGTCAGCGGCACCTGTGAGTTGCGTATTGAAGCATGCAGTTGGAGACCATGATCCCCATCCGGAAGAATTTTTCGCACGCACATGCCAGCAGTATTGACGGTTGCCGAACAACGGATACGGCAATTGCGTCGTGTTCACTGAAAGATTCGAATCGTTATAGACGATGCTCGTCAACGCCGGGTCCCGCGCAACAAGGAGATGATAATTGTCCGCACGGTTTGCAACACTCCATTGGAAGTTCGTTGTGATGCTTACCTCATTAGCACCGTTGTATGGATAAATAACTGTTGGAACATCGGGCGGGAAAAGCGTGGTAAATTTTGACCGGTCGGAAAACGCGCTCGTCCCGGCAGAATTTTTTGCATTCACGCGCCAGTAATAATCAGTGCTGATTAATAACGGTCCGATCTGCTTTGACGTAGTTGTGATCGTCGAATCATTAACAAAGAGTATTGAAAAATTTGTGTCGAGTGCAACCTGAAGCCGATACGTGTTCGCATGCGGATAACTCGAGTCCCACATCAGTGTCGGATTGCTTGCAATATCTCCCTGGCCGTTCGCCGGATACACAGGAACAGGTGTCGACGGCGTCACAAGAGGCGTCGTTTTAAAATGAAAGGTACCTGAATACGCGCCCGCACCGGTTGAATTTGAATCTCTCACCTTCCAATAAAAATCAGTATTTCCAAGCAGCGGTCCGAGGATGTGTTTAGAGCTGTCGTTAACGATACCGTTAAAGATAAACGACCCCGGCGCAAAATTAATGTCGGTGGACAATTGCAATCTAAATATTGTTTTACTACATGCCTCCGCTGTGCTCCATCGCAGGGTCGGATTGTCATTGACACCCACTGTATCGTTCGCAGGATGCGTCAATGTCGGAGGGCCGGGAGCGGCTTCATTGACTTTGAACATTCGCGATGCAGTAAATGCACTCGACCCCGAAGCATTTAATGCTTTCACCCTCCAATAGTATTGAACACAATGGAAGAGTGGTGGAGCGGCAAGCGGTTGCGTTGTATCCGTTAGAGTCGCATCGTTATAAACAAAGCTTGAGAAATTTGAAACGGTAGAAATCTGGAGCTGGTAATTTGCAGCGTACGGTGCAGAACTCCAGCTGAATGCAACAGGAGGAGCGACCGAATTATTTCCATCAGCAGGCAGCAACAATGAGGGCGTCGTCGGAGGATTCAAGCCTGATTTAAATTCAAACACAGAAGAGTAAGCGCTCGAACCGTTTGAACTCGTGTTCGCCTTTACTCTCCAGTAATAATACGTATTTTGTGCAAGGCCTTTCACCGGTGCTGAGGTTCCGTTAACGACTCCATAAAACGCCAGATTCGTGAACGTGAACAACGCGTTGCTGTCGTTAGCGGCTATTTCAAGCGTGTCACTTTCTGCGCAGAGATCATTACTCCATGAGAACGTTGTAGGATTGACTGCAATGCCGGTATCGTGATTTGCCGGCAACGACAGAATTGGTACTGCCGGAGTCGTTGTCGTCACGGTAAAAACATTGGCGGCGGAAAACTGACCTTCACCATTTGCATTGGATGCAGCCGCACGCCAGTAATACGGCGTACAGTTTATCAAGCCGCTGACCTGCTGCGATGAATCAGTCAATGTCGCATCATCATACACTGTGCTGGAAAAACCTGCATCCGTTGAAACCTGCAGGTGATAGGCCGTTGCTGTGGGAACCTTATTCCAGGTCAGCGTGGGATTCGTTGGAATGCCAATTGCATTATTCGCCGGCAGGATTAAGGTTGGCGGACGAAGTCCGGTGAGAAATCTGAACACCGGAGAGAACACTCCCGGTCGTCCCAGAAAATCATACGATTGGGCTCTCCAGAAATACTTGGTCGCCTGCGTCAGGCCATTAACTTGCTGCGATGTAGCATGTGTGGTGTCATTGAACACAAATGTCGCGAACAACGAATCCGAAGAAACCTGCAATAAATATTTCGACGCCAGCGGTTGAGCCGACCAGCTTAGCGTAGGGTTCAGAGCCTGGTTGACGGCGTTATCCGCCGGGAGATTCAGAGTCGGCGGACTGACAAGCGGAGGAGGTAAATGTGGACCGTACATGACAATCCAGACATTCGCAAACGGCGGGTTCAGCGTGACCGAGGAGTTCGTTATCATATTGTAGTTGAGGGCGTTGACTCCATAGATATCCTTCATCCTCATGCTGTCACAATACCATTTGAGATACGAAGGCCAGCTGAAGGTGAAGGGATAACCGCCATTATTAGCGCCGGAATTCTGAAAGTCGATTTGAAACGTATCGATCTGTGTCGTGTCGGTAAAGTGATGAATATTGACTGATTGTAATCCCAAGTCGAGACAATCGGCATTGTACCCTCTCGGGTCGGCGAATCGCGTATCAAATGGAGCAGGCGGGGGCGGAACCGGTGGCGCGGGAGCTTCGTAGAGACTGCCGGGGTCTGAAAAATTCTTCAGCGTATCAGGATCCTGACAATACGTAGCGAGCGGATGTACGCCGAAGTACATTGTCACGCTGTCGCCAACGGCATCCTTGATTTTTATTGGGATTTTGTTCGCCACTGGTTGACTCACCGCTGTATATGTTGATCCCACTATCAGCATTGCGCAGAGGGCAATCTGCGCATATTTCTTCACAAGCCATCTCATATTAAGATACGCGCGAGCACAAAACGTTGAGCCTTCCACTCGCGCGTCCATAATTTTTCTTCTATGTTCTTACTTAGTCAACAGTAATTTACGTACGGCTGAAAATACAACCTGTCCGGTAGATGCGTCACTTGCGGACATCCGGGCATAGTAGACTCCACTGCTTACAGCATTTCCGTGGTCATTGACACCGTTCCACTCGGTGCTGTATGTTCCAGGAGATAGCCGTTCGGATGCAAGTGTTTTCACTTTGCGTCCCAGCACGTCATAAATTGCTACATCAGCGATAGCGGCTTTCTGAATTGCAAATGTAATCGTTGTCGAGGGGTTAAATGGATTAGGATAGTTTTGTTCAAGTGCAAACTTTTGGGGAAAACCGCCTTGTTCAAGCTTCACTCCATTCACAATAGGTTGAGCAATTATATAGTACTTGCCAACATTCGTGGGAAACGAATGTGAAGTAGCGATCAACATGTCCTGGGATAAGAACCCGAAGATCGCATCCTTGATAACACAGCTGTGAAACTGCGAGCTTAAGCCGGCTGGCCATGAAACAAGGAACGCCGAAGCACCCGTAGACGCCTGCAAATCCAGTTCAAACGTATCAGTGACTAATGTGTCTGACCAGTGATGATAATCCTTAAACGTCCCGTTCCCATAGCAGTTGGTATCCGGTCCATAATGATTCACAAAACGATAATCTGCAATTCCAGCGGGAGGGACAAAAGGCAACTCCGCCTCACCAAGAGCAGGATCAAGGCAATAGGTTGCCAATTTATTGTATCCAAAATGCAATTTGTTTTCCGAAGAATCCGTCGTACCGACGTCAAGAACCTGAATTTGCACATCGATTTGTGCTACCGCCATCTTCACACAAGTCAGCAGCGCAACAACTAGAATGCTTCCTGTGATTCTTAAAAATTTCATGAAACCCTCCTTATGAGTTGCGGGAAAATGATACAATGATTTTGAACGTACAATAGTTCTTCCGTCCCGCTCTCGCGGGACGGAAGAAAACAGCGGTTACTTCATCAACAACATCTTCTTGACCTGCGTGAAGGTCTGTGATGTCACAGCACCGTCATCGTCAGTTGCGCGTGCAGTCAGGCGATAGAAGTAGATACCCGACGACAAGTTGCTTGCGTCGAATTGTACATCCTGAACGCCTGATTCCATTGCAACGTTGTCATAGATGGTCGCAACCTCTTGGCCTAACACGTTATAGACTTTCAAGGAGACGATGCCACCTGATGGCAAGTCAAACGTAATGGTTGTAGATGGGTTGAACGGATTCGGGAAATTCTGCCTCAAAGCATATTTCTCCGGAGTCTGGTAGAACTTACCCAGATCTCGAGCAATCGGAACAACACGCGGGGCAGCACCCGGATTCGCCTGCAACCACGGAACCTGAGACAACGGTCGGGAGCCAGTGATGGTAATCTTCTGGCAGCTCCAGCCTGATGTATCATAGTTCGTGCTGTCGCGGAACGAATCATGGTTTAATCTGTTGAGCACCGTCTGGTACACATTACCATCGGAACCCTTCGGCGTGTCGATGCATGCCAGGAACGTATCGCACTTCGCGATAATGTCACGAATCGACAGACCATTCCACGGATCGTTCGGGTTCTGCTGATCGTCATAGATCAGGTCGCCGAATCCAGGCGGGAACTTGCCGAAGTCGCTGGCGAGAACGTTCATGATCAGGGTAAGCTGTTCAGCCCACAATCTGTTCTGATGCTTGTCGGGTTTCACGGCGTCTACCGGCTTGGTAATGAAGCCCAAGCATGTATTACCGCCGCTATGTCCGGTCCCGCTCGCATTCATTGACTTCTGAACGCTCTTGTATGCAGTCATCTTCACCTTGCCGAGTGCACCAAACACCGGCTGGAGAATCTGCGCGAAGAGCTCTTCACCGACGTTGTGGAGGTTCGGCATCGGCAAGCGAGGAGCATTCATTTTGTATACTTCGACTGTTGTCGTTACTTTTGCACCCCAGCCGTATTTAATCTTGACGCGTGATTTTCCAGGAACCTGCATCCCGTCGAACTGGATTTCATCGCCCTGGAGAATACCGGTCAATACAACGGTGCCGCCATTGCCAAGTGTAAAGTTCGCAATTGAGTCACCGGGAAGCTTGTTCTTGCCCTTGTAAACTTTCGCAAAGGCGCTCTTCCAGGAAACAGTCAATGTTGGATTATCTGCAGGTGCAATCAGGTTGAATTTGAACTGGACCTGATTCGGCTTGCACTTAATTGCTTTGTACTTGCCGGCTGCATCCTTTGCAAACGCCCAATCTTCGTATGACGCCGTGCGGTATGACTGACCGACCGCTGAAGCTGCATCGCCGAAGTCGAGGTTATTGACGACTACACCCTTTGCAAGACCGGGTGAATATGGACCGCCAGGGGTGAACTGCAGGTATCCTGCAGGAACAACCTGCGAAACATTGCAGACACCTGCACCGTTGATGTCAACGAAAATGTCGAAGAAGCCGTTCGGGGCTGTAACGCCAGTTGCACTCGCGGCTCCGCTGACATTAATCGTCACGTTTCCGATACCGGGTTCGCCTAAATCCCTTGTACCATTATGGTTCACATCATGATAGACTGTGCCCGTAACTTCGGCAGGATTGAAGTATCCGAAATCAAAGACATACGGAATACCAGGATTTTTAATTACGTTAAAGATGTAGCTGCTCGGCGTTGAGAAAGTTCCCGGAGGACCGGTGACTGTCAATGTATCTTGGCCGTTCAGGAGTGCGAGACTGTAGTGTCCGTTAACATCTGTGAGAGTTGAAGCAATGTTCGGACCATTTGAAGTGACTGTCGCACCGGAAATTCCGGGTTCAGTATTCTGATGGAATCCATCACCATTGACGTCATTCCACACTGTTCCGGAAACGATTGTCGCAGG
The DNA here is from genome assembly GCA_964484465.1 of uncultured Chlorobiaceae bacterium. Classification (GTDB taxonomy): domain Bacteria; phylum Bacteroidota; class Ignavibacteria; order UBA10030; family SZUA-254; genus CAZAFL01. Next base: position 9,141 of record CAZAFL010000047.1, read on the forward strand.
ATGAATTGCGAAATCATCAAATGCCCATCCGCTGTCGGCGCTTGCCGGGTCTGCAGATGCAACATAACGGAACTGTACGAGTGGTTTTCCGCCCATGTCGGCAGACACTCTCTGTACAAATACATAGCCATCAGGTCCCGTATGAGTATCGGCACCGTTGCAATCGCCATTGCTTGTCCATTTGGGTCCGAAGGCGGCTCCATTGTCAGGATCCGGGAATGAAGTTCCATCATCACCTAACGGATTGAAATAGCAGCTTGCGTCGCCTGCAGCATTTGCATACACTCCACCGTACCAGTTTTGACCGTTCGGGTCATTGAGCGTGCCAACGATGTGCCAGCTTACGCCAAGGTCTGTCGTGTATTGCAAATTGCTTGCATCGTAGCTTGGTTCCGTTCTCATCGAATGATAGAACTCGATCTTCGGCGTCGGATTGTTGGTGAAGTCGAAGTACGGTGAGAACAGGTAATTATTCTGATTTGAAGTGTACAGGCCGGTAAGCTTTGTTACATAAGCGTAGTTACCGGTATGGGCACCGCCGAGCTTCACGAAGCCTGAGCCAGCGACCCAGTCACCTGTACCAAACCAGCCGTTTCGTTCTGCATTGGTTTCAAACGATGTAGTGTACTTCGTGCCAGGAAATACCGGATATACCGGCTCAGCATTCGTTGCTGTATCGTTCGTCAGCAGATTGTCGCCTGCTGCATCCGCGCTTGCTGTAATCGTAGTCTGATAGAATGAGCCCGTCGTCGCTGGTGTCCACGGAACGCCCATTGCGATTGTCGTGTTCAGCAACGCGCCGACCGAGATTGGTTGAGTTTGATCGTAGCCATCGCTCGTTACAACGTGGAGGTTGCCAGCTGCAGTAGTACCGCCGTTATTCTTAATCTTAACGGCAATAGTCACCGGAGAACCTGCCGCTGTACCGTGCAAATATCCTCCTGCGACAGATACCGCATACAGGTCTGTTGCGCCGGTTGCCGGCACATCAGCGCCTGCAGAGGGAGGCGACGTTTGGGCATCACCCTCGATATCGGTTGCGATACCCAATGAAGCTCCAATCTTGAACGTCCATGATGGTCCCGCAGCAATATGTAGATTTGTTGCAGACGTAAAGTTTGGATTACCTTCTACGTCGAATGCTCCATAGGTCGTCCCAAACACCGGACCTGAATTACTGTACCATGAATACAGCGTTGATGAACCTGAATAGAAATCAAATTCAGTCTGGCTGTTGGCATCATGATACCAATCGTTATGATCATCAGCCCCTATGTTCGGTACAGCAAACGGTGCAATGTCGGCGTCTGTGAAGCAGGCGAAGACGTCCACGATCGGAGCACGGGGGATAACAGTCATTTTAACCGCATTGTTCTCAACATCGGCATTTGAACCATTCTGAGTGGCGCCACCTGCAATCAAAATACCATGACCGCGGCTGTTCTTAGCTGTTGAATCGCTCAACCAGACAGAGTTATGCCAGATCTTAATGCCATGGTCAAAGAACGTGGCGATACCAATCAAGCCGTAGGTTGTAGCAGCAGCAAAAGCTCTGTCAGAGTGGATATGTGTAACCATGTTGTTATAGATCTGGTTACCACCCGGGTCAGCTGTTGGTAAGTTTCCACCGACCTGGATTCCATATGTTCTGCCGCCGCTAGCGAGAGTACTAGCCGGATTTGCCCAGTAAACTTCGTTAATTACGTTGTCATGAACTTTTGTCGAATTCGTAAACGTAGCATATATTCCGTTGAGCCGGCGGGTATTGGTTGTAGCTTCCTGAGTTAATGCCGCTGGCATCCGCAAACCATCAATATGGTTGTGCGAGATATCAGAATTCTTGATATCTCCCGTGATGATACCATTGTTCGTCAACGAATCGGTATAGTCACCAGCTGCCAAACCTGCTAATCCGGCAAATCCACCGCCGATCTGGTTATTGGTGATTGTCCAGTTTGAATCTAATGGGAATGGTGACGCAGACGAAATATCGATACCATAGCGACCGTGTGTTAAGACGCAGTTATTGATCGTACAGTTATTGAATGTCAATGCCCGTGTCGTACCACCGTTCAAGGAGATAGCATCATACGAAAGTGTCTTCGCACCATTGAACCTTCCCAGGACGATAGCATCCTGAACGGTAAGGTTCTGGTCACGGATAAGACGAAGGGCGCCTGCGAACCTGTTTGTCGGTACCGCGGCGGTTTCGTCAAACCGGATTGTCAGAGCGCGATTGAATCCAGGAGCATTACCATCGGTTGTGCCTTCAATTGTCACACCGACCATATCCTTTACGATAAAGAATCCGTTATCTGTATTGTTCACGGGTCCTTTAACGACGCAACTTAGGTTGCCTGTTGCCGGTCGGATAGTGATTGTATTGGCGAGGCTCGAGCCGGGCACGGCAGTCAGTGTTACTGCCGATGATTCCGCGTACACTGCATCGGTGAGCAACAGTCGTACCGCACCGGTGAGCGTGCTGCTCTGCAACGTATGAAACGCTGCGTTGATGCTGGTGTAACCTGCTGCAGCGCCGGTACCGACGTTGATGTCACCGCTCAAGGCTGTCTTGGCGATTCTTGCAGCATCGACACGAGGTACGGGGACAACAGGTGAATAGGGTTGATCAGGATCCCTCTCCTGTTTCTCCGGTGTCGCCATTTCCTGCTGCAACTCCTGCCATTGCTTGGCTGTGATTTTCCCAACCAACGCTTTAGGCATTTGGAGCCGCGCACTCGTCTTCGCCTTAGTTGCCGCACCGGCAGTCGCGAACACGAATGCTACGAGGAGCACCAATGTTAAAACGATTTTAAGATATTTCATAAATCCTCCTTAAGGAAATTATGAGTAGTGGATTGTGGATTAGTGAGTT
>CAZAFL010000048.1:0-11522 GCA_964484465.1 uncultured Chlorobiaceae bacterium
GTGAAAGGCAAGCGGTTTCAGAACCTTGCCGATGTTGGCGACCCTGTGGAGCTTGCGGCCCGTTATTCCGATGAACGTGCCGATGAGCTTGTTCTTCTTGACATCTCCGCTTCGCTTGAAGAAAGGAAGCCGTTTTTTGACATCGTCCGGCGGGTCGCAAAACAGGTTGCTATTCCGCTCACCGTCGGCGGCGGTATCCGGTCGCTTGATGACATAATCGGCTTGCTTCAGTGCGGCGCGGACAAGGTTTCTCTCAATACGATTTTGGCAGAGGATCCATCGATACTCGTGCAGGCGGCGGAACGCGTCGGCAGCCAGGCGCTTGTCGGCGCAATTGATGCGCACCGGCTGAATGGCGGCTGGTCGGTGCGTGTGAAGAGCGGCACTCAGCAAACCGAGCTAAATGCAATTCAGTACGCGAAAACATTGGTCGAACACGGAGCCGGCGAATTGCTTGTCACATCCATCGATATGGACGGCATGAAAATGGGCTATGACCTCCAGCTTCTTAAACAGCTTGCGGAAACAGTAAATGTCCCAATTGTCGCGTCCGGCGGCGCAGGGTCGAAAGAGCACATCGCCGATGCACTGAATATCGGGCAAGCTGATGCGGTTCTTGCCGCAAGCATTTTTCATTACAATCAGATTTCTATTAGTGAACTCAAGCAATATCTTCATTCACAGGGGCTTCCGGTGCGGTTATGAACGAACAGATTAATTTTCAGAAAATGAACGGTCTTGTTCCGGCAATAATTCAGGATGCCGATGACGGAACTGTTCTCATGCTCGGATTTATGAACGAGGAGGCACTCCGTCGTACAATTGATGAAAAGCAGGTAACATTCTGGAGCCGCACGAAATCACGGTTGTGGAAAAAAGGAGAAGCATCCGGAAATTTCCTGAACGTCGTTTCGTGGAATGTCGACTGTGACGGTGATGCACTGTTGTTCAGAGTGCGTCCTCAAGGACCGGTGTGTCATACAGGTGACCGAAGTTGTTTCAGGCAAAATGAAACGCAAAATAAGGATTCAATACTGCAACGACTTTTTTCAATAATTCAGGATAGAAAACAGAAACTCCCCGAAGGTTCTTATACTGCAAAATTGTTTAAGCAGGGAGTTGACCGCATTGGGCAAAAGGTGGGAGAAGAAGGTGTTGAATTGGCGATCGCTGCCCAGTACGATAATCAACAACGATGCGTTGAGGAGAGTGCGGACCTGCTCTATCATATCCTTGTTCTTCTGGCGGAAAAAAATATCGCTCTTTCCCAGGTGGAAGGAGAGTTGGAAAAGCGAACGCGTGTTTGATTTTTCCACTTGGCTGGGAACTAAACTTGATTTTTCAAAGTTTTTTTGTATATTTTTAGGCGCAAATAGGCAGAAAACCTCTTTTTCTTCAAATTCATGTCAATTCTTGTCGACCATCTATCGAAATTGTACGGCACTGCAAAAGCCGTAGACAATATTTCCTTCGAAGTTCATTCAGGGGAGATTCTCGGCTTCCTCGGTCCTAACGGAGCGGGTAAAACGACTACCATGAGGATGATTACGTGTTACCTCAGCCCGAGTGACGGCGAAGTGAAAGTCGAGGGAAGAGATATCAAATCAAATTCTCTCGAAGTCCGGAAGCTTATCGGTTATCTGCCTGAAGCGAATCCTCTCTATTTAGACATGAATGTGCTGGAATATCTCGAATATGCGGCGCAGCTTCAGGGGGTTTCAAAAGAAAGTATTCCCCGGCGCGTGAGAGAAATGGTGGATGTCTGCGTGCTTGGGGAAATGAAACACAAAGATATCGGCCAGCTTTCAAAAGGATACCGCCAGCGCGTCGGGCTTGCCGCCGCGATGATCCACGACCCAAGAGTTTTGATTTTAGATGAACCGACGAGTGGTCTCGACCCTAACCAGATTGTCGAAATCAGAAGTCTCATCAAACATCTCGGTAAACAGAAAACGGTTGTGCTTTCCACACACATCCTCCCGGAAGTGCAGGCGACATGCAACCGTGTCATTATTATCAATCGTGGAAAAATAGTCGCCGATGGACCCATTGAAAATTTGCAACGCAATCTTCACGGCGGGGAGCGCGTCATTCTCGAGATCGACGTGCCGGACGGAATACCCTTCGATATCATTTCCGTCCAGGTGAAGTCTATTCCCGCGGTTGAAACGGTCTCTCTGCTCTATGAACAAAACGGCACAAAAAAATTCAGCGTCGAAACGAGGGGCTCCGCCGATATCCGGAAAGAGTTATTTCAATTATGCGTCCAAAAAGGATGGTGGCTGCTCGAACTTCATCGGGAACAGACCAGCCTTGAAGATATTTTCAGAGAACTTACCGCAGACCAGCCTAAATGAATTTCACAAATATCAAGTACGTTTTTCTGAAAGAGCTCCGGTCGTTTTTTAATTCCCCGGTCGCGTATATCGTCATTGTCGTCTTCCTCGTTATCCTCGGATGGTTCTTCACGAGTAATCTATTCATCGCGAATATTTCCTCGCTCAGGACAGTGTTCGAGATGACGCCGTTCCTGCTCCTGTTTTTTGCTCCTGCCATAACGATGCGGTTGATTTCAGAAGAGAAAAAATCCGGTACACTCGAGCTGCTCATCACGAAACCGGTGAAGGAGTCGGAAATTATTGTCGGAAAATTTCTCGCGGCGTGGATGCTCTATTTCTTCACGCTCCTGCCGACACTGTGTTACTACATCACGGTGTCGATTATCGGAAGCCTCGATGTCGGACCGGTCGTCGGCGGATACCTAGGCCTGCTTCTTGTGGGTGCGGTTTTTCTGGCCGTCAGCGTTTTCGGTTCTTCCATAACCGAAAATCAGGTCGTCGCCTTTATCGTCAGCTTCATGATCGTGTTCGGATTGTTCATGCTCGATAAGGTGCTCTTCTATCTGCCGAGCTATCTTGCATCGACCCTCGAATACATCAGCGTCGATTATCATTTTTCGAATATCGCCCGCGGCGTTATTGATTCGCGCGATATCATCTATTACGCGTCGGCAATCGGTTTCTCCCTCTTTACCGGGACGATCGTCCTTCAAAAACGACGATGGTCGTAAGGGAGCGCTCAACACATGAATGAACGTAGACAAATCATCTTCCGCGTCGTCCTGATCCTCGGGATTCTGGTATTGGTGAATATCATCGCCGTGCGGTTTTTTAAGCGGTTCGACCTCACGCAGGAAAAAATTTACACGCTTTCCGATGCGAGTAAGAATTTGGTCAAATCTCTCGACGATAAATTTCTGGTGAAGGCGTACTTCACTTCCGACCTTCCGGCTCCATACAACAATAACCGCCGTTACCTGCAGGACCAGCTCGATGAATACCGCGCGTATGCCGGTGGAAATTTCCAGTATGAATTCATCGACCCCAGCAAGAAAGAGGATACCGAACAGGAAGCCCAGCGGTACGGGGTGCCTCCGGTTCAGGTACAGGTGCTGAAGGAAGACAAGCTCCAGATTGAAAAAGCGTACATGGGATTGGTCTTCCTGTATGGCGACAAGCAGGAACGGCTGCCAGTCGTTCAGTCCACCTCGAACCTTGAATATGAGATCAGCTCGACGATTAAGAAGATGACCTCTAAAGACCTGAAGAAAATCGGCTTCTTAACCGGACAGGGTGAACCGAATCTTCAGGCGATGGGCCATCTGCAGGAAATGCTGGTAAAGCAATATCAGGTTGTGAATGTCGACCTGACCGGCGGCAAGGCGATTCCATCCGATATAGCAGTCCTTGTCGTCGACGCGCCGGACAAGCAATTCAAAAGCTGGGAAAAATTCCTTATCGACCAGTATGTGATGAAAGGCGGCAGGGTGGCGTTCTTTCTCAACACCGTCACGGCCAATTTACAGAACCAGATGGGACGCACGAACCCCATCAATCTTGATGACCTTCTGGAAACCTACGGTACGCGCGTTAACACCGACCTGGTGCGTGACGCAAGTTGCGCGTATGTCACGGTGAGCCAGAATGCCGGGTTTATGGTCATTCAGAACCAGGTGCCGTTTTACTATTTGCCACGAGCGAGTGAATTCAATAAGACAAGTCCCATTGTGAAAGATTTGAGCTCCGTGGTGTTTTATTTTGCCAGTTCCGTTGATACAAGCATTGCCCGCTCGAAAGGCCTCTCCAGTACAGTTCTTGTAAAATCTTCGAATCATGCGGGCCGCCAGGAAAATATTTTTATGATGAACCCGACTGCGCAATTCACTCCCGATATGTTCAAAGAGTCAGGAATACCCCTTGCGGTTACAGTTGAAGGAGCATTTGCAAGCGCTTTCGGCAACAGGCCGGTGAATGCGGATTCGAGCGTCAGGGCGACCATCGATACGACGAATAAACTTGTAAACGGGAAACTGACAAAAATTGTCGTCGTCGGCGATGGGGATTTTCTCCAGGACCAGCTTTCAGGCGGAAACAGGGATAACTTTTTGCTGGCAAGCAATATGATCGATTGGCTGGCGGATGATATCGGGCTCGCCTCGATCCGTTCACGTAACAGTGACAGCAAACCGCTCGATGAAGTTACCGAAGGAACAAGAATGTGGGTAAAGAGTGTAAACCTCGCAGTCCCGCCGTTTCTCGTAATTATGGTCGGGATTGTGAGATGGCGGTGGCGCGCGGCAATGCGTAAGCGGCTCGAAACCAGAGGCTTATAGGACTTTTCCAATTATGAACCGATCCACAATATTATTGATTTTGTTGCTTGTAGTGCTTGGTGTTATTGTAAAATTTCTCCTGCCATCCAGTGAAGAGCGTCAGGCGAGTTATAAACCTGAAGAAATCAACCTCTCGGTCGATTCCGCGTCTATTATAAAGGTGGAAATTCAGAAACCCGGGAAATCTGTGACGCTGGAAAATGTCGGCGGTAAATGGATGCTGACTGCCCCCATGAACAGTATAGCGGATGGAAACGCGGTAAAACAAATTATCTCCGGTATGTTAAAGTTTAAAGTTGGAAGCCTTGTCTCTTCCAACGTTGAAAAACAAACGGTGTTTCAAGTCGACACGTCGGGTACCAAACTGACACTGACCGAGCGAAGCGGTAAAGCAACAGGCATTATTATCGGGAAAATGGGACCCTCCTATTCCGAGATTTATTTCCGCCTGCCCGGGTCGAAAGATGTGTACCTGGGAGAAGGACTCGAATCATGGTCGATCAACAAGGAAGTCAAAGACTGGCGCGATAAAGCGATCGCGTCAATTCCGTCTGAGGCGATTAAAAATTTGAAGTACACTGTGGGGGAAAAGGAGTACGAGTTCAGTCACGACACGTCCGGCTGGAAATCGAATGAGAAACCTATCGACGTCAACACGATGAACCCGGTCCTGAATTCTCTCACCAACCTGCGTGCCGATGATTTTGTCGATACCGCGATGGCGCTGAAAAGTCATCCAGCAAAGCTTGAAATTCACGGTAACGAAGACTTGAGTTTGAGCTTCTTCCCTTCCCAGCCCGATTCTTCAAAATATTACGTGCAGACCTCGAAGTCACCGCAGATATTTGTCGTGAGCAAGTGGACGACTCAACAGTTATTCAAGCCGACTGAAAAGCCCGTACCGGTAAGACAGCCAGTTGCAGTAGTTGAACAACCGAAAAAGGAACCGCCTCCACCTGTCATTACGAAGAAAGAGCCTGAGAAAAAACCGGCAACTGTTACACCGAAAGTGATAAAACAGGAAGAGCCGAAAATAACCAAACAGACGCCGTCCACACTAACAGACGAGAAAAAAACTGCACGGGTAGAGCAGCCGAAGAATCCACCTTCAACTGAACAGCAGTCGAATGTCACGAAACCACCCGCGACGAAAACGCAGACGGAAACCAACCCGCTGGTAAAACAACCGGGCTCTGCGCAACCGGCATCCTCATCGTCAACGGAAGATGAAGGGGATCTGACAATCCATACCGTGAAGCGTAATGAGACTATGCCGCTTATCGCGAAGCAATATAACGTTACGGTCGAGCAGATTCTCAAATGGAATCTTCTCAAATCGATTGCGGTGAAGCCGGGGCAGGAATTGTATATCTTTGTCAGGAAGAAATAACCCAAACTGCAAGGAACTTCACTGATACGCCTTGCGTTGTAAAAAGTAGTGTTATCAAACTTGTTTCATTCCAGAAAGGAGAACCATCTATGAAACGTAAGATTGGAGTGTTATTCGTTCTTCTGATTGCTCTATCTGTCAGTCTCTTGTATGCGCAGGAGGAGAAGAAAGAGGCGAAGAAAACTGCCAAAGAAACAACAGTTACCGGAGAAGTTGTGGAAGTATCCTGTTACCTCGCGCATGGCGATCAAGGAAAGGGAGACGCGCATATGACATGTGCTCAACATTGTGCGACTGCCGGCAGTCCGTTAGGTATTCTGACTGATAACGGGAAATTGTATGTTTCTCTGCTACCCGACGATCACAAGACAGGACCGAATGCGATTCTTATGGATCACATCGCGCATAAGGTTAGTGCCACTGGAATCGTTCGTTCAAAGAACGGCGTTCAGGGAATGATGATCACGAAAGTTGAGATGGCAGAACCGAAGACTGAAGAGAAGAAGTAAGTTCCGATCACCCTGAGTAGAAAACCCTGTTCGATGGAATGGGGTTTTTTATTTTTCACCGCACACGCCTTTGCTGGCGCTCTCGTTTTCGGGTACTTGCTCAGTTTGAATTCCTGTGCTCGACAACATCGGAAAACCTCTCACCCTGAGCGCTAGTCGATGGGTGTTCTGAGCCAAAATGAGCCAGCACCCGTTTTTGAGCAAAATCCCCACCCATGGATGACCGCTGTAACGTTGTGACCCTGTGCAAGTGCCTGCTTAACTAACTCATGTCCTGTCTTGCCCGATGCGCCGAAAATAAGAATATTCATGCAGTTGTCGTTGTCGATAATTCAAGAAGTTTTGTCGTGGTATTCCAGTTTCTGGTCGTCGCTGTCGTGTTCAGTTTCTTCTCGAAGGTATTGTTGTTCAGTTTGCTCACCCCGTATCCGTTCGGACAGTAAAGATAGATCTCCCTTCCCTTGATGATGAATTTTTCATTCGGTTCCTTCTTCATGTCGAGGGCCGATATGGTTTTGCCGTCAGGTGGTGTCGATAAGAATGTTACGTGTAACCTCTCCCGCTGAACGGTTTTGTCTTTTAGCAGAGGGTTAGCCGCGATAAGTTTTTTCATCTCGTCCGGTGTCCGCAGGATGACACTTACAGGAAATCCGAATTTTTCCTCTACCTTCTTTCCGATTTTTTTGGCAATAACCTGTGGCGCCGTCGGGGGGGATTCGAATATCACGTTCCCGCTCTGCAGGTATGTCCGGACATTCCTGAACTTCATCGATTCAAACATGTGCGAGAGGTCCTTCATCCTGACAATTTTCTTGCCGACCACATTGATGCCTCTGAGCAATGCTATATAGGTCATGTCAATTTCTCCGCGGAATTACATTTTTCTTGCTTTGAGGAGGAAGAATACATACAAACTTCCCAGCACGACATGGATAACAATTCCCGGAACGGCCGATGTGCCTGCGCCGAGCGACATTGTACGGAGGACGACGAACAGCGAGAGGACCTGTACGACGAGGTTGCCGGTGAGCACGGCGATGAGCCCCTTGCGTTCCACATTCCGCGCGATCCAGTTGATAACGCCGAGCCCGAACATAGTAGCGCCGTGTGCCTGCGCGATGGTGGCGAGCATCGGGGTCAGCTCCATTCCCCCGGCGGCATAAAATTCCTTCGGGATGATAAGGTGCATGGCTCCGAAAATCCAGGCAAGTATCGCGGTGATTGACAGGAAAATTTTCATAATGAGTTATCCTTTAGCTTGTGAAAAGATTATCTTCGGTGGCTATGGGGCAACTTTCACGGCGACGACGGCAAGTTCCTTCGGCTCGGCTGTTATCGTGGTGCCGCCCAGGATTGTGAGTATACCATCGGTAAATGCTGGCCCTCCCCCGGGATAGCTGATAGTTATGGTGCATGTTTCAGCGGGTTGAAGGGTGCGGGAAAACCGCCCGCCTTCCAACGGATTGCCCCCGGAAATACATGTCATGTTTGCGTAGTCGAGCTTCATGTTGGCGTTAACACACCTGTCATTGAGCGCGATCGAAGTAATAGTTATGGGGACTGTCGTAGGATTCGACACAGTTACGAAATCTATGATACCGTAGGGCGGGTTATTCTGTACCGATAAGAGGAAGCCGGAGGATGGTGATACGTTTAGCGCCACTACGAAGGCTGCATCAGGAGGTCTGGGAGATCCGGCGCATCCTGCTAAGCCGGGAATGAAGCTCACAATGATGAGCGTAAAGAAAATGGCACTGCAGGCAAAACACGGCACCATTCTGCGGGGCTGGGTTGCATTGTTATTCATACAATCCTCCATAGTAATGAAGATGAGTTGTGGATTATGATAACTTTGTTTGCTGGCTTATTGTCTTCCCATCATGGCGATAAAAACCGCGACAGCAACGCCGCAGAAGACGGCAACGCCGATGAGGAATGTTCCGATGATGCCTAAAATCATTCCGGCTTTGGTACTTGATCTCTCCGACATCGGGATCATGCCCGCTTCGATTTTTTTCAGGTCCTTTTTACCCATGACCCAGGCGGGAATACCGAGAATAGGTCCAAAGGTCACCAGGCTGAGGACGCCGAGAATGAGTATGAGAGTCCCTCGTCCTTGTTCCTGGGGAATTGCTGGAGTATTAGTGTTCATTGGTGGTTATCCTTTCATGTGATGTTGGCATGTTATTCGCACCGGCGTTTATTGAATTCGCTTCAATTCGATGAGGTCAAATCGTGTATCCCCCCAAACGACCGCCCCTCCTCCGCCGCTAAGCTGCACGCCGATGGTATCTTTCGGTTCAAGTGTCATAGTATCTACGACTGAAACTGTCGTCCAGCTTTTTGAAGTGGTGGTAACGGTCTTGTAATTAGTCCAGTGATCGCCTGTATACCTGCCGAGCCGTGCTTTTGGTTTCATCACATCGCCGACCAGTGTGGTCTTCATCGCTAATGTCAGTTCGTAAACTCCTGTTCCGGATTGACCCGAGACGAACGTTACAGCGACAAATTGCTGAGGATACCAGCCCGGCACGATCAGTAACGACCATTGACCGCCGCCGGGAGGAGCATCCTGGATGATTCTGGCGCTCAGTGTGTCATGCCGCCACCATGACTGGAACGTCCGTGCGCCATTGATCTCAAAACTGGAATTCTGTATGAGGTTGACAGGTGCCGGCCTGGGCGTGATGATGTTGTCCTTGCACGATGCAAGCATTGTTAGAATAGAAATGTCGGCAAGAATTATTGTCATGTTTATGTTTTTCATGGTGCATCTCCTTTCGAAATGCGATGTGATAATCATTTCAGGATAACCATCTTCTGATTACTGAGTATGCCGTCTGCATTGACGCGGCAAAAGTAGACGCCGCTCGACAAGCCCTCAGATGACAGGTTGAATGAATGAGCTCCCGGTGTCATCGTCTGGTGTACAATCAAAGAGATTTCTCTTCCCAGTTCATCATAAATTGCGACGGAAACATCCATTTGCCGCGGAAGAGTAAAGGTGATTTGTGCGTTACCATTGAAAGGGTTTGGATAAACTGGTTTGAACAGGAACTGACTCGGGTAAGGAGTCGCCTCATCGGCGGCGTGCGTTAGTGTGCCGAATACTCTGCCGCCAATCTGAGCTCCCCGTAGGGACCAGAAACCGTTGTACCAGTCAATGCTGCTTACGCCGACGCTATCAGTAACCTGGAAGTAGATCTCGTCATCAATAGCATCCGGTACGGGATCATAAAGAAACGAGAAGGCACGTCGAGCTTTGCCGAAAAGTGTGTCAGTGTAAATTTGTTGCAGAATAATGTTGGGATTGTGATTTATGGTGTCACCTTCGTGCGCAGAAAAATCGCACCAGAGATACTCAGTGTCGGCGTATGGAAAGTAACGATATACGCGGTTTGAGATTCTCCGTTCAAAGCTGCTATTATTTAAAAGGCTGAAGAACACATCAGGGTTGATAACTGCATATTGATGACCGTTAGGCATGACAGTGTCTCGCATGACTTCTTGCATCGTCAAGGGAGACGGATAGTAGTTGTAACCCCATGCCCATCGCGTCCCGATTTCAAGAGGGTATTCAAAAGTCTGGCCGTAGGCGGACAGAGCGACAAGAATACATGCAATGGATTGCAGTGCAAAGTAATGTAAAGCTCTTCTCATTAACATGATTAGACCTTATCTTGTGTTTCTGCAGCTGCGTGACATATAACATCTGGCAAAGCACCGCAGCATTTTTGTGCTTCTTATGAACCGCTCAGCCATTCTCTATTCTGAGCAAGAGAATTCAATTTGATATAGACGTCAGAGCTCTCTCGAGTGCATCATCTTGTCCTAAGACGAATCCGCGCAGGGTTTGATAAACCGGAATGTCGGGTGTAACACCGACTCCCATGAATCGTGATCCGTCATATTGCATGGTTCTCAATGCTGTCCATACGAAATCATAACCGCTGGGCAAAGTCACCCAATTGATGTTTCCATTTGTTCCGGCGGTCGTCTCACCGATGATTGTTCCAAGTTTGTACTGTTTGACCATGAGGAGAACGTGTTCGGAAAAGCTGATTGCGCGGGGACCGGTGAGGAAGACGATCCTGCCATGGAACCGGGGCGCATGAGGTTCGTACAGGCTGGGTGGTTCCGCGGGAACGAACGTCATTCGCGTTCTGTCCGGTTGTACGATGAATGGGCTAAAGTAATGCGGACCCGAAATCGTAGAGTCAACGAGATGATTGAGGAATTCATCCCCGCTGTAGTTCGGATAGGAGCGCAGGTCGAATATGATTCCCTTCGCTTTTGCCAGGCGGTCGGACATGCTGTCAATGGTACTTTGTGAAGCCCACTCGAGATCAATATAATATATTCCCGGTCGTAATTCTCTCGATTCAGCTTGGGGAAGCTTACCGCTCCTTCTGTATGTCGTTGTATCAACGTGCCGCCGGTACGTGATCGACTGAGAGTCACCCGAGTTAACGCGTACTTCAAGAGCAATGCTGTCAACAAGCGGTTTAGTGAAATAGAACGCAGACCACCAGCGCTTCATATCCGGCGTGGCACCGGGGACAAAGCGTTCTTGTTCAGTAAAAAATTCGGCAGTCGGAGTTCCGTCGACCCGCGTGATGATATCTCCCACGTGCACCATCTTCACAGTGTCCCGTGACAACTTTGTGACGACCAGGTTTCTATCGATCCATGCGACTGTGAAGGGCAGCCACCATTGTCTGTAAGCGTTCGGTTCCCGGTAGTCTGATGCGACGCCATGCCCATCATTTAATTGAGCCTGCATCCATTTCATCGTATTGCGATGATCAATTATTGTTGATTCCTGAGCGGCATGTTGCAGACTAGTTCGCAAAACCGCCATCCAGTCAACCGTGACTGCATCAAAATAAGGATAAAGGTGTTGAAGGATATTCCAGGCGACAACAACATCCGCCAAACGGGCATCCCTCTC
>CAZAFL010000049.1:0-11188 GCA_964484465.1 uncultured Chlorobiaceae bacterium
CTGCATTCTGCCTCCATCGCACCCGCTGTTGCAAAAAAAATTCCCATCCTTATCAAAAATACGATGAACCCCCAGGCGCCGGGCACGCTGATCTCAGACCGCGCTGACGATTGGAAAGCAGTTGCCAAAGGGATAAGCTCGGTAGACCATATTACGTTGTTCACATTAAAGGGGCTGAGCATGGTAGGCGTCCCCGGCACGGCGGAGAGGTTGTTTCGGTCGCTCGCCGGTTATCGCGTCAATGTCATCCTGATTTCGCAGGCGTCGTCGGAACATACAATTTGCTTTGCCGTCAGCAGTTCCGATGCGGCGCAGACGCGGCGAGCTATTGCACACGAATTCCGCTATGAGTTTCAAAACGGTATCACCCGACTTGAAGAGAATGAAAAGCAAACAATCGTTGCAATTGTCGGTGAAGGAATGAAAGGAACACCGGGTGTTGCCGGAAAAGTGTTTGAGGCGCTGGGAAGAAACCAGGTGAACATTTCAGCTATAGCCCAGGGAGCTTCGGAAAGGAATATTTCGTTTGTTGTTCATGCCGACCAAAGTGTTCGTGCGCTTAATGTTGTCCACCAGGCTTTTTTTGAACAACGGAAACATCTTTCGCTCGTTATTATCGGTGTGGGAAATATCGGCTCGACGCTGTTGCGCCAGCTTCATGAACGACAAACATACTTGCATTCGCAAGGGTATGAAGTGGATGTGTGCGGGATTTCCGACAGCACGCGGTATGTCATCAAACCGCGGGGAATTGATCTTTCACGGTGGCGTGAAGAACTGGCGCACTCACATCAGGCAAAGAACCCGGTCGAACTCGCGCAAAGAATCGCCGGTCTTCAACTGACAAACGCGGCGCTGGTTGATTGCACAGCGAGTACAGAAGTTGTCGATGCATATCCGGACTTTGTCAAAGCAAACATGCACATTATTACGCCGAATAAGAAGGCAAACGTTCTTCCATGGAAACAATACCTGGCGCTCAAGAAACTGATGGAAGAGCGCCAAAAATATTTTCTGTATGAAGCGAATGTCGGTGCGGGGATGCCGATCATCTCCACATTGCATGACCTTATTGCAAGCGGCGATAGGGTGATGATGATTGAAGGAATTTTTTCCGGAACATTAAGCTACCTGTTCAACACATATGACGGTAACAAACCGTTTAGTCGCCTGGTTGCCGAAGCGCAAAAGCTCGGTTATACTGAGCCTGACCCTCGTGAAGACCTTTCAGGGGAGGACGTGGGAAGAAAATTATTGATTCTCGCAAGACAACTTGAATTGAAGATGGACCTCGAAGATATCGCTATTGAGAGCCTTGTTCCTCAGGCTCTTCAGAAGAAAAAATTCTCTCTATCCTTCTATAATCAATTCTCAAAATATGATCGCACGCTTATGAGACGATATGAACGGGCGCAGAACCGAAGCGCCGTTCTCCGGTATGTCGGAACAGTAAAGAATGGGAAAGGGTACGCAGGCTTGAAGGAATTTCCTTACGATCATCCTTTTGCGTTGACGAAAGGCAGTGATAATATCATTGCATTCTCGACGTCCCGATATTCGCAGACACCGTTGATTGTCCAGGGTCCCGGCGCCGGGGCTGATGTGACGGCAATGGGTGTTTTTTCGGATATCATTAAATTGCTGCATTATCTTCCATACTAAATTTAAATGGATGGAAATGAATATCAGAACCTGTCCAGGTCCAGCCGGATGAATGACGATTAGACGATGAGAGAGAAAAGGGTCAAAGTGTATGCGCCGGCATCGATTTCCAATCTCGGACCCGCATTTGATGTGCTCGGGGTTGCGATCGATAGACCTGGAGATTTCGTGACAACGAAACGGAGCCGTGTTCCCGGTCTGGCATTCTCAGTTGCACGGGGGGATGTGAATGTTCCAGACAATCCGACGGAAAATGTTGCTGCTCATGTGGCATCGCTGATTCTGGAAGAGCTCAAGCCCGAATTTGGCATTCATATGGAACTTAAGAAAAAGATGCCGTTGGGTTCCGGGCTCGGTAGTTCTGCTGCGAGCAGCGTCGCGGCAGCTGTTGCCGTCAATGAACTTCTACCGCGTCCGCTCACTAAGCGCGATCTGTTGCGATTCGTGGTTGAGGGAGAAAGAAAAGCTTCAGGCTCACCTCATGCAGATAATGCCGCCCCTTCATTGCTTGGGGGTGTCTGTCTCATTCGGAGTTATCGTCCGCTCGATGTCGTTTCAGTCCCTGTGAAAAAAAATATAGTCTGGGTTGTTGTTCATCCACATGTTATCGTTCGAACAGAGGAAGCGCGATCAATCCTTCCGAAAGAAATCCCATTACGCGAAGCGATTCAACAGTGGGGGAATGTCAGCGGGTTAACGATGGGGTTGATGAATGGAGATCCTGCGCTTGTGGGAAAATGCGTCGAAGACGTGATTGTTGAGCCTGTGCGTGCAGGTCTTATTCCCGGATTCCCACAAGTAAAACAAGCAGCGCTTTCTGCAGGAGCATTCGGGTGTTCGATTTCCGGTTCAGGTCCGTCGGTATTTGCTGTGACGTCGACAATACAATCCGGAAAACGAATCGCAGCTGCTATGCTGAAGGCTTTCGCCCAGACAGCGAACGTGAAGTGCGATGTCTACGTTTCAGGTATTAATCACAAAGGGGCCCATGTCGTGAATACATCCTCCAGATGAAATTTCGCAGCGTTATTGGTCAGAGTGGGGAAGTCAGTTTCTCTGCTGCGCTACTTCACGGCGTAGCGCCTGATGGCGGGTTATACATACCGGGAACAATTCCCAAACTTCCACAATCCCTTCTTGAACATCCTGAAGAATTTTCTCTCCAGGAGATCGCGTTCCAAATTCTTGGAAAATTTCTTGAAGAGATTCCCGAGCAGCATCTTCGTCAGATTATTCAAAAATCTCTCAATTTTCCAATTCCTCTGGTCAATCTCAGTGAATCACTCTTTCTCGTCGAACTTTTTCATGGACCCACGCTTGCATTTAAGGATGTCGGCGCGAGGTTCATGGCGGAAGTATTGTCGTATGTCCTCAACAAACAACAGCGTGAGGTAACGATCCTTGTCGCGACATCGGGCGATACAGGTAGTGCGGTGGCACACGGCTTTTACGACGTTCCTCACATCCAGGTCTATGTGTTATACCCGTCTGGTAAAATCAGCAAGCTACAGGAACAACAAATGACGACACTCGGCGGTAATGTTCATGCAATTGAAGTAGAAGGAACATTCGATGATTGTCAGCATTTGGTAAAACAAGCCCTGGCAGATTCCCGGATTTCTGCAGCTCGTTCACTCACAACCGCTAATTCGATTAACCTGGGACGGTTACTTCCTCAAATTGTATATTATGTCTGGGCATTCGCACAATGGAAAAAAAACTCTTCAGAGAAAAAAGTTTTTCCGGTAGTCATTGTTCCCAGTGGCAACCTTGGCAATCTCACAGCAGCAATATATGCGAAGTGGATGGGTATTCCATTTCAAAGATTTATTGCTGCGGCAAATGCAAATGATGTTGTGCCGAAATATTTTCAGTCGGGAGTGTTTTCTCCCATGCCTTCTGTCCACACTCTCTCCAATGCTATGGATGTGGGAAACCCAAGCAATCTTTCACGTCTTCAATCATTATATCAGAATGACGTGCGTCTCCTCCGGAAAGATGTTGAAAGTGTAAGCATCTCTGATAGAGAGACGATAGAAGAAATCCGGCGAGTTTACAGTAAACACGGTTATATTCTTGACCCGCATACTGCGGTCGGGATGGCTGCAGGAAGAAAACAATTGTCCTCCTTGGGCGAGGCGCTTCCAAGAATTGTTGCTGCGACTGCACATCCGGCCAAGTTTCATGACACCGTTCAGAAAGCAATTGGTATTGAAATACCGTTGCCTCCCTCTCTGAAGGAGGCATTGCAACGCAAGAAGGAGGCTATCCATATGGTCCCTAGAATAGAAGCGTTACAGGAAATACTGTTGTAGGTATTACAAAGTAATGTTAGACGTACTCTTACCGCAGGCTCGAAGAGGGGAAAATGCTCTACCGGGATCCTGAGAAAACAGAACATTTTCAAGGGATTTTGAGCGGGCGATTATCTGCAAAACTTGTCCCAACCTTCCTTGCTTCCCGCAGAATTTTTCCGTAAATTTATGCCGGTTCAAAAATCGCTGGGGCTCAAATCCTGGCGTTTTTGTCAAATTCTGGCAGGTACTCTACGTATTCTTACTCATGTTTGAAGATTTAAGTCAAAAATTAGAACTCGTCTTTAAGAAGCTTCGGGGTCAGGGCAAAATTACTGAAGCGAATATCGGGGAATCGCTCCGTGAAGTAAGACGCGTATTGCTCGACGCAGATGTAAACTACAAAGTTGTCAAGCAGTTTATCGAAGATGTCCAACAGCGTTCGTTAGGACAGGAAGTTCTTCAAAGTATTACGCCCGGACAGCTCGTCGTTAAGATTATTCACGATGAGCTGGTGAAGCTCATGGGCACGTCGAAAACCGAGATGACGTTTTCTTCGATGCCCCCGACTGTCATCATGGTGGCGGGATTGCAGGGTTCCGGCAAGACGACGTTTTGCGCGAAGCTTGCAAATTATTTGAAAGGGAAAGGACATCATCCGATGCTGGTTGCTGCCGACGTCTATCGTCCTGCGGCAATTGACCAGCTGGAAACACTTGGGAAGCAGATCCAGGTGCCTGTTCTTGCGGAACGGGGAAAAAGTGCAATTGAAATTGCCGGAATGTCGATCGACCACGCACGAAAAGCGGCGCGAGACGTTGTTATTGTCGACACCGCAGGACGTCTTCATGTTGACGAGGAGATGATGCGTGAAGTCGAAACAATCAAGTCGAACATCCATCCGCACGAAATTCTTTTTGTCGTGGATGCCATGACGGGACAGGATGCCGTCAACACGGCAAAAGCGTTTCACGACTGGTTGGATTTTGACGGTGTGGTGCTCACAAAGCTCGATGGTGATACACGGGGAGGTGCCGCGCTTTCTCTCCGTGCCGTCGTCAGCAAGCCGATTAAGTTTGTGGGTGTTGGAGAGAAACTCGATGCTCTTGAGATGTTTCACCCGGACCGTATGGCCTCCCGGATTCTCGGCATGGGAGATATTGTTACCCTTGTTGAGAAAGCCCAGGAGCAATTCGACCAGGAGAAAGCGCTTAAACTTGAAGAGAAGCTTCGGAAATCGCAATTTACATTCGACGATTTTCTCGCTCAGCTGCAGGAGATAAAGAAAATGGGACCCCTGCAACAGGTCATGAGTATGATACCAGGAATGAACAGGTTGCCTGCGGATGCGAATGTCGATGACAAAGCTCTTGTCCGGATAGAAGCGATTATCCAGTCGATGACGAAGGAAGAGAGAGTGCGGCCTCACATTATCAATGGCACACGGCGGAAACGTATTGCGGCTGGCAGCGGTACGTCTATTCAGGAAGTCAATAGGATCCTCAAGCAGTTCGGTGAAATGCAGAAGATGATGAAACGGTTTTCACGCGGAAAGATTCCAAACATGTTTAAAGGTATGCGCCTTCCGGCGATGCAATAAGAAAAGAAAATCAACATTATATAAAGGAGCAGCGCTTTGGTTAAATTACGGTTACGTCGTGTCGGCAAGAAAAAGCAGCCGATCTATAAGATTATCATTGCTGATTCCCGCGCGTCGGGTGCGGGGAAATATATCGAATCGATCGGTCAGTACAATCCGCTTGCTCAGCCGATGCGGATTGATGTCAATGAACAACGTCTCTTCTCCTGGCTGAAACGGGGCGCACAACCGACGGATACGATGCGCAGCCTGTTGCAGCGGAAAGGTCTTTGGTTGAAGTGGGCCTTGATGAAGAAAGGCGCTGACGAGGCAAAGATTGCATCTGAGCTTGAAAAGTGGCAGATGTTACAGGAAGAAAAGCTTCGCCGCGAATCGGAAAAGAAAGCCCGACGGAGAATTGCCAGGAAGAAAAAAGCAGCAGAAGCGGCTCCTGCCGCAGCGGCTACGCCTCCTGCGGCTCCGGTCGAAGCACCTGCGGCGGCAGCCCCTGAAGCGGCTCCCGCTGCCTGACGAAATAGCATCAATCGTATTGCTCAGAACGAGTTTTGTACGTAAAAGTGTTCTTTAACTCATAGTCGGAACTGTTGTGCATCCGACGGCTCGCTGAATCATCAGGAGGAAATATGAAAGAGTTCATAGAATACATTGCCAAACAGCTCGTTGACCAGCCGGACCAGGTCGCCATCGAAGAACAGAGCGAAGACGATAAACTTATTTTGAAACTTAAAGTGGCCCAGCCAGACATCGGGAAAATTATCGGTAAGAAAGGCAGAACGGCTTTTGCACTACGGACACTTGTTGCTGCAGTTGGTAAAAAAGGCGGTAAAAAGGTCCAGCTCGAAGTGGTTGATTGATTTTTTACATTTCTTCCCGAAAGGTAACTACGTTACGTGAACTTGTATGCTGTCGGGAAGATTACCGGGGTGTTCGGCCTTGAAGGCCATCTCAAAGTGC
Organism: uncultured Chlorobiaceae bacterium; assembly: GCA_964484465.1. GTDB lineage: Bacteria > Bacteroidota > Ignavibacteria > UBA10030 > SZUA-254 > CAZAFL01. The sequence continues at coordinate 6,511 of CAZAFL010000049.1, forward strand.
ATCCCTATTCGGCCTCTCCTGACAGGTTGAAAAAACTCGCTCGTGTGCGAGTCGGCAAGCAAGTTGATGTTACGACTGAATATATCGTCGATAATATCGTTTTCAAAAACCGGCAATGGATGTTGAAATTGCAGGATGTAAGCGACCGTACATTGGCAGAGGAAATTGTTGGGATGTTTGTGTTTGTGAACGAAACTGAGGTAGAAACACCGGCAAAGGGTTCATATTTTTCGCATGAGATCATTGGATGTGAAGTCTGGAGTGACGAAGGTCAGTTTATCGGAACGGTGGAAGATATCTATTCTCTCGCGACGTACGACCTCTGGGCAGTAAGAACCAGGAAATCGGTCAGCATGATCCCCGCAAGAAAAGAATTCATTATGAAGGTAGATATTCGGAGAAAGAAAATTACTGTGCACCTGATTGAAGGCCTTGTTGAAGAGTAGAGAATGAGAGCGCCGTATGCGATTCGATATTATTACCGGTTTCCCGAAGCTGCTGGCGGGCTCGCTCAATGAAAGCATCATCCGGCAGGCGAAAAAAAAAGGGCTCGTGCAGGTACGAACACACGATCTCCGCAAGTTTACGCACGATAAGCACCGGACAATCGACGACACGCCTTACGGTGGCGGCGCGGGGATGGTCCTTAAACCCGAACCGATCATTGAATGTATTGAATCCCTGCAAAAGAGGCGAAGGTATGATGAAATTATTTACCTCACTGCAGACGGTGAACGGTTTACCCAGAAGGTCGCGAACGCATTATCGCTCAGAGAAAATTTACTCCTCGTGTGCGGGCATTATAAGGGAATCGATGAGCGGGTACGCGAATCGTTTGTTACGAGGGAACTCTCCATCGGTGATTATGTTCTTACAGGCGGAGAGCTGGCGGCGCTGGTGGTTGTTGATGCCGTTATACGATTAATTCCCGGTGTTCTCGGCGACGGGGAGTCGATGCTGACGGATTCCTTTCAGGATATACTGCTCGACCATCCGAATTATACACGCCCGCCGGAATTCCGGAACATGCTCGTCCCGGAGGTCTTGCTTTCGGGCGACCACAAAGAGATCGAGCGCTGGCGTCAGGAGAAACGGTTGGAGCGGACGCGATCGCGCCGGAAAGATTTGTTATCATAATATCAAGGAGAAACAGCAATGGAAAAAATGAAGCTTGTCGAAGCAACACAAATGAAAACCAATCTTCCGAAGATGAATCCCGGAGATACTGTAAACGTTCATGTCCGTGTCATTGAAGGGGATAAAGAGCGCATCCAGCAGTTTCAGGGAGTGGTCATGGGAACGAGAGGTTCGGGGCTCGGGGCGACTTTTACTGTGCGGAAAATTTCCAACGGCGTCGGCGTTGAACGTATTTTCCCGTTGCATTCACCCCGTATCGCTAAAATCGAAATTATGAAAGAAGGCAACGTCCGTCGCGCGAAAATGTACTACCTGCGGGCGCTTGCGTCGAAACAGGTTCGTCAGAAGACGACGACAACGTAACGAGATGGCCGAGCGTCTTGGCATCATCCCCTACCGTTATGCTCAGCCGGTATTCCATGGTCTGAGGGAGAAAAAGCCCGGACAGAAAGAACACTTCGATATTGTTGAGGATTATCCTGCAACACTTGCAGTGAAGCTCCGCGAGAAAGAACTCGACGGAGCTTTTTTGTCCCCCATCGATTACGCACGGGAATATGCAATGTACCGTATTCTTCCCGGTGTTGCTGTTGTTGCAGAGGGCGAGAGCCGCTCGGCGCTCGCCCTGTTTAACGAGCATCTCCATTCGATTAAGAGCCTCGCTGTCGACGCACGATCGAGCTCCGAGATTGTGCTTGCGCATCTCGTGATGGCAGAAAAATATGATACTGTACCGAAAATTATTCCGTTTATCGGTTCAGTTGAGCAGGCGCTCGACAAAGCAGACGCAGTCCTTTGCGTTGGAGATGAAGCGTTGCATATGATGGATCACACGAACAAACTCGACCTTGTTGATGAATGGGAGGATATTACCGGAATGCCGTTTGTCCATGGAATGTGGGTTGCACGGGAGAAGGCATTTTCTCCTTCCGAAACAAATAATCTTATTGAAAGCGCTCGACGCGGTGTAGAGCGCGTTGATGAATATGTGCAGTCAGCCCCGGCAGGGTATTTCGAACAGTTTGGGTATGAGTTCAATCAAGCGGCAATTACCTCTCTCACGGAATTCTTTCGTATGGCATACTACCATGGCATATTGCAGGATATCCCGGATGTAAAATTTCATTCCCTGGATGGAATGTCAGACTCTCCTGCTGTTTCAGTGAATTAAGATATATAAATCCCCGTTGTCAACCATCCGCGTTCGATTCTGGATTTTTCCTAAAAAATCATTACATTAATCACGTTTTTAAATAAATTTTCGGTGTGCTGAAAACATTCCACATAAAAAATTACGCGCTGATTGAAGAGCTGAATGTCGAATTCGACCGTGGGCTGAATATTGTTACAGGCGAAACCGGCGCGGGCAAATCGATTATCATCGACGCCCTTAGCCTGATTCTCGGTGAACGTGCGGACTCGGATGCAGTCCGCAAAGGGGCAGAAAAGGCAGTTGTGGAGGCGGTGTTCGGATCTTCTGATCATCAACGGTTGAAGCGACTATTGAACGAAAATGAAATCGAATGCAACGACGACCTGATTCTCCGGCGCGAGATATCGGTAAAAGGTCAAAGCCGCTGTTTCATCAATGACACTCCGGCAACAATTGCCCTGCTGAAGCAGGTCGGTGATCAGCTTGTGGACCTTCACGGTCAGCACGAACATCAATCATTGCTCCGGACCGAAACTCATATCGATATGCTCGACAATTTCGCCGGACTCGAGAATTTGGTGAGGGAATTCAGTGCATCATACGAAACAGTTCTCGCTTTGCTCAACCGCACCGAGGAGCTGGAATCGAAAAAAGAACTCCTTGTGGATCGCAAAGCGCTGTACGAATTTCAGATAAAAGAAATTGATGAAGTCAATCCACAATCCGGCGAAGAGGACGCCCTGGAATCTGAGCTAAAGATTCTTGAGAATGCGGAGATGCTGTTCAGCGCAAGCGAACGCCTGTATCAGACCTTGTACGAAGGCGAACATGCGGTTCACGACCGGTTGGTGCTTGTCCGAAACCAGCTTGAGGACCTCAGCGCCATCGATAAATTGTTCGAGGAGTCAAAAAATGAAGCCTCTTCCGCGGTAGCGATCGTTAGTGAACTGGCAAAATTTATCCAGAGTTATAGTTCGAAAATTGAATTCAATCCGGGGCGACTCGAAGAAATTCGCCTCCGGCTTGGTCAGTTAACAATGTTGAAAAAGAAATATGGCGGCTCTCTCGAGGCAGTCGTTTCCCATCGTGCGGCGATAGGGCGGGAAGTTTCTCTTGCAGAAAACTTTGACTCTGAGATTGTGAAACTTCAGGAGAGCATGGAAAGTGAACGAAGGAATTGTTCTGAAATTGGGCAACGACTCTCAGCGAAGCGGCGGGATGCGGCGAAGAGAGTGAACCAGGGGATTGAGCAGGCATTACGCGGGTTGGGAATCGCGTCTCCAAAGTTTGAAGCGACTATCACAAACTATAAATTATCAAACCACTCGCGATCTGCAGTGAATCTGGGAAAGGATTATTTTGAGACGACGCACAAGGGAATCGATGTCGTGGAGTTTTTTATCTCCGCGAATGTGGGTGAAGATCTGAAGCCACTCGTCAAAGTAGCGTCAGGGGGAGAAATTTCCCGGATCATGCTTGCTCTCAAATCAATTCTTGCAAAAACCGAACGGCTTCCCCTTCTGATTTTCGACGAAATTGATGTTGGAGTGAGCGGAAGAATTGCGCAGTCAGTCGGAAAAAGTCTGAAAAATTTATCAACGTTTCACCAGGTCATTGCTATTACGCACCTTCCTCAGATCGCCGGTTTGGGAGAAACACATTTTGTCGTTCAAAAAATTCAGGATGGTAAGCGTTCGTACACGCGAATGAGAAGACTAGGTTTAGAAGAACGCGTTATCGAAATTGCCAAATTGATGAGCGGCGAGGAAGTGACCGACGCCGGAAGAGAAAGCGCAAAAGAATTGATGGGATTGAATTAATTTATTGTAACCGAACGTAGGGATTGGTCGTGACCAATCCCCACAGACGGCCGAAATATTTGGGAGGTGTTATGAGGGTTCGGAAACGGAACAGGATGGAAGGGTATGATTACGCGCAGTCGGGATATTATTTTGTAACCATTTGTACGCATAATAAGATTTCTTATTTTGGAGAAGTTAGTGATAATGGCTTTCTGTTGAGTACGTGCGGCGAAATTGTAAACGAGCAATGGTTGTGGCTTCAACGGCAATATAGTTATGTTACGCTGGATGAATACATCGTCATGCCGAATCACGTTCATGGGATTATTGCTATAAATAATCCCAATGACGTACTGAACGGTCGCGACCGTTCAGTACACGACCGTTCAGTACAGGGCAATTCTTCACAATGTGATAAAATTAAGTCGTTATCGGAATTGATTGGCGCATTCAAGACAACATCTTCAAAGAAAATTCATCTGGAGGGTATTAAACAATTTCATTGGCAAAAATCATTTTACGATCACATTGTTAGAAACGAGAAATCGCTGAATAGAATTAGAGAATACATTCGATTCAATCCCAT
>CAZAFL010000050.1:0-11081 GCA_964484465.1 uncultured Chlorobiaceae bacterium
CAACAAAAAACCCGGCCCTCGTCATCAGAGCCGGGTTGGTCTCTAGTAATCTGCGCCCGTCATGCGCAGAGAATGACCATCTGCTTAGAAATATACCCGCATACCAAATCCGGTATCGAGTCCGGTCTTAGACATTGGGCTGACAATCCATATCGGTGCAGCCTCTACGAACATGTCTAAGGGCGCATGCGGAATGGTGTAATTAAGTCCCGCGACTCCGCGGAAACCTAAACCGATGTTTTCACCCCGGTTAAAGTAACTAGTACGCGAGGTAGTCACATCTGATCTGCCGGGACCCATCGCAAGGCCGGCGCCATAATCCAGTCCGATAAACTGGTTTTGGAACGGGTGCGCATGCCAGAGATAGTTCACATCGAGGCGAACCCCGTTGTCTGGCAGGAAACCGACCGCTCCTTCGAGAGCATTTTCATGACTGTAACGATATTTCCACGAGACTCCGGTGGGCTCGCCCGCGATAAAGCCGACGCCGAGTTTTCCATACGTCTGGCTGTCCGCGACAGTGCTCCACACTAACAAAGTAGCGAGGAGAAGAAATATCTTTTTCATAACAATACTCCTTTCTGAAAGTGGAACTTATCTTACTGAACATTCCAGAGAAAGTTCAAGTTTCAGTCATCGGATGTTAACAAAAAGGAGTACTGACATGTTATATGTTTATTCCTTCAAGAATTAATAATAAATTGTCAAGTTGGCAGAGCGTGATATATTCTTGCATGAAAAAATTTTAACAATTGATGCAGTTTCCAATGTATTCTTAACCAATGCCATTTCTTTACACTATTATTTATTTTTCTTTCAGCGAAGCTAAATATCGAGCTAAGTCCTCGATTTGCGTATCAGTAAGCTGTCCATTAAAACCAGGCATCGAAGAGTTGCCATTTTCATTTGAAGGGTTTTCAATATATGCTTTGATATAGCTTTTGCTGCGTGCGGAACCTATGGTCGAGAGATCGGGTCCGACGGTTTCTCCCTCTTTACCGATTTTGTGGCATGAGGTGCAATTCTCTTGAAAAAGCTTCGGAGCTTCTTGAGTAAAAGGCCCACTACCCAGAGATTTTATATAGGCCACCAAAACGTTGATTTCCTCATCTAAGAGATTTAGTTTTGGCATCACTGATCCCGGAGTAACTGCTTGAGGATCGCGGAAATGTTTCGCTAGCCATTCTCCGCTCACGTCGCCAACTACTTTATCCAACTCAGGACCGACTAATCCTCCTTGTCCGCCGATTGAGTGGCAGTATGAGCATTTAAGTTCGCCATAAAGCCGATGCCCGGCTGAAACCATCGGGTTTTTTTCCACGGTGGGGTTGGTAAGCGGACTCATATAGCCGGTCCAAGTGAAGTAACCCCATGCAGCAATTGTAATAAATGCGAGGGTGGTCGCTAGAGGTCGCCGCAGCGGATGGCGTTCTGGTCCACGGTCAAGGAGAGGAATCAACAAAAGAAGTAACAAAGCCAAGAGGGGTAAAACGACAGCTGCTACTGCCTCGAGTTTTCCCGGGAAAAGTTTAAGCATTTGAAAAAGAAATAAGAAGTACCATTCCGGTCGAGGATTGTAGTTAGCGTCCGTAGGGTCGGCGAACTCCTCAAGTCCCGCACCCACCAAATATGCAAGCATGCCAATGGCACACAATACGACAAAGGAGACTATGACATCTTTGAATACGGTATAAGGAAAAAAAGAACGTCCCCCTTCCTTGAGTTGGATATATCGCTTAAGATATTCTTCGTGCCAGGTGGGCATTAGTTTTGATTGGATTCAATTTGGTTTTGTTTTTTAGGTGGTTCTGAGATACCGTGCCAGACAACAAGGAAAAGATGAATGCCAATCAGAAGCGCTGTTAAAATTGGCAGTACCAAGACGTGAAAAGAGTAGAAACGAGTCAGCGTTGCGGCCCCCATCTCTTCTCCACCCTTCAGGATCTTTGAGACGTGGGAACCCACAACCGGTGTTTGTCCTGCGATGTTAGTACCAACCGCTGTTGCCCAATATGCTTTTTGGTCCCATGGCAAAAGATATCCCGTAAAACTAAAACCCATCACGAGAAGCAGAATAACAACTCCGACGATCCATGTGACTTCGCGCGGATATTTATAGGAACCCATAAAAAAGACCCTCAGCATGTGAAGCAAAACGAACACGACCATAAACGATGCCCCCCATTTATGAACGCCTCTCAAAAAACGACCCAGAAAAACCTGGTCATTGATGTACCGCACCGAATCGTACGCATGGTCGGGCGAAGGGACGTAATTCATTGCCAACAATGCCCCTGTTATAATTTGAACGATGAAGACAATAAGAGCTGCACTCCCCAAGGTGTACAGCCAGGCTCCAACGCCTTTCGCTTCCGGAATCTTTCGTGCAAAAAGAGTCTCCCAAATCTTTTTAAGCCCAGTTCGTTCGTCGAGCCAGCACCAAATATCTCGATCTCTCGTCATGTTGTTACCTGTGTTGGTTTGGGCAAAATGTGGAGACGACTGTCGACTATCTTGTTTTCGTACCGATCAAGAGGTCTGGGTGGAGGCCCCGAAATGACACTACCCGCAACATCAAAGACAGCGGTGTGACAAGGGCAAAGGAATTGCTTTTTTTCTTCATCCCAATGGTAAGGACATCCTAAGTGTGTGCATCGGGGGTCAAACACATTGAAGTGTGAGCCGTCGGTTGTATACACCCACGCTGATGAGTGTCGCTCCGTTGTTATCCATGAATCGCGCAGTCTCTGCACAAATTCGATTTTTGTGGGACTCCCTTTAGGAAACCCATCGAGAGGGCCGAGGTCGATCCAATTTTCTTCCTTGTGTTTAAAAGCCGGAGAAACAAAATAAGCTATTCCCGTACCTCCCACGATTGCCGCGATAAGGGTGCCTACTGTGGCAATGGCAAAACTTAAAAAATGGCGACGAGAAACCCGTGATGTCTTATCTAAAGAGTCTTCCATTGAAATGAGATTTTCTATTCCAAATTACTTCTTAGGATTACCCTTTGAACTATCAGGTTTCAACGAGGCGAGCCATTCTGTGAGAATTTTCAGTTCTTCATCACTGCCGCTGAATTTGAGCAAATGTTTCTTTCCATGCAGTGTTTCTTCCTTGTGGAGCCACTTTGTTATCCAAGCTGCATCGTGCTCTGTTCCGACAGTGGAGAGATCCGGCGGACCTTTCGGAGACGCGCTACTGCTCTTCTTGATAATCCCTACCGCCTCAATCGAGTGGCATGATGTACACTTCTTGTTCATGAAAATCGTCTTGCCATCGACCTTTTTCTCTTCTTTCGCCTTGGTTTCCTGAGCCCTCATGACCAAGAGGTTCGTAACGATCAGGACGATGACGGCAAGTGTTGTAACTATGTTTTTCATACAATCAATCTCCTTGTGTAGTAGATAAATGTCAAAGTGCAAAGTGCAGAGCGACAATCCCTCTATCCTCTTCCGCGACTTTGCGGAATTGGTATTCTATTCCAAGTTTAATATTTGGAAGCACGAGGTATTGCACTCCCGGCGTGACTGCCCAAGTTGTCTTGTCTATGCCGCCATTCGGGTCAGCGTCGAGTCGATCAAGTGTGACGATGTCGTACCTGCCGAGGATCATTGTTCGCTCAGACACGACGTAATCACCTTCCAGGAATCCGCCATAAAAGAATGTGCTCTCGTCTAGTCCATTGAAGTTGTTGTCATTACCATAGAGAACCGAAGTGAGCACATTCAGATTGGAAAAATTCCAGCGGATGTCACAGCCAAGGCGGAAAAACTTATCTGTTTGGTCAAGTCCCGTGGTATCATCTTCGAGAATAGTATTGGTACCATAGTATCCGAAGACCCCAATTGTATTTTCTCCAAAATTTTTAGCGATGCGAAGATATGGATCTTTCGAAGAGTTGTTGTCGAGAGTGCCTGTGAATGAGTTCGCTTCAAATCCGCCACCGTTTACGAGACCAGCCCAGTACCAGAGGTCATTGCCAAGATTGCCAGTAAGTTCGAATCCAAGCTGGGGTTGATCGATTGTCCATGGGTTTGCTCCGAGTGCCTGTGCATAACCGAGATAGTCAAATCCACTCAATCGCTCAATCTCGGGAGAAAATGAGAGTGGTAATTGATACTGGCCTACACGTAAGCTGACAAGTTGATTATCAAAAAGGTCGTTGATCCGTAGCGAGACAACCAACGGCTCACCGGCTCCGCCATCTTCCCACAGGTGGGTGTGGAGGTATACCGAAACCTTGCTGGAAAAATTCACAGCAGCATTTAATTGAAGTTCGTCAAGCGAAGTAAAATTGGTGACAGGTTGGCCCTTTGGAGCTATCTGCTCGCTGAACTTTCCGTGCACTGTAACTGGAAGCGATTCAAATCCCTTTGACCAGAAGTCGGTCGAATCAACCGCTCCAATCTCACCCGGGGTCCGATACCCATTATTCTTGAAATCGCGGCCAAATTCATTCAGTTGCGGATAGATTGTATGGCAAGTGTTGCATCCCAAGTTGTATTTGCGCGAAAATGCGGGGATGGCAGAGGCCTCGTTGGAACAAAGAACGATTCCCAAAACGATACATAACAATAACATAAGCATAAAATGTTTCATGTCTGCTCCTTTAGTAAATAAATATCATCCTCAGCTGTAATGCATTATCTTTTTGCGAGCCAGCAGCCCCCTTTTTCGAATCCTTGTACTGATACTGACCGATGAACTGCAATCCATACCCATTGCGTAGTTTGTAAATCCTGTTATGCCCCAGATTTTTTTGCCAATATTGTTGAAGTTCCATATGAATTACTCGTTTCATCTTCCATCCTCAATTTATAGAGAATGAGTATTGTAGCCAATGACATTTGATAGTAGAAAACATGATTTTTGTCATGTTTTCTTAATTTCTTCTATTGTAGCTAGTTCTTCCAAATCTTCAATCCGTTAAGCAAACTTATTGTACGCTCTGAAAACAGCGAGGAATCAGCTATAAAGGTTCCAAGTATCTGTGACGTAGTAGATTTATACTCATGCATTGCGGAGTTTCCTTCCAGCAAAAGCTTGCTTTCTGGTTACAGTGTGGGCCGGTTGCCCGCACCTGATTGAGGCTTGCATATTACGGCTGCAAGGAACATGACAACAATGGCATGCACAAAGCTCCTTTTCATATTTGAAGTTCCCTTCTGTTTTTTTCTGAAGATATGAGCGTGCTTGGATGTACAAGAATGATCGGTATATTTGAATTGTGCATAATGTACTCGGCGATGGTTCCTAAATTTGTCTCGGTAAGGTATCCTTTGCCGTGGGTCGTCATAATAATGAGATCTACCTTTTCCTCAGCGGCAAACTTCAGGATTTCAGTTGTTGCATGACCGCGGCGGATGATACAGACGATATTTTCATACTGGTATATCGGGGCATGAAACGCATCTTCAAGTTTTTGTTGGACGGAACATGCGCAATCCACCGGGCTGTTTTCAAGTGTACAACTTTCGTGATTCTCGATGACATGAAGCAGATAGATACTCGCCCGGGATTTAACTGCGAGTTGACATGCATACTCCATTGCGCCCAGAGAAACCTCAGATAAATCTGTCGGGAGCAGTATTTTTGTGATTTTCTTCATGGTATTCTTCCTTCTTAATGCTATACCAATCTAAGAATAGGCATTGCGTAAGGGAATGACGACAGTAAGGCATGAACATGATTTTTGTCATGTTTTCTTGAGCGGCGGGGAGATGCAAACAATGAATTTAGTTCAAAACAGGAGGAATAAAGACTGATAACGAGGAAAAGCTACAACAGATTAGTCGAAAACGTGTGTGATTCTGAGGAGTGCTTGATAATTGAGAATTTTAATTTTCTTTCCTTCTAATTCAATGATGTTTCTCCCTTTCAATTCCGAGAGCAAACGGATAACTGTTTCCGTTGCAGTACCTACAATGTTTGCAATGTCTTCCCGCGTCAGTGTTCCTTTGATTGTGGAGCCATCAACCTCGGTGCCGAAAAACTCTTTAAGCATTAATAACGCTTCTGCCAATCGCTCCTTCACAGGCTTCTGAGCAAGCGAAAGTTCCCTTTGTTCGGCTTTTCTCAGATCCTGAGCTAATAATTCCATCACGTGCATGTTGAACGACTGGCTATCTTTTAAGAGGTTCAAAAAGGCATTTTTTGGTATAAAACAAATTGTGGCATCTTCCATTACTGCCGCAGATGCTGAATATGGTTCCCCGCTGATGAGGGAACGATATCCAACGACATCACCCTCTTTTGCAAGCCTGGTTATCTGTTCTTTCCCATCATTCCCCGTTTTGTATAATTTGACTTTTCCTCGATTGATACAGTACAGTCCTGCCGGATAGTCTCCCTCGTGAAAAAGATGCTGTCCCGATTTGTGAAAATTGCAACCTTTGTGCAAGGAAAGTTTTTCGAGATCTTCTTTGGGGAGTTCCTTGAAGATCGTGTCAAGTCTCGCTTCGCATGTTTCACAGTGTGGTATTTCGAATGTCGGCTTCATACCGTTATGGAATCATCGATGTCCGAAATATACGATTTTCCAATTACATAATGAAGTGTCTGGTTTTCAACCGCCCCCCGTTTGGCCTACTGCCGATAAAATCGTCTCCCGGCGGAACAAGATTCTATAAATAAAGTGTTATAACATATAGAAGATGTTGTGGAATCACGCTCCTGCTATACATAAAAGAAATGAAATCTCCGTCGGAACTTTCAAAGATATAAGCAGGTTCTCATTTGTAGAGGTTGAGCATGAAGAAAAAGTTGTTACTTCTATTGATTTGCGGCCTTGCCGGCAGTGCTTTTATCCTGCGACATCAGCTTCACAACAAGGAAATCATCCATTTCGTGGAAGACAGCCCTTTCGATCCAGATACCAAGAATTTTGGTGCCTTTCCGCCTGATATTCCTGAACAGGAAGTCGACGCCCTTTTCATTTAACGTTGTTCCGTAGGAGTGAATAAAGGCCGGCGGCCAAATTTCCCCTGCCCGGGGTTTTATAGATCTGTCATTCAAACCACTTTTCTTTTCCATTCCGTACCGGTTTTCCCAAAAGCAATTGTTGTTTTGTATATTACGGGACGAACAACACGAGGACGCTTCAACGATGGCTAGAAGTCAGAAACAATTCATCAAAGGTCTTTACCGGGCTTGGCGTGACGAGATGCTCAGTGCGCGGAACTATCATGCTCTGGCGGAAAAAGAACAAAATGCTGAACGCAAAAAAATCCTCAACCGCATGGCAGAAGCTGAGGAGCGCCATGCGGAACGCTGGATGAATCGACTCAACGAACTGGGAGTCCAGCCCGGGGATTTCAAAGAGTCATTAGTCGAAAGGGTCAGACGATGGGTACTACTCCGCAGTGATACCGGCGTCGCTGCGAAAATGCTTGAAGCTGGTGAAGCACAGGCAGACAAGCTGTATGATGTGCTGATGCAAAACACTGAATCGCAGTCTGACCGGCAATCGCTTATTGAAGCACAGCGTGAGGAACGCGCACACAGCCGCATGCTTGAGGAATTTGAAGGTCATCAGTCGCATCTTCCCCAGACACGTCTTGAAAATATCCTCCACCGTGAGAAATGGCATGTGCGCGCCGGCGGCTGGATCGGTCAGGCAATTTACGGAGTTAACGACGGACTGGGTGCGGCATTTGGCGTTGTGAGTGGCGTTGCGGGTGCTACCGCGGCAAAGGGGGAGTGGGTTCTTCTGAGTGGTTTCGCAACAATGCTTGCATCCGCACTCTCGATGGGAAGCGGCGCGTATCTTGCCACTAAATCAGAACGCGAGGTATACGAAGCGGAAATGGAGCGTGAAAAGAATGAGATCGAGCAGAACCCCGAGGAGGAACGGGAAGAGCTACAGCTTTTTTATCAGCTTAAAGGGTTCACGGAAGAGGAGGCGAAAGCTATGGTCGGACGGCTTGCAGCACAGCCGGACCAGATGCTTAAAACGCTGGCGCACGAAGAGCTCGGACTCTCGGAGCAAACATTTCCCAATGAGTGGCGTGCCGCGATGAGCGCTACGCTCAGTACAGCAGTGGGTGCGGCAATTCCGGTCCTTCCATTTTTATTCAGTGCGGGCGCCCAGGCGCTTGTGATTTCATTTATCATCAGCACGATCGCACATTTTGTAGTGGGTGCTTCGAAAGTTATTGTAACTGGTCGTTCATGGATAAAAAGCGGCTTGGAGATGACCCTTATCGGGATCGGTGAGGCGGCAATTACTTACCTCGTCGGACTGGCTATTGCGCCGTCTATCGGATAATGGTTTTGTTGGGTGAGCAGGAAATCATCGGTTGTCTATAACTGATCCTGATAGTAATCGCATACGGCGTTCATGGGACATTCCGGACACTTTGGGTTGGTAGGACGGCAAATCTCCCGTCCGAGGAATGTCAAGCTCATTCCCAATTCCCGCCAATATTTTTGAGGGATTTGTTCCATCAATTGTTTTTCGATCTTCTCCGGTTGAGTGCCCTGCGCAATGCCGAGACGGGGGGCGACACGCAGTACATGAAGGTCGACAATCACTCCCTCCATTGTTCCCCCTGTTTCACTGATGATAACATTTGCAGATTTTCTTCCGATTCCTTTAAGAGCAGTCAAACCTTCCAGCGTCGTGGGAATATTTTTGTCGTCACCGATGGTTTTGGCAATTTCGACAAGCCACTTTGCCTTATTGGCGAAGTTCCTCACCGACCCGATATACTTGTGAAGGTCTTCGGGAGTCGCTTTCGCGAGCGCTTTCATCGAAGGATATTTTTGAAACAATGCCGGCGCGAGTCCATTGATATGCCTGTCGGAATCCTGGGCAGAGAGAACGACGGCGACGAGCAGCTGGTATGTCGTTTGATGGTTCAGCGGGTGTTTTTTCCCTTTGAAAAATTTAAAGAGAGGCTTTAATTCTTCAGGCCAGTCATGTTTATTTTTTGCTTTCATGGAATTCCTTTCGTGTGACTAAGAAATACTATGAAAAAGATTCCAGAGAATCAACTGTGGATGTAATAATGGTTCAGTTCCCCTGAGCATTTCCTCTCGAGGGAAAATTCAATATATTCGGTAAGTGGATAATGTTGATGAATAGCGTATGAGCAATCTGAAACGATTTTGGTATCGGTTGAAAGCGTGGTGGATGAAATTTGCCTATGCCTTAGGTTGGGTGAATACCCGTATTTTACTTACGTTGTTTTATATCCTGCTCGGCATTCCAGCCGTCATCCTGAAACTCATGAGAAAAGATCTCCTCGACCGCTCTTTCAGCAGCGCACCGACCTATTGGAAAGATAAAGAAACATCCCGACAAACCATCGAACAATCCCGGCATCAGTTCTAACATGAACATCCTCGGCATATCGTGTTATTACCATGATGCAGCGGCCGCGATTGTTCGTGACGGCAGCCTGGTTGCCGCTGCGCAGGAAGAGCGGTTCACGCGCAGGAAACACGACCCGGGTTTTCCTGTTCATGCGATTAAGTATTGTCTCGAAGCGGCGCGTATCGATATCAACGGGGTGGACTACATCGCGTTTTACGACAAACCCCTTGCAAAATTCGACCGCATCCTCCAAACATATCTTGCAACATGGCCCCGGAGCCTTCCGTCATTCCTCAAAGCAATGCCCGTGTGGATTAAGGAAAAAATGTGGGTTCCCCAGATGATTAAAAAAGAGCTCGGGTACTCGGGGAAAATTCTTTTTTCAGAACATCATATGGCGCATGCAGCAAGCGCCTTTCTCGTCTCGCCGTTTGACGAGGCTGCTATTCTCACTCTGGACGGCGTGGGGGAATGGGATACAACGACATACGGTGTCGGACGCGGTAACATCATCGAACTGCAGAAAAGCATTACGTTCCCGCATTCGCTCGGTCTGTTGTATTCTGCTGTTACCTACTATCTTGGATTCAAGGTCAACAGTGCTGAGTATAAAGTGATGGGACTTGCACCCTACGGCAAGCCTGTTTACTACGATCTCATTATGGACAACCTCATCGATTGTAAAAGCGACGGCAGCTTCAAATTGAACATGAAATATTTTATCTATGACCGGGCACTAACAATGACAGGCAGGAATTTCGAACAACTGTTTGGTCAGCGCCGCCGCGACCCGGAGTCAAACCTGCTCCAGTTTCACAAGGACGTTGCCGCAAGCCTACAGAAAGTCCTTGACGATATTGTTGTGCGCATTGCGAATCAGCTGCACCGCGAAACCGGCATAACAAACCTGTGTATGGCTGGCGGGGTTGCACTGAACTGCGTCAGCAACAGCAAAATCTTACGCCACACACCTTTCAAGGAGCTCTTCATTCAACCTGCGGCCGGCGACGCAGGCGGGGCGCTTGGCGTGGCGTACTATATTTACAATACCCTCCTGAATAATGCCCGTTCGTATCAGATGAAGCATGCATTCACGGGTCCGGAATTTTCGGATGAAGCAATTAAAGCATATCTCGATTCGGTCGGCGCGAAGTATCGTTGCTTCGAACGAGCCAGCCTTTACCGGGAAACAGCCCGGTTAATTGCAGAGCAAAATGTTATTGGATGGTTTCAGGGAAGGATGGAATTCGGACCGCGTGCGCTCGGCAGCCGAAGTATTCTTGCAGACGCCCGCAACGCTGAGAACTGGCAGCGAGTGAATCTAAAAATAAAGTTCAGGGAGAGCTTTCGACCCTTTGCACCGGTTGTTCTGAAAGAGCTGGTGCAGGACTATTTCGATTTCGACCGGGAAAGTCCCTACATGCTGCTGGTCGCGGATGTTCGCCCTGAGAAGCGGAGTGAAATTCCTTCCATCACACATGTTGACGGTTCTGCAAGGTTACAGACAATCAAACGTGAAGATCACGAATTATTTTACGGACTCGTAAAAGAATTCGAGCGGCAGACCGGATGCCCCGTGCTTATCAATACCTCCTTTAACGTTCGTGGAGAACCGATTGTCTGCACGCCGCAGGATGCATTCCGTTGTTTTATGAGGACCGATATGGATTATCTGGTCATGGGTTCGTTCATTGTCGACAAGAAGGAAATGCAGCCGGTGAAAGAAACTACGGAATGGCAGAAAGAATTTCGGCTCGATTGA
>CAZAFL010000051.1:0-11076 GCA_964484465.1 uncultured Chlorobiaceae bacterium
GATACCGACGATGATCACGCCGAGGATGATGAGTAGAAGTTGCTGTTGTCCCATAATGCGCCCTAGCTTATATGATTAATGTATCAGTTAATTATGCCCTAAAACAATCTTATACGATTACTGGAACTGTCCGGCGTATGTGAATGATGTCAATGCGCCGGTGCTATCCAATACCGCAGTCACCGTATTGCTCGAGCTCTGTGATGATGTTCCCTTCAGCGTTATCGACGCAGCTGCTACTGCCGTTGTCGTGTAACTGCCGTTTGAGTTCGTCTGTAACTTCTGCGGTACGACATATCCTGTATATGAACCGCCGCCGCCGCCCATTGTCGTCGGACGGATGCGATACTGATATGCGTTCGCAGCGAGGTTATTCAAATCGTTGATGATACCATCCTTATTCGACTGTATGCTCGATGAGCTGAACATCGTGATACCGACTGCAATGGCGATACCGACGATGATCACGCCGAGGATGATGAGTAGAAGTTGCTGTTGACCCATAAAATGTTCCTTTCATTAAATTATGTATTAAACGCCCATTTATTGCAGTAACCAATTACAAAGTACGTGCCATAATTAACATCGCAATTTTCTACCTATTTTCAATAAAAATTAGTATTTCACCCTGGACGTTGGCTGTACAACAGAAAAAATTACCTCTGACACTGCATTTTTTACCAATGGGACCACTTTAGGATTCATAATATATTCCTAAACGCATAATCACTCTTTTCAATTCCTTAGGATTACATAATTGTAAACAATGGGGCATAATTACCAGTAATGGTGACCAAGCCAGATCTTTTAAATAGTGAGGGGTAACCCGGCCAGGTTACCCCTCTGCTATTTCTTCATTTGACTGATGAAGATACTATTTCATCAGAATTAACTTGCGCGTCTGTGTAAAAAACGCCTCCGTTCCATCCGTCGACGAGACTTCCATCTTAACAAAGTAAATACCACTGCTTACTTGTGTGCCTCTGCTGTCCACCCCGCTCCATCGAACATCATAGCTGCCCGCCTGAAGGGTGTTTTTGGTCAGCACAATAATCTCCTGACCCAGGAGATTATACACTGTAAGCGTTACGGAAGTCGCTTTCGGTAGCTCGAACCGGATATCCGTTGAAGGGTTGAAAGGATTCGGATAATTCTGTTCCAGGCTGAAACCTTCGGGGGTGGTATTTTTTCCACCTTTCACTTCGGTAGGTGAATCCGGCATCATCGCGATTGGTGTAGTGACCCCATTGTAATTATTGCTCTCGTTGGAATTGACTGTTGGCGTTGTTGTCGCGGTGTACCCTTCTTTATCGACCTCTATGTGATAGGTTCCCGGAATTAAATTCTCAATAGCATACGACCCATCACTCTCTGTAATGTCATAACCGACAACATCGTTTGTGGAATTTGAAACGGCGTAGACGCTCACACCCTGCATCGTATTCACGGCGGCAAGGTTAGAGGAGATGATAATCTGACCTGAAATTCGGGCGAACCCTGCTTCCGGCGAAGGCACAACACAGATGTTGATCGGAGTTGTCAGCGAATCTTGTACAAACACCGTGTCGGCATTGTGCCAGTTTGAAACCCCGCAGTATCCTTCTTTGTACCACGCAGGAGCGTAGCTGTCAACCGGTACTGCGCGGACAAAAAACTTCCCGGGTACCAGGTTTCTAAATGCATATGCCCCGAGTGAGTCTGTCATCCGGTAGCGTGTCGCCAGCGGTCCGAAAGGAGTCAGTCGAAAAAGTACAACGTGTGATGGAATTCCGGAACCTGACGAATCAACAACTGTTCCTGAAAAACTTCCCGACCCAATAACCAATCCGGGAACCAGTGCAAAATCTATCCCCGTCGTGTCATGTGCTACAAAAATCCTGTCGGCATCGAAGGGGTTTTTCTTATTGTCATAAAACTTAAAACGATAACCTGCCTTTAACGCCACGGCAATATAACGGTGGTCGGCAAGAAGATGTGCAATGTAATTTCCCAGAGAATCCGTTCTGGCAACCCACACAACCCCGCGTAACTCTCCTATTTCCGGGTGCTCAAAGTGTTCCTCAGGAAATCCTCCGAAGAGTTCAGTTACATCTTCCAGGAGACGAAAGTCGTGATATGGCCGGAGAAATACAACATCGGCGCCACGTAGAGGCAACCCTGTGGTACTGTCGGTGACGGTTCCGCTCACGGTTGCAAAAACCGGAAAGGGTATCGGCTGCAAACTAAAATTTACGGTGACGCTGTCATCCGCAATGACCTGGATAATAGTTGCGCTATCAGGGCGATGGACATTGTTGTACCATTCGGGCAGATATCCAAACTTTTCGGCACGCGACACAAAATTCCCGGTATCGAGGAGAATCCTGTACATTCCATTTGAATCAGTCCGCGTATATCTGTCATGCCAGAATCCGCTTATTCTGTAAAAGTGAACCACTGCTCCGCGCAACGGCAATCCCGTGGAATCATCGGTAACACTTCCCTTGACGACGCCGAACACTGGAGGCGGCGGTGGCGGTCCTGGTTGAAACCGTACCGTATCGCTCGAAAGACTCCCGCCGCTTAAATTAAACGCCCTGACAAAGTAAGAATAGGCATTCCCTGGATAAGTTTTCCAATCATAGAAGATGGTATGTTGAACAGTAGCTATCTCCACGAACGGCATGCCATCAGTGGATTTGTACACTTTATACGATAACGCTGTCGCGGAGGAATCCCAGTGCAGTATTGCTCCCCCCATCATTGTAAGTTGAACTGTGAGATTCGCTGGAGCGGAAGGCACCTGAGCGAAAACCGGGACGACAATCACAGTCAGAAAGAGAACGAGAAGACCTAACCTGTTGCAGTGGAGCATAAAACCTCCTTCGATAAGAATGAATTCTACATCGCTATCCCGTTGCAATTATTGAACAACAATTAGCAATAATCAATTCCTTGGGAATTGTACATGTTGGACACAACAGGCAACGAAATGTTTAAAAGAGTGGAAATTTCCCTGAAAGGCTATGAATAAGCGGGTTTCTGCACGTACGGGAGAGGGTCCTCTATGCCTGCCATTTGAAAACCTCTTAAGCGCAACGCGCAACTATCACAAATGCCGCAGGCCGCATCTTCACGCTTGTAACACGACCATGTTCTTTCAAAAGGAGCACCAAGCTCGACCCCCTTTTTTACGATTTCAAATTTTTTGAGATGAATAACCGGAGTGACAATATCAAGACAGGTTTCAGGTTTCGTTCCAAGTTCTATCACTTTATTGAATGCGGAATAGAACTCCTGCCGGCAATCCGGATACCCCGAAGAATCCTCTTCAACGGCGCCGATGAAAATTTTTGACGCACCGACGACTTCTCCCCAGCTCACTGCAATTGACAGAATGTGAGCATTGCGGAAAGGGACATACGATGAAGGAATGTCTTTCCGGTCAAGATCCGCAACCTGCACATCAATTTTTTTGTCAGTCAAACTGGAACCACCTATTTGCTTAAGGTGTTCGATGTTCACAACCAGTCGTCGCTGCACGTGATAAAAATCCCCGATAGCGTGGAAGGCTTCCAGTTCACGCCGCTCCGTACGTTGACCGTAATTAAGATGAAGAAAGGCTAATTCATACTGCTGATATGCGATTGCCGCAGTGACGCAGCTATCCATACCGCCGCTGACCAGCACAAGTGCAAGTTTCTTCCCCATTTCTTCCTTGATTACACTCCTTTTGTTTCCGGGCTCCAAACGTATTTATGCATCTGCAACTGGAACCGCACGTCGAGCCGGTCTTCCAAAATCCATTCAACCAGTGTGACCGGCTCAAGCTTGTCGAACACAACCGACATCAACACCGGACACCGTCGCCCAATATGATAATCGCCGATCATTTGTTTTGCCCAAAGGTAATCTTCCCGGTCGCCGATGACAAACTTTACTTCATCCCCTTCCTTGAGATGAACCACATTCTGCCAAAGGTTTTTTTTCATCATATTGCTCGACGGACATTTGAAGTCAACGATGCGCCAGGCCCTTGTGTCGATGTGACTGATATCGAGGCTCCCACCTGTTTCAACCAGAACTTCAAACCCTTCATCACACAATTTAGTAATCAGCTCGTGCACATTCGGTTGAAACAACGGCTCACCTCCGGTTATTTCGACAAGCTTGCAGTGATGGCTTCTGACGGTGTCAATAATTTCTGAGATAAGCATTTCTTTTCCGTCATAAAATGCATACTCGGTATCGCAATAACTGCACCGAATGTTGCAATATGTCAGCCGCACGAAGACACACGGTCGCCCCATGTGACTCGATTCGCCCTGAACACTGTGGAAAATCTCATTGATAACAAGTGTGTGAGGTTTTATTTGAATAAAACGCTCGTTCATGCTTCTCCTCGTATCAATATCCGAAAAGCTCATTGTAAACGCAAACCATAAATTTAATTTTGGAAAGTACGAAAGGGGGAACAAAACAAAAGTGAACCTTCTACGCCGAACGCTTGCCCATCCACAATCCTCTCAACAACCCTGCAACACTCCCTACAAAACAGACCAGATGGTCGATAAAGAGAAACGGAATCATAACAATCATCGCGAACAACCCTCGCACCTGCTCAAGATAATTCAAGAAGCGAATGTTCATCAATAGATAAAAACCAACGGCCACCGCAATATACGCATAGGAGATCCATCCCAATATTCCCCCAACCAGGAGGAACAAGACGATCAGAGAAAAGAGTGTCGAAAGAACAAACATCGGATAGACATTTACGAACCCACGCTTCACCGAGCCTGCCGCTTCACCGGTCCAGACTGCAAGCTCTGCAAACCCTGCGCTCCGGTGGAACTCATTTTTTACAAATGAAGCGAGAGTGTAGTTTTTCAGATGTTCGACCTCAATATCCATATTCAACGTGATGTTGAGATTTTCGCGGGCAAACCGTTTGCCAAGCTCGATATCGTCGTGACCGTGACGCGCAAGCAATTCTACATTAAATCCTCCTAATTTCTCAAATGCGCGTCGCTTGATACCTGAGATTGCACCGAACAGCCAATCGATCGAAGGAGGGCTCTTGAGGTACGAGTACCGAACCCAGAGGTTTTTGTATTGGCTGACAAATGTTTCGTGTCTGTGCTTTGCGGTGTAAATACCGACGACCGCATCCATCCCCTCTTCTTCCAGGGTCTCGACAACGCTGAGAATGGTCTCGCGGGCGATGACGATATCTGAGTCGATAAAAATCAATAACTCTCCGTTCGCGTGCTGTGCCCCGAAATTCCGCGCATTGTTCGCTCCGGCTCCGTTCTCAGCGCTTAACACCATACAATCATACCGTTGCGCTATGCCAATGCTCCCGTCCGATGAATGGTCGTCAACAACGATCACCTCAATTTTTTTATAATATGACCGTTTAATAGAGCGGAGACAAGACTCGAGCGTTCGCTCGCTATTCCTGACCGGAATGATGACGGAGACAAGCGGTTCGTATTGATTGGCAACGTGCATGTATGGGTATGAAGTTGTTTTCAACAACCGGTCATCAGCGCCGGCTGGTTCTGCAGAAGCGTTCAGGATTTGTGAGCAAAATAATGTGCCAGGCTTTCCTGCCATTGAGGCATGCGGTCGATTCCGAGCTTTTGAAGATGCGCATTTTCGAGCACCGAATACGATGGCCGCTTAATCGCCGAAGGAAATTCCTTTGCAGAAACAGGCACAACGGAGATGGTGATTCCTGCATTCTTAAAAATCTCCAGCGCAAATTCATACCATGAACAGCTTCCGTTATTCGTTACATGGTAGATGCCGTACGCATCCGTGTTCACCAGTTCCCGAATCTGCATCGCAAGATGGTAGGTATAGGTTGGAGTGAGAATTTCATCATTCACAACGCGAATTTCTTTTCGCTCGCCCGAAAGCTTGAGCATTGTGTCAATAAAATTCCTTCCTTTTGCACGACAAGGACTGTGTCCGTACAACCCCGAACTTCTCACAATATAATAACGGGAAGCATTCGCCATGACCGCATACTCCCCTGCAACTTTGCTGACGGCATAGACATTCAGCGGATGGGGTTGGTCTGTTTCTACATACGGCGCACGTTTTGACCCATCAAACACGTAATCCGTGCTGATATGGACAAAAGGGATATTTAGCGACGCCGATACTTTTGCGAGGTTCAATGCACCAACCGCATTGACTTGAAACGACTGGTCGGGATATTTTTCACAGTCATCAACTTTATGATACGCAGCAGTGTTGATGAGGATATCTGGTTTAAGAGACGAAAGAATATTCGTGACAGATTCAATCTCGCTTATTTCAATGTCGGTATGATTGAGAGCGACCGTTTCAACATCGGCAAATGCTTTCATCAGGTCGACTCCCAGCTGTCCGTTTGCGCCGATAACCACAGCTTTCATTTCAATTTTTTTCCTGTCAGAAATACACGATAATGGTATGTATCAATCTTCCATCGATTTAAAGACCTGGATATTGTAGTACATCGGATTGTCCACATCCTTAAACTTTTCCCGGTTGGCGATCAAATCTTTGACAATCGATTGCACATCATGATTAGGCTTAAAGCTTAGAACATTTTTTGCTTTCTCGATGTTGACTTTATAATTCCGGAAATCTTCGATGTGTTTAATGTGAAGCGTGACGTCAATATTCAGTTCCTTTTCGACAACAGCCTTCACAATGTCGCCTACTTCACCAACGGTATAATTACCTGAGGCGATGTTAAAAATTCCAGAGATTTCACCGTTCGCCTCTATTGCCCTGATGTAAGCGCTCGAAGCGTCCTGAATACTGAGTACCGGCCTCCAGATCGCCGGATTATTAATAGTGATCGATTTCGTCATGACTGCGGTTTTGAACATCGTATTGACAATCAGATCGAGGCGCATTCTTGGACTGTACCCGCTAACCGTGCCTTTCCGGAGACAGATTACAGAAAATTTCTCATCACCCATTTGTATTGCCGCCTGCTCGCCCTGGAGTTTTGATATTCCGTACGGATAACTGCAGATAGCCGGTGCTTCCTCATTGTAGAGTTGATTGACTGTGTATCCGTAAACGGAGCAGGAACTTGCGTAAACATACCTCTTGATGCCCGCCCGTTTCGCAATGTACGCGAGGTATGACGGCGCCGCCGCGTTGGAAATAAAATTCTTGCTGGGAGAAAACTCCGCCATCGGGTCGTTCGATAACCCGGCGAGAAAAATAACCTGCTCATACCCCTTGAGGTCAGTTGCATCGAGTTTGAAAATATCTTTATGAATGATAGTGACCTGCTTCGGCAAATGATTACCGAACCAGAATAAATCGACAACATCGATTTGATACCCCCTGTCGAGCAGTTTCGGGATGAGCGCGGAACCCACGTACCCACCGCCTCCGGCAATTAAAATCTTCATGACCGGTCCTTAGAATTTAAAATGGTCTGAGTTGGATGAAGTGAGCCATTGCGCCAGCGTTTGCGCTTTCTCATCTTTCGCCGAGAGAACAGGATTCTTCACCGGCCAGTCGATGCCGATTGCAGGGTCGTTCCACAAAATACCCGACTCGCCCTTGTTATTGTAGATGCCGGTGCATTTGTATTGCAGTTCCGCAACCTCTGACAACACGCAAAACCCTCTCGCAAACCCTGCGGGTGCCCAGACCTGCCGCTTGTTTTCTGCTGAGGCCTCGATACCAAACCATTTGCCCAGCGTCGGCGAGCCCTTGCGGATATCGACTGCGACAAGGAAACATGTGCCGAGAGTGACGTGCATGAGTTTTCCCATCGGTGGTTCCCATTGAAAGTGCAGACCGCGTACTACTCCTTTTACCGACCGGGAGTGATTATCCTGAACAAAATTTGTCGGTAACCCCAGTGAAGCAAACTGGTCTGAGCGATACGTTTCCATAAAGAACCCACGGTCATCCTGAAATACTTCAGGTGCAAGGACCACGATATCGCCGAGATGTCGTGATTCAATGTTTATCTTCATTTGTGTTCAATTTGAGAAAAACGATGAAAAAAAATCCCTTTTTAACAGTGCGAAGATACCCAAAATTTGAGAAAAGACCAAATTGCTTTCTTGCACAATGCTCTATCGCCCGATTGTTCTCGTGAAAAGGTTCCGACTTTTTGAGCCACGAACAAAAAAAATATTCTTGACAACGGAAAAAAATATCGCACCGATGAATGAGAAGAGATATGAATAATATTTCAATTGCATCGGACTTCCCCAATGTCTCTTCGACACCCTGTGTAATTCCCAAATCCAGTCGGGAATAATTTTTTTGATTTTCTTTCCCGTTTTGGATTGACCGTATAACCGGAAATTTGCGAGAGGCTCTTCAATCGAATGGAATGGGTAGCGAAGACTCATCCTCAGAAACAACTCATAATCCATAACATAATACAGCTGTTCATCAAGGTACCCTATCTCTTCAAGCGCCGTTTTCCGGAAAAAAAAAGCCGGCTGAACATATTCGTAATTCCACTTCCAGTACCTGATGAGATTTTCCTTTTCGATACCGCGACCAAACAAACGCCGAAGGACCTTCCCCTCCTCGTCAACCTCGAAACCGTTTCCGCAAAGCGCATTGACGTCCGGGTTCCGAAACGCTTCTATGACATGGTGAAATGCGCCTTCGCAATACGTGTCGTCGGAATTCAGCCACCCGACAATTTCTCCCGTCGCTAGCTTGAATCCTTTGTTGAGAGCGTTTGTCTGGCCCCGATCAGGCTCTGACACCCAGATGAGATGAGGATAACGTTTGAGAATATCGACCGTCCCGTCGGTCGAGCCGCCGTCGATGATAAGATGTTCTACATTTGGATACTGCTGTTGAAGAACAGACTGAATATTCTGTTCGATGAAATGCGCCTGATTGAAGGAAGGGGTGACAATGGAAATTTTCGGCAGGGACATGGCGCAATCATTTGCCGTTGCTCATGAGCCACTGGATTGTTCGCTGCAAACCGTCTTCCAGTGTGATGCTCGGTTTCCATTGCAGCGACTTGAGCCTGCTGACGTCCAGCAGTTTCCGCGGGGTACCATCCGGCTTTGTCGCATCGTATTGAATGGTTCCCTGAAAGCCGACAATATCCTTAATCATAAGTGCAAGCTCGGTAATGGTATGATCTTCGCCGCTGCCGATATTAATGAGCTCGCCGATTTCGGAATAATTGAACCGCTCCATCAGGAAGACTGCGGCATCAGCAAGGTCATCCACATGAAGAAATTCTCTGTACGATGACCCGGTTCCCCAGAGAACGACGTAGTCACCGGTGACTCCAAGTTTTTCGAGATGTGTGCGGACTTTTTCAGCATCCCGCTTGTCGAGCTTAGTGTCGACCCCGAACCCCAGAGGATAACGCTGAACGTTGCTGATGAGTGCATCATACTTCTTCTCACGCAACAATTTCGCAAGATAAAATTTCCTCATCAGCGATGGAAGGACATGGGCAGTTTCAAGGTTGAAATTATCCTGCGGACCGTACAGGTTTGTGGGCATCGCGGAGATGAAATTCGTTCCGTACTGTTCATTGAAATAACGGCATAATTTAATCGCCGCGATTTTCGCCACTGCATACGGCTCGTTCGTCGGTTCGAGATAACCGCTGAGAAGATATTCTTCCTTTAGAGGCTGTGGGGCAAGTTTCGGATAAATACAGGACGACCCCATATTTAGCAGCTTGACAGTCCGGTGTTTATGCGCAGCATGAATGATATTCAGTGCGAGGACAAGGTTCTCGTAAATGAAGTCGGCTTTATAAGTATTATTGGCAAGAATTCCCCCCACCTTTGCGGCAGCAAAAAAAACGTATTCGGGTTTTTCTGCAGCGAAGAATTTTTCAACGGCATCCTGCCGCTGGAGGTCGAGTTCCGCATGATGTTTCAGGAGAAGATTCCCATATCCCCGTTCCTGCAGTTTTCGAACGATTGCCGAACCGACTAGTCCGGTATGCCCGGCGACATATATTTTCGCTTGCTTATCCAATTGTCAGAGTTTTCCGGAAGACGTAACTATAGCGGAAGAAAATTTCGTGAGGATCAGATCTTTATAGCAAGATGATGTTCTTTATTTACCAATTCAATATCGGCGTCAACCATAAGCCGAACCAACTCTTTAAACGTTACCCTCGGTTGCCAGCCGAGTTTTCGTTTTGCCTTCGAAGGGTCACCGATTAGTATATCGACCTCGGCAGGGCGAAAATATCGCGGGTCAATTTTAACGTGCTTCTCATACTCAAGCTCGGCATATGAAAATGCTTCCACGAGAAATTCACGAACCGAATGAGATTCACCCGTCGCAATGACATAATCGTCGGGTTTGTCCTGCTGCAGCATAAGCCACATCGCTTCGACATATTCTTTAGCATAACCCCAGTCCCGTTTTGCGTCGAGGTTGCCGAGGTAGAGCTCATCCTGAAGACCGGCTTTAATGCGGGCGACCGCTCGCGTAATTTTTCGAGTGACAAATGTTTCACCGCGTCGTGGTGATTCGTGATTAAACAATATTCCGTTCGACGCGAAAATATCATAACTCTCACGATAATTTACTGTCGACCAGAAGGCGTACACTTTAGAACAGCCGTACGGGCTTCGCGGGTAAAACGGGGTTGTTTCTTTTTGTGGAATTTCTCTTGCCATGCCGTACATCTCACTGCTCGACGCCTGATAGAACTTCGTCTTGATGCCGGTTTCCCGGAGCGCTTCAAGAATCCTTATTGTTCCAAGCCCGCTTATGTCACCGGTATATTCAGGTATATCAAAGCTCACGCGCACGTGACTCTGGGCGGCAAGATGATAGATCTCATCCGGTTTCAGCCGGTAGAGAAGTTTGATAAGATTCGTTGAATCGCCGATATCGCCGTAATGAAGGAAAAAACTTACCCCATGTACATGCGGGTCAGTATAAAGATGGTCGATGCGCCCCGTGTTAAACGTGCTCGCTCGACGTATGATGCCGTGCACTTCGTAACCCTTCGAGAGCAGGAATTCAGCCAGGTAGGAGCCATCCTGGCCGGTAATACCTGTAATAAGTGCTTTTTTCATTCAGGAATGAAGAATGTAGTGGGATTAATATAAA
>CAZAFL010000052.1:0-10398 GCA_964484465.1 uncultured Chlorobiaceae bacterium
CAAAGGTACGGAGAGCCGCTTAAAAATATTTTCCACAACTATTGATATTTACTCCGCAAATAGAGGCATGAATCTATTCATGAATAACATTCAGATATTTACTGTAACAATTCTCTTGTCTTCGACTGTCGCTTTCTCAGCCGGACGAAAATCAGTTCCCCTCGTTCCGCTGAACGGGACACCTGTCACAGTCATAATCAACGAGAAAGAAAAACAATACTATGGGATTGCACATCAGTCGCCGCTTAAATTACAGCTCGATGGTCCCGGAAAATTGACAATCATGAGTCGATTGAGATTACCCAAAAACAGTGCCGATGTTGAAAAATACACCATACGCGTAGTCGAAG
The DNA here is from genome assembly GCA_964484465.1 of uncultured Chlorobiaceae bacterium. GTDB lineage: Bacteria > Bacteroidota > Ignavibacteria > UBA10030 > SZUA-254 > CAZAFL01. The sequence goes on from CAZAFL010000052.1 coordinate 351, forward strand.
AGAAAAAGGCGCTGAAAATTCAAACAACTCAGACAGATAAATCGGAAGCTGAAATCAAATCTTCCGACGACGTGGCAGGTAAAAGCCGCAAGTTTTCTATGAATGTTCCTGAAGGATCGTTTACATACGAATTCTGGCTGGATGATACTCCACGCGATGCATTAGTACGATTTACGATGGAGCCATCTAAAGAGAAAAGAAGTCTTGTTGCTATCGAGCCCCTCTCGTACGACAAGATCGTCACTGCCAAGATCAATGAAAGTCTTGTTGCTTATTATGTTGCGTCGAAAGAGAGGCCTGTTCAGCTACGCGTCGTCGGTCCGACACAACTGGAAGTAATGGCGCGATTGAATTACGATGTGAGGATGAACGGGGACCAGAAGTATCAGTTGACGATACAGGAGGGGCAGAAGCTCATTGCTCAGAAGCTGCTACAGACGTCGAAATCTGTTGGGTTAAGTTATGAGGATTGGAGAGAAGTTGTTCCCGGAAAGCCAAACAAATTCTCGCTTACCGTCCCTCAGGGAGAACATACATATCGATATTCTTTCGGAGAGTCAATCGCGTTGTCAGTATCGCTGAAGTTTTCCTTACCTGCAAAGGACTTGAATAACGAGAAGTGAGCCTGACGCTCCCTTGAATGCTCTGATGAAGAAGTTCCCCGTGTCATTCCTGCTATGTGGATACTTCCGCGAATTCCGAACCCGCACCTAAAGAATGACGAGACTGCATCATAATGAGGATCATACTATATCTTCTTAACATCCTCATTATGTGGTCGGTGATTTCAACGAACTCTTTTGCGCAGATCGACAGCTCCGGAAGCATCAGAGGTAGAGTCATTGCCGATTCAACCGAAAATCCCTTGGAATTTGTCAATGTACTGCTTTTAAGAGTCGGTGACAGCTCGCTTGTTATGGGAGCGTCGACGGGCGCTGATGGTAAATTTGAAATGAACACGGTTTCATGGGGAGAATATTTTGTCAACTTCAACCGGATCGGGTATAAGCTAAGACGCACTTCGAGGTTTACGATCGATGCTCAACACAGGCGTCTCAATCTTGGAACGATCACACTGGTCGATACATCGGTGAATATGGAAGAAGTGACTGTCACCGCCGAAAGATCTCCATTCGTTTCCTCCATTGATCGAATGACTTACTATGTCGATCGAGATGTCACGACTAAAGCTGCCTCGGCGAGTGAGTTACTTGAGAACATTCCGTCCGTACAGGTCGATCTGAACGGAGAAGTGAGTCTGCGCGGATCAAAAAGGGTGCTGCTGATGATAAACGGAAAACGGTCTCCCATTTTGGAGCGGCAGGAAGGAATTTTTTTAGAACAACTGCCGGCAAATTCAATTGAAAGAATAGAGGTCATTACGACGCCTTCGGCGCGCTACAGAGCAGAAGGCAAATCCGGGATCATCAATATCGTTTTAAAAAAGGATGTGCCGCTTGGCACGCAGGGTAATCTCGATGCACATGCAAGCAACGATAGCCGTTACAACGGCAATGTGCGTGTAAATTACAGCCCTGGCAATTACAATCTCTATGGCACGTACAGCATTCGCAGGGATAATCATAATCGCATTAATTCAGATGTGCGGTATGAAGCAACACGTTCAAATCCGGATTCTGTTTCATCAATCTACACGGACAACCTCTATGAATTCTCTCATCCCATGACGCATCTTGCAACGCTTGGATTTGATTACCGAACTGACTCGTTGAACAGCTTTGGGATTTCTTTTAATTACTTTAGGAATAGCTTTACGAGAACTGACAGTTCGTACAGACTCTTACAGAGTCCGAGCGGTGCACATCTCAGCGAATATGTTCGCAGCGACTCCGGCAACAAAGTTGATCAGGAATACGGGTTCACATTCAACTATCTCCACAATTTTTCGCGGCAGGACCACAAGTTGCATATTGAAGCTGTTGCGTCCAGATCTCCCGAGACAGATTCATACAACTTCACAAATACATACATCTCGCCAACTTTTCCAACGGCTCATGATAACTCTCTCACTGGACCTCGTGATGACAAGGCTTCGTTATCTGTTGATTATTCCAACGTCCTCAGCAAAACTTCTTCGCTAGAAGTAGGATATCTGGGTGATCTGAGCCGTACTGATCTTAACTATTATGCCGAGAATTATGATCTTATCCAGCGACAATTTGTTCCAGACCCCGCGAAGACAAGCCGGTATAGTTACCATGAGTCCATTCACTCGGTGTACGCTGCATACAAAGAATCCTTCGGAAAGGTCGGCATGTTGGCGGGTTTCAGGGTCGAGAGCGCGTCGAATACTTCGGAACTGCTTTCTCTTGATTCTGCTGTTTCCAACAGCTATTGGAATATTTTCCCCAGCCTTCATCTCTCATACCCGTTGAGCAAACCTATCGAGCTGAGGCTCAGCTACAGTCGTCGCATCTCACGGCCGAAAGCGAGAGATCTTGATCCATTCGCTGAGTATCGTGATCCTAAAAACATTACGCATGGAAATCCCTATCTTGTTCCTGAATACATTCACTCTCTTGAGTTTGGATTTCAGATTCAGGGTAAACGGATTCATGTGTTGCCGAGTGTGTTCTATCGATATGCTACAAACGACATCAGCTCGATCAAACGAATTGTGAATCTTTCAACGTTGCAGACGACGAAAGAGAACGTAGCTTCGGATCGATCAGTCGGACTAGAGCTGATTTGCTCGTGGCGAGCTGGCGATTTTTTTTCCACCCGTCTGAGTACGACCGCGTTGAATGAACAGCTTGATGCCTCCAATATCGGCAATGGAAAGTACCAGTCTAATGTTTCGTGGAGCGGTACGTTCACCGCGACTGCAAATGTTGCAAAGGACTCAAGATTCGAGATACACTCGCATTGGAGCTCATTACGATTGTCGCCGCAAGGCGAACACTTTCCAAATGCCGTTGCCAACCTCGGATTTCGTCAAGAACTTCTTGAAGATAAGCTGTCGCTCACTGTGACACTCTCGGATATATTCAAGACTTTTAAACGACACGATGAACTGGATATTCCGAGATTGCAGCAGACTGTCATCAATACCCGTGAATCCAGGGTTTTCTTTCTTGGATTCACGTATCGCCTCGGGACAATCCCAAAGAAATTTAAGGAAGATGAATTCCGTTACGATGAAGATGAGTAAATAAGGCCGATATATGTGAAAGAACGATCGTACAATTACCGTGAATCACGATTCGTGGATACATTCTCCAGCATGAGTGAATTGATGAACACGCTGCCTGCCAGGAGTAATTATTCAATTCACATCGATCGGTCGCATCAATCGAAGGTCAAAGTTTTTGCGCCACATGGCGGTTGTATTGAGCCATGCACTGAGCCCATCGCCATGGCTATCGGGAGGGACATGCTGGACTGCTTTGTGTTCAGTGGTACGAGGAAGAAAGACTGCTTCAAGACGCTTCATGTTTCAAGCATTCATTATGACGAGCCGCGGTGTATGGAGATGGCTCGGGAAGCAGAAGTGGCAATTTCTCTGCACGGCTGCGACGGAGAAGAGAGTTTTATTGTTGTAGGCGGGAGCAACAAGACCTTTTCATCAAATCTTCTTTCTCACCTAATCGACTCTGGATATTCTGCTAGCCCCGCAGTTGCAGAGATGGCAGGTAGAGATGAGCGAAATTTTATTAATCAAGCTCGACGAGGAGGCGTTCAGCTCGAACTCAGCGCTGGGTTTCGAAGAAAACTTTTCCCAGGTTTTCCCAAAAGTATCCAGCGTCATCCAAAAGAATTCGCACGATTTGTTGAATCAATGCAATCATGGATTTGCGATATTGATCATGCGTTGACCTCTTGAGAACGAGGGTAAGCAATCCGGGAGCTGAGTCAATGTGGCGAAGTATTTCTCGCTGGAGGAAGGTGGGTCAGGCGATGCCTGGCTACTACGCAGACTTGCTGGTGCTGGTCAAGAATCGGCTAGAAGACGTGCTTAATTCAAAGAAGCTTAGTTTAGTAATTCTAGACGGCAAAACCCTTGATAGACAAAAACTCTTGGCGAGGTAATAGCACGATCATAAGGTCCCTTATATCGAAGTGCCAAACAGAATGTTGGATATGTATGCCCTGCTCACAAGAAAATTTCCTGGGAATAGAAGTTGAAATGATTCCCATGGAGAGAAGCTAAGTCATTAGCCGAGCGATGTCGGGAGTTGTGTGCAAAGCGATCAATGTCTCCCGACATCCCGGCGTACTATTTCCTTCGAGGACAGCTTACCAGCGTCGGCCACCGCTCCGGTTACCACCGCCACCGCCGCCCCGATAACCACCACCACCACGGTTAGAACGTTCGGTGCGCGGACGCGCTTCGTTCACATCGAGCGACCGGCCTTTCAATTCTTTTCCTGCCAGTTCGTCTATTGCCTTCTGCGCTTCGGCTTGCACATTCATCTCGACGAATGCAAATCCCTTGGATAGGCCGTTGAATTTGTCCTTGACGATGCTGACCTCGCTGACCTGGCCGTGCGCCTCAAACGCAGCTCTCAGATCATCTTCAGTCACATCGCGTGCGAGATTGCCTACATAGAGTCTCATGATAATCTCATTATAAGTTGGTGTGTTTTGTGGTTTGTTCCCCACTCGACGGCGAACCTGACGAGGATAACCTGAAACGACGGCCGGGAAGCGGCTCCGAGTGAGGATTGGTCGGATTCATTCAAATGCATTTGGTTCTCATAACAAATGTACCAGAAAAAAGAAACTTTCAGACCACCGGATTTTCACATCAGATCGAATATCATGCCGTGTCTCTGGCGGAATCACCGACCTGTCCTGCGTTCTTGCCGATTCGACCATCTTTGTCGGCGTCTGTGATTGCGAGGCACACCATGCAGTTTCGGCACTTCGATCGTTTTCGGAAGATCCGCGGACACCACGGCTTTGAGCGTAATGCGTCCGCTGTACGTAAAGAGCACTTGCTTGAAGAACTGGCGCTCATCATCGGTGGCGACGAGCGAAATTGCCTCGCCACGCTTTCCTGCCCTTGCCGTGCGACCGACGCGGTGAGTGTACGAGTCAACGTCACGCGGAATTTCGTAGTTATAGACATGCGTCACGTCGTCGATGTGTAAACCCCGTGCGGCGACATCGGTGGCAACAAGCACATTGAACTTCTTCTGACGGAAATCCGCGGTGACACGCTCCCGTTGATTCTGCGACATGTCGCCGTGGAGGCACTTCGCTTGGACTCCGTTGTGCGAAAGTTTCCGCACAAGTTTTGAGGTAATGTGTTTACGATTGCAGAAAACCAGCGCCAGATCCCGTTCCGCCCGGAGCAAGTGGATCAGGAGTGAAAGCTTCTGCTCCGTGTTCGTTTGGAAGTAAGTTTGCTGGAGAAATTCTGGTTTCACCGCGGAGGGAAGCTCGATTCCCTCGGGGTTCACAAGATACTTCTGGCTAACCCTCACAATTTCGTTCGGGAGGGTGGCGCTGAGCAAGAGAGTTTGTCGGCGTTTTGGTACAAACCGGAGAATACGGTCGATGTCGGGAAGGAAACCCATATCCAGCATCCGGTCTGCTTCATCGAACACGAGATGTTTAATTGTCTGGAAGTGAAGCTCGCCGCGCTGGAGCAGGTCGAGCAGCCTGCCGGGTGTTCCGACGATTATGTTTGTTTGGCGCAGCTTGCGGATCTGTTCAGTGAGCGAGGTGCCCCCGTAGACCGGTGTAATGCCCAAACGTTTCCCGTGTGAAAACTTGACAAATTCCTCCGAGATCTGAAGGGCAAGTTCGCGTGTCGGTGCGAGAATCAGCGTCGTCAACCCTTCGCCACGTTCCATTCGATCAAGAATGGGAAGAGCGTAGCTGAGGGTTTTACCCGAGCCGGTTTCCGATTGCGCGATGACATCGCGGCCGGCAGTAATGAGCGGGATCAGTTTCTCCTGTACGGGAGTGGGAAAGTCAATGCCGTGTTTGGTGAGCAGCGCAAGAGTGGATTTGGAGAGAGAAAAAGATTCGAACCTAATCATGTATGTCTTTGAATGTTGGAATACCTGGAAATTAAACCATCGGCGCGAGCGGAAGCTGAACGGTGTGCACGAACGCGATAGGGGTATGTAATATAATGGATTCTCTGGTCATTACCTAATACCCCCACTCGGCAATGGAGGCAGGCATGAAATGTGCTCATCACAAACTGAGCCAGTGCCATAAAATGTGGACAGGCCAGAAAATATTTACTTAATCGCAGATACCGATTGGTGAACGATGTGTTCTGGAAGCGAATCAGTTGCGGGCTTCAACTCAACGGAAACCGTTTGCCCGTTTCTTTCTACCTCCGTCTTAAGATATCCATTCTGATCATGAAAAAGCGCTCCTTCCGGAAGCCAGTGCAACAAAAAGCCCAAATCGCGTTTCAGCTGGTCCGAATAAAAGCCCGGAAGCTTCGTTGTTTCCAGCTCGAAATATCCTCTGAACTCCGGCTCCGTCCTAAGTCTACGCAACACTTCCTTGTTATACTTGATTCGGCCGAATCCCTCAGAGGATATCGCGCGCACGACATTCATCCAACGCGGGATGAACATGTTCGTTGCCCGCAGCCGGTTGAAAATCGCCCTCGCGGAAAAGGTGTACTTGCCCAGATCGATGACGTGGGAATAAAAATCAGGCCAGGTGAAGTTTCTCGGTATAATATTCATTGCCCTGTTATTATCCAGAAAATGGAATGGAAAGGGCAGAACGCGCCCGTCGCGCTGGTATTCCAGATTTAAGGGCGCCGCTTCCCCAAATGCGGAAAGGAGCGAATAGCCGGGGAACGCGCCCGGGGTCATGTCGACAAAACGCTTTGTGAGCTCAAACGGTTCCGGTCCTTCGTCTACATCAAGCCCCAGCACAAAGTTTGTCTGAACGTAAGGGATGTGCCGCAAAAGCATATTCACATGGTCAGAGACCTGCTTCACCTTGTCCATACCAGTGGTTCTTCCGGTTTTCGATTTATCTCCCAGTGAGAACCACGACTCTATTCCCGGCAATAAAGCGCGGAACCCGTTTCGTTGAAGCCGTTTCACATTCTTTTCAGAAAGAAGCGAAAGGCTGCTCTCGGCAATGAAGTCAATGCTCCCCGGACGAATTACTTCTTCGATTGCATCCATGGTCTCGTTGAACCGGACGCCAAAATTCGGATCGTGCCATCCCACGAGCGGGCGTTTAAATTTTCTCAGCAAGAAAACAAGGTCATTCCGCATAACATCGAATTCCAGTGCTTGGTACGGGACTGTTGAATCGATGCAGAAGGCACAGGTATATGGGCAGCCGAGGCTTCCGAGCATTGGCACAAGTTTTATGAACGGGGCCTTCCTGAGTGTCGGCTCGATGAACTTCCATCGCTCTTCAACCCCCGGGAGCAATGTGGGTTGTTGCGATGCTGAAATCCGGACGCCTCTAGGGCGGTGCTGAGAGCAGTCCTGCAATACGTTGCAAATGATTTTCTTGTCAGTAAATCCGAGAACATAATCAAAATATTTTGCCGCGTCCTCCGGGTAACACCGAGCGTGCGGCCCTCCGAGAACTGTCACTGCGCCGCGGGATCTGTAAAGATTGCTCAGCGCATAAGCGGTTTGTGCAGCCTCAGTGAACGCGCCGATAAAGACGAGGTCCAGATTTCGGGGTAACGCAGTCTGCAAATCCTCAAATCCTGTATAGCAAACGAACGTTACGTCATGCCCCTGTTCCTCACACCAGAGGGCAACGACCTGAGGCATGATGCTCGCAAGATTTGCATTCATTACTCGGGCAAATAGCGCCCGGGTCGGCCCCTTCGTTACAAGGTCGATGATTCCAACGTGGAGTCTTCGCATCGTTCTCATTGTTCGTATGTTTCCTAAGTTGTTGGCACTTTACTGCCTCGATATTGAACTTGAATGAGAGTTTACAAATTCGTTTCCAACGTGATCCGACAATCCATTCAATGTCTCATGAATCAAGCGGTGGCGCATATCAGAGAGAAGCACGCATGACCGCATTTTTGTATCCTTTCTCTTCGCTCAAATGCCATTGGGGCAGAAAATCTTCTTCACGATCCTTTAAGGGACTCGGTGAACTTAATCAATCTTGGCCCTAATATCAACAGTCGAGCGAAATCTCGGTTTATGAGTGTACGGACGACCCACATTGAAAATCTGAGACTCTTAGCTCTGTTTGACCAGGTTGAAAATCCTATAAGGATTTTCAACCTGCCGAAGAGCTCCCCCCTCGGTCGCCGAACACAATCTCCCAGATGGTAATACCTGAGGTGGTTGCGTTTACCATAAGCGCAAAATTGATCGGACGCAACCCTGTTTGTGGGGAATTTTTCCGATCCGTCAAAAGAGTGCACGTGCCCACCCGCGCAAATCCAGAAGTACGTGCCGACAATACGGACCGTTATTGGATCGAATCGGCCCTCACGTTGACATTCCCGTTGTGAAGTATAAGGAACTCAGGAGCAAAGCAACGGGCGAAACTTCTCAGAAGATTCGTGAGCGTGCGATTGCTGCTCGGGACATTCAGGTGAAATGGTTTTCCAGGCGGAAAGAAATGTATCGCAACGCAGAGATGCAGTCGAAGGATATTCAGAACTATTGCAGGCCCGATTCGACTGAAGAACAGCCTTTGAAGATGGCAGTTAGAAAGCTCGGATCGCGCGCCCGTGAGTCCTGCTTTTGCAAATACTTTGTTGGCGACAGTACTTTCTTATAGATCGTCATTCTTTTGTCCACCAACTATTTTTTCATACTCACTCGCCGGGTTCCCACAATTGAATTTTGTTTCCCTCAACGTCAATAATGTGAACAAATTTCCCGTATTCATGCGTCTCAATTTTGTCCGCTACTGTTACACCTTCTTTTTTAAGTTGTTCGACAAGTTCCACTAAATTCTCCACCCGGTAGTTTATCATAAAGTCCCTGGTTGAAGGTTCGAAGTATTTCGTCGTTTCGGCAAACGGACTCCATTGCGTAACTCCTTTCTTTGTGCCGTCCGCACCTTCATACCATTCAAACGATACCCCATATGGGCCGGTATCTAACCCAAGATGCTTCTTATACCATTCATTAACTCTGTTGACGTCTTTGCACTTAAAAAAAATGCCGCCAATGCCTGTTACTTTTTTCATTTCTATGATTCCTATTTATTGTTTGTATTTGATTGCAAGAGTAATAGTATCGCGTCGAGCTTTCCGTTGCCTGCCATGCCCCTTCCTTGTCCGAAGGTCCGCGCTTCAAAGTCTACGGTCAAGTTTGTGATCGATTTTATGTTGTAAACAGTCATGAAACTTGTGTAGTTTTAGCTGACTTTCTTTTCAAGATGAAGGAGCTTATCAGCGTAACAACCAGACCGACAGGTAAAATTTCCGCGTAGGTCATCATCGCATTAAAAAATGGATTTTTATACATCGCGGCAAAGTTTGCCATTTCATTTGCTTGCTTATCGATTTCCGCCTGGCTTGCTCCGCTTGCTCTCAACTGATCAATCATGTGAGCGGAATATTTTTCCATAAAATCGGGAATGAAATAATAGTAGTCAATGAGCCAGGCCGAAACATAAATGGTGGAAGCGATTAAAACAATCATAATCCCTAATTTAAATGCTTTGCCAAAACTGATCACTCCTTCATTGTACTTATTTCTGTAATTGCGAATGCCAACAAACACAAGTGAAAAGGCGATGAGCATAGAAGCATACCCGATGAGGAGACTTTTGTTATAATCAAAATTGCCCTCACGATGGCTTAAGCTGTTCACACTAAACAGCATTAAAATAGTGACAACTATGCCTGCAATAACTCCGTAGATAACAATGTTCTTTTTCATTTTAATACCTTTTTGATACAAATATAGTTGTTGCCCGGCTCTTTCTTCTCATACTTTCGGCCATTTATCTTCTATGACGCATACTGTCATACCAAAGTATGAGATTTAAGGAATGAGGCGGAGGCGTTTTGCTTTATCAATTGCTTGTGTCCGTCTTTTCACGTCTAATTTTACGAAAAGATTTTGGTTGTGCGTTTTAACGGTGCTCAATGAAACAA
>CAZAFL010000053.1:0-10379 GCA_964484465.1 uncultured Chlorobiaceae bacterium
ACTCGCTGGTATTCCAGGTGAATTCCAATTTCAATTCAGCCCGCCTGACTCCACAAGGCAAGTATCTTCCCTCTTATGTCGTAAATCTCGGCGCACGACAGAATTTATTAAACGGACGCCTCACTTTGAGTGCTACTCTCGCCGACGCATTCAAAACGCAAAAGCGACAACTTGGACTCAACACCCCCTACCTCAGCCAGACCGTGATCAACTTGCGAGACGCGCAAGTATGGTTCTTTGGTTTCACCTACTATTTTAGCACCTCCCAAAAGAAGAAGGAAACCGATGAAACCTGGCACTACGAAGATTCGGGTGGATAAATATCGAGCTGCATAGGATTTTCAACTTCGCCTTTGAATTCTGCCTTGGTCCTCTGATATATTTTCTTGCTTAATAATAATGATAGATCGGACATCGACGACTTGAGATACCAATCCGTTGTTGGAAATTTTTCCTATCTCCTGAGCCGAAATTTCAAACTCACCGCCGAGGTCGGCAATGGAGGCAAGCATCAAATGTGCTCACATCAAACTGAGCCAGCACCATAAAATGCGGGCTGGCCAAAAAAATATTTACTTAAGGGCAGATACCGATTGGTGAACGATGTGTTCTGGAATTAAATCAATCACGGGTTTCAACTCAACGGACACCATTTGTCCGCTTCTTTCTACCTGCGATTTAAGATATTTATTTTGATCATGAAAAATCGCTCCTTCAGGAAGCCATTGCAACAAGAACCCCAAATCGCGTTTCAACTGGTCCGAATAAAAACCCGGAAGCTTTGTTGTTTCCTGCTCGAAATATCTTCTGAACTCCGGCTCCGTCCGAAGTCTGCGCAACACTTCATTGTTATACTTGATCCTACCGAATCCCTCAGAGGATATCGCGCGCACGACATTCATCCAGCGCGGGATGAACGCGTTCGTCGCCCGTAACCGGTTGACAATCGCGCTTGCAGAAAATGTGTACTTGCCCAGATCAATAACGTGGGAATAAAAATCAGTCCAAGTGTAGTTCCTCGGTATAATATTCATCGCCCTGTTATTATCCAGAAAATGGAATGGAAAGGGCAGAACGCGTCCGTCACGCTGGTATTCCAAATTTAAGGGCGCCGCTTGCCCAAATGCAGAAAGGAGCGAATAGCCTGGGAATGCGCCCGGGGTCATGTCCACAAAACGCTTTGTAAGCTCAAACGGCTCAGGTCCTTCGTCTACATCCAGCCCCAGCACAAAGTTCGTCTGAACGTAGGGAATATAACGCAATATCATATTCACATGGTCAGAGACCTGCCTCACCTTATCCATACCGGTGGTTCTTCCGGTTTTCGATTTATCTCCCAGTGTGAACCACGACTCTATTCCCGGCAATAAAGCGCGGAACCCATTTCGTTGAAGCCGTTTCACATGCTTTTCAGAAAGAAGCGAAAGGCTGCTCTCGGCAATGAAGTATATGCTCCCCGGACGAATGGCTTCTTCGATTGCATCCATAGTCTCGTTGAACCGGACACCAAAATTCGGATCGTGCCATCCGACGAGCGGGTGTTTAAATTTTCTTTGCAAGAAAACAAGGTCATTACGCATCACTTCGAATTCCAATGCTTGGTACGGCACTGTTGCATCGATGCAGAAGGAACAGGTATACGGGCATCCGAGACTTCCGAGCATTGGCACGAGTTTTATAAACGGGGCCTTCTTGAGTGTCGGCTCGATGAACTTCCATCGCTCTTCAACGCCTGGAAGCAATGTGGGCTGTTGCAACGCTGAAAACCGAACGCCTCCAGGACGGTGTTGAGAGCAGTCCTGCAGTACGTCGCAAATAATTTTCTTGTCAGTAAATCCGAGAACATAATCAAAATATTTTACCGCATCCTCCGGGTAACAGCGAGCGTGCGGCCCTCCGAGAACTGTCACTGCGCCGCGAGATCTGTAAAGATTGCTCAGCCCATATGCGGTTTGTGCAGCCTCCGTGAATGCCCCGATAAAGACGAGGTCCAGGTCTCGGGGTAACGCGGTCTGCAAATCCTCAAACCCTGTATAGCAAACGAACGTTACGTTATGCCCCTGTTCCTCACACCAGAGAGCAACGACCTGAGGCATGATGCTCGCAAGATTTGCATTCATTACTCGGGCAAAGAGTGCCCGGGTCGGCCCCTTCGTTACAAGGTCGATGATTCCAATGTGAAGTTTTCGCGTCGTTCTCATAGTTCGTATATCTCCCCTCAATAGCGAGGGATTTGTGATATTTATTATTTACGGAATTGATGACATGTAAAAATGTTGAAATATGCTCGATCCGCGCAGGGGGAAATAAAAACCAGTCTGCACTACGCACGCGATGAGATTGCTGCCTCGCCAGTTGAAGAATCGATAATATCGCGGCCTCAAATGTTCAAGTGCGGCTGTATCCGCTGCGCCTCGCGTCATTCATGCATTCTGCGCGCGACCAGAACCCATCACCCGATACTGCGACAACCTTCTTCTCGAAATACTTTCGCCACTGCCACATGTCATTTCTGTCGAGGTAGAACTCCCAGCCATCTGGTCGAGAGACATCGCGCCACTTTGCACCATTTACAGATTTGCGTTCTCTTACCTTCATAAAGGGCAATATTTCTTCATAAAAAATCTGACCCGCAAGGTTATATCTTCCCTGTGATGGGCCAACAAATTGATGGGTGCCAAATCTAACCCGCCCGTTTGTGAAGTAATGTATAATTGCTGTGGATATCGCTTTCGATCTTCACTCGTAGTGCTTCCTCCACCCTCGGGAGAATGCAGACGCAATTCGCATCATAGTCCTGAAAGTTCATGATTTTCGCGATCGATGTATAGAGCTTAGAAAGGTCGCTCGTCTGGCCGCAGTATATCCGGCTGTGCGAGATTTTTCTGTCCGAACGGAGATGGCGGCTTGTAATGAAATAGATGGCACCTACGTGCATGAATTTTGTCTCCAGCGGGTAGGCACGGAATTTATATACGTTCCCCGATGCTCCCTCAATACGAACGTTTCCCAGTCTTTTCATAAAAGCTCCGATCTTTACCCAGTTATTTCTTGGACCTTGCTTCCTTCACAACAAGCGCTTTTCCTTTTAGCGTCTTTCCGTTCAATGCGAAAATTGCTGCCGTTGCTTCAGCGTCGTTCGGCATCTCGACGAACGCGAAGCCTCGCGAGCTGTTATTCAATCTGTCCATCACGACATTCACGAACGACACTTCGCCATAGGCCTTGAATTCATTTCGGAGATCTGTTTCCGTGACGTCGCCCGACATACCGCCAGCATAAATTTTCATACCGCTGCCTTAAAAGTAATGAGTTGTCGTGTCTGTGAATCAGGACGTGGGGGAGAAGAGTGAGATGAAACGGTCTCTTGACCGGCATGAGAAGAGTCACATTTGTAATATACCTAATTTACTTCGTTCATCCTAACTGATTGGTGATGTCTCAATTTGGACATCTTTGGTTTCTTGGCAGTACTTCGCGCTCACTAAGAATATAAGAATTACTGTAAAAATTGATTCTTTCTCCGCCCGCCCTTTTCCCCAGCCGGACGCCTTATATTAATTTTCGACATTTTCCTGGCTCAAATTACACCTAGTCTCTTAAGCTTTCTGCATTGTGTACGGTTGGGCACCCTATCCTCTTTTTCCCAGCGCGCGACTCTGATTGGATCGACCCCCAGAACTCTGGACATATTCCTGGAGCTCAATCCTTCGCGTACCCTTTACTCTCTGATTCTCTCAGATAATAATATTGTGCGGCTTTAATGGGTTATAGCCTAGGAATTGAAATATCCCAAGCAACAAACATAACCGGGGTGCCGTTCGGTTCTTCTCCCAGTTGGTAACAGTCGAGGTGGTTGCGTTGACTATCCGCGCCACGTCCTTCTGATGGAGGCCGAGGTCCAGCCGTCGCTTCCTGATGTAGTCTCCCAAGGTTACGAGGTGCTCAGGATACGCTGGATTGCGAGGTTTTCTGGCGCGAAGGGTCAGGTAGTAAAATGGCAACGCAACCATGATGATTTGAGCTTTCCAGGCCGGTGCTAATTGTTCTTTCCAGCCACATATGAATGAAAATGCATGGCTTGCTAACATTGATGCTAACACAACGCATAGCGACCGACATTCGACCTGAACACATCAGTGAACCAATTCAGCACGGAAGCCGGGATGGGAATTTGTGGCTGGTATGAAATATCTTTCGATCAATTGGCATTCTACTCTTCGAGGGAAAAACGATAGCCTATACCTGATTCAGTAAGAATGAATTCTGGATGCGTCGGATCATCCTCAATTTTCTTACGAAGCTGACCGACGTAAACTCGCGTGTATTCGGACTCTTCAACATGCGCCGGTCCCCACACCTGCTCGAGGATGTAACGATGTGTAAGCACTCTTCCAGCATGACGCACGAGAAGAGCCAACAGATTATATTCCGTTGCTGTTAACTTTACAATATTTCCCGATTTTCTAACGACCCGAGCCGTAAGCTCTACCGAAATGTTCCCTATTTTGAATACACTGTCCTCCTGCAATGAAGGGCGGTGCCGGATCGCCGCACGAACCCGAGCCAATAATTCTCCAGACCGAAACGGTTTGACCAGGTAATCATCGGCCCCTGCATCTAAACAGGCGACAATCTCCGATTCTGAATTCCGGACAGAAAGAATGATTACAGGGATCTTCGTCCACTGACGAATGTTTTTTAGAACGTCCGAGCCATCAATGTCCGGTAAACCCAGGTCAAGAACAATCAGCTCGGGTCTGTCCATTCCAGCACGGCGTGTCCCTTCTTCTCCTGTTTCTGCAAGCAAGACTTTGTAACCACTTGATTCCAATGTCAGTTCTAACAGACGACGGATTTGAGCTTCGTCGTCAATCACTAAAATTACGGGGTTGTTACTCATTCGACAATTTCTCTCCTCGCGGAGCACCTGATCCAATTGGCAATCGGATTGTAAACTTCGCTCCACCCTCTTCACAATTTTCAACCGTAATGTTTCCCTTGTGTGCTTTCACAAATCCGAGCGCAATAGAAAGACCAAGCCCGATTCCGCCGGTCTTCGCGCCAGGAACGCGATAGAATTTTTCGAATACTTTGTTCAACGAATCGGCAGGAAATCCCGATCCATTATCGGCGACCAATATAACACATTCGTTGCCATCTTGGAAGCCTTGAATGATGATATTCGAATTACTTGGCGTATACATCGCAGCATTGCGTAATAGATTCACGAGAACTTGCTCTATCAGAGGAAAATCTAATTTGACTAGTGGCATTGTTGGTGAGGTGTCTATCGATACAACATGCGTAGATAGTTCCTTATCGAGTTTACTGATTGATGAATTGATAACATCCCGCACGTCTGTCCAATCCAGCCTCGGTTGGATAAGCCCTGATTCCAGTCGAGTCATCGCCAAAAGGTTTTGAACAATATTATCGAGCCGCTCTGCCGCTGATTGTACCTCTCCCGCAAGCTCACGCCGCACTTCCGGTTGCCCGCCTACCCGGTCATTGAGTAGGCTTTCCGAAGCACTTAATAACGCAGTAATTGGAGTCCGAATTTCATGGGAGATAGAATTGAACAGTGTGGTATACAGGCGTTCGGATTCTGCCAAAATAATAGATTGCTTAGCCATGTCGTTGAGAAATTCACGATCGAGTGCTGAAGAAATTTGGTTGAGAAAGTTCTCAAGGAGAGTTTCCTGATCGATCGACAAGGGAACATTTTGTGAAATCTTGACTCCAATAACGCCAAGTGGGTATCGAGGACCGGAGAGCGGATAATACGTTGCTTCAGCAAACGGAAGCGTTTCAGTAAATTTGCCTGCCCGTTTTTCATTCCAATGTACCCACGCAGGAACGCTCAGCTCTTTTTCACTCGGCAGGAAAACGCTGTGTGTGTGGGCTTTATTAACGAAATCACCATCAAGATCGGTTAGAAACACTGCAACTTCAGCGTTGAAAAATTTTTTGATATTTGAGACAGTGGCCCGAACAACATCATCTTGATTCTTCGCAGAGGAAAGATCATTTGTCAGTGAATACAGCGCGACCGCCCGTTCCTCGCGCGATTGAACCGCCTTCTGACGCGCCCGAATTCGCACGGTAAGGATACCTGTCACTGCGGCTACAGCGAAGTATGTTACCACCATTAGTACATCCTGCGGCATTCTGATATAAAACGTATATCGTGGTGGAATGAAGAGGAAATCCCACATAAGTGCGCTCAGTACTGCGGCCAGGATTACTGGCCCGACACCAAATCTTAATGGCAGTAAGATTATCGTCAAGAGAAGAATAAGCGAAACAGTCTGGTAACCGATAAACTCGGCAAAAGGAAAACAGAGTGCAGAAACCATCGCGACAATTGCAGCCGAGATGCCATATTGTATCAGGTCAGAATGAATTTCAGGAATGCGGAGAAAACGTTTTTCCTCTTGTCGGGCCGATTCTTCGCCGGAGGTAACATACACATCAATGTTTTCACTTATTTCGATCAATCGGTCGACGAGCGTTTTCCGCCAAGGCCAAGCCCTTCCTGATTTTCCGACGATGATCTGGGTTGCATTTTGTTCATAAGCAACACGTACAATTGCCGCAGCGATATCTTCATCAGAAGTCGTTACCACCTCGGCACCTAATTCGCGTGCAAGGGTGATGTTCTTCGCAAACTGTTCCTTCTTCGTGTCGTTCATTTGCAATGATCGCTCGACAAAGACTGCAACCCAGCTTGCCTGCATCGTAAATGCAAGCCGCCGGGCCCAGCGGATAAGATGTACGGATTCCCGACTTGGAGTTACACCGACAACCAGTCGTTGCCCGGACTTCCAGGGGCCCCGGATACGCTCAGACTGCATGAAATCCCGCAACTGCCTCTCGACACGTTCAGCCGCAAGTCGTAAAGCCATCTCCCGTAGAGCTGTAAGATTCCCCTTTTGAAAAAAATTTTCGGCGGCATGCTGTGTGCGCTCTGGAGCATATACTTTTCCTTCTGCCAGCCGTTTGAGCAATTCATCAGGCGGCAGATCGATAACTTCTACCTCATCAGCATGCTCTAAAATAGAATCTGGAACCGTTTCACGCACAATCGACCCTGTTATTTTCGCAACCGTATCGGCGCGGCTTTCGAGATGCTGGACGTTTAGTGTTGTATAAACATCGATCCGATTGTTGAGCAATTCGATCACGTCGAGATGACGTTTTGTATGCCTGCTTCCTGGAGCGTTAGTATGAGCAAGCTCATCGACCAACACAAGCATAGGGCCTCGTCTGATGATCGCATCAATGTCCATTTCTTCCAAAGTGGTCCCCCGATACTCAACTTTCTTTCGGGGAATAACTTGAAGATCCTGGATTAAGGATTCTGTCTCTCTTCGACCGTGCGTTTCGACAACACCAATGACGATATCAATACCTTTCTTTTTTGCTTCATGTGCAGCCTGAAGCATTTCATAGGTCTTTCCCACTCCGGCACACATCCCGAAGAATATTTTGAGTTTTCCTTTTTGTCCTTTTTCTTCGGAGCGCTTCAACGAGCGTAACAGAGCCTCAGGATCGCGTCGTATTTCATTACGATTAGACATTACAAGCTCAATTTAGCCATTCTCAGTCTCAAAAGAAACCGGCAGTATTTTAATCTATCTTCAAAACCGGACGATAATCGATCCAATGATTCGGTTTTCACTTGTGACAAGATCTGCTACATAACCGGAGGGGTTGCCAATAGGAGGATTCCAACCGTTTGGCGAAGTTAGCCCGCCATGTCCTGCAAAATAGGGAACGGATGCCTGCCGGTGAACAAATTCAACGCCCCATGTGACATGTTCATTTGGCATGCACTGTATGCCCGTTGAAAAATCCCATGCGTCAAATTGATCCCCCGGGTTTTGTGTGAGAACGCCTGATCCGGTTGGAAGAAGTGCTAAATACCGTCCGGGATTGTGAAGCTGGCCACCCCCAAATGTCCAAGCAAAATGTTCATCCGCATCAAGCCAGAGGCGATGGTAAAACATCCAGCTTAGGAAATTTTGCGCCGGAGTTGTTGAATCGCCACCGAACGGAACAACACCGGCACCGTTTTCAAATCCAATATCGCCAGTAATGGAAAAAGCAGCCTGGGGAAGTGAACTGCCAGGGTTATGGTGATAACGTATTAATAAACTGTTATCACTGTGAAAACGAAACCGTCCCGGAGTATTGGGAGTATCCCATCCGCCATATGCACTTGCGAGGATCGAGACCGATTCCTGCGGACGATACACTGTTTGAAAACCAACACCGGGCTGTTCGTTAAACATGGCATAAGTTTGCCATCCGTTGATAATCCAGTATTCCAATTTGAGTCTGTCAGTTGGAAATGTTTGAACGCGTACACCTGTGAAGAACCAGGGGGTATTATCGGAAGTGAAAGAGTTCTGGTAGTTCCAGTTCTCGAAGTTGTTGTACCCCATTAACCCGACATATGATTTAAATATGCCCACGTCTATATTGATACCATGCATACTGTTAAGATGCATACCAACATATCCCTCAGTCACATAACGGAGGGCGGTATAGAGGTCGAATTGCCCACGTAGCGGCGTGTTATCATTGCGCGGAACGCCCGTGGAACGTGTGCCAAATTGCAGCATCAATCTTGCGCGTGCCCCGCTTTCCGGATCGTGAAAGTCTCCACCGACTTCGATATACGAAACATTGAACTCATCAGAGCGAAACGTCGCAGTAGAGCCGGAATTTGTATGGTCAATTGGATGGTGGAAGTTGAAATTGTAGTTTATGTCCATAGTCATATCACCAGTGAAATATTTCGAATCGAGCACCTGCTTATGGAGCCGGCTATTACCCTGAAGCCAGCTGAAATCGCCCCACGCGAACGGTTCCGACTTGGTCACCGAGCTATCTTGACTCAGCGCGATTGTTGAGCTGAAGAGTATTGCAATGAAGATGGAGTTGTTCATATAGTATTTGAAGTTGTTGGAATCGGTAATTACATCTCATCGAGTGCAAGATTGAGCTTGAGCACATTCACACAGGGCTGACCGAACACCATAAACTGAGGGTATTCTGTCTCATGTTCAATGAGTTTCTTGAGGGCTTCTGATTTTGTGACGTCAAATCCGCGCGCACGAGAAACACGATTGACCTGAAGCAGAGCGGATTGTGGACTGATATGAGGATCAACACCGCTTCCCGAGGCAAAGAGCATTTCCTTCGGAACTTTCTCATCGGGCGGAAGAAGGTTTCGAATAATAAAGCGCTTCTTTCGTTCTTTGACAGAATCGCTGAGTGTCTTACTTGTTGGCCCGAGATTACTCGCGCCAGACGGCATCGGATTGTAATCGATTGCCGACGGACGCGGCCAGAAGTAGCGATCGCTTTGAAATTTCTGACCGATCAATACCGAGCCAATGATTTTTCCGTCTTTAACAATCAGGCTTCCATCTGCCTGGTGTTGAAAAAAAAGCTGAGCGAGAACGGTCACGAATACCGGATAGATAACTCCCGTGAGTAAAGAAAGGATCGACAACGCTTTGAGCGAAGGAAGAATGTACATTTTCATAAATTCAGACCCATCCTAATGCAATAATCAAGGTATCGATGAGCTTGATTCCAATAAACGGCACAACCAACCCACCAAGACCATAAATCAGAATATTTCTCCTAAGGACAACGTTGGCGCCAAGTGGACGATACTTTATTCCTTTCAAAGCCAGCGGGATAAGGGCAATAATAATCAGCGCATTAAAAATCACGGCACTGAGCACGGCGCTTTGAGGCGATGTTAATCGCATGATGTTCAATGCGGCAAGCGGGCCAACTCCCATCCCAATCGTATACAACGTCATGCCGATCGCTGGAATAATTGCAAAGTATTTTGCCACATCGTTTGCTATACTGAACGTTGTCAGCGCGCCTCGGGTCATTAACAATTGTTTGCCCGTTTCCACAACTTCAATCAGTTTCGTCGGATTACTATCGAGATCAACCATATTACCGGCTTCACGTGCTGCTTGTGTTCCACTGTTCATCGCGATGCCAACATCGGCTTGCGCAAGGGCCGGGGCATCATTCGTTCCATCGCCTATCATTCCAACCAATCTTCCGTTGGATTGCTCAAGTTGAATGCGTCGAAGTTTGTCTTCGGGTTTCGCCTCTGCAATGAAATCATCGACTCCCGCTTCAGCAGCAATTGCCGCAGCGGTGAGATTGTTATCGCCGGTGATCATCACTGTGCTAATACCCATCCTTCGCAGTTGAGCAAATCGCTCTCTTAATCCACCCTTCACAATATCCTTGAGTCTTATCACGCCGAGCACTTCATCGTTCTCTGCAACAACGAGGGGCGTCGAACCTTCCCGCGCAATTTCTTCAACTTTTTT
>CAZAFL010000054.1:0-6777 GCA_964484465.1 uncultured Chlorobiaceae bacterium
TGGAATCTTGTTTCACTTCCTGAACGTGTCACGGATCCGTCCCGCACAGCAGTTTTTCCTGCCTCTATCAGCACTCTTTACGAGTACAACGGCGGGTATATGTCGAAGGATTCTTTGAGCATCGGGAAAGGATACTGGATTAAGTTCCCCATGACACAGTGTTTCTCCTTCGAAGGAGAAAGCATATTTACTGATACAATCGCTGTAGCGCACGGATGGAATCTCGTTGGCTCGATCACATTTCCGGTTAGCGTAAGCAGTGTGGTATCGGATCCTCCGGGTATGGTAACCTCTGAGTTTTTTGGCTATGCCAACGGTTACCACGCCGCATCCAGCATCGAGCCGGGAAAAGGATACTGGGTAAAAGTAAACCAAAGCGGTAAACTAATCCTTTCGTCATCCGGGGCTATAGCGCCGTCGGCGTACATCAGAATCGTTGCGAGTGCGGAGTTGCCGCCGACACCCCCCGAAGGGGAATTGAGTAGCACTCCGGCAGGGAGACCGACGGAGTATGCACTACATCAGAACTATCCTAACCCTTTTAATCCCACGACAAGTATCAATTATCAACTGCCGGCTGACAATTATGTAAGACTGAAAATTTACAATGTCCTCGGACAAGTAGTGGCGACACTTGTCGATGGAGTCCAGCCTGCGGGGTATCGGTTGGTTACGTGGGATGCCGGCAACGTTGCCAGCGGTGTCTATTTCTATCGCCTGGAGGCAGTGAATGTCTCCGGTCCGACAAATTCCTTTATACAAATTAGAAAGATGGTACTCCTGAAATAAATTGGTGGATTGTTCAGGAAAATCCTGGCTGGTGTGTGTGCTCTTTCAGGGCACACGTTCATCGGTTGGGATTTTTTATTTTATGTGGCATTTCTTCCTTCATACTTGGCTTTTTGATTCAAATCTCTTATTATTTCCTGAAGAGGTATTGACCATTATTATAGAGGAAGAATGAGTAAGAAGTTGTTGTTAATAAGCAGTTCGAAAGTAGCCGGAAGGGGATTTCTCGATTGTTGCGAGAATGAGATACGGGGTATTCTCGACAAATGCTCGCGGGTATTGTTTATACCATACGCCAGGCCGGGCGGAATTACATTCGATGCTTATGCAAGAATTGTGAGCGAGAAATTTCTGTCAATGAGATTCCACGTGGATTCGATCCATAATGCGGAAAACCCTGTTGCAGCAGTGAAAGAGGCAGAGGCAATATTTATCGGTGGTGGAAATACATTCCTGCTATTGAAGCAATTGTACGAATTCGATTTGCTGAAACACATCAGATCGAGAGTGGAAGAAGGAATACCGTATCTCGGGTCGAGTGCCGGATCAAATGTCGCTTGTCCGACAATTATGACAACGAACGATATGCCGATTGTCTACCCGCCATCGTTCAATGCCTTGAACCTCGTCCCTTTCCAGATCAATCCACACTACCTGGACCCCGACCCGAATTCCCGTCATCAGGGTGAAACAAGAGAAACCCGGATTAAAGAATATCTTTTTCATAATGATTGCCCCGTTGTGGGTTTAAGGGAAGGCGCTTTGCTTGAGATTACCGGCTCGAGTGTTGCGCTTAAGGGAATTGCAGGAATGAAGTTGTTTGAAAATGGAAAGGAGCCCAGAGAATTTGAGGCAGGAGCTTCGCTTGATTTCCTCCTGACAGGATAACATCGTAAGTTTTCCATCCAAAATATGATTGCCTTCGGATTTCCCTTGATGTTTTCTGTTGCTGAGAATTCAGGAACGAGCCGGCAAAGAATCAATTGCCTTACCGCGCGGATTCATGTCTTTGTCTGATAATACAGTCCTCCCATCGCATTGTTCTTGTTATTTCATATTTTCATTGTTAAATACGTTTGCTGAGTAATGATTCTCAGACCCGCTTATGAACGGGCAACGGTTCGAAGGGGGTACAGGTTTAAGGATCTTTCCGATTGATAAATTTCTCTGGAGCAACCATGAAACACTCACTTTTTAACTGTGTTGGCTTTGTCGGCGTAGTCTTCTGTTATCTCCTGTTCAGTTCAAATACTACATTTTCATTTCATCAATCAGCGGAAGATTCACTCGATGTCGAGAGGCGGAAGTTCATCGTTGGAGTACTTGATTCAATAAAAGGGAAAGAAACAATTGCTGCCGATTCAGTATTCCATAATATCAAAACATTCGATGCTTCGCAACGACTTCCTGTGCGCCACTTTCTTGCGGTCATGAATTATTGGGGCGAAGCTCTTGGCGTCAGCTGCACATATTGTCACAATACCAATAATTGGGCATCAGATGATCTGCGAACAAAACGAATAGCCCGGGATATGTACCGCATGCGCAGCACCATAAATGAAGAAATACTCTCGAAGATTAATGATTTAAAATCAAAGCCGGCGAGAATTAACTGCGGTACTTGCCATAACGGTCAACCGATCCCTAAACGCTAGCGAAGTGTACTTGGGGGGTGTGCATGATTGTATGAGAGGAGTTAGTTCAAACTTACACTGAGTACACGTAGAAATTACCATTCTTTGCGGTCTCGGTTCGTCTCGTCTTGCAGACTGCGTGAGAAAATCCACATTTTTCATTAAATTCCCCGTAATCCTTTTCCCCATACCTTACGTCTTATTACCAAGAAACGGAGACTGAGTGACCGATGAAACGTTGCTGATCGATCGTGCCCGGAACGGCGACATGGAGGCTTTCCATGAACTCGTCGAGCGCTCGAAGATCATGACATACCGGACCGCATACGATCTGACCGGCAACCGGCACGACGCAGAAGATCTTTCTCAGGAAGCGTATGTCAGGGCGTTCAGAGCGTTGAGCCGTTTCCGTGGAGATTCAAAATGGAGTACATGGATGTACCGCATCATCGTCAATATTGCTCAGGACCGTTGGCGGAAAGAGGTGAAGCATAAAATGGAGTACACAGACAACATTGAAAGCAGAAGTGAAATGAGCTTTGAAGCAAACGAGAATAACCATCCCGGGCCCGACCGGCATGCGGCAAGTTCAGTCATTCAGAAGCATATCGACCTCGCTCTGGAGTCGCTAAGCCCGAATGAACGCACAGTGTTTGTACTTCGACATTACAATCATCTGAAGATCAATGAAATCGCAGAAGTAATGAAGCTCGCGGAAGGGACAGTGAAATCTTACCTCTTTCGCGCAATCAAGACGTTGCAGAAAGAACTGGCATTTTATAAGCCTGAACTCGGACTTGAGGAGAAGTGATGAAGACGTGCGAAAAATACCGGCAGCAATTTGTTGATGCGTTGTACAACGAGCTGATTCATGATTCAAAGCGCGACTTCGATGAGCATCTTGCCGGCTGTCCGGAGTGCTCATCGGAATTCGAACAACTCCGGTCGGCTCTCAGCACGATGGACAAGCGCGTCAGAACTGAACCGAATGAAGCAGATTGGAAACGATTCTGGAATGAGCTGCAGCCAAACCTAACGCCGGCAGAGCGCAAGAGCTCTCTGCTCAAAATTATTTCCTGGAAACCAATACATCTTCCCGCGTGGGGTTATGCTATCGCTGCGGTGCTTATCCTTGTCTTCGGTATTTACGTCGGCAGGAATTATTTCACATCAAATCAAACCATAACTCGTGCCGGTTCGACAACGGCGAGTGTCGTTCAAGCAGACGCAACGGATTCAACTACTGCCGAAGCTCTCGCGTATCTCGAGCGCTCACGCAACCTGCTCATCGGACTCAATAATCTCGACCCGGAACATCACGCTATGGTCGACATCGGACACAGTCAGCAAATTTCACGAACTCTGATTGATCAGGGGAACGTTCTGACGGCCTCCCTCAATAAACCGGATCAACAGCTGTTGCGCGAACTCATCAGGGATTTGGGAGTAATTTTGCTCCAGCTCTCGAATGTCGAAGTGAGGCCCGGAGTGCCGGCGCTTGAATTCGTCCAAAAGGGAATCGATAAGAAATCAATCCTTCTTAAAATAAACGTCGAAGAAATGAAGGCGGCTTCACGTAAAGCAGTAAAAGCGCGTTCTGAAAACAAGACTACTCAACATCTTTAATCTTAGGAGAAACATCATGAAATCGACAAAGGCGGGTAAGTTCCAGTTGCTGGTCGGGATTGTACTTACGACAATTCTTCTCTATCCGACTGTTTTTGCACAAGAGACGGCAGCGAAAGCGTATGAAAAGGGATACGGATACATTCTCGATGAAAAGTGGAAGGAGGCGCAGCAGTCTTTTACTGACTTCATCGATAAATATTCCAAGAGCAATCTCGTCGACGCGTCGCACTACTGGTTGTGTTACACGAAAGACAAACTCGGAGACAACGATGAGCAGGTGTTTGAGTGCTACCGGACATTTGTCAAGGACTTTCCGAAAAGCAAGTGGGTGAAAGACGCACAGGCAAACATGGTGAAGCTTGCGAGCCGGTTGAGCAGCGAAGGCAAGCCGGAATACGAAGCGTTACTCAAGGGCATGAAAAACGGCGATGAGGACGAGGATATCAAGCTTGCCGCGCTCTACGCGCTCGCGAATATGGGGAGCGAGAAAGCAGTCCCGACAGTCATCGCGATGTACGACCAGATCAAGAGCGACAAGCTGCGAAGCAAAGTAGTGTACGTGCTCGGAAATTTCAACACGCCGGAAAGCAGAAAGAAGCTGGAAGAAGTCGCTCTGAAGGATTATAGTCCGAAGGTAAGGAGAGACGCGGTCTATGCACTTGGCAATAATGATAGTCCTGAAGTCATTGAAATGTTGAAGAGTATCGTACGGTCTAAAGCCGAGCACGAAGTACGCAAGGCGGCGCTCTACACGCTCGGGAATCATGCAAGCGATAAATCTTCCATTGTCCCGTTCCTCGGGGAGGTTGCGCGCACCGACGCGGACCTTGATCTGGCAAAGGCAGCGGCGTATTCCATCGGGAACGGGTCTTCAAGCGAGGCTGCTGCCACTGAACTCCGTAGAATTCTGAAAGAATCCAAGTCGACTGAAGTCCGCAAGGCCGCCTTGTCGACGCTTGGCAATATGCGCGACGGCGAATCGATCGCCACAATTCAGGAAGCGGCGCTTTCGAGTGACGACAACGAACTGCGCAGAGCAGCGGTGTACGCCTTGGGCAGCATTCACGAACCCGAAGCATTTGCTGCGCTCGAAAAAATCGCCGCGACGAGCACAAACGAGAAAGTACAGGAAGCCGCAATCTACAGTATGGGAAATATCGGCAGCGAGGAGGCAAAAAAATTCCTCTACGAGACCGCGGTGTCGAACACCAACGACCGCATCGCGAAGAGCGCGCTCTTCGCGCTTGGCAATGCCACACACGAGCACGGCTCCAGGCTCATGCTCGATATTGTGCGCAACGCGAAGAGTCCGGTTGTCCGGAAACAGGCACTTTATCAGATCGGTAACAATAGCAATGACCCTGAAGCGATCAAAACAATCGTTGCGATAGCCAAAGAATCTTCGGATCCGGAAATCCAGATGACTGCAATTCAGGCATTGGGGAATACCAACAATGATGAAGCAGTTCCCGTGCTTGCCGAGTTTGCGAAAAGCGGAGCAAACAAACGCGTGCGGAGCGCGGCTGTCTCTTCATTAGGCCGCATCGGCACAGATAAAGCCAAGAACGCGCTCATGGATATACTCGGAATGAAAGAAAAGGAGTGAACCAATGAAACCGCTCTCGCATTACCTGCTCGTTAGCTCAATTGTGTTAACGTTGGGATGCTTCGGGTCAGCGACATCCCAGGTCGTGAATCTTTCTGCCGATACGTCTGCAACGCTCGCCGACCGCTGGAAGGCAGCACACAGCCAATCGGAGAAACGCAACTATGACAAAGGGTATTGGATCGGGTATAGTATCCGGAAGATCATGGGCGAGCATTCGTTTATCGGCAATTACTCGACGGAGCCCGAAAGAAACAGGCCTACATTGCAGGAACTTATCACGGGAATGCACCAGGAATATGATGGAGAGTCACTCGACAGAAAGACAGATTTCGATGACGAGGGGAACGAAAAGGTAATGGTCACGAAAGAAGTAGGAATCCTCTTTCATTTCGACAGTCCGCGAACTGAAACATTTGATAACCTCAAAGTGAGCAATCTTTCTCTCCGCGTGGACCTCGATGGAGACCCGCTCGTCTGGATCGGTTCCGCACATCAACCAGAAAGCATCGCGTTTCTTGTTTCATTATACGACAACGCCGGTACACGGAGGGCAAAAAAGGAAATTGTGACGGCAGTCGGACTTCACAACGAATCTGAGCAAGCGTTTTCCTTCCTGAAGAAAATCCTTTTCAGTGAAGAACACTACGAAATCCGCGGACAGGCGGCGTTCTGGCTTGGTCAGACAAACAACGAGGAAGCGGAGAAAATTCTTTTCGAAGCGACAAAACATGACGCGTCGTCTGAAGTGAGGGACAAGACGATTTTCGCGCTCAGTCAAATGAAAATTGAATCGGCAACCGAAGGACTTATCACACTGGCAAAAACTCACCCGGACACCGACACGCGGAAGAAAGCGATCTTCTGGCTCGGACAAAAAGCATCGAACAAAGCGGTGGCGACACTCAAGGATGTCGTGTATAGCGACGAAAATACAGCAGTTCAAAAGAGCGCTCTCTTTGCTCTCGCCCAGCTTCGGGATGGGAGCGGAGTGGATGACCTCATTGCGATTGCCAAAAATCATCCCAATCCCAAATTACGGAAGGATGCGATTTTCTGGCTCGGGCAGAGCGAAAACCCGAAAGCACTGGATGCGATTATCGATATTGTGCGCAAGTA
>CAZAFL010000054.1:6877-9786 GCA_964484465.1 uncultured Chlorobiaceae bacterium
AAAAAAATGAAGTACATTCCTCTGGCACAGAATCACGCGAAGAAAAGACCATTAAAGGACGCCACCACAATGCCAGAAGAAACCATTCCCCAATCCCGCAGCAAATCGATCGACCTGATCCGCGGTGCGGTCATGATTTTAATGGTAATAGATCACGTACGAGTGTATGCCGGTATACCCTCCGGTGGTCCAACCCCTGGAGTTTTTTTTACCCGCTGGGTAACTCATTTTTGTGCCCCTGCTTTTTTCTTTCTCGCGGGAACAAGCACTTTTTTCTACTCCCGTAGGCGTACCGACCTCTACCGCCACTTATTCGTTCGCGCGGGGGGTTTGTGGTTCGCCATTAGTGTGGACCTTAGGAGGAAAACATAAGGTTATACACTAATT
Source organism: uncultured Chlorobiaceae bacterium (assembly GCA_964484465.1). Lineage (GTDB taxonomy): Bacteria > Bacteroidota > Ignavibacteria > UBA10030 > SZUA-254 > CAZAFL01. Next base: position 7,265 of record CAZAFL010000054.1, read on the forward strand.
TTTTTCTTGCATTTATTCTAGTATATCCGTATATTATACCACAAAAATAAGGATATATCCGTATGAATAATTTCAAAAGGAAGCTCTTAGTAGAGCAACTTGATAAAAAGATGCAAGAGTTCAAGGTTTTTGGGGAAGTACATGTCCCTTCGTCAGGTTGGGTCAATGCAATACGAACCACGCTCAATATGTCACTTGCTCAGCTCGGCAAACGACTCAGGAAAACCCCAGTGACCGTAAAAGAAATGGAAGAGCGTGAGCAGAAGAAAACCATCACGCTTAGGAAACTCATCGAAATCGCAGAAGCGCTCGACCTACGGTTTGTCTACGGGTTTATTCCTAAAGAGTCTTCACTGGAAGCGATGATTGAACGACGTGCGCAGAAAGTTGCCCGCGAAATCGTCATGAGAACTTCTCACACAATGGCGCTCGAAGACCAGGAAAACCGAAAAGAGAGGTTAGAGCGTTCTATTAACGAGCGTGCAGAAAACCTGAAACGTGACCTTCCGAAATATCTATGGGATTAGACGTCGATTACGCTCAGGGTCAAACCCCGCTCGACGAAGACGAGAAGGAGGGTTTGCTTATCACAACAATTACAACCCGCGGTGAACTTGATGAACTGGAACAGCTCGGCGTGGAAAAAGCCATCGAGTGGACAATGAAACGGAAACTGTCGCTTGGGTACATCCTCACTGAAGATTTTATCAGAGAATTACATAAGAAAATGTTTTCAGAAATTTGGAGATGGGCGGGACAATTCAGAACGACAAACAAGAATTTAGGTGTGGACAAGAATGAGATTCGCCCTGAGCTGAAGAAGCTCCTGGGTGATTGTCGTTATTGGATTGAGAAGAAAACCTTTACGGAAGATGAAACAGGCGTGCGCTTCAGCCATCGGATTGTCACGATTCACCCGTTCGCTAATGGCAACGGCAGACATTCCCGACTGATCGCCGATATTCTTGTAAGTCAGGGGCTTGGTCAACCCCAATTTACGTGGGGAAGTATTAACTTAACTGCCAAAGGTGCGGCGAGGTCGGCATATTTAGGGGCACTTCGTGAGGCAGACGAAAACAATTATCAGCCATTGATCAAATTCGCAAGGCAATAAGTCGAACAATGTTTTACAGATGACATTGTGGACGAAAAACAAAAGGAAACTCAAATCGACGAATACCAAGGCAAGCCCTTCATAAGAATTCCAATCGATGAAGAACCATGAATTAAGAGGATTCTCTACAATGTCTGAAGAAACGACTGCCACATCCCGCATCAAATCAATCGACCTGATCCGCGGTGCGGTCATGATTTTAATGGCAATAGACCACGTACGAGTCTTTGCCGGTATACCCTCCGGTGGTCCAACCCCTGGAGTTTTTTTCACCCGCTGGATCACTCATTTTTGTGCCCCTGCCTTTTTCTTTCTCGCGGGGACGAGCGCTTTTTTCTACTCGCGTAAGCACACCGACCTCTCCCGCTACTTATTCATCCGCGGCGCCTGGCTTGTTTTCCTCGAGCTAACCTTCCTGCGAGTGGCATGGACGTTTAACTTCGATTTCGCGCATTACGAGATGGCGGGTGTTATCTGGTCCCTAGGATGGTGTATGATTCTGATGTCGGGGTTGGTGCGATTACCACTGACAGTGACCGCCGCAATCGGTTTGATCATCACAATGGGTCACAACCTGATGGATCCCCACATGGACGCATTGGTCTCATCCCTGGAGACCAGCAGCTTCGCCGGTCTCTGGAAAATTCTTTACGTTGGATTCTGGTCAGGACCGATCCAGTTTGGGTCCAACGGACCATACCTAATCGTCCTTTATTCAATTATCCCCTGGATCGGTGTTATGGCGCTCGGCTACGTGTTCGGCAGGATTCTTTCTGTTGAAGCGGCTAAGCGGAATCGCATTTGTCTTGGAATTGGCCTCGGTGCTATCGCGCTTTTCCTGATCTTACGCGGGTTCAACATCTATGGTGACCCCCGACCCTGGCATGTTCCAACGGACCCGAGGGGGATGCCATCAATTCTTTCATTTCTCAACGCTACGAAATACCCGGCATCGTTCAACTTTCTTTTGATGACGCTTGGACCAATTATTGTGTTGATTCCAATGCTCGAACGAGTGCGCGGAACATTAGCCCGGTGGATAGAAACCTTCGGCCGCGTACCCTTCTTCTATTATATACTTCACATCCCGCTTATCCATGCGCTCGCGCTGGTTGTATCATTGATCCGTTTCGGCGGTTTAGACCCATGGCTTTTCACCAATCATCCGATGGGGAATCCTCCTCCTCCTGATGGGTACACCTGGGGTTTGGGTCAGTTGTACGTTGTGTGGATCATTGCTATTGTCGTTCTCTATTTCCCATGTCGCTGGTTCGCAAACCTTAAAGCAAGGAGACATGACTGGTGGCTCAGGTACATGTGATGGATAATCAAAAGAAATTCTTCCGGCGCTCGATCAGTTTGTCCGGCGTATTGCACATAACTATTCGGCTAAGACATGAAGATACAT
>CAZAFL010000055.1:0-9525 GCA_964484465.1 uncultured Chlorobiaceae bacterium
CAAAGGTACGGAGAGCCGCTTAAAAATATTTTCCACAACTATTGATATTTACTCCATAGAAAATGTAGAATTGGATTAAACCTAGGGAATTTTTGAATTACAACCAATAGAAATGCGATGACAGCATGATGTGATGTCGACCAGTTCGATAACATTCATGGGGGTGCCCGTTCCCGCGCAGATTCGCGGGCGGTGATAACGTCAAGACTCCCCTTAAATCCAATTACCCAGGAAGGTCGTATTATCGGAACAAACCATGAGTCAATTAAGCTGAGCGAGCGAAGGGATCCGCATCAAGGGGCCTTACTTTCGATCGAAGGACATTCAAATCTATTGCAAGCTCGATTCAGGAGGGGAAGATTTGTTGAAGTTGGCAATAACCAAATTCGGATTACCAGCTCGAGCATCCGTTCGGATCTTAAAAGCGGCGCGAACCGCTGCAGACCTTGGCGGCGCCTCCGACATCGGATCCGCACACGTCAGCAAGGCGATTCAGTACAGGAGTTTGGATAGGAGCTTGTGCAGTCGTAAGCCGATGTTTTCCACCGCCGACTTCCCTTTTGCGGCCAAGCGGACAAACTATGGCAAAGATGAAAAGACTTGATCTGTAAATCCGCACGCTACGGTTCTTCAACGGGCTCGCTTCACCACGTCAGTCTATGCAAGGGGTGAGCTAAAGAGCGGGCAGTTGCAGTCATTAACATAAAAGAAGGCGTCCCATCATTGGGACGCCTTCTCTGCTTTCTTTGCTTCGGCTACAAAGCTCAGTAGTCGAAGAATGAGCGTTTACGAATTCGGGTCTGCTACTTGTGTGTTCTAAAGTTCCAGGTGGAAGACCACGTACTGGTACCGCTTGCATTGGAGGCATTCACGCGCCAGTAGTACCATACTCGGCCCCCGAGTTGTGGCAAGGTTACCGAAGTTGACGCGATGCCGGATTGATCATACACAGTGCCGGAGAATGACGAGCTCGTAGAAACCTGTACGCGGTAGGAGGTTGCACCCGATGATGCATTCCAACTCAGTGTTGGGGTGCGTGGTACGCCGGTTGAGCCATTTGCCGGTGAACTTAATGTCGGCGCCGATGGCGGTGGGGCTGTTGTTGTTGTGAAACTCCACGTTGTTGACCAAGCGCTTGTTCCTCCTGCATTGCTCGCATTGACTCTCCAGTAATACAACGTGTTGCCGTTGAGCCCGCCCACCGAAGTTGACGTTGTAGTGATACCCGAAGCGTTGTATGCAAAAGTTGAAAAGAGCGGGTCAGTAGAAACCTGAACAGTATACGATGTTGCGCCGGACGACGAATTCCATGAGAGAGTAGCAGGTATCGACACACCGGTTGCACCATCTGCGGGCGAGCTTAGCGCGGGTGCTGCCGGCGGCGGGGGAGGCGGTCCGCTTGAAACGACTGAATACAACAGTTTATTCACCGTTCCGGCAGGAAGCGAAGTAATGACGTCATTGGTCGCATTGTTCTTTAATGCAGTTTGAACGTCTGCCGCCGCTGCCGTCGGATTTGCCTCAAGATAAAGAGCCGCTGCACCGCAAACATGCGGGGTTGCCATTGAGGTGCCGGAGATAGTGTTTGTCGCTGTATTGCTTGAGTTCCAGTCCGATGTAATGTTGACGCCCGGGGCAGAAATATCTACAACCGAACCAAAATTAGAAAAATATGCGAATGCATCTGTGTTATCGGTTGCTCCAACAGTAATTGCCTCAACAACATCAGCAGGAGATTGAGTTGATGCATCGGCAGCGGAATTGCCGGCAGCCACACAATACACGACACCACCAGCTATTGAGTTTCTTACTGCTTGATCGAGTCCGGCATCGACTGGTCCGCCGAGCGACATGTTTGCGACCGCAGGTCCCGGATGTGCAGCATGGTCTGAGGTGACCCAGTTGATTCCGGCAATAACTTGAGAATAAGAACCTGAACCGCTGGAATTTAAAACCTTTACAGCAACCAATTTGATATTCTTGGCGACACCATAGGATGCTCCACCAACAGTACCGGCGGTGTGTGTGCCATGTCCGTTATCATCGTTTGCGGTACCGCCACTGATGATGGCATCGTAACCGAAAACCGCTCGTCCGCCAAAGTCCGTATGCGATTGGCGAATGCCTGTGTCGATACAGTAAGCAGTTACTCCAGTACCGGTTTGATTGTACGTATATGTAGCGTCGAGCGGAAGATTGCGCTGGTCAATCCTATCCAAACCCCATGATGGAGGATTCGTTTGAGTAGCACTGATGTGTGCAATTTGGTCTTGCTCGACGTATGCAACGCGTGGATCGCTACGTAATGCATTGAGCTGCGTTGCCGTAAGTTTACCGGCAAATCCCTTGAGCGCATACTTGTAAACAAAATTTGCCTTGACGGCATGCTTTTGGCCGATATCGTTCATCTCGTTATCAACATTGGCCACCGCATCCTTGAAGACGACAATATACGATCCTTCAATGTACTGAGCCCCAGAAGTCTTGTTAAAAAGTGGAGCAAGGGAAGTTTGTTGCGGCTGGGGCGCTGTGGGTTGCGATGACTGGTCGGAACAACCGAACAAGACCACGGCAATCACACACCCAAGGAGCAATAACCAGAGAGATTGTTTCATACGACTCTCCTTTCAAAGTGAGCCGGAAAGAATTGAGGCTCTTAGCGAGCACCGTGAGGTCGGTTAAAGATAAGGACTAAAGTTTGTCTTGTCAAGTGAAGCGGCATCGATCAAATGGAATATTTTCTCTATAACAATCTCGATGCCAGAGGAACCCTCGAAGCAGGTAGGCCCTTCCGTATAAATGGCATTATCCCCGAGATTGCACCCTATCTTGGCTTCAAGATTCCACTCATACGCTTCGAACTAAAAGATGTTAACAAGTTGCGTCTATCTTACCATACGCGTCACGTGCGAGTCGATTACTGCCCTCCCCGTGATGAAAGTCGATCGTTAGTCCGGCCAGATCATTCCGGCTCTGCTAGGTATTTTGGCCTGCTTCCGAGACCTTTATTGCACTCCCTTTTCCCACTTCGCCAGCGTCCCCTCCCCCGTTGAATCGAGCTTGCAATAATTCTGAGTATCCTGCGACAGCATGTCAGCATCGCAGAACATTCCTTTCATTAATCATTATTAATACATTGAACAGTTTTGGTTCAATAACAAAAAAAATGTATTTTTGTGTTGCTTGATTGTTTTATGATGATCAATCCGCAGTGGTATCGATGACAGAGGATAAATGTACAAGGTGGTGTCTATGCGATTGAAATATTTTTTTCTTCTCTCATTGCTTATCCAGCCCTCCAGCAGATGCCTCTCAGGTAACACCTGGACGAATCACGGGCCCGCCTCCAAGGTTATTAAAGCTGTTTCAATCTCTCCACAGGACACATCGGTGCTCTATGCTGGCGCCTTTGGTTGGGGAATGTTCAAGAGCACAAACGCTGGCAGCACATGGGCAAACCAAAGAAATGGATTGACAAACTCGGCTGTTCGGTCGGTCTACGCGCTTTCGAATACCATCGTGTTCTGCGGAACAAACGATGGAGTATTCAAAACGACAGACGGGGGCCTTTCGTGGACACTTTCTCTTGTGACATCTTTTTCCGTCCGCAGCCTTGCATACGATTCTCAGACGAACAGTCTTTATGCTACTACCTTCGGCACAGGCCTATTCAAGAGCACAAATCAGGGTCTTTCATGGAGCTCCATTTCTGTAACCGACCCGGTTGTCGGTCAGACTCTTTCACACCAATGGTCGGTGGCAGTTTTTGGGCGTGACTCATTGTATGTAGGAGGGACTCTTGGCGATGTGACAACCGGCGGTGCTTTGTTTCGCAGCCTCGATGGCGGTGCCAGCTGGATCCAGGTGCAACGCGGCATACATATTGGAAGTAGTGTTCATTCAATTGCAATCAGTCCCAATAACCCTGATATCAGTCTCATCATCGGGACGGCGACCAAAGGAGTTTACAAGTCGACAAACGGAGGTCTCAACTGGACTAACATCAACGGATCCGGGACAACAAATCCGCTTGTGGATAATCAAATAAATGCAGTTGCTTTCAGTGCCGGTTATAGATATGCGGGGACAGATTCGGTCGGGGGTTTTTTCTCCCGGACCCTCGGTGATACAACGGTTGGTTGGATTGAGGGATCGGGTCTCCCCGGTTCTCAGGCCGTTGTCAGCTCTATCGCTCTTAACAGGACGAACGAGTCGACATCATATGTTGGATCTGAAGGTCAGGGAGTTTATCGAACTGTGAATTCCGGATTCAACTGGGGTTCACGGAATGAGGGGATGTTAGGCATCGCTGCCCGTGTGATCAAGAGAAACGGTAACGGGCAGCTTATCCTCGGAACTGACCTGGGTGACGGTATTTGGATCTCTTCAGATCAGGGAAATAGCTGGAATAAATCAACCAGCCTCTCTTCCTCCAATGCCATCACAGGGATCGGCATTACGAACAATAGTTCCATCATATATGCTGGAACATATGGCACAGGGGTTTACAAGAGCACTGACGGTGGAACTACCTGGGTAATTACGGATTCCACATCCATCAATCAACTTGTTAGAACGTTGAGTGTAGACCCGTCGAACGCAAATCTGGTGTATGCAGGAACAGAAAATGGCGCTTACAAGACTGTGAACGGCGGCTCTTCATGGCAAATGATAAACAATGGAATTCCACCAAACACCTCGATCCGTTCCATGGCGCTAGATTCGATCCACCCCAACGTCTTGTATCTTGGCACCGATTCATCGTTTCTGTTTAAGTCAACGGATGCTGGTGCAAACTGGACAAATATAACAAGCACAAGTGGATTCCTCGCACAGGATATGTTTATTCGAACAATCACTGTCGATTATGAGTCCAGCAATATCCTCTACGTTGGTTCGGACAGCGGAAGAATATACAAGAGTACTAACGCAGGCAATAATTGGGTGTTGCATGCAAAACTTCCGGCTACTCACTCAGTTCGAAGCATCCTCATTCATCCGAACTATCACAAAGTCTTCTTTGCCGCTACATTCGGTGACGGTATATACACGAGCTCAGACAGTGGAAGCAATTGGGTACCAATGGATGCTGGGTTGGTGGATCAGGATTTTTATATGTTTGAGAGCGATCGGGCAAATCCACTTACTCTCTGGGCCGGCAGCGGTTCACATGGCGTGTACAGTATGTCTTTCACATTGGCGAATCACACTCCGGTGTTGTCACCGATAGGGAATAAAAGCGTTCTAACTGGAAATCAATTACGGTTTGTGGTTTCGGCTAGCGATTCAGATCTAACTATTCCAAGTCTCGCCGTCACCGGCCTTCCAAGCGGTGCATCATTTACGGATAGTCTTAACGGCCGCGGTTTGTTTGTGTGGACTCCGACGGCGGGGCAAATTGGAACGTATACTCTCACCTTCGATGCCTCGGACGATGTTTCATCGGACAGTGAAAAGGTAACCATCAACGTCTTAGATTCCAGCACCTCCACCGTTGGAACCATTCCGGTTCAGTCCGGATGGAATCTTCTCTCTGTTCCGGTAACGGAGACCGATTATCGTAGAACGGTAGTCTTCCCTCAGGCAGTGTCCGCGGCTTTTGCGTATGCCAGTAAATATGTTATCAAGGATACACTGCAAAACGGCACTGGTTATTGGCTAAAGTTCAGACCGTCGCAAGATATTGCATTTGGCGGGGGAACGATGAATCGTGATACGATTGCGGTCAATCCGGGCTGGAACATGGTTGGTTCGTTGTCGCGAACCATCCCCCTGGGATCAGTCGCACCTATGCCACCCGTCGTAATTACATCCCATGCATTTGCCTTCTCCGGACCCGGTGGCTATATGGTAGTAGATTCCATCAAGCCGGGACGAGGATATTGGATCAAAGTTAATCAAGCGGGCAATGTCGTCATGAGTTCTGCGCCTTCTCAAAGTCCTTTCCTTCAGGGGCGAGCCCAGCCAACTCAACAATCGGATCCTTATGATAGGATCGGCGTGCTCAGGTTTCGCACTACGGAGGGCGGAACGAAGGAGTTGCATCTGTTTTCTAAGCAGGCATCTTCCGGAGCAGAGGAATTTGAACTGCCGCCCTGCCCGCCGGAGGGCAGCTTCGATGTGAGGTTCTCGGCTACGCAAGGTTCGGCAGTAAGAGTGTCTTCAGAAACAACACAAGTATTCCCAATCCGAATCTCAGCAAGCGGGCATGCAGTTGAGTTGAGCTGGAACATGCACCAATCGGACATGCAATTCGTGTTAACGATGATAAACGGAAGAGAGCGTATCGTATATCGACTCGACGACGAGGGTCGAGTCGCAATTCCACTGTACAATGGAATTGCCAACGTTGAGCTTCAAATCGGTAAGACAAATTCAGGGCGTTCAATCATTCCGAAAACGTTCGTACTCTATCAAAACTATCCTAATCCGTTCAACCCCAACACATCGATCACATATGATCTTCTTTTTCCCTCATTTGTGAAACTGACTGTATTCGATATCCTGGGCAGAAAAACAGAAGAACTTGTACGGGGCCAGCAGGGTCCTGGCAGCCAGACAGTTGTGTGGAACGGTGAGAACATGAGTAGCGGTATCTACTATTACACTATTGAGATAACCAACCGGGATGATCCCTCTAAAAGTTATCGCGATACGAAAAAAATGTTCCTCTTGCGATAGAACGCCCAGGGTATGATCTTTATCGCGACCCTCGTGCTACTTCTCGTGTTTATCGGAGTTCGTGAATACCGACTTCATCAACAAACCATTCGATCAATCCCATACCGAATACACGTCAATGGTACGCGAGGTAAGTCGTCGGTGACAAGGCTTATCACCGGAGGTTTACAAGCCGGCGGCATCAAGACATTAGGTAAAACTACAGGCACCATGCCGTGCTATATCACACCGTCTGGGAATCAAGTACATATCCAGCGCATAGGGAAAGCGAATATCATCGAGCAGATCAAAGTTGGTCTCCGGGCAGTCTCCTCAAGCGTTGATGCTCTCGTCGTTGAATGTATGGCAGTCCTTCCAGCTAACCAGCAGATGGCGGAACAGCAAATGATTCGCTCTACGATTGGCGTTATTACTAATGTTCGCGCTGATCATTTGGATGAAATGGGCCCTACCCTTCAAGACGTAGCTCTCGCTCTTTCGAATACGATTCCTTATAACGGAACTCTGTTTACGTGTGAGCAGAAATACTTTCACATTTTCCAAGAAATTGCTCGTGAGCGAAAGACCCAGATATATGCGGTGACAAGTGAAAACATCTCGGATTCGATGATGAAGGGGTTTACTTATCTTGAACACAAGGATAATGTCGCACTTGCACTCGCAGTCTGTAAACACCTCGGCGTTTCGGAGGCAGAGGCGCTCGTCGGTATGCAACGCGTGATTCCCGATCCAGGTGTCCTTCGAATCTTTACCATCAAGCAGTCTGATCATGAGATCCGGTTCATCAATGCGTTCGCCGCCAACGACCCCGAATCCTATTCGATTATATGGCAATTATTGGATCCTTTTTTGACTTCAGCGAAAAAGGTGATTGTCATCGTCAATTGCCGTAAAGATCGCATTCAACGGTCTGAAAGCTTAGCCGAACTCATCGCGAAGAAAATTTCTGCGGATTGCTTTATTCTTGTGGGCGAACTCACGATGCCGCTTGAAAACCGTGCTCTCGCCCTAGGATTGCCGCTATCGAAGCTTTTAAATTTGATAAATGCCACGCCGGAGGATGTCTTCGAACGAGTCCTTTCGTTGTCTGACGGATCTTCGCTCGTCGTTGGGATCGGGAACATGGTTGGTTTCGGTGAGGAAATCGTTGCATACTTTTCCAACAGAGGAAAAGAATATGCTTACTGAGGCAGTGCGTGAAATAATAATACAGTCAGTCGGCATAGGCCTCGTTCTCAGCCTGATTTTCACAGAGACGCTCGGGCTTGCCGCCGGCGGCATGGTTGTCCCGGGGTACGTTGCGCTGATGATCCATCATCCCTTAAGGATTGTCGGCACGGTCCTCGTGAGTCTTCTGACATACCTTACGATGAAGTTTCTTTCTAACTATATGTTCGTTTACGGTCGCCGCAGGCTCGTTCTGGTGATCCTTATTGGGTTTCTTTTCGGCTGGCTCTCAAGAGAATTGTTGGTTATTCAAACAAACGCGATCACGCTGGAGCTTCAGACAATCGGTCTTATAATCCCGGGTCTGATTGCGAACTGGATGGAAAAGCAAGGGATTATCAAGACGATCACTACGATGATCATCGCTGCGGTTTTCATCAGATTGATCCTTATGATCATTACTGGCGGTGAGGTGTTTATAACGGAGGATTGGGTAATGTGAAATGGACTGAGGGAAAACCCAGTAATATCACTCTCATTGGTTTGGCAGCCTTCGCCATTCTTGTTATTATCTTGGCGGAAAAAACAGCGGAGCCGGAGCGACAACCGTATTATGACAAAAAACTCCAGGCCGCCAAGATTGCGCTTCTTGCTCAGCAGGCAATCAAAGAGTACTCTCGAACGCTCGGGATTCCGATTGATGTCCAGAACGATCCGTATCGAACAGGATTGATCGGACAAGAGCGAACTCCCATTACCTCAGACCGAGGCATTGTCACCGCCAAGATCCTCGCTACCAATCCGAACTATGCTGCTGCGTTCGTTGACATGCTCGTGAAGGCGAAAGTGAAAAAGCAGGGTGTGATCGCTGTCGGTATGACTGGTTCTCTTCCTGGATGGAACATTGCTTTTCTTGCTGCCTGCAGTGCGTTGGAGCTGACTCCTCTCATTATCTCTTCAATCGGCGCGTCCGATTGGGGGGCGAACCTCCCAAGTCTTACGTGGCTGGATATGGAACGTGTGCTGAATGAACGGGGCGTCTTACAATTCAAATCGGTTGCTGCTTCAGTTGGTGGGCCGTCGGATAATGGCAGAGGTCTTTCACCAGAAGGGCGTGATTTGATAAAGGCGGCAATTGATCGGAATCATGTGTCATTTATCAATGAACCGACGCTTCAGGCAAGCATTGACAAAAGAATGGGGGTGTATGGTGCCGCGGCAGAGAGTCTCAAGAAACCGATTTCGTGTTACATCAACATCGGCGGCGGCAGTGCTTCAATTGGCGGGACAGCAAACGCTAAGCTCATTCCGCCCGGAGTTACACATCATCTCGCGGTAAAAAATTTTCCAATGCGCGCTGTCATCAATCTCATGGCAGAACAAGGGCTACCCGTCATTAACCTTCTCGAAGTCGAAAAGATAGCGTTAAAGTACAGCTTTCCTGTAGAAATCACCGAGAAGGCACCCGAGTTAGGTGAAGGAACGTTGTTTTTCAAAGATCGTTACTCGATTGTAAGCACACTGATATTAGCAATCATTCTTGCAGTCGTGGTATTCGTCGTTATTCGCATTGATGTTAAGCACTATCTTTTCAGAAAACAATCAGCGTCAGCAACGCAAATAGAGTTACATTAGAAAGTTGTGGAAATTCTCCCTCGATGGCTGAGGGGTAGAAAA
>CAZAFL010000056.1:0-9218 GCA_964484465.1 uncultured Chlorobiaceae bacterium
ACCTCTTCCAGCAACTGCCGGTTCTTTGCAGTAATATCGGCAATCAAGCCAAAGAGAAATATTTGAAAACCGATAACTAGCGAGATTGCGGCAATGATGAGTGACTGGACGTGTCCGGTCTGTACATGGGGAAGAGTGAAATAAAAATAAAAGAATCTAACCACGAGGAGAAACCCTGGAAGAACAAAGACGGCGGCGATCCAGCTGAATACGCGCAATGGATTATACATTGTGTAAATCCTCAAAATAGTGATAAGCGAACGAAAAATATATTCTGAAATCGACGAGAACAGGCGCGATTTCCGGAGTTGTTTATTTGTCTGAACGAGAACATGCGCGATCGCAAGACCATTTTGTCCCGCCTGGATGATAGTTTCGAGTGTGTACGTAAAATCGGATAGAACGTTTATGCGCATCGCTGCCTCGCGGCTGTACGCGCGAAACCCGCTCGTTGTATCGGGGATATCCGTATTCGAGACAGTACGCACGAACGAACTGCCGACCCGCTGCAATAGTTTCTTTATCGGCGAAAAATGATCGATATGTTTGATGTCTCTCGCCCCGACGACGATGTCGGCTCTTTTTTCAAGTATCGGCTGAACGAGCTTGACGATGTCTGCACCGTTGTATTGATTGTCCCCGTCGGTATTGACAATGACGTCGGCGCCTAATTGCAGGCATGTATCGAGCCCCGCTGCGAATGCCCGTGCAAGCCCCTGATTGGACGTCAACCGGACAACGTGGTGTATCCCAAGCTCACGCGCAACTTCTGCAGTCCTGTCGGAACTTCCGTCGTCAATCACGAGTACCTCGATCGCATCGATTCCGTTAACCTCCTTCGGCAAATCGCGATACGTTAGCGGTAACGTTTTCTCTTCATTGAAGCAGGGTATCTGGATGATGAGTTTCACTGATGTTCAGGTATTATGCTTTTACTATTTTATTACTTTTTATCCCATTTTTGTGGAAAGCATTTCTTGTATCCACAATCAGGCGTGAATGTTTGTTGATGAAACGATAATCATAGACGGAATGGTCGGTGCTGAGAATAACTACATCATACCCCTTTAGCTTATTTGGAGTAAGTGGAACCGATCTCATACCGAAATTGTATTTACGTGTTTCCGGTAATTTTGGAACATATGGATCGTTATAATCGACATGCGCCCCGTGTTCTGAACATATTTCTATCAACTTGAGTGAAGGTGATTCGCGCATATCGTCGACATCTTTTTTATACGCTGCGCCAAGGATCAGTACCCGGGCGCCGTTCAGGGATTTGTTCTTCTTATTTAGTGCTGCAACAGTTTTTGCCACGACATACTGCGGCATCAGCGTGTTCACTTCGCCGGCGAGCTCAATGAATTTCGTCTGCACATCATATTCCCGTGCCTTCCACGTCAGGTAGAACGGGTCGATGGGAATACAGTGCCCGCCCAGTCCGGGTCCGGGATAGAATGGCTGAAACCCGAACGGCTTCGTCGATGCCGCACCGATGACTTCCCAAATGTCGAATCCCATTTTATCAAATACAATCTTCAACTCGTTCACCATGGCAATATTCACAGAACGGTAGATATTTTCCAGCAGTTTTGTCGCTTCGGCAACACGCGTTGAGCTCACCGGGACAGTCCTCACGATGATAAGATCATAGAGAGCTTTCGCAACATGCAAACATTCACGCGTCACTCCCCCGACAACCTTTGGAATTGTTGAGGTTGAATAGGATGAATTGTTCGGGTCCTCACGCTCCGGAGAAAAAGCGAGATAAAAATCTTTTCCGACGACAAACTTTTTCTTTTTTCCTGTCCTCCTGTACCGCTTCATGGTTTTGTAATTAATAATTTCAACAGGATGTTTAAACATCGGCAGGAGAATTTCCTCAGTCGTCCCTGGGTATGTCGTTGATTCAAGACACACAAGCTGTCCTTTCCGTAAATACCGGGAAACAGTCGCCGCAGTCGAAACGATATAGCTCAAATCGGGCTGGCGGTGCTCGTCGAGAGGCGTCGGGACGCAGATGATAATTGCATCGACCTGTGCAAGCCGGGAGAAGTCGCTCGTTGCAGAAAAATGGCCACTCTCTATCCCCTTCCTGATTCTTTTTTCTGAAATATGTTTGAGGTATGTTTTCCTTTTCGCGAGAGAAATGATTTTTTTCTGATCGATATCGAACCCCACGACATCGATTCCCTTCAGGGCGAATTCAAGCGCCAGCGGCAGACCGACATAGCCGAGCCCGATGACGCCGACTTTAACGGTCTTATGTTTGATTTTTTCAGAAAGCTTCATGCCATACAATAAGAATGTTACTGTTTGAGTTTTACGTCGAGCTTACAACGGTGTCACATCTATTCTATGCAGAAGTAACGTCCGCGATTCACTCTTTTGCGGCCCTGCTTTGCCGGCGTTTATCTTCTCGACAACACTCAACCTGTAAAAATTTTCTCCTGGCTGAAGCAGGATGGTAAACTTCGGGTTTTGTGGCGGCACTATTCGCCGGTAATCCGTTTGTCGTCCTTCCTGATTGTCGACCGTCAGCTCCACAACCTGCTGTTGTTTCGGAATTTCAATGTCCTCGATGTCAAACGCGATCTGAACAGTTTGTTTCTGCGCACACATGAAAACACCCTTGACTCCCTCTGTGGGGTTATCGCCCAGCCTGACGAATGTTTTGCTTATCTCTTCGCCTCCATCGGGAGGTATCACGTCTGTGGCGCCGATAATTGCATTGAGAGAATTATCAATTCTCATTGAAATAGTGCGGTCAAATGTCAAAAGGCTGTCTTTCAATTTTTTATCCCAGCTTGCGAAGTCGGGTTCACCGCGATACAACACCGACCATCCCTGCACACGCCCGATACGGTGAAGCCATGATGGAATCTGAAAAGGAGGAACCGTTGCCGTATCGATGACGACGAAATTAATTTCCTGCTCGTTCATCCACGCCTTGTCGGTCAGCTTCGCCGGGGGGAAAATTTGCACAATCCTTCTGCTGAAATGTTCACCGAAGAGAGGATAATCCCAATCGTCAGAACCGATGATTGTACCGAGTGTAGCATCCTGGGGAACAAGTTGATTGACCATCTCAAGCACGGGAGGGAACTTCCAATTGCTGAGGCCTAACTTGGAGACCCTGTCGATCCTCAGTATCTTCCGTGGACCCAGCAATGGTTTGAGGTTATTGAGTCCTGTGGTCCATACCAGGATAATAATCGCCAGCGGGATAATACACCAACGCATGACTGATCGCATGTAACCGTTCAACCTTATTGTTGAGAGAAAAGGAGCACAGAGAGCGGTTGCAAGAACAAAGTATCTTCCTTGGTATGGGGTCCACCCCCCTCTGAAGCAGGCGACAAAAACGAGCAGACTGAATGCCATGAGAATCAACCCCAATTTAAAAAAATCCTTTCTCAATAGTGCCACAAAAAATTGATAGATACTTAAAGGAAGAAGCAATAAAATTCCCAATGGACCGAACCATGCAATATCTTCATGCGGTACCGGTTCTTTATAGAGGTTAAATTTCACACCACTTAATGTCGTTTCGGGGCTATTGATCGGAATGTGAAGGAATGAAAAAATGGTATTGGCGAGATCCGCCTTGAACTTTGCCAGAGGCATCGCAATACCATAGGGCAAGCCGGTGAAATCAATGCTTTGATAAAAATAGCGGAAAGAGTTTATTACGAAATAGTCCAAACGCGATACCGAGGGAGGTGTTTCACCACCGTATTGATTAACGAGCGCTTTTGGACCGAACATATGACCATGGGAAGAAATATTTAGAACATAGATATAACAACCGACAAGCAGGAATGCACCTGCGCTCGCAGCCGTCCATGTGAGAAAGGGACGGATAACTTCCCCTCGTCGCTGAAGCCACACCATGACCATCATCAGAACAAACCCGGGAACCAGGAAAAAAACAGTTTGCTTTGTCCCTAACGCGAGTCCGAACGCTAAACCGGAAAGGACTAAATCCCCCCTGTGATGAGATTTCAATCCGGTGAATAGGAAATAAAGAACACTCACCATCAGAGCGGCACCCACGAGGTCATTTTGAGTGCTTGTTGACTGGAGGATAATTTGTGGAAATGTCGCCCAGATGAGGGCAGCGAAAAGAGCCTGTTGACGTGTTACGCCGAAGGTGCGTGCAATTCCGTAAATAGCCGCCATTGAAGCCGGGACGGCAAGCCATTGTACAAAACCGACAAAGTGATCGGACCCGCCCAGGAGAATCGTCCAGAAAAATCCACTTTGAGCGTTAATCGGATAGATCGTTTGAAGAATGTTCGGTGTCTGCCATGGACTCATCGACCCATGCTGCAGCCAATATCCGACGCGGGACATGTGACACGTCATACTATCGTATGTATTCGGTGGCATTTTGGTAATGACTATCGCGTTAATACCATAGGCGCAAAAGGCTGCCGAACCGAGGATCCATAATTCCGGTGAGGATTTTATCGAGCTCCACACTTTTCCCGTCTCAACAATTTGCCGGAGGTTTGAAAACGGACCGAGCAGAGAGGGCTTTCCAGTTCGCAGCCAGAGCAACCAGGCCAGAAGAGCAAGAAAGAAATGAGCGCTCAGGAAAAAAAGAGGACTGCTCATTGTGTGCAGCAGGCTCGCCACCTCTGTGACAAGAACAATATCCCCAAACGACAGCAGATATACGCTTATGATAAATGCCGGCCGCCCCGCTGTTTTGAAGAGCGGATTAAGAAAAAGGGCAAATGAAAGGACAAGGAATATGCCTGCTATGAGGAACACAAGTTCTGTATTTTCTTAGGATTATATTGAAGAATCAAAGCCTTCTGTGGTCGCACCAAATCACAGCAACCTGTCATTGCGAATCCCGTCCCTTTATTTGGGACGGGATGAAGCCTGCCCGTCCGGCAGGCGGGCAATCTATGCGTTGCCGCCGGCAATGTTCAGATTGCTTCGTCCCGCGGAAGCGGGACTCGCAATGACAAGGTTTTTTTACAGTGCACGGTAGAGCTTCGGTATCGCATTGATTCGCTCAAGGGCGCGCTCCATGTCGATGCTGATGGTGTCGCAGTACCACTGGATCGATTCGAAGCGGGGCTGGTTATCTTCGCGAATCAGCTCAAGCGCCCGTTCGCGTGAAATCATTCCCTCGCGGATCTGGTTGCTCCGGAACGTATCATTTTCCGTAAACCCTGCCACACAATAATAGATGTAATTGTAAAAAGGTGCGGTACCGTCACCGATGCGCCAGGTCGTCCGCGTATCTTTTGCAAGTTCCCAATCATACTCATTCATCAGCGTCGTATTGATTTCGTCTTCATCCCATCGTATATATCGATACAGATTCACGTAATCATGTTTGATGACATAATAACTGCCGAATGCACTCAGGGTATCGAATACCGATGCATTGATGTACGCAGGATTCAAAAGATATTGATTCCCGTAATAAGCAGCAAGCCTCATTTTGTTTGTCAGTGTGAGGGAATATGTCCGCTCAAGCCCGAAATTCGGTTTCACTCCGCTGAAGCCGGATTTAAAACGCGTCGTCTCGAGGAGATTATCACCATAAATAATAGCATTCACCCCGGTCTGTTGCCGCAGTTTGTTCGCATAATAAAAATATTGTTTATCACCCGCCATGAAAAGGGGAATCATTCCCAACTCCGGTCGCTTCAACCAGGCGAGAACATTGTTTCTGATGTATTGTCGTTTCTTCCGGATATCAGCAGAGACCAGAATATGTTCGATGCCGAGCTTCCCACAAATTCTCGACTGGTTCCGTCGTGCAAGGTCTGTGACCATACCCCAATCGTATGTGTATGCGATGGGGTTCATCTTCAGGACTTGTTTCACAACATGCACCGAGTATGTGCTGTCCCTTCCCCCGCTCAGTGTCACGAGACAATCCGCACGACCCCTCTTATTCCTGTACGGCTCGACAGCCTTCACCAACGCATCGTATCCTATGACATTCATCTTCACATGGCTATGACAATAATTGCATACACCGGTATCATCAAAAGTAATAAATGGCATGGTTTCAGGTAACACACATCTGGTACATCTGCGAAGATTGCCGATCGGCCGCTGGTCGATGTTGAAGCGTCGTTGTACCGTATCTGAAATTATTGTCGGGGCATCTCCCCTTCTGTTTGAAGCTGGTGCAAGAACCTTATGAGGTGTTACATCGATGATTTTCCGAAGGTGTCCATTTGAAATTTGTACCTCGTTAAGCTTTCCGGAATCATTCAAAGAAAACATTTCGGCCTTCGCTGACCTTGTGTCCACAATACAACCGGAGCCGGATTTCACATGGATCACTTCAACTCTTCCCAATGCTTTTCTCAGATATCTCCGGCGTGTGAGCGTCCGGAGTATATATTCTTCAGAGGCAAAAATGTACGCTCCCCCATTCTCGCCCGCACAGGCATACAGCGAGCCGTTATTTGTCGCGAGGAGAAGAACATCAATATCCTCAAACAGGACCGCAATCGAGACTGTGCCATAGACAAGCCTAAACGACTCGCGTACTGCAGCAACGAGGTCCTTCGTTTCGGAATAAAATTTCCGAATCAGGCTAAGGATAACCTCCGTGTCCACCTGTGCGTGACGTTGCATTTGTGGGTTCGCCTTCCAGACATCTTCATCATTCACGATGATTCCGTTGTGAATGCCGATAGCACCGTTTGCAACCACCGGCTGGTTATTATCGTGAATTTCCATCGACCCGTTGGTCACCAGTCGTGAATGACCGATTACGGTTATAGAGCGGTTGATATAATTTTTGCCGTTATCCTGGCTCAAGGTCTCTGCAAGCAGTCGCCTGTACACATCGCTTTGAATGAGAGAGGTGGCGGATATAGCATCCTTATAAATCTTAATTCCGTTATGATCGCAGATTGCCAGGCCTGCGGCCTCTTTGCCGCGCGATTCCGACAGCTTGAACAAATCGTTGATCGAGGCAGTCATGAGCTGAGGCGTGAAGCCTGAATCACTTCCGACGATTACGCCGAATATTCCGCACATGGTAAGTCCTATATCCTATTCATTCGATTTCACCCGCGCCAGCACGATTGTCCATGGAAGAGGATGAAACGTCTTTACAACGATTCCATATTTTGAGATAAGCTTCCTGATTGCTCCTGGAGACCAATGGTTAACATGTCCGGGTGTGTTTCCCCAATGGTTAAGATATTTTCCCCGCAGCATGTTCAGGAAGCGCCAAAGCGGCTCGCTCGGAACAGAAACAACGACATACTTTCTCGAAACACGGAACAATTCCGACAGGGCGCGTTCATAGTCAGGAACATGTTCCAGCACTTCGAGCAGGCAGACGCAATCGTATGCACCGTCGTTACGGTTCAGCTGAAGGACTGATTCTTGTTGCACGGGCAGAGGGAAATTTGTTTCCTTCAGTTTCATAACGTAACGCGGGTCGACGTCGGAAACCTCAAGTGACTGCCCGGAAAGCATGCCCTGAATTCGACGCGATGATATGCCGGCTCCGCATCCGACTTCAAGCACCCGGTCGTTCTTGTCCAGCAACGAAATAATCTCACCTATCTTCGAAAAGAAATTATCAAAAAGCCTCTGAGCGACCGGATTCTGGTTCTGGTATTCCCGTATGCACCAATCCCACAATTCATCCGCAGTGGCAGTTGTTTCGTTGAACTCAATCATCGTCGCGGAGCGAAACCTGCAGTGCGGTTATTTGTTCAGAGATAAGCCCGAGAAGCAACACCACCACCCCCAACACAAAAAAAATCACGCTCGAGTTCGGGATATGAAGGCTTCCGATTGACCACCACGTGTAGAGAGTCGAAAGTGCGGCAAGCAAAAAGGAAAACATCGCCATCGGCAGGAAAAGCCGGAGCGGTTCGAAGAGGACAATTATTTTGAAGATGATAACGATGAATTTCCATCCATCATTCATAATCCTGATCTTGCTTGTACCCCCCTGACGTTTTCGTGCGTGTATCGGAACATATTTCAGGCTGTATCCTCCCTTGAGAAAAATAAGCGTGCTGGTCGTCGGGTACGAGAAGCGCGCGGGAAACAGTTGCACATATTTTTTGACAACTGAACCCCGAAAAAGACGAAATCCCGAGGTCAAATCCTCGATACGGAAATCGGTTAACCACGATGCCAGGCTGTTATACAACCGGTTTGCGACGTTGCGGTACCATTTGCCCCCGTAATCCTCTGTCCTTGCACCGACAACAAGGTCGTACTCGGACATGTATGGGAGCATTTGACCAAGATCTGCCGGATCGTGTTGACCATCTGCATCCATGCATGCGATGATTTCTCCACGTGCCGCCCGGATGCCGGTCTTAACAGCCGCGCCGTTCCCCTTGTTGTATGGATGTGAAATCACTCGGAGAGAATTTGGAAATTGTTCCTCCAGATTCATCAGTTGTTCAAGAGTTCCGTCGCCTGAACCGTCATTGACCGCAATAATTTCGTACCTCATACCGGTCTCGTTGAGAACATCGATGAGATTAACGATAGCAGTATGAATCTGGTCCTGTTCCTGGTATACGGGGAGGACAACAGAAAGTGGAAGCGCGCCGTCAACTCCGGAGAATTTGACCGCCCCCTTTGCCGTCGGTTCCATGAAATCCTCGACAGGTTTATTCATGATTCTTTCTTCCACGTAATGAGCCAATCAGTGACACTTATTGGCTGAATTACCCCCGGAATGAAGAATTTAATGGAAAACTTGCACGGGAAATATATCAAAATGAAGGGTAATTACAAAACGAAGGAGGTAGTAACGCAGTTGAGGGGTCTCGTTTCCAACATCATTACTGTCATTCCAGCGAAAGCATGTCCCTGCGGAAGCAGGGACAGGAATCCAGACGAGGCAACGTATGGATTCCGTATCAAGTACGGAATGACACGTTGGCTTTACATGTCATTCCTGCGAAAGCATGTCCCTGCGGAAGCAGGGGCTGGAATCCGAACAAGGCAATGAGGTCCAGAAAATGGCTGTGCCTGGATTCCGTGTCAAGCACGGAATGACACGAGGCTTTTACCTGTCATTCCAGCGAAAGCATGTCCCTGCGGAAGCAGGGACAGGAATCCAGACAAGGCAACCCCTGGATTCCGTGTCAAGCACGGAATGACACGTTTTCTTTACCTGTCATTCCTGCAAAAGCACGTCCCTGCGGAAGCAGGGACTGGAATCCAGACGAGGCAACGTATGGATTCCGTAT
>CAZAFL010000057.1:0-7624 GCA_964484465.1 uncultured Chlorobiaceae bacterium
TTGAGAACTAATTTACTTTTACAATAATCCAACCAGTCCGGTCAACGATGGTAATTTGATTGTTAATTCACTCATTGATATTCTTCTATTCAGTGATGTGCTTGCGCCGCGATTGTTTTAAACTCGTCGAAGGAAATGGCTTTCGTCGTGGTGCTCAAACGCTTCATTTTTCCTCTGAACTGTTTGTCTTCAGTCACGATGTAGCGGAATCGGTACTTCTTGGAGCTGGCAGTTGCCGCGATCATGGCATCTTCGATCTGGTCGTTGTTGCCAGCGATGAAGCGTTCGTCATCGATTGCCACATCCGGAGAGATGCCACCGTAACACTCACCATAAGCATAGCCATACGGCGCCAGTTCCACAGGGATGTAAGTCGCTCGAAGCGTCCGTAGAACTTGATTAAGTTGCTCTCTTTTCGCAGTGTCCACAATTTGTCTGATTTGATTAACCACAACACAAGTAATGAATAACTGGATCTTGCTGTCTGCAATCAAAGAGCGAAGCAAATCCGTGAAGGTAGCATCATCAGCAAGCCTGTCGACAATATTTGTGTCAAGCATTGCCGAAATTGGTTTGTGATGAAATGATAAGATTCTCATAAGGCGCTAGGCGTAGTAGGTGTCCGTCGAGTTATTTATTAAGTACAAAGATTCTGGTGAATAACGTTACGCTCAACTAAACCAGACTGGAATCCATCAGGGAGTTTCTGAGAAATCCATTCACTAGTCCAATCAAGAAATCGATCTTTACCGACTAGCGCCGCAATGTGTACTTCGTGTAAGAAGAGGGTTGTTCCAGAGAGTAGACAAAGATGGTTTCTGATTTCGTTTGAAACTTGGTTGTCCTCGGGACCATCCGTGAACATAGCAGAATCTTCGTAGTTTGTTTTGATTCGAACACGGTACAGATAATCTATTATGGTAGCAGGACGTGTTCGTGCGTTCACTTCTTGTTTTTCAGTCCGGGTGAGATTCGGCAACGCGAACTTAGGTTCCTTGCGAGCACGACGACTTTGTCCTGTTCGAATTAATTCCTGATCACGCCAACCTCTTCTCTTTGATGCACGTTTATTTTTACGACGGTCGTGCAATGCTTTAGAAACTAGGTCATCACGAGTGGTGCGCAAAGCCTTGCAAGCTAAACTCCAGGAATTTGTTCGTGTACAGGAAGACCATGAATGAATATCGTTGTCGATGTTTACCGATTCGGGTGTATTGTGGTAGCCATCAGCACTAACTGACAGTGTCCACGGTGAGAGCTCCTCAGGTAAATGGGACCAGAATGCGGCAAATTCTTTTTGTGTTTTCGGATGGCTGTCTGGTCGTGGCAATCCTTTGGCCAGCGCGAGTGCTTGGACTGCGTGATACATGACGTAGTAACATTGCACCGCGCTCCAATTATTGGAGATGCGTATCAATTCGTCGTCTTCTATGATTGAATTGCCAATAGTCATAAGCAATTCTGTTCCCCAGCCATTTTCTAGAATCCGTCGTACATGGTGGTGATTGACATTCGGATTCAACCTGTCTGGTATGGTTTGGCTGTTCACAATTCTTTGACATAATCTTTGATAGGCTTCCGAACGAGTTGTCAATCCAGAGCCCGCTAAATATGCAAACGCTCGAATGTAGTTACTGTGTGTACGGAATACTTCTATCTGATTATCCACTGTTTGCTCTCATTCCTCGTAAATCATTGCGCATAAAGTCTCAGCAAACAACGCGATCCATGCGGTGATTACAAATAGAATCATTTCTTGTTAACATATGGTGTTGAGCGAGACTTTATCATAACGAAACACTTCCAGCGTCCTTGTTTGCCGTGTTATGCGAAGTTGCAGTTCCATAATTCATCGTTTTGTGGCGCACGTTTTTGAAAAATCTTTACGGCTTAGTTATGTGCAGAAGCTCTGTGATAATGTTGTGAAGAGCTTGTCTTCGATTAAGTTCCCACTTTATCATATCGTCTGGCATGGGGCGATTTTTGACCAAATCATATCCGGGAGGAGCCAATGCGACAGCCATACCTATTACACCAAGCTGTTTCACCTCGTAGTATTTCTGTTCGTACTCCAACCATTTGTAATCGAACTTTCGCTTTGAGCGTCTCCCAAGATGACGAATAAAATCACGACGGGCAAGATCATGCTTAGGGAATTCTCCAACTATGAGAACATTAAGAGTAGATTCACCCATCTCCAAATCTTGAAGATACGGTGTGAAGGTTTCGGCGAATTTAGCATACGCCGTACGGTACTCCTGACTCCGAGACCTGTACTGATCAATCAAAAGCTGAAAAAGCTTGAGCAAAACTGCACCTAAGATAGCGCCAAGGGAGACATAGATGACTGGATCAAATTTAAGAACATTATTGAGCATGAGTTATACTTATATTCTATTTAATCGTACTATCGTTGAGTTGGTGTGTCGGAACGATATTGACTATCAGGAAACAGAATTAGAATCTTGTGACGAGCTCGTTCTTTTGACTAAGCCGTGCGCCACAAAACGCTCATGAAATGCATCTGCAATTTTCGCATAACGTCTGTGGTAACAACGCAATATTTTTTTGAGCATACAAATCTCATTTCAACGAACAAAAATATTGAGTGAGGCTGTTCGTTCTTTGGTTGTATTTCCCAACGTCGTTGTTACCACTGTTGTGTGCAGTTGCCATTAGTCGCAAGCCTCGAATTCCCAAAATCGGTCAGATGCATAGACAAATGTTCTGCACATGTTATGTTCGGTTGAGATAAGGGATATACAATCAGTGTCAAAAGTCTCCTGAGCCTTAGAAAGATTTTGTGGTAAGTTATCTTCATCTGCGAAACCACAATTAGTGATCCGAGTTCCCTTCGGATAAAGATAAAGGTAAAGTGTCAAGGGCTTGGGATTTGGAATCGCAGCGAGTGTGAAGAGGGTATAAGAAGTATCGTTTGAAACAAGCGCAAGAAAGTAGGCTGTAATAAGAGTATCCTTCTTTACGATAACTTCCAAAGCAAAATCGGGAATGGTATCACGATTCAAGAAGCATGTGAAGAATGTCCTTCCGTTTTCGTCAATGTCTCGTGCTTTGTTGCGGTAAATTGTATCAGAGAATTGAATCAGTTTCCAATTAGAAAAATGCTGATCCAATAGTTGCTTTACTTTCACCGGAATCGCCAAGCTAGATTGAGCAAGGAGCGAGACGAAAAGCAAGTGTAACATAGTGTGAAGCATAACCTCTTTTCCGAGTTAGTGGCAATTGCGCATAACGTCTGGCAGCAACATGCAGCTGCGTCGCTTCACTGCTTGAGTATTTTTTCAACAACCTCAAGAATTCGATCCAGGTCTTCAGGCGCACGAAGAACGACATCAACACCACGCTCCCTTGCAATAACATCCCACTGTTCTTTGTAAGTGTTGAAAAAGATCGTCTTGATGTCGGGGAATCGCTCACGAATTTCCAACAAGATCTCGTATAAGTTCCACAAGGCCACAATCACCAAGTCGTAACGACCCGTGGACAATTCTGTCATTATTTCCTGTCTAGGAAAATCGCCGCCATGATACGCAATAAGCTTGACGTCATACCCTTCTGAAGACAGCATCAGCGCCATTCCCTCAGCAACTTCCCAGCCGGTGACTAAGATTCTTTTTTGGGAAGGTTGATTCACGGGAAAAGGACCATATAATTGGAAATGTCCTTCATTGCGATGCCGTTAATTTGCTTGTTATGCACACACCATTTTTCTATTATTGTTTGGGGGTTGGTAGCTTTAGACTTTGAATTTCTTCGTGAATCTTAGTGAATTCCCGCATGTATTCTTTAGCCTGAGCATTGATTTGGTCAGTTACTTTTATTATTTCCTTATTAAGAACGGATGTGATACTGCCAACGAGTTTGTTGTCGCGTGCGGCATCTTCTGAATCACCACTCCCATTTTGTGTGCTCAAGCGTTTGTCGAAATAGTACCACAAACTGCCTACAATTCCAACTGTTATCCCTAAAGCCACATGATACCAAGGCCAGACAAAACTAGAGGGAACTAGAAGAAATCCAACCAATGCCACGAAGGCATGCACACCATACCACAAGTAGCCCTTATTCTTTTCATGATTGACCGAAATGCTTATTGTGTTACAAATCGTATACCAAAAGCCAAAAATATACCAGTACTTAAGATTCAATACCTCGATAGCACCAAACATTTGGGCTATGAAAACGAGTGCAAGAATTTGCGGAGAATAATACCAGAAACTCCTTTGAGCTTCAGTTTGTCTCTTCTCTGAATGGTAACTATACCAGTCATGAGCAACTATTAGAACCATAAATGCAAATATTAGGAACCGGAAGAACGATTCAGAGATTAGAAAAAGCCCCAAAGTTGGTGAAAAGAAGAACGAACAAACCTCCGTCCAACTCCGCGCCAAGATCCAATTGTCTTTGTCTTGAAGAGCAATGCGATAAAAACTTACTCCCAAGACGGTCGCATACATGCCCTGAATAAAAAGGGGCATCTCAGATTTATCTTTGCTTGCCATAACTGTTCTTAGTTATCTAATGGGAGAATCGGTGTGGGTATAACGTTTTGGTCAACAATGCAGGATTCTTGTGAGCCTTGGCATTGACCATTTGTCAGTGAGCAAAAATATTGAGTGACGCTCAGCATTATTTGGCTCTATTTTCCAACGTCGTTGCCACTGTTATACGCCGTTTGTCCACGTATCATTGTAATAACCATCATTCAAAAACTTGCAGCGCTCATTTCCCATTCTGCAACGAATCACTTTGTGCTGTCGGCAGGAATTCATAGTTATCACTATGCCCAACTATCAACCCGGTCGTTAACCCACCGATTATACCCGCCCCTCCTCCAACTATTAGACCGATGGCAACCCCGGCACCTGATCCCAGCTTCCCATTGTCAGTGCTCCCCAGAATGATCGCACCAAGTCCACCACCTATTAGGACCCCAAACCCAAAACCCTCTAAGGCCCCCTTCGAAGACCTCTTGATCGTGATTTTGTTTATCTCCCGAATGCTTGTCTTGGATTCTTCGTCTGTCCGTCGGTCAACCCACGATACAGAGCCATCAGATATTTTGATTTCCTTTGCGGACATGACTCTCCCGTCCTTTAGTTCGATTTTGGCATCCCGCCCTTGTAGCTCTTCATTCATTTCCCGGTAGGTATACTCGGAATTCGGCTTACCAGCCGAACTCACCGTGTACGACGATGAACAGCCATACAAGCAAATTGCGAGACCGACAAGTATTGTAGTCAGTTTCAATTCAGGTGGGCGAAAATGATGTTTCATATTTATTTCCTTTTGTGGTAGACAAATGGCACATAACGTCGTGCAAAAACACGCGACATTTGAGCGAACGTATAATTGTCATTTCAGTGAGCGAAAATGTTGAGTACTGCTTTCTATTCAAGGAGTTTTTTGCGTATGATAGGCCGTGGTTCCCAAAACGTAAGGCATTAGTGCAGGCCAGATAATTTTTCAGCCTCTGGAAAAAGCTCCAACGCTTTCTGAAGCTGATGATCTGCCGCATCGATTACCACATTCCAACCTTTGTATCCCCAGACCAACTTAGCGATCTGTCTTTGGATGTGGGTTTGGATTTCGAATTTGTCTTTTTGGTACTGAATGGAGTCACCTTCTATTCCCGCCATTGCTGCAAAGTGGCTAAGGTCAGCGATCATCTCATCTGAGAGGAGAAAATTGGTTCGAAAGCGATTCAAATCATCCCCAAAGTTTTGTTGAATAACTTCACGATTCTTTTTGATGTACGTTTCTGCGTATAATGGAAAGACATTTTTTAGGCGAAGTTGCGCAATAAGCAGTGATCGCTTTTGTCTGACAAGGTAATCTGGGATAAGAGCACAACCTTCCGAAACGGTTCTTCCTGATTGTGTGTGAAAAATTGATTTTGCGATGTGACCATCTATTTCATGTTGAATATTTTCTTGATCGGAACCAACGGTGTCAAAGGGAAACGCAAGATTCTCATTGCCCTGCTTCACATGAGAGTGGTTGATGCAGCGTCCGGCGGGAGAATACCATCGCCCAATGGTAAGGCGTAGTGTAGACTGATTTGGGAGGTAAAATTCCCTCTGAATGATTCCATTGCCATAAGATATTTCACCAACAACAAGGCCGCGATCCAAATCTTGAATGGCGGCAGCAATAATCTCACTACCGGCTGCTGTGCCTGCATTAATGAGTACAATTAGCGGGAGTTCGCTATAATGACCGTTACCTGTACTTGTATACTGTTCATTGAATTTTGGCGAGTGACCTTTGATGCTTAAGACCATTTTCCCTTTCGGGAGGATTTCATCAGCGATCTTGAATGCTTGCTCCATATAACCACCTGGATTGGAGCGCAAATCGAGAATCAGTTTTTTCATACCATGTTCATTAAGTTTGTTTAGTGCATCGACAAACTCGTCATGCGTATTCTGAGATAACCGATTGATGCGAATATAGCCGATTTGCTTATTTAACATGTCAGAAATATCAATGCTATAAAGAGGGACTTGTCCGCGGCTTATTTCAAATTCAAGCGGCTGCTTAATGCCACATCGCAGAATTGTTATCTTCACTTTTGTCCCCTTGGGGCCACGAAGCTTTTGGAAGATTTCATCAGGCTTGATCGCAATCGCGCTTTCTCCATCGATGTTCAAAATTTTGTCACCTGTTGTGATACCTCTATCATCGCTTGGACCACCGAGTATGGGTGAAATGACAGTCAGCGTGTCGCTTATTAAACTGAAGTTTAATCCGATGCCTTCATAGTCCATATGTGTGTCTTGCTTGGGAAGGCTCCTTGAAGGCAAGTACCAACAATCCAAGTCAAGATGGTTCAGAATACTATCGATTGAAGTCTGAGCTGGTGGTGGAATATTAACCGCGTCCACGTAATATGTATTTATCAACGTCATTATTTCATTCAGCGTATCTTGCTTTGCCGAGTTGTCTCGTGCCCACATGAATGGGTGCTGGCAGAGCAAAAGGAAAAATGAACAGATAGCTAAAAGTCGAAGTTTCACTTATTACCTCTCTCCTGAGAGCAAGTAGACCGCAAATGGCGGACAACGCCTAGCAAAAGCATGCATCAGTTTTGCGAAGATTAACATTTTCCAACTGCCCGTGAGCTTTTCTGCTAACGTGATTGTTTTGCTGTTAGCTGCCGTTGGCACATCATTTTGCAATTGCTTGGGTGCCAATGCGTTCATTCAAATGCTCGGCAAACAATATAAATCGTATTTTTTCCTCAACGGCTTTTATAATATCCATAGAATGTTTAGCTCGGAAGACTTGCTTTGGTGATTGCGCAAGAAAATCATCAGTCATGTTGACATACAAAGCAGCATTTCTTTGCATCAATAATTGCTTGGTTTTTGCTGAATCGTATTCTACAGTAACATCCTGAGGATCCTCAGCGCTTATCACGAACCGGCGACCCATGTATGCAGCTTTGAGTCCATGATCGCGGAATGCCGACTCAAGTTCGTTCTTAGAGGAAACACCTGTGATAAAATCCGCCACGCTTTAGTCTTTTCCAACTTCCTCGAATTCGGGAAAGACCATAGCATAGACCCCCCCACATCGGGTAATCCCAGAGTAATACTCA
>CAZAFL010000057.1:7634-8742 GCA_964484465.1 uncultured Chlorobiaceae bacterium
GGAAACACCTGTGATAAAGTCTGCAACGATTTGTGCTTTGCCAACTTCTTCGAATGCGGTGAAGGCAAGTGCATAGGCTCTCGCATATCGGCGATTCTTGTAGAGTATCCTAGCTTCCTTGAGTAAATCCAATGCATTTAGCATGCAAGCTCTGCGTAAGTCGAAGAATTTGTGACTGTAACGCTTTAGTGAATCTGTTATCGCCTCGGTTTTTCTTTTGGTTGTTCTAAACATAATCGCGACTCCATTCGATTAATGTAATCTTCGAGCGCCCAGGGCCGCAACGTCCGGCAACACGCAACGATTTTTGCCGTATTTTGACAGGCTCCTTGTAACTCCTCAGATGAAATCTATTCACCTTGGTGGCTCGGGTCGCGATTTTTTCAACGCGTCTCTTACACCAGCAGAGAGAATGGCAAATGCAATTCCAAGTGCGCCACTCTGTTGCATGGTAAAATCACCGATGTAGTGGAATAGCATGATGTAACTGAATCCAGCAATGGCAACGATGCCAAACCGTCGAACGACTTTCATAGCGTCCCTTTATAGAATGTGTGCAATATACTAATCACTTGAGCGAGCATTTTCATACCAGCGGCATTTTTGTGTTTGTTAGGCGCCGTTTGCGAGCAGGCAATTATTCATTGAGCCTTTAGCTTATGGTAGCATTCGATCCAGTCCTTTAATGCATCGTAGTCCTTGCCTTCGATTTCCCATTGGTGGCGGTCTAGAAGTAACTTTGCATCTTTTGAGAAAGATGCGGTTGTTACAAGAATGGCTTTTGTTGCGCCCTCGTCGATTTTCACCCCCATTATTTCCCGAACGGCTTGAACGCCAACTTTATTCGTGGGATCAGGTCGTTTGCATTCAATCAGGAATTTCTCCGAAACAAGTTGATGTCTTATTGCGATTATGTCTTTACCGCCATCCCGAGTTTGTTGAGTGAGTTCAACTTTGAAACCAAACCCATCGAAGAGTTTTGCAACAAGTTCTTCAAATAGATGCCTGTCAATTTGTTTGAGTTGTTCGGGATGTTGTCTGAAGCGTTCGATGATCTCTTGGCCGATGCGTTCAGAGGTTTCGACGATTGGATGATTGTTGATTTTCT
>CAZAFL010000057.1:8752-9203 GCA_964484465.1 uncultured Chlorobiaceae bacterium
TTTAGGAGGTCGAATGTTGCCGTAAATTCAGCAACTCCGCAACAAAAAGGAATCGAACCCTATGTATGCGAACCAAAAGTCATATTAGAATTTCATCCGTCGCTTGAACACTGGCGAGCAAATGATCTATAATTTCTGTGGTAACAACGCAATAGTTTTGCGAACTACAAATAGGCAAACATCAGTTGTGAAGCAAGATTAATGAGCGAGCTTATTCCTCGGATCTAACCAGTGTCGTTGTTTACCGCCGAGCGCCATGAATCCGACATTAGCTTTTGCCTCGAAAGGCAACGTATGCGAGAAGTCCAATTATACCTATCGTAACAATATCTGACCATCCTTTTGAAGTCGCGGCTTGTTCAACATAATAACGTAACCACGACATTTGCGATTCCGGTTCTTTAGAGATGTAAAGATACTTACTTACCAAACACAAGGTTTGAAGAAAAAA
>CAZAFL010000058.1:0-5630 GCA_964484465.1 uncultured Chlorobiaceae bacterium
GGACTGGAATCCAGACGAGGCAACGTATGGATTCCGCATCAAGTGCGGAATGACACGTTGGCTTTACCCGTCATTCCCGCGAAAGCGGGAATCCAGATATAGGATATGATAGCAATCAAAAATAATACTGCAACTCCTTTGCTTACAATTATCACGCCCTCATACAACCAGGCAAACTACATCGAGGAAACCATTCAGTCGGTGCTTCGGCAGAATTATCCGAACCTCGAGCATCTCGTGATGGACGGAGGCTCAACAGACGGTACGGTCGATATCCTGAAGAAATATCCTCACCTGCAGTGGGTGTCGGAAAAAGACCGGGGACAAACACATGCGGTCAACAAGGGAATTCAAAAAGCACAGGGAGAAATTATCGGCTGGGTCAACTCCGACGATACGTTCCTTGAAGGCGCGTTCAACGCAGTCATCCAAAAATTTTCCAGTACACCCGATTGCTTTGTTCTCTTTGGCGATTACCATGCCGTCGATGAAAGGGGAAACCCGCTTTACTCGACGAAGGGTTTTTGCGGCACATACGAAGAGATGGTCCGATGGTGGGACTATACATACGCGATCCATCAGCCGACGGTGTTTGTACGGAAAGAGGTTTTCACGAAGGCAGGGTTCCTCGACGAGTCGTATCATTATGCGATGGATTACGAATGGTGGCTTCGCGTCGCCCGGCATTACGCGTTTCATCATGTTCCGAAATACATTGCAACATACAGGATGCATAAGGATGCAAAGACGTTTGAGCCGCTTGAACGTCATGTGTATCCCGAGCAGTTGCGGGCGTCGAAAAAGCACTGGGGGAATGTATGGCAATTAAACTATTGGAATTATCGTAAGTCTTACCAGATGTACTTGTTAAGAAAACAAAAGGAAACGCTGCATAACCCCGCGCTCGAAGGTTTGTATAATCATGCCGAAAAGAGGGCATGAGGGGGGGAGATAGCGGTTCACGAAACATCTATCTGGTAACCTATCGGTTCCAGCACCACTATGCAGTTTCCGGCTACAACCGCATCGGCGATTATCTGCGTTGTAAAAGGATTATGACACCAAAAGTTGTCGCGTCACTTATTAATCGGTTTACAACAGCTAAACGACACAATTGGTTGCGCGAAACAACAGGTTTAACAGGATATTTTCCGGAATGCCAGTGGCTCGAGTGGCGCCTTCGTTCCATTCTCAACCAATCTCAGCCGTCGGTTATCCATTTTATTTATCCGGAAAATTCATATTATTTCAGCTCGCTGCGTCCGCGTTCAGAAAAGTGCAAGATGGTCGCGACATACCATCAACCGGTTCGTGAATCCGGGCAGTTCATCCTGAACACTGAGCCGATCAGGAAACTCGATGCAGTGATATTAATGTCGGAGAGCCAGAAAGAATTCTTCGAGCCTCTCGTCGGTCGTGAACGGATATTTGTCGTTCATCACGGAATCGACCTCGGTTTCTTTACGCCTCGTATACATCGAACAACTGAAAAAAGACTGGTGAGCGTCGGGAGTTGGCTGAGGGATTTCGATACGTTAGCAGCGGCGCTCCGGATTGTATATCAGCGTGACCCTGAAGTTATTTGTGACGTCGTTGCCAACGAGCAGAACAGGAATTTTTTTCAGGGAATGAAGAATGTTAATTTCCATTCGGGAATAACGGATGAGAAATTGCGTCAGCTGTATCATCAGTCGGCATTATCAGTTCTGTCGCTGAGCAATACGGCCGCAAACAATGCACTACTGGAATCGATGGCGTGCGGCTTGGGCATCATTGCTTCAGATTTTCCTGCAGTTCGCGAGTATACAAGCAGCGAAGGGTGTCATTATGTTCCACCGGGTGACAGCGAAAAGCTTGCGGAAGCGATACTCTCAACCATAAACGACAATTCCCTCATCGAATCGATGGGGAAAGCAAACAGCGAACATGCGAAACGATTCGAGTGGTCAATAGTTGCAAAGAATCTTCTCGATGTGTACGAAAATGTTTATGCAATGTAAATTGCCAGTATGATAAAAAACATATTGACGCTGAATACCGCAAACTCGGGTGGCGGGGCGGAAAAGGTTGCGTACAATCTTTGCCGGGAGCTCCATCTTCGTGGATACAATAACAAGCTCATGGCATACCGCATAAATTATGATGCCGACCCTCTTGCCAGGGAGATTGTGATTAAAGTGCCGGGGAAAGATATCGTTTATTCTGCGGGAAATTTTCTCGATGAAATTTTTTCGACAAATTATCTTTTCTACCTTCCTTCATGGCGCATCCCGTTCATGAGGAGTACCGTATCTGCGGATGTCATTCATTTCCATAATCTCCACGGATATTATTTTAACATTCTGACCGCACCGCTCCTGATGCTGCGGAAGCCGGTGGTATGGACTTTCCATGACATGTGGGCGTTCACCGGTAAGTGCGTCTGGTCATTCGGTTGCGAACGCTATCAACAATCATGCGGTGAATGCCCCCAGCTTTCGTACTACCCCGTATTGAAGAAAGATACGAGCAGATTCCATCTGCGGTTAAAGAAATTTCTGTACGGCAACCGGAAATTTGTCATTGTTACCCCATCGGATTGGCTGCGCCAGCATGCCGCGCAATCTATCCTTCGGAATATTCCGATGTATGTCATACCGAGTCCGGTGGACACAAAGGTTTTCTTCCCCGAGCCCCAAATGGCAGCACGGCAGCGGCTTGGCATTCCGCCCGACAAGAAAGTTATCCTGTTCGTTGCAAGCTGGATTAATTCGATTCCGCATAAGGGTATTGCGACGTTTAAGGAAATGCTTGGCGAGCTTTATTCCCGTCGTTCCGATATGTACACGATCGTTGTCGGTCATCTGCAGGGACAATCTGTTCTGGGCGATCAATTTCTCGGGAAAGAGACCGGCTGGATAGATGACCCGGCTCTGCTTCGGACATGTTATGCAGCGTCCGACGTATTCATCTCGCCGACGCTGGCGGAAAACAGCTCGTGCACAATTGTTGAAGCAATGGCGAGCGGAACCGCAACAATTGCCTACGGCGTTGGTGGAATCCCGGAGCAGATCACCCACAATGAGACAGGACTGTTGGTCCCTCCTGGTGACAAAAAGTCATTACTCGACGCCATTCTTTCGATGTTGGACAATCCTCAAAAACGAACATTCATTGCTGGGGAAGCGGCGAAGCGGGCGGCTGAGCTGTTTGGGACGGATGTCTTTGTTCGAAAATACCTTGATGTATACCAAGAAGCAATCAAACGAAAAACAAATCCGGCATAAGCATGGATCGACTTCCTTTTCGCAATTCCTTCGACTACATACGGGCTTCGACATTTTTCGATGCATTAAGTCCCCAGTCGAAAAATGCTATTCTTGAAATCATCCTTCAGGATGACTTTTCGGGGGCGACAGACCCTCAAACACTAGGCTTGCTATATGCAATGCTGGCCGGTAATTCATTTTCATCAGTATTGCAGTTGGGAACTTGGATGGGGTTCTCGACAATTGTCCTTGCGGATGCTCTCCTGAGGTCTACTGTCGTGCATCAAAGGAAAATCATTTTCGACACTGTTGAACTGGATAAGAGCATTCATAAGAGGGCACGGTCATTTATCGAGAAGGCAGGCTTCAGTTCCTTGGTTCGCTGTATTGACGGCTCGACGCTTGACGGAGAAGTGCTCAAAACACTCCATGTGGAGTACGATTTCATCTATGTCGATTCCTCTCATGCGACTGAAGAAACAAGGAGTGAAATTGAGCTCTATTTTCCGCGGCTCAGAAAGGAGGGCGTCATGGTCTTTCACGATAGCTCTCATTATGCCTCCCGATGGGACCCGACGAACCGGGGAGGTGTGCGAAAAGCTCTTGATGAATGGATTGCTTCACCTGGAGGCCCGAAGGAATATTTCTTTTTCGAAAAACCATTTTGGGCAAGCGAATGCGGATTATTCGTAGTGCGTAAAAGTTAAACATATAACAGGGGGATACATCAGCAATGAGAACCATATTCTTTTTTATAATTTTCATTTCTCTGCTTGAAGCCTTTTACCGCGTTGCGCAGTCGATCGGACTAAAATCTTCGATCGAGAAAATTCTGGGGTCGTATACGTTGTACTGGGTTTGGACCATCCTTGTCTCATGGGCGTTGTCGTACATACGTCTGCTGACACCGGGAGCGTTTGGTGTGATGGTTCTCTTGACAGTCGGTTCTGTTTTTGGCTTTTCGAAAAAATCTTCAAATTCGTTTTTAGGCGACATCAAAGGATTAATTGAAGCGAGCCTGTCGTACGTGCGGGGGAATTGGTTAAGCGGCGGGTTGTTTCTTGTCATCATATTCTGGTTTGCGGCTTCGATGTTCCGTGTGTTGCTATTGCCTCCGGCAAACTGGGATGCACTCACATATCATTTGCCAATGATTGCAAGCTGGCTCCAGCATGGCTCCCTTGGTTATTATGAAACGACGACGATGCGTCAGGTGATTTCACCGGTGAACGGTGAAATACTGCAAATGTTCCACGTGATTTTCTTTGGGAAGGACGATCTGGCGAGAATTGTCCAGTTGGAATCAATGGTCATTGCATTGGTGGGAGTGTATTATCTTTGTCGGTTAGTAGATATGTCGAAAGGATGGTCGCTCATCGCTGCAGTCTCTTCATTGACAGCGCCGTTAGTTCTCCTCCAATCGTATTCAACGCAAAATGACATGATTGTGGCTGCGGCTATCGTTCTAACACTTGTTTGGATGGCATTGTATATCCGTTCGCAGAAGCTGGTTCACCTGATTCTCCTGGGAACAATGCTCGGTCTGCTGGTCGGGGTCAAGTACCACATGCTGATTCTTGTCCCGGTCTGTACACTTGTCGTTGTTCTCATTTTTTTCTCTCAAAGCGCCGGCAGGTTTCCTATGGGGAAATTAATGTTGTTTCTTGGCGTGTTGTTTATCAGCACGCTTCTCATGGGAATAGAAGTATACTTGAGCAACATAAGAAATTTTCATGCGCTGCTACCTTCCCTCGGGCAAGGTGCGGTGGATACACGCAGCCATAGCTTTGTCACAGTGGTAGATAATCTCGCTCATTACGGACAGCTGTGGTTCATTACTTGCTGGGACTATGTTTCGATCGATTCATGGAATCATAGCGCTTCACATTTCGGTCCCCTGTTCGGTTATCTTGTGTTACCGTTGAGCCTTGTCGGTAGCGGAATTGTACTCAGACGTTATTTTACAGCGAGAGAAAATCGTCAGCAATATCTCATACTTTTATCGATCATGATGGTCATTGTCGGAACGTTTTTCGGGTTTGCATACACCCACGGCCCGCGTCCATATGACCTGCGATATTTCTTCTGTATGCCGCTTGGGATGTCTGTTGTTGCGATGTGGACATTGAACGGATTGAGGATTGATTTCCAAAAGGTCTTTGCCGTGCTGATATTTCTCACGGGCATCCCGACAATAGGTGCGGCAATCGTCAACGACCATCTGCCGAGGGTGTCTGAAGTGATGGCGCTTGAGCCCTGGCAGCGGATTGTGACAAGCCTGCCTCACAGTGGTCAGGATGTCAAAATCTTCAAGAAGTTTGACGAGTTGGCAAAAAAAGGTGAATCGGTTCTTTTCTGCGGAATGGAAGATGACTGGTCCTA
>CAZAFL010000059.1:0-5481 GCA_964484465.1 uncultured Chlorobiaceae bacterium
CAAGCCGAACGAACGATATACAGCAACCCTATCCACTACTATCCGATCTCGCAGCGGTTATTATTTGAAGCAGCCTTACACCTTCTCATTTACCACGCGAGATTTCTAGCCTGCCAACCTTTGGAAAGGTCTAAAACCTTTCCAAAGGTTGCTTTGTCTATTTTTGTATATCGAATCTTTTTTTCCTAATTTATCACATCCTGGTGAGAATAACTTTCCTCGCCAGCGGTAATTA
Source organism: uncultured Chlorobiaceae bacterium (assembly GCA_964484465.1). GTDB lineage: Bacteria > Bacteroidota > Ignavibacteria > UBA10030 > SZUA-254 > CAZAFL01. The sequence goes on from CAZAFL010000059.1 coordinate 236, forward strand.
TTCGAATCGTTGAGGAGCGTATATGTCTTCAGTCAGAAAACTCGCGTTCGCTGCGTTATGCCTGTTGCTCTCTACATGCAAAGAAAAAGATTTCATCCCGGTCGATTTGTTGAACGACCCGTCCGTGCAGCCGGAGGTTATCTACACATATCCTCCGCAGAATTCTACCGGCCCATACGATAATTTTTCTTCCACTATCACCATCCGATTTAATAAATTGATGGACCTGACTTCCTTACAACATGGGGTTCATATCAGTTCTTCATTGGGAGATGTGAAGCCTGATACCGCTCGTGTCTCCTCGAGTACAGGCGATGTGGCATCCATTTCCCCCATTGCCGCAAATGCTGCTGCCCCGTTCTCATGGAAGGTAAATCAAACATACTCGCTGCAGATCGAATCGAGTGCAAAGGACATCAACGGAAACAGCCTTAATCCTGCTTTTACCATGACATTTAAACCAGAGCCAAACTTCCGGGTAAAGAGCATGACGCCCTCCCCTGGTTCCGTCAATGTTTCTGCCAGAGCGCTCATAAGGCTTCAATTCAACAGCCCTGTCGATACTTCAGTATTCTCAATGCTCACAATAGACCCTCCTCTTTCAGGCAGCTGGCTTTATTCTACAAGCGGGTCGTCAATACTCCAGCTCGATTCAACTTCAGTATTTTTTCTCTATTCCGGGGCAGGCATGATGCTTGGAACTTCCTATACTGTTTCTGTGAATAGTTCAGCACACGATAAATCAGGAAATAGACTGACGGGTGAATTCAATGCATCATTCACAACCGTTCCTTTCGGAATAACGAATACGTTCCCCGGAAATGGTAATACAAACGTTCAACTACGACAAAAAGGCTTTTCAGTTTCTTTGAACGATGGCGTCGATACCTCTACCGTTCGAGAAAGTTTCCAAATTAATCCTCAAATTCCGGGGTTGTTTTCATTTTCTTCAGATTTAAAGGAATTTTTCTACTCTCCATTGACTGAACTAGGTGCGAACACTACTTATACGGTGACTATCGACACGACACTTCGTTCACAATCTGGAATAAACCTGTTTCAGGCATTTGAGTATTCTTTTACAACTACCGATTTCAAGGTCACGTTGATTTCTCCGTCGAATGATGATACGAATGTCTCTGCCTCAGCCAGATTGTTAGTGTTGTTCAACGCAGATATTGATACAGAGAGCGTCCGGACCGCATTTCATATAAGCCCAGACGTCGATGGCTTGCTTGGATTTCTAAATCCAGGTGACGGTTTCTTTTTTTCTCCAATCGTCTCCTTTATGCAGGGGGTAACATATAATGTGACACTCGATAGCACATTGCAGTCGAAGGGCGGGAGTCATCTTACGAGTCCATTCAGTGCTGCGTTCAGCATTGCGACGTTTAAGGTATTGTCAACGAACCCGCCTGATGGCGGAACTCATGTGCCAAGGGATGGTACCATATATGTGTTTACCACTGGTGTGATTGATATCAACACTGTACCAATTGCGTTCAACATCAATCCCACTGTGAGCGGAACATTTAATTTTTCAGCCGGAGTCTCGGAATTTACCTTTACGCCGGACGTCCCGCTGCAAGCATTTACTATTTACAATATTACAATTGGCACCTCGTTACGAACGGAAGCCGGAGTACAGCTTCCGACCCCATACAAGTTTAGCTTTGCGACAGGTGAATAACATACTGTAACCCTGAGAAGGTTTTCAATCTTCTCAAGGTTTGCGTTTCCCATTTTTGCTTTTCTTTCCTTTATTCCATAATTTATTCCTGTGAAGGTGAAGAGAATTATCTTCACCTTCATTGATTTTCAATCAATCCAGTTTTTCATCCGATGGAACAAAACAAACTGATCGTTAAAGGCGCACGTGTCCACAATCTGAAGAATATCGATGTGGAAATGCCGCGAGATAACCTTATTGTTATTACGGGGTTATCGGGCTCGGGGAAGTCGAGCCTGGCGTTCGATACGATTTATGCCGAAGGACAGCGACGATACGTTGAAAGCCTCTCGGCATACGCACGCCAGTTTCTTGGATTGATGGAACGGCCCGATGTCGATTACATCGAAGGACTGAGTCCTGCGATCTCCATCGAGCAAAAAACAGGTTCTCATAACCCACGATCGACCGTAGGGACAGTTACCGAGATTTATGATTACCTTCGCCTCCTCTTTGCGCGCATCGGCATCCAATATTGCTACAATTGCGGCAAGCCTGTGCAGAGACAATCCGTCGATCAGATCATAGATTCGGTCATGAACTACGCTGAAGGGACGAAGCTCCAGATTCTCGCGCCCGTTGTTCGCGGAAGAAAAGGACATTATCGTGAGCTGTTCGAAGAGATTGTGAAAGACGGTTTTCTGCGGGTTCGTATCGACGGTGATGTTAAGGAAATCTACAAAGGGATGCAGGCAGGCAGATATAAAGTTCACAATATTGAAATTGTTGTCGACCGGCTCACAGTGAAACCGGATATGCGTTCACGAATTGCCGATTCGATTGAAACTGCACTGCGTATGGGGTCCGGTCTGGTCATTATCAATATCGTCGGAGAAGAAGGTTCAAAAAAACCACGGCGGAAAAAACCAGCGAACAATTCCGACCAATTATTCAGTCAGCATCTCGCGTGCCCCGATTGCGGTATCAGTTACGACGAACCTGCCCCGAACTCCTTTTCTTTCAATTCGCCCTATGGCTCCTGTCCTGCGTGCAGCGGCCTAGGTGAGACAAAAGAATTTGACGTCAATCTTATTTTCCCGGACGGGAAGCTGACAATAAATCAGGAAGGTATTGCACCGCTCGGGAAACCACGGGAGACCTGGCTTTGGAATCAGGTGAAAGCTGTAGTGAGCAAATTCGGGATTGACCTCGATACTCCCGTGGAAAAGCTGCCCAAAAAAATACGCGATGTGCTGTTGTATGGTGCGGGCGATGAAAAATTTGAGATTCCATACACGTACTCGAGCGGCAGGACGGTCGTGTATAAACATCGATTCACCGGTTTGATCCAAACGTTGAAGCATTATTATGAGGAAACCGCGTCAGAGGGTATCCGTCAATGGGTGGAATCATACATGAATACAAAGCCCTGCACATCCTGCAACGGCGGACGCCTGCGAAAGGAGAGTCTTGCCGTGCGCATTACCGATGCCCGCACCGGAAAGAAGGTGAACATACATGATGTTGTGACACTATCTCTTCGCAAAGCGCGGGAATTCTTTTCAGCGCTGACCCTCACCGAGCGTCAGCTGGAGATTGCCCGGCAAATTCTTAAGGAAATTACTTCCCGGACAGATTTTTTGCTTAATGTAGGTCTTGAGTACCTGACCCTTGACCGGCCGGCGCGTACGCTCTCCGGCGGGGAGGCGCAGCGTATACGCCTCGCCACGCAAATCGGTTCGCAACTCGTGGGAGTTCTGTACATTCTGGATGAACCGAGTATCGGTCTGCACCAGCGTGATAATATCAGGCTTATCAACTCGTTAAAACAACTCAGAAATCTCGGAAACACAGTCATTGTTGTTGAACATGACAAGGAAATGATCGAGAGTGCGGATTACGTTGTCGACCTGGGTCCGGGGGCGGGAGAGCATGGCGGGTATGTCATAACGACCGGCAAGCCCCACCAGCTGGAAATAAAAAATGAACGGCTGAAAATTCCGGGCAACGGGCGGGGGGCTGTGTCGCACACTGGACTCTACCTTCTCGGCAAAAAAAGAATTGATGTCCCGTCGCAGCGGCGAGGCGGAAACGGCACCGCTATTTCATTAGTCGGTGCGACAGGAAATAATCTCAAATCTGTGGATGTGAAGGTACCCCTCGGCACCTTTATTTGCGTCACCGGCGTAAGCGGCTCGGGGAAATCAAGTCTGGTAACAGAAACCCTCTATCGTATCCTCTCCAGGAAGTTTTATGATGCAAAAGATGTACCGCTTCCGTACCGTGCCATTGAAGGGCTTGAGTATATCGACAAGGTCATCGACATCGACCAATCGCCTATCGGACGCACGCCGCGGTCGAACCCCGCGACCTATACCGGCTTGTTCACCTTTATTCGCGACCTGTATACACAGTTGCCTGAAGCAAAAATTCGGGGATATAAAGCAGGCAGGTTCAGCTTTAATGTGAAAGGCGGAAGGTGCGAAACCTGCGAAGGGGATGGGTTGCGAAAAATTGAAATGAATTTTCTTCCGGATGTGTATGTTCTTTGCGAAGTTTGCAAAGGAAAGCGTTATAACCGTGAAACCCTCGAAGTGATGTATAAAAATAAATCAATATCCGACGTTCTTGAGATGACGGTGGAAGAGGCAGTCGGGTTTTTTGGCGACATCCCGCGGCTGCAACGCAAATTACAGACGCTGTATGATGTAGGACTTGGCTACATCCACCTTGGACAACAGGCGACGACCCTCTCCGGCGGCGAGGCACAACGGGTAAAGCTATCGACAGAACTTTCGAAAGTCGGAACGGGAAAGACTCTGTATATCCTTGACGAGCCGACAACCGGCCTGCACTTTGAAGATATTCGCATGCTCCTTTCAGTGCTCAATAAACTCGTCGACAAAGGGAATACGGTTATTGTCATTGAACACAATCTGGACGTCATCAAAACTGCCGATTGGGTTATTGATTTAGGTCCAGAAGGTGGAGATGCCGGCGGATATATTGTCGCTGAGGGGACGCCTGAAAATATTGCAAAGAACAAAAAGTCCTACACCGGAATGTTTTTGAAGAAAGAATTAGAGGGGAAGACCGCGGATTGGCGATATTATTTCCGTGAAAGGTAGCTATTCTGTTTGATATAAAACCTCCATTGTTTTTCTCTTCCATTTCGAATACCTATCCGTTGCGATGCTCCAATTTTCAATCCCAATACCTTTTTTCCATCCGCAATAAATATTTCATTGCCGAGCAGGTCGATACCGTTTTGCGCACGGGCTATACCGAAGGCTTTACAAAGCTTCGCGGGTCCGTTTGTTAGTCCGATAGTATCATTTTCTGCCGGAGATTGTTTCTCATTTTGTTTAGAGATGAACCCACGTTTTCGTTTCATTACTTCAATTCCTTCAACCGGTTCGAGCGCCCGAATGAGCACGGCGTGTCCTATTCCCTGTTCTTCCGTTACGATGTTGGCGCAGAAATGCATCCCGTATGTAAAATAGACATACAGATGACCTCCTCTCCGGAACATGACCTCATTCCGTTTGGTTTTGCCGCGGTATGCATGACTCGCAGG
>CAZAFL010000060.1:0-5446 GCA_964484465.1 uncultured Chlorobiaceae bacterium
ATAAACGCCGCCCTGATTCCCGGCATGACTTTAGCAACTTTCCCCAGGTAAATATCGCCGACCATTCTCTCTTTCTCGGGGGTTTCGACAAAGAGTTCGGCTAACCGCTTGTCCTCAGTTATTGCAATCCTGATTTCGTTTGCGGTGGCATTGATGATAATTTCTTTTCGCATAGAATGAACTTCGTTCCTTCGAACCCGGCAAATTACAAGGCATGTGTAAGGAGTAAGATGAGGGGTTCAGAAATAATTGCGGGAGGTTGCAACGACGCGGGCGGATCGATGCCGCCGCGAAGCCTCGGAACGAACTGAGCAGGATTCTTCTTTCAGAAGAAAAAACTTGTAGTGCAAATACGCCCAACATCGTTAACCAAAGACCTGTTGCCATGTTAATTTAATAAAAAGCCTTCTAAAATCTCTCAAATTTAAAGAAAAACTTGAGGTACACTTGTGTAAGGTAAGAAAAAATGGAATTGATTGCAAGGGGTTTCGATGAGTCCCGTTTTTCATCGGTAGCGATGGTTTTTTGCCAATATTATATCATAACCAAAAAAAGAGGTCAAGCTACCCTGTGTCACACGGAATTTACTTCCTACCGTTGCTTCCTTCCGGACCTGGCGGGGTTTGGAGGTTTCCCGTTGCACAGGACTTGACCTCTTTTTCATTTCTGAAGTTAAAGAATTTTCCAGATTATACAAAACCGGTGCTGAGAATATGTTCATCCCCACGCAAAGTGTGGAAACGAGAACTACGACAAGAATTGGAATTCGAGGGTAAGTATTACGTAAGGGTTATTTTGCAAGCACTCGTTTGATACATTTCACCAGGTTATCAGTATCGTACGGCTTCGTCACGTAATCGTTTGCGCCATTCTTCACTGATTCGACTGCGATTGAAAGGTCGTCTACCGCCGTCAGCATGATAACCCGGACGAGAGGATTATTCTTCTTGAGATATTTAAGTACTTCAATACCGCTCAGGCGAGGCATACGGATGTCAAGCAGCACAAGGTCGAAGGGCTTGCTCTTGATTGCATCTATTGCAGTATCCCCATCGTCGGCAGTATCGATGGCGAAACCTTCGAGCTGAAGTTGATTTTTTACAAGGATGCGTAATGACTCTTCATCGTCGACAAACAATATTTTAATTTCTTTTGCCATGTACTATCTCCACAGGAATATTCTCAATATGAATTATGCCAATAATAACAAGAACGGAATATAATTGCAACTGGAATGAAGATTACCTTCCCGCATGTTCTGTCGCGGAAGGAAATTCATGACTTGTCTTCTCCCATTTGGGAGCTTTCTTTTTCATCGCAGCAACATAAAACTGGTATAATGCCCTTCCTGTCGCACTGAAGTTGACGATATTCGAAATCGGAAGACGGATAATGCTCAACAATCCCGCCCATATCCCGTACACCCTTCGCACGCTTATGAACCGATGCCCTATGCGCCAGAGCATGAGACACGTGTCGATGATAACAAGATACCAGAGAATTGTTCCTTTTACTACAATCGGCGGCAATTGACGGTATGCTGCAAATCCAAATCGGATAGCTTCGTACATCATCAAATATGCCAGTACGATATACGCCCCAAAATTAATTGCATTAGCGATGATTGCCTTCCTGTCGCGGTAGAGCACGAACCGGAATCTTGCATCTCCCTTCCATCCAATTGCCTTCCAGGATTGGAGGCAGATACCCATAATCCAGCGACTCCTCTGGCGAATAGAGGCCCGCATAGAATGGGGAAAATACCCTCGCGTCGATGCATTAATGCCGAAGGGTTTATATACGAACAGCAGGTTCGCATTTCCAAGCGCAAGTCGGAGAGCAAGGTCGTAATCTTCAGTCAAGGAAGCGGAACGGAAAATATTCCTCGCGAACGATGTACCGACAAATTCGATCAGCCAGCGGTTAAATCCGGTTCCGACTCCTGCAGAAGGGACGAACCCGCTGAAATGCGCCCGCGCCAGAATATCTTTCGTATGATTTTCGGCAAACTCGTCGGCGTATGTCCAATGCACGATGCTTGCATGACTCGTATGCAGAGGGAACACCGGCATCTGAACCATGTCATAATCAGGAATAAAGTAATTATGAATCTTTAACGACATGGGATGAATGACATCCTCGGAATCGTGCATTAAAATAATATCATACCGAATGCCGACTTTATTTTCCCACTTGAGCATGCCCTGATGGACCTGGTTGAGGTTGTCTGCTTTAGTTGTCGGGCCGGGTTTATCAGAAATGACAGCATGAACATTGGGGAAAACCTTGCTCACTTCTTCTACTTTTGCGATAGTCTGGGGGTCGTTCGGATACACTCCTACAAATATATCGTAATGTTTATACTGAATGGTCTTGCATGCGTTTGTGAGCATCTTATCGATAACATCATATTCATGCCAAGCCGGGACAAAGATTGCGATATTCTTTTCTGGAATTTCGTGTAATTTCTCCGGCGATTCGGTACGATATTTTTCGATTTTCTTCCGTGAAAAGAAGTGATGAAACCAGTAATATAAATCGACAAAGACATCGTCCAAACCGCTGACAAGCAGGAATGTGGCAACGACAAACGTCCCCACGTACAGCACTTCGTACGATGACCTCAAAAACTCTATAAGCCAATCAATCATTGTCGTGATTAAAACGTACGTTCAAAAATAATAAATCCTCTCACGCTATTATACCATCGGTCAACCGATTGTGGAATCTCAGCGTCCGGTAAACCCCAGTATGTTCCCCTGAGATATTCCACATCGATGTACAATCCCCATTCATTATGGGGAGTCACACGCACACCGAATCCGCTCTCTACAACATTGTTATAAAACCTTTTTTCCTGAATAGGGAGCATCGACGAAGCAAGGTCGAAGCTGATTGCTCCTCGCGCATCGCGCGAAACATTCACGCGAGCATAGGCATCTACGAGTGTATGCAAAGCTTCAATTGCCCGTAGCCCCGCTTTCATCTGCACGTAGGCGATATTGGTTTCATACCGTGAATAATTTCCTGCCGACGCATAAATTTCAGCTGTCGGATAGAATGGCATTCTGAGATCATCATGTAGTGTGAACGGAGCATACACTCCGTTGGAATAAATTGCAACAGCACGGAAATCCTGATGGACGCGTGAAGCTACGTGCTTATCGATAATGTCGTAGGCAGCACCGTATTGCATATCAAACAGAAATCCATAAAACGGGTTGAGGCGAATGCCAAGTGCACCCATCAGTGTGTTGTCGGAAAAAATTTGAGGAGTTGCACCTCCGCTCGACCTGGAATCACCAGACAGTGAAAGAACTGCGTACGCGCTGAGCAACTTATCTTCAGTCAGATATACTCCGTGCTTAACAAAGGCGTCGTAAAACCAGTCGTTCCACCTTGTATCATAATACGTAACTGCATACACCTGTCCCCACCATGAAAGGCGGATACGTTCTGAAGCGAGAGAAGAAATACCCTTCGAAGCCTTCTCTCTGATTTCAAGGTCATTGCTCTTCTGCAAGTCATTGAACATGTCGAGTGCGTCGTTTCTCTGCTGCATTTCTGCAAAGATATAAGCAATCTGAAGTTTAACAGTATCAGAAGAACGGATTTTTTCGGAAGCCTCGAATTGCTCCAGCGCATTTTCATTTTTCTGCTGAGAGAGATAGAGATATCCGATCTGTCGTTTGAGTTGAATATTTGATGGGTCGCGTTCGATTGCTTTCCGGAACAATGTTATCGATTCCCGGGGATTACTGCTGATGAGGGAGTAGGCGCGTTCAGTAAGAGCCGTAAGTGAGGTATCGCTATTTTCTTGAGGATAGGCTCTATAAATAGAAATGAAACACACCAAAAAAGCCAATAACCAGAGGCTCAGTAGATTTCGACGCATTATGTTAATCCTTAAACATGCAAATGTATGCGTTGAAGACACTATGGTCATCATTTACGGGAATAAAACCATAACAATATCCTTTGGGGTGGAGAGTCATAATACAAAATTTTTGACTGCAAGACAAGTTGATAGTGGATAAAATGAAGGAATTTCTCGCATCACAATGATACAAAATCCGCAAATTCGTCTCCGTGATGCCGGTCAAATTTGCTTATGGTATCAAAAATCCCTAAACTTCTGCATTCAAATTGTAATGCAAATCTACCCGAGTCATCCATGAAGATTATCAACTCCCTCTTGTGCCTCTTTCTGATATTGTCTCTCACAGCATTGTGTTCGGGACAGCAGGCTCAACACCATGAAACCGCTGTCGACCGGTTATTGCGTTACGTAAAAATAGACACGCAATCGAAGGAGGATGTCGACAGCATTCCAAGTACGCAAAAACAATTCAACCTTGCGAAGCTCCTTCTGCAGGAACTTCTCGACCTTGGGTTGTCGGATGCGCATCTTGAGGATCACTGCTACGTGTATGCAACTCTCCCGGGAAATTTGCCAGGAGGCAGTGCTCATAATGTGCCGGTCATTGGTTTTATCTCCCACATGGACACTTCCCCGGCAGTTTCGGGAGAAAATGTAAACCCCATTATTCATAAGAACTACCAGGGAGGAGATATCGTTCTTCCGAAGGACACCACGCAGGTCATTTCAGTCCGGAAAAATCCGAGACTTCTGGACAATATTGGAAGCGATATTATTACCGCGAACGGCACCACCTTACTCGGCGCAGACGATAAATCCGGTTGTTCGGAAATTATGACGATGCTCCAAACTCTGGTGAACGACCCATCAATCAAACATGGCACTATCAAAGTGGGGTTCACGCCCGATGAAGAGGTTGGGAACGGGGCAGAAAAATTTGACATCAAAGGCTTCGGTGCGCAATACGCGTATACGGTAGACGGCGGACAAACCGGCGAAATAAGCAACGAAACCTGGAGCGCAAACACAGCGACGATTGTTGTCCACGGGAAAAGTACACACCCCGGAACAGCCAAAGGAATTATGGTCAATTCACTTTACGCATTATCCGATTTCATTTCCCGATTTCCGGACGACATGAAACCCGAAACGACGGAGAAACGTATCGGCTTTCTTCATCCGTACACCGGCACTCTTGAAACAGAAGAATCCAAAGTAAAAGTGCTCATGAGGGATTTCGAGCTGAACGGGTTGGAAAAGCAAAAACAAATTCTCTATTCCATGCGCGAAGCGACTCTGATGAAATTTCCCGACGTGAAGATCGATATTACTATTAAAGAAGATTACCGCAACATGCGGCTCGAGCTCGATAAAGTCCCGTTCGTCACGGACTACGCAATTGAAGCATGCAAACGCGCCGGAGTGAAGGCGGAGCTTATTCCGGTTCGCGGAGGAACCGATGGATCACGTCTCACTTATATGGGACTTCCCTGCCCGAACATATTCACTGGCGGCGAGAATTTCCACGGGAAGCTCGAATGGATTCCGGTGCGGGGAATGGACAAA
>CAZAFL010000061.1:0-2580 GCA_964484465.1 uncultured Chlorobiaceae bacterium
AACAAAGGGTTACACGATGAGAAGGGTGCAGGGTGTCAATACAAGTACACGGAGTCGCCCCCGTAGCTCAGTATGGATAGAGCACCGGTTTCCTAAACCGTTGGTCGGCAGTTCGACTCTGCCCGGGGGTACAAAGGAATTTATTAAAAAATTGTTCAGATAAGATGAGATTAAGCAAGAATTTTATCCCGACACTTAAGGAGGTCCCTTCCGATGCTGTAATTCCAAGCCACCAGCTCATGCTTCGAGCGGGCATGATTCGACCTCTTGGGGCAGGAGTCTATTCTTTTTTGCCGCTCGGGTACCGCACGCTCAGGAAAGCGATGGAGATTATCCGTGATGAAATGGATTCGATCGGCGGACAGGAATTCCATCTGCCGGCGTTAAACCCGGTCGAGCTTTGGGAAGAAACCGGTCGCGTGAAGGCGTTCGGCGATACGATGTTTCATGTTAAAAACCGTCCTCTTGTCCTTGCGCCGACACATGAAGAAGTCATCTGCTCGATAGCAAAGAATCATGTGAAATCATATCGTGATCTGCCTCAGATTTGGTATCAGATTCAGACGAAATTCCGGAATGAACCCAGGCCACGCTCCGGAGTAATCCGCGGGCGTCAATTTCTCATGAAAGATTCTTACAGTCTCGATGCAACCTGGGACGGGTTAAATAAAAGTTATGACCTGCACGCAGAAGCATACAAGAAAATCTTTACTCGGGCGGGATTAAAATATTTCATCGTCGGCGCTTCGAGCGGGGCCATGGGCGGAAGCGCTTCACAGGAATTTATGATCGAGTCCGCATCGGGCGAAGATACCTGCGTCCTATGCGACAATTGCGGATATGCGGCTAATCTTGAGGTCGCGACATCGAATGTTGTCGAAGCTCATCGCGATGGAGAGTCAAAACCGATACAGGAAATACACACACCGAATGTCCGGACAATTGACGAGCTCAAATCTTTTCTTAAGGTTGATGAATCCTTGCTCGCAAAATCATTGGTCTACATAAAGGAGAAAACGCCAGTTCTCATTTTGATGATGGGGAACGATCAGCTGAACGAATCGAAGCTGCAGGGGGTTCTTGGGGCCGATGTTCGTCCTTCACATCCGGATGAACTGAAAGCCCTGACAGGCGCGGACGGAGGCTCGATAGGTCCGCTTGGCCTGACCGGTTTCAAAACAATTGTTGACGCGAGACTGAAGGGAGCTAATAATTTAGTGAGTGGCGCAAACAAGAATGATTACCATCTCATGAATATTGACATTGACCGTGACGTCAGAGCCGAAGGATTCTACGACCTGCGGCTCGTGCAGGCAGGTGAGCCTTGTCCGACATGTAACAACAACCTTCGTGTCGTGAGCGCAATCGAGTTGGGACATATTTTCAAGCTCGGTACAAAATATGCGGATGCATTGAACGCAAAATTTCTGGATGAGGACGGCAAAGAAAAGCCGATTATCATGGGAAGCTACGGGATCGGGGTCGAGCGGATTATCGCGTGCCATATCGAACAGTATCATGATTCTGCCGGCATCATTTGGAGCAAAAGGCTTGCTCCGTTCCATGTTCATCTTATCCTGGTGAATTCCGATAATGAAAAAATTGTCGGCGTTGCTGAAAACTTATACACAAAACTGCAGGAATCGCTTATCGATGTACTGTATGACGAACGCAGGAATGTGAGCCCGGGATTCAAATTCAAAGACGCCGACCTGCTCGGCATGCCGCTCCAAATCATTGTCGGCGAAAAAAATGTCGTTAATGGCAATGTGGAGGTAAAAGAACGTGCGACCGGCAAGCGGCAAATAATCGAACTCGGGAAAGTAGTAAATTATGTCGAAAAAAATCTTGAGTCGTAAATAGATTCGCGATGGCGGAATTCATACATCTTCATAATCATTCTCATTACAGTCTGCTCGACGGTGCTGCGACGATCGAAGGGTTAGTCCAGTCGGCGGTGGAACATAATATGCCTGCTGTTGCTCTCACCGACCATGGCGTGATGTTCGGCGCAATTGAGTTTTATAAGACCGCGAAGAAAGCCGGCGTCAAGCCGGTTATCGGTTGTGAAATGTATATCGTGACGAAAGGTTCGCGCTTTGACAAGGAAATAAACGCGCAAAGCGTGAAGGAAGGCAGAGGGAGGGGAATCTATTATCACCTCGTCCTCCTTGCGAAGAATTCTGAGGGTTACCGTAATCTCATGAAACTCTGCAGTATCGGTTTTACTGAAGGGTTTTATTACAAGCCGCGCATCGACCTGGACGTTTTACGAAAATACTCACGTGGATTAGTCGCGCTTTCGGCTTGTCCTACCGGCGTTGTATCGTCTCACCTCGTGGCCGGAAATTATCAGGAAGCACGCGAGGCGGCGGTGACGTTCAGGGAAATTTTCGGAGACGATTTTTATTTGGAGATTCAGAATCACGGCCTCGACAAGGAGAGATTGATTCTTGAAGGAATGCCAAAACTTTCCGCGGAGCTTGGGATTAAACTCATCGCTACCAATGACGTCCACTACATCAAGGAAAACCATGCAATTGCACACAATGTCATGCTCCTGATCCCGGACGCGAGCGC
>CAZAFL010000061.1:2680-5326 GCA_964484465.1 uncultured Chlorobiaceae bacterium
TATGCCGGATATTTCCTGATCACCCAGGATTTTATCAATGCCGCAAAAGACATTGGAGCAATGGTTGGACCCGGGCGCGGGAGTGCAGCCGGCAGTATTGTTTCCTATGCTCTCGGCATAACAAATATCGACCCGTTGAAATACGACCTGCTCTTCGAGCGGTTTCTGAACCCCGACCGCGTCAGTATGCCTGATATTGATATCGACTTCTCCGATAATAAACGGGATGCGGTTATCGAGTATGTCAAACAAAAGTACGGCTCTGAATCCGTTTCTCAGATTATTACCTTCGGTACCCTCTCTTCGCGCGCTGTCCTGAAGGATGTAGGGCGTGTCCTCGGTGTTCCTCTGAATGTTGTCGAATCAATCACCAAACAAATTTCAGTTATTCAGGGAAAAGTTACTCCTCTTGCAGAGGCACTCGAAGGTAACCCTGAATTAACATGGGTGCGTGAGAGTCCTGATGAAAAAATTCAGGAGCTTGTGGACATTTCCCTTGTCCTCGAAGGAATGAATCGCAATGCTTCGACTCACGCTGCAGGTGTCGTCATTGCGCCGGGACCGCTGGTCGATTATGTGCCTCTGTATAAGACCCCGAGCACAGAGCTCATGACGCAATACAACATGATCGACCTCGAAGATGCGGGTCTTCTCAAAATGGATTTCCTGGGCTTGAGAACGTTGACGATCATCCAGAACGCTTTGAATTTGATCAAACAGCGTCACGCCGTCGGGATTGACCTCGACACCATACCTGAGAACGATGAACAAACGTTTGCTCTTTTCGCAAAAGGATATACCACCGGCGTTTTTCAGTTTGAATCATCCGGCATGCAGGACTGGCTCAGGAAACTGAAGCCGACGACAATCAGCGACCTTGTTGCGATGAACGCGCTCTACCGCCCCGGTCCCATGGAAATGATCGGAGATTTTATTCGCCGTAAGCAGGGGATGCAGAAGATTCAATATCTCCACCCGAATCTTGAGCCGATATTGAAAGAGACCTACGGTATTATCGTGTACCAGGAGCAGGTGATGAAGATCGCGAGTGAAATCGCCGGATTCTCACTTGCGAAAGCAGACCTCATGCGGCGTGCAATGGGTAAAAAAGACAAAGAGCTGATGGCAAAACAGAAAATGGAATTTATCAGTGGCGCCGTCCAGCTGAAGTACACAAAAAAGGTTGCCGGCGAAATTTTTGACATGATCGAAAAATTTGCCTCATACGGTTTCAACAAATCGCACAGTGTTGCTTATTCTGTGCTCGCATACCAGACAGCGTATCTCAAGGCACATTATCCTTCCGAATATATGGCAGCGGCAATCTCGGCTGAAATCGGCGACACGGATTATGTCGTTCAGCTCATCGAGGAATGCCGGAAGATGAATCTGAAAGTCCTTCCTCCCGATGTTAACGAGAGCGATGTTAATTTTGTCGTTACTCCGGAAGGAATTCGATTCGGTCTGAGCGCGATTAAAAATGTCGGCGTCAGCGCCGTGGAAAACATCATCAAAGCCCGGGATGAAGCAGGTCCGTTCAAGAACCTGTTCGATTTTTGTCAACGGGTCGATTTACGGCTTGTCAACAAAAAAACAATTGAAGGGTTGGTGCAGGGCGGTGCGTTCGATGGTATCCATCCGCAACGGGCTCAATTATTTGAGTGCATCGAAAAAGCAATTCAGTATGGACAGAATTCACAGAGTCACGCATCTAAAGGGCAATCTTCCTTGTTCGAGCTGACTACCGGCGCAGTCCGCCGCGACCATTATCCGCCGATGTCGGAAGCTCAGGCATGGACTGATGGTGAGAAATTATCCCGGGAAAAAATGGTCCTCGGATTTTACGTTTCCGGCCATCCGTTGCTGAAGTATGAAATGGATGTGAACACTTTTTCCACGGCGAAATTCGGTGAACCGTCGGCAGTAAAATCAGGCAGTGTCGTCCGGATGTGCGGCATCATATCTGCAGTGAAAAAGAAAATCGATAAAAAAGGGAACATGATGGCGTTCCTGAAACTCCAGGATTTCACTGGAAAAGGTGAGTGTATAGTTTTTTCTGATTCGTACAGACAGTATCAAAATTTCATCAAAGACGAGGCGATGGTGGCGGTAATCGGAAAAGCCGAACAGAACGGCGATTCGCTTCGGGTTATTGCGAGCGAGCTCTATCCGATGGAAAATGTGCGGGAAAAATTCTCAAAGAGCATCATCTTATCGATCAATGCTAATATCGTACAGGAACAGGCAATCGCGGAGCTTCGTAAAATTGCAGAGAGGCATAAGGGAAAATGCGCGTGCTTTTTTAACGTGACGGTGCCGAATGAAACGCTCGTCCAACAGTTTCACGCCACGAAATACGTTGTAGCGCCTACCAACGAATTTATCGCGGAAGTTGAAACTATTTTAGGACCGAACAGTGTTAGATTTTCAGCGTAAAATTTCGTATATTTGATACAGATTTTTTCACATATCATAGGAAACGTAAATGAAACCTGTTGTTGTTAATGATTCGAGCTTTCAGAACGAAGTACTTAGTTCAGACAGGCCAGTATTGGTCGACTTCTGGGCGATTTGGTGCGGACCGTGCAAAATGATCGCGCCGATTGTCGAGGAGCTGGCAAATGAATACGATGGCAAATTGAAAGT
>CAZAFL010000062.1:0-5303 GCA_964484465.1 uncultured Chlorobiaceae bacterium
ATGATTTTGGTTGGACGATGCCTCTGGTTGGGATTGGCTCAGGTCGTGCACCTATGAGATTCGCTTCCAGAACATACACTTGGGTGGCTTCATTGATTGTCTCAATTGTGTATTGTTGAAAAAGGCTGTCTCCCCAGGCAATCAGATTGTCAAGATATTTCATGACAACAGAGTATTGATGCGCTATTGGGCGAGACCTGGCTACAACATGAGGATGAAATGGATGCTTTAGTAGCTCTTTATAGGATTTCAGATCATCATTGTCCGGAGCTAATTTGCTCAAGTTCGCCAGGACCGTGTTAATGGTCTTCATGGTTCCCCCCTGCCTGAAACCGATGAATTTCCAGAATCGTTCTGGAATATCGGTGCTCGTATCAGTAGACGTTGGGTCAAAAATGTAATGGAACCAGCGTTGCGCTTCAGCAAAACGCTGGTTCTTGCTCAAGTGAGCAGCAATTATAAGTGGGACATGAAAAAAGAGTTCCCAGTTATAAATCGAATAAGCCCCGCCGATTGAGACGTCGACTTCCTTCACAGGGTCTGATGAATCGAATTTCACAAAGGGATTCCCATCCGGGTCTAGTATGTAAGAGTCTTTAAAGAACTTATCATCTAGTAATTCTGTTGATTGCCAACGGGGGTCCATTAGATCGCTCAAGAATGGGGATGTGTTCAGACGTTGGATAAATTCCCCGACCCAGGGATGAAAGAAAATCTCAGCCTTATATGTGACACGCGGCTCTTGATGGGAAGTAGATTTCTCCCTGTACGTTGCAACTGTTGCTTGATGGTGGTAGACTCTCTCATCGTACATCATAGCTATCCTCTCGAATGTTTACATGCCTTCATTGGTAATAGAGCCAAATTGATTGATATCGTGCCCTTCGTAGTTTACAATACCTGATGTAGGTGCTGTAAAGCGAATACGTTTATTTTCAGCTTCAGCGTAACTTTCAGGCGGCGGATCAACGTAACCGGGATCTACTTGTAATGGTGCGCTTTCCAATACATTTCCATTCAGTCCGTAGAGATCTACAATTGAGGGTCCATCCTGCACGGTCACCATTTCACCTGACGAGGTCACCAAGAAAACATGTTTGCTATCTTCGTATAAGAACGGTGAGCCAACAGGATCCTGTACAACGTTACAGGGCTGAACTGCCCGAATAAGCAGATCGCCATGCATGCTCGCCCAGACATCATGAGTATAACTACCATAGGCAATCTTGAAAGTTTGGCTGTCGGATGGAAATTGTCGTGTGTCATTAGCACCCGAGGTTAAGCCACCCTTAACGGGGAGGCTATGGGTGTTGTAAAGTGAAAATGCTCCAGATTGATTGCCGTGATTCACAGACTCCAAGACTATGCGCAGCGCAGTGGTACTCCCGCTCAACGTGTCTTCCAATACATATAGTCTCAGAGCAGCACGGTACTCATCAAGTTTGTCGGCCGCTACACTGTCTAGATTTATAGGGTTCTTGACATCGGAGGTCTTAGCAGGCTGCCATTTATCGTTAAAATACTCACTCCAGCATAACACCACTTGAACTGTGACCTGCGGATCATCCGACGTAATGACCTTGGACGCATCAACATTTGCCAATGAAGTCGTTGGTTGGGCTGCGGGTGAAGTCGGCTTATTCTTAGGTGCTTGTGTTAGCATCCGCAGCCAGAACAAGAATAAGCGATCTCTCCATCGGACAGGTATGATCGGGTTGTCCTCAATGTCCAATTTAATTTGCTCCCATGGAGTCCAAAAATCTTCTTTCTTCCTGTAATAGTATTTGCGGTGTGCTCCGGCAGTGCGGGCTACAACATGGGTGACATCATTTTTGTCTTCGAGATAGACACCGCATGGCTCGAGCTTGGCAACTTCTTCCAGCTTGGATAAATAATTACGCATCGCGGTGGCAGCGGCATCTTCAGTGATATCATTCTGCAACAATTCACTCTCAAGCTCTTTGAAGAATGGAGACTTATTATCACGAAGCTCCGGTTCGAGCCAGTTTTCGGGCCAGAAGAAGACTTTTCTATTTGCTTCCCAGATTCTATAGCGTTTCATCCATTGCCATTGCTGGAGTTTGTCGTTGTTAAAAGCAGCTGGAGAAACACTCAGCTCGAGATTCATGATACAGCGGTCGATAAAAAGCTGAACTGAAGAGAGCGCATGCCGGATCCGTGAAGTCTGTTGACATGGCTCCATCTGCACATCCGTCAAAAAATATTCAAAAAGCTTGTCAGGAGTATCAATATGCTGGCTGTCCGGGTTAGAGCGCATTTGATGGAGGATATACGCCACGAGGGCGTCGCGTTGGAGGTCGCGCATTTCGTCATTTATTGGGCGAACGAGATCGCGCCAGTTTGATGTATCGTAGCGTGCGCGCAGTGCAGACTGCAAATCGCGAACCGTGTCTGCGTTCGGATTATTAGTCGCTGCACGAATCAAGGCGGATGCTGTTATACCCATCGGTTTCATCATGGCAAAAACATCATACACCCTGGAGAACAGAGCTAAGCTCTTGAGACCTGACACGTCGGCAGCAAAACGATTCAGCAACGTGTACAGAGATTCCTTGTCCCATTGAGTGCGAGTAAACAGGAGGCTTGTGGAATTATCCGTTGCTGTTTTAGGGTCATTCAAGATATTCAGTAACGCCTCATCATCGGGAGAAATATCTTTCTTGATCCGGGCAAAATTCAGGAGAGCAACCAACGGATTTAGGAGCGTACAGTTCAAGACGGCCAAGAATCCAGTGTCTGCGGGGTTGCCGAGATGATTCAACCAGCTTTCGCCCTTCGGGTCAAGGACCCCTGTTGCAGCATTTATTCTGTAATCCGGGTCAAGGGCCGCGTGAATAAATTCACTCATTGTTAGTCCAAGCCCAACTTTCAATGAAGCTACTTTCAAATATCGAATATAGGTTTCTGTAAATGTGGTGAGAATAGAATCCGGATAAAGGTAGCAGGCAGGAATCACTTCTCTCTGACGTTTAGGTGTTTCCCATTTGATTGCAAGTTTCCCCACAACACTTTCTGCTGCAATTTCAATATGGTAGAGAGTGCCTCCTTTCAACTCCAACGGTTCACGATTGCGGAAGATTGTTCCGGTCCGGGTCATCGGGTAATTTGTGTCGTTGATTGTCAACGTTATAGCGGCGGTTGTAGCCAAGTTGTCGACTTCAACGATTAAATTGTAGAAACCTGCTTCGGGTGTTTCAATTTGTCCACTCCAGAGAGCAGAAATGACTTTGCCTGCTACCGGATTTTTGGGTAATAAGGCGTAGTCCAAGTTTGCAGCGGCTCCGACTTCTAGATCGGGCGCTCCTGTAGCTTTATCATTGTAAAAAAACTGAGCAGAAAGTCCGTATGTTTCCGCCAGGATGATGTCATCAAGAGCTGGTTTATCCGTATGATTCGCTGCATGAAGCGGAAGTTGGCTTTCAACGGTGTTGCTTGATGGCGGATCCATGAGCGTCACGACTGAGTTAATGTCAAGATTTGCGGCCGCGGCGAGACGCTGTATTGCTTCTTGACGCTTGCGACGCCGCACGAGGTCCGGGCGAAAGCTCAATGAGAGCTCCTGACGGCGCGCATCCTGAGAAGCGGAAAAGAGTTGGGTCACTGCAGTTTGAAAATCAGATGTCACGCCCATTACTGCTTTCAAATTATCGACCAGATCGGGGGAAAGACGGCCTGTGTGGAGCAGCAGATGCTTGGCTCCATCATATGCCAGGTTCGCATCGAGTGCTGCTATTGCAGGGTCAAGAGCTGCTGCTTTTTGTGTGTATGGCGCACTGACGACATTGTTGTCGAGCGAGAGACAACCGTTGAAGTGATCCCCCAATTCCGGGTGAACTGACAGGTATGCTTTTATATCCCCACTGCCATCTATCTCGTAGAGAGGCTCTAACTCCTGATGTAGGTTAAAGAATGAGCCCTTGATATCTTCGCATCTGGAAAATAACGCTTCGACCCCTTTAGTGAAGTCGCCGCTGACATTTGCAACCGCCTCTAACGCGCCCCTCTGCGCGTCTGTCAACACGCCAGTGTAAGAAAGACGGTGGCGAAGACGATCGTATGAGATGTGTTTGTTGACAGATGTAATCTCGGTTCTCAGTTGGCTTTTATCCGCAGAGAGGTCAGCATCATTTCCGTTGTACATAACCTCGAACGTTAACGTTCCATCCAGGAAGGAAAAAAAGTTGTCCGCAACATCCTGGTCGTAGACCATCGTTATTAGATTTCGGAACGCTACAGTGCCGGGGTCGGCTGACGGCGCGAACTGGTCGTCAATCGCACGACAATCAGCACGTAACGTCCTTGCAAACTCGTTTACCTGATCCGGGTCTGGTTCCGACTTACCACTGAGGTCATCATTCCACATCAGGAACAAGGCAGAAGCAGTTTTGAACGACCTTTGTTTCATTGTCTCCAGCAAATCGACAATTTTCAAACATGCGGGGGGAAAGGAATCTGCCTGACTTACATCAGGCGCAAGGAATGGGTCAAGACCACTTCGTTTGACCAACAGCAAGAGCTCCTGTACGCTTATTTTGAGAACCCGCGCAAGCCATCCCTGACGGTAGATTGAGCTAATGTTCGCAATACTCATGCGAGCCAGAGATCCAGCATCAGATTGGGTCACAAGATTATCGATCGTCTTTGCAAAATCAGCGCTTATCTTAAGGGCGGAAGCTTTATTCTTCACCGCATCGCCCAGAGTCTTAGATATCACGCCTGCAAACAACAATGATTTTTTCCCGTTATCATAGATCAAGCTTGGCGCAGCGTCGAAAATAGCCTGATTCAGCGTAAGTGCATCGACAGCAGTTTTAAATGGGTCAGTGACTCCTGGTAAAGCTTTCAATGCTGCAGAAGTGGATGCGTCGATGAAGCCGTTACGCGATAAGGTCTTTGCATTGTTATCGTACACGAGCAGGGGGTCCGTCTTCACAATTTCCGGGTCGAGATCGACTTGAGGCTGGCTGTACGCAGTTGACAGTGTCAACGGCGCTGAAACTGCCAAACTAAGGTTTAAACTCTGGGCAATTTGTGCAAGCTCATTGTCGGTGATATTCAGCGCGCTCCGCAGCGCCTGGCTATGGGCTGCAAGAAATTGGGATGCGAAGAGGCCGTCCACTGCAGCCTGGAATTTATTGGTACCTCCTGCGGTTTTGAGTAAATCGCGGGTTTTCGCGTCAAGGAAGCCTGAAAAGGATAATTGTCCTTTAGCAGCATCATATGCAATCATTCCCGGCGCGACATCGGTGATGGATTTCTCAAGGGAAGGACTAGAGTGGGTG
>CAZAFL010000063.1:0-5290 GCA_964484465.1 uncultured Chlorobiaceae bacterium
AGTACAATCCGAATGGCAAACTGTTATAGCGAAATACTTGTTGGGAGGTTCATCCGGTGACGTCACAACGTGGCGCGGGGTAAACCCCTTGTTGCGCTCGTTCGCTTCGCGAACGTCGCACAACTGCAGGAAGCACGGCAATGCTCGCTTATGCCTTACGGCAAGCTCGCTCTGCGTGCTTCCCGCGCCACGTTATGCGCAGGCACAAATTGAAACGTGTCATAAAACTATTAGCCATTGTTCTCTTCTTGTGAAAGCAATAATCGTAGTCGTCGTTTAAACCGATACTCGCGATACCGGAGAGAGAGTAACGCACCAGGAAGCAGAATGTAAACTACGAAAAGTAAAGTAAGCTCGAACTTGGCTTCACTTGTATCAACTGTAGTAGACGGATGATCTTTACACCTCGCAAAAAACTCGTCCAGAGAAAGAGTAACGTCGTACGAGTCATCAAGAGATTTCAGTCTTACTTCCTTCTCTCGAAGAGATTTTATCATCACAGGGATTACATGAGTCGAATCACTCAGGAAGGAATAGACAAAAATACTAGGCGCCGCTTTGAAATAATACATGGAAGAGATTGCGATGCAGGCTATCAAGCCAACTATCGGAATGATCGCAAACAATTTCATTCGTTTTTTCACTCGTTCATCTTCCTTAAGTTCAACTGTATTGATCTGTCGCGTGTCTTCGATCCGGTGTGAAAACTTGAGTGCATGGTCAAGGCGTTGTTCAATGGTTGAATTCTTTGAATGGGAATGCGTGCTTAATGCCATTCTTATTTGCTCAGTAAACGAGGGCTTTTTTGTTTCGTTTGTTTTCCGAGAACCATCATCAACCGGCACCTCCGCCAACACTTGAAATTGGACGAACTCCTTGCATCTCAGCAAACCGTTCGTAACCAATAGTGTTTGCTCGTCAATGATTTGAATGGATGCTTTAACATCCTTTGAGGTTGAAATCACTTTGGCTGTAAGCCATTTAAACCCTTCGGGCATGGAAATGCGAATTGGTGTTTCGACCATCGTGGGAGTTACGTCTTTCTTACCAGTGTTTACGAGTGCTCCCTTAACCAAGACCAGATTAGGGCGAACTGGCTTGTCCTTGTAAAGCACAGCAAGTTCGGGCAAGTTTTTTACGATTGAGTCAAACAGGGCGATGGATTGTTCTCTGACATATGTTAGTCGACCGGGATATCTATGTTTGATGACAAGGTAAACCCCCCAAGCGCCAAAAATGCAGGAGACGGTTATACCGAGAATTCCAAGAAGGGTAGATGTTTCCATTCATTTACCTCGTGATTCAGAGTTGAGTTTGTAAAGCAATTTGTGCTTGCGCATAACGTCTGGCAAAACAACGCAACAATTTTGCGAATTTATCATTGTCATTCAAGTGAGCGAAATTGTTGAGTGAGGCTTTTTCTCACGAAGACGTTCCCAACGTCGTTGTTTTGCCTGTTATGCGCTGTTGTTTTGCGAATGTCAAGAACCGTAACTATTCATTCTGTAGCTGAGGCTAATCAAAACTAATAACATTAATATGATTAGAGTAGAGATTAGCCACCGACCTTTGAGATATAACCGAATTATCGGGATCCATTTTAGAGCATTCATACACGTTAAGAGTGTAATTACCACAGGTCCGTGCCAACTTGACATTGAGGGTGCACCTAAAAAATGATGTGGATCCAAAATTATCATTGCAGGAAGAAGATATAAAATGTCGGCATACCAATTGGATCGTGTTTCGTTGTAAACCATGAACATACATATGCAAACAATTACTGTTTCTATTAATAAACTCAAAAATAATATTTTCTTTAGCTGCATAATTTACCTGAAGCGATCAGCAAACCAACTGCGCATAACGTGGCGCGCAAGTTCACAAGCAAATCCTCACCGCAACTTTTGTTGTAATCGGAAAGGTTTTTCAAGAACAAACAAGCGATCTTACTTGATCAACATCATTTTTTTGATGCCATAATACTTTCCTGCTGCAAGCTTGTAGAAATAAACCCCGCTAGGGAGTTTCGCTGCATCGAATGATATATGATATTTGCCAGGAATCTGTTCCTCATCCACTAAGCGCCGAACCTCCTGCCCGAGTATATTGAAAATAGAGAGTTTCACTTTTGATAGCGTTGGTACATCATAATTGATTGTTGTAGAAGGATTAAATGGATTGGGGTAATTTTGGCCCAGCGAGAAGTTCTTTGGCCTACCGCCTCCAGCAGTTTCGTGCACGGAAGTGATCATCTCCGATAAGGGGCGCCGCCATACTCCATCCTGGAACGGTGCTGCAAAAATATTCGAACCGGATATTGCAAGATCATTCACAAGATTGGTCGTCAAGCCGTCACTTACGTCTGTCCAGCTGGTGCCGTTATTAGTTGAAATGAAGATCCCTTTACCCCCTTCAAAGACATTAGTGTCTGAAACAGCCAAAGCCTTGCCCGCCGTATCTGGCAGTCCGCTGTTGACAGCTGTCCAGGACGTACCTTCATCGGTTGAGCGGAACACTCCCGAATCTGTGACACAATAGAGATTTTTCCCCGATACGGCCATATCGAATACTGAGCGATTCAGTAAAGCAACACCCGTTGTCGACCAGGTTGCTCCGGTGTCGCGCGAAACACAAACTCCGTGTTTATTTGTCCCTGCTAATAGTGTAGTTTCTGAGACTGCGAGCGAATACACAACGGGGTACAAATTAGTGTGTGAGGTTGAACTCCAGCTTGTGCCATTGTTGGTAGAGAGATACACCCCATGAATCGCACTTCCAGCAAAAAATCAATGTACCTAAACTGGCAAAAGCATCAGCAGGACCCGGTATGCCTGCATTTGCAGGTGCCCAACTTTCGCCGTAGTTCGTGGAACGGAATGTTGACCCTGTTGCTCCGTCAAATAGAGTCGTGTCCGAAACGCCTAGATCAACGTTGAACAACGATGTTATACCACTACTCTTACTAGTCCAAGTCATCCCGCCATTGGTGGACAGATAGACTCCATTTCCCGAAGTCCCTGCATAAATTCTACTGCCGATGACGGCAAAGCGATGAACCGGTAGCCGCTTCAGACCTGTACTTGACTCAGCCCACGTCGTACCGTTATTGGTTGATAGAAAAACCCCAAATGTGCGACTCCCAGCTAGAAGATTTGAACCACAATTTGCTAATGCATAAATGATGGCGCTAGGGAGACCCGAGTTCATTGCCGTCCAGCTCGTGCCGTTATCAGTAGAAATGAACGTACCACTTACACCACAGGCAAAAACGTTCTTTCCGGAAACCGCAAAACCATAAATCGGGGTACCCGGCATGCCGCTATCAGCATAGGTCCAACTAGCGCCGTCATCAGTTGAATGAAAAACACCAATGTCTGTACCCGCAAAGAGATCTGTCCCAAATACACCTATTGAATAGAAAAAGGAACTCGTTAAGCCGGTACCTGATGTATCCCAACTTTCACCATTGTTCGTTGACCGAAAAATACCCATATAATCAGCCCCAGCGAAAAGTTTACCACCGGAGAATGTTATGCTATGAACGGAGGTATAGTAGGGAAAACCGTTATTTATAGATGCCCACGTGACACCATTGTTCGTTGAACGATACATTCCTCCATATTGAAGACCGGCATAGACAGATGTGTCTGAGACTGTAAGAACATTGACGGTGCTTCCTAATGAGTCCCCGCCTTCCTGAATCCAGCTTGTACCATTGTCAGTTGAGTGATAGACTCCAAAATCAGAGCCCACATATAGATTTATTCCAAAGCCTGCCATTGAATAATATGTCTGGGTTGGGATGGTTCCGCTGGTGGGGGCCCACGTCACACCACAGTCGGTAGAGAGATAGATACCGCTTTTGTTTAGGGAGAAGATATTCCCGCCCGAGAAAGCGAATGACTTAGTGTCGCCGCCATAGGGACCATTAGTCGGTACCCATTGGGCATTAACCCCGGTTACGGTTAACATCAAGATTGTCCAACTAAAAAAGAGAAGTTTTCTTGTCAGCATAAGACATACTCCAACAAACTGATAAAATGGCAGTTAATTCATTGCTATGACCGAAACACTTACGAGTGAGTTTAATGTCCGTCACGACTCCAGGCGCATGCTTTAAGTCATAAAATCCATATGGAGTTTCACATGAGAGATTTTGGAAACGAATGCGACCGCTGCCCTAATTTTCGTAAAGTCATAACTCGCCAGGAAAGTTGAATAAAGTTAGGCTTTTCCAAATGAATTGTCAATTAGTGCTTTAGCTCATATGAGAGACTTATCGCAACGGTCTGAATTGGCAAATCAGAAGGTTATCTTGGCGCTTAGAATTTAGCTTTATTGACTTGAGCCGACCACGCTTGTGCTATTTGCTCTTTTCAGTCAAATATAAATAAGAATGCAAGGCCTGCTAACAATAATGCTAACGCAGTGCAATCCGATGCGAGTGAACGACATTGTTGAGTGAGTACTGGCGATAGACACCTCCTGCGTCATTTTGTTTGCATGTGATGAGCCGCAGATTGTCACCTAATTTCAGATACATCAAGCTATGGAGTGCTCCGTCGTGGAGTGCGCCTCAGATTCTTTGCTGGTACGGGATTGCCATGCTTTTTGTCTGCTTCATCACGCATGATCTCGGTGGTTTTACGCCGAATATGTTCGGGGACATCCTTGCTTGCAACTGTCATACCAACTCCGAGACGAAGTTGCTCATCCTCAAGATCACGAATATACTTGTTGACACGATACACCATATCTGAATATCTCTGCGTGATCATCAGTACTTGCTCAGTGGTAATGCTGCTGATAATATACCGGTGGACGGCGAGGACCTCAATCCTTTTCCCGAACATCGTGACCCGCGCAATCCGTCCGTGGGCAATTCTCACCTGCGGCCGGAATACATTCATTCGCTTGAACTCGGCGTTCAATTTGAAACAGATCTCTTTTCCTTTTTCCCAAGCCTGTATTACCGGCATACAGACAACCGTATGACAACGGTAACAACGTTTTTCCCGAATGACTCATCGATTACGGTGAGGGAGAATATTTCAAGTGATGAATCGGCAGGCCTGGAACTGACAGCGGGGCTGAACATCGGCCACCTGATTTCATCCAATGCAAGCACGAATGCTTACTACGACAAGATCGATGCGTCAAATCTCGGTTACGCTTCGAACTCATCAACTATTGCTTGGAGCGGCAATTGGACCACAAGCATCCACGCATCGAACTCGCTGGTATTCCAGGTGAATTCCAATTTCAATTCAGCCCGCCTGACTCCACA
>CAZAFL010000064.1:0-5015 GCA_964484465.1 uncultured Chlorobiaceae bacterium
AAAGAAGTGGATAGTTGTTGTGGATTACCATCTATAAACTCAAATGCAAAGGAAATGCACATGAAAATTAACTGGGACAAATTCAAGAAAATTGTCAAAGAGGTTCTAAAAACAATCGCGGAGCATCTATGACATTTATTGACGAATTGTTGCAGGAACGGGAGGCGGAAGAATTACAGCAGCGCCTGGAAATGTCACGATTGCATGCAGACCAGATTTTAATGGCACTCGCCGTGTTGGACAAGAGAAAGAAGGAGGTTGACAGGCTTTGCGAAGATGAGATTCAATTGATACAGCAATATCGGGGTTCAGAGTACGCCAAGATAGAGAAGAAGGAATCGTGGCTCTGTTTCAATCTGGAGAATTTCATCAAGCAAACCGGTGAAAAAACCATCCAGCTGGTTCATGGGTCAATTAGGCTGAGGGCAGGCAGGGACAAAGTCCAAGTAACTGATTTGGACAAATTCCTCCCCTTTGCTAAACACAAGAATCTGTTACGAACTGTCCCGGAAGAACAAATTCCCGATCTGCAAGCAATACATGCATACATAAAAAAATGGGGGGAAATTCCCGCAGGTGTTCAGGTAGTTTCGGGCGAGACTAAATTTTCATATCTACTAATAACAAATGGAGAAAAAGATGACAACATCGAACAAAGGTCCGAAGGTGGATCTCCCGCGCAAAGGAGAAACAATACGGTTGAAGTTGTTGAAAGCAAATGTCTTTGAAGGAACAAATAACTCCGGGCCATACCATATGTATGTGGTCGAGCAAAACGGCGATGGCATTGAGCGGGCATATTTTGCATCGCAGGCGGAACATGAAAAGATTCTTGAATTCAAGTTAAAAACGGGAAGTGAATTCATGTTGAAAAACACAGAGAATGGAAGCCGGAATTCTTATCAGATTATTCTGAATGGTAATGGAGTTGTGAAAGGAGATAATTTCAAGGAAATCATGCGTGAATGCCTCTCCGATGCAATCGAGCTTGCGAGAACTTTCAGCGATATTCCGTTTCAGAATGAGGACATTCGAAGTGTTTCTTCCTGCCTGTTCATTGCCCGCACAAAATCAAACGGATTCCATTAATTCAGATTGAGTTGACATTCAATAATCCTTTTCCGACCTTAAACACCGGTAGACTTCACATAGTAATAAATTAGTAGCATTCATTCTTGGGTGCTACTTTTGTTGTATTAGCACGGTCCGCATAAGCAAAAACACACGGGCAACTTGGAAAACCTCGTTGCCCCTGCTGTAATGCTTGTGCGGATACTGTGTGAAGTCTACCGACTAACATAGTTGCCCACAACAACGGCAGGGGTCTTTTTTTGACCTCTCAATTCTGCTCCAGTTGTGGCCTAGAGTTAAGATGTTTTTTGTGGCAGAAGAAGAAATCCATATTGAATATATTCTCCCGAAGGAACACACATGTCCTCATTGCGAATCTGTCCTGGCGCTCACCGATGACGAGAGAATGGCGGGAAAATTCAAATGCCCCGAATGTGATTCTTTCATTGAATCGAGTGGAGTTCGACATCTAATTGCCTTTCAAGTGCAGGGTCTCTTAAACTCCGATGACAGCGCCTGGAATTCTCGGCAAACTAGAAAGATCATACTATTTTTCTTACTCCCGGTTTCATTATTAACAGCTATTCTACTATTCGTCCTGTTATCAAGAAACTCAAACTCAGATGCACGCCAACCTGAAAGAATTGACTATACTATAGGCCAATTACAAACACCTCTCGATCTCTATAGAAATTTGCTTACTCAATCAAGAGAAGATAGTACTAACAGCCTTGGAGATTACAATCAACAATCTTCACATGATTATTCGGTAGGAAGGGCCGGTTGGCCACCAGATTTTTATGATTACATTTGGACGACTCGTTCCGCGTTGCTTAATGCTTACGGACTACCCACCTACAACGAGACGAGCAATAATATAGAAGCATTGACATATAACAATAGCGCAGAAAATATTCGGATTATATTCACAATTTCTGATAATGTTGTCACGGGGGCCGCAAAGTCTTATGATGGAGTCTCTTATGCGAGAATTCCAGCGATCATCAACCAACTTGAAGCTTGGCTAATTGAAGCGGGTTTTACGATGGATGGATCAGCGCAGGACCACGTTGTACTCAGAAAAGCAAATCGGCGGGTGGCTATATTTTACGTTTCTAACGGTACAGGGTATAACGTCGCGATGTTAGCCGGTAAATAGTCTAAGTAATCATTCCTTTTCCCGCATCAATGCTGTCAATCTGACGACCTTCGGAGCTAACTCACGCAGGAAGAACAGCTGATGTTTGGCTGTTCTTTTTTTTACAGAATTGTTGTCTGCTCAGCTAGTGGTCAGTTTGCGGGTCAGTTCCGGATCTAACAACTCATGAGCGTCTTTTCAACGAGCGACCAATTGTTTTCATATTTCGCAATTTGTTTAGCTTGTATGGTAGTATGGAAGGACTTTGGATTCCGCGGTCTGACACCTTTGTAAAGCGCCAAATACTCTTCGTAGTCCGGAATGAGTATCGATTGTAATTCGTTCGATGGAAAAATAAAGAATTGATCCTTGCCTGGCTCATTCAACTTAAGAAAGATGCAAATGAGGTTAGAGATTGGAATTGGCAATGGCTTGGTCAATTCTTGTTTTTTCCCGTCATATTCCACCTGAGCGCAATCTTGTATATCGAGTTGCCAATTCGCACTGCGGCTAGTCTTAACCTGGATGAGGACATGGTTGCCATTCGCATCTGATGCGACAATGTCGTAAATAGGAACGTTGCCAGTGAATGTTGTGGCAATAAAACCACGCCGACAGAGCTCTGCCGCAACCAAGTATTCGCCCGTCTGTTTGGTCAATTGAAGATGTCTACCTGTAGCCATGAGACTCCCTGAATTCTACACTATGGGACCGCCGTTGACATCTAATGTCTCGCAAGAACGCGCAATATATTTGTGAGCAAATCAAATTCATGCGAGCGAACAAGAGTATTGAGCGAAGTTTTTATTAATCATGATTTTTCCCAGCCTCGTTATTTGCCGTGCATGCGCAGTAGCCGCTTCACAGAAAGTCGAGCATAGGCGCGCTCGTTCACTCCGTACCTGATTTTTCGACATACACAGGACTGGGAATAAATTTCTTAGGTTGTTTCCCGAAAGACGATATTTCATGCCTGCTGATACGAGTCCCTTGTTTATTTACGAGATCATGTCCCTCAGAGAGAAAATGACGGATTAGTCCACGTTCTACAAGTTTTAGGCACTTTGCCAATTGCTGGCCGGGTCGAGTACGTAGTACTCCTGCAAGTAAAATACGCTTTCCGGTTTTTGAATTTCTCAGGTGTTGCATGAGGCGTAAATTATTAAGCTGACCTTTCACACGACCACGAATTCGATCTGCCTTGCCAACATAAAGCGCCTCGAAACCGTCACCCCATTTTCGACCGAAGATGTAAACGCCGGCTTTGGAAGGTAACCTAGATAAATTGAGCGAGTAAATCATGTTGACGTCTGTTGCATCTTTGAGTGGAAAGGATCGGTACCATTCCAAATCGAGCTTCATCGCTTTCTCCTTATTTTGTAATTAGTTGATGATGGCTTTTGCCAGTGCGGTTATTGCACCTAACGTCTGGCAAACAACGCCGCCGTGGTGCAAGCTATAAACGATCAATCTTTTTGTGCAGCGCCACGTTGGAACGAGCACAACAATTCTTCGTGTGGAGCTTAAACGTAACAATATCCGATGAGCGAGTATGGTCGCTTGCCCGGTTAGCCGCAGCGGACAGCGAGCTTCATTTGAATGCAAGTGAATCAAGGAACTGTTCGCGCCGCGAAGTAAACTCCTCAATAAGTCTGCGTGATCTTAAAATCTTAACCAAGGATTCTCTTAACAACATCTCGGTGTCAAATGATACCTGTATGGATTTCGAGCCTATCAATTTAGATAGGCGGAGTCCGTGTACAACTTTAGAACGCCAGGTGTAGAGTTCTTTTGCTTTTTGAAATTTTTCCAATCTTTCTTTGCGACTCTTTCCAAGGAAAAAGGCTACTCTTTGAGAAAGCCTAAAAGTGATTTCTTTGCCATCTTCGGGGCCGAAAAGAGACTCAAGTCCGATCCAAAACAACGTATACCTTGTTCCCCACTCAGGTTCTCGTAATGCGTTCCACAAAGTATAGAGTCCAATCCAAATCGAGGAGTTTCGCTTGACCTTGAATATTCTCGAATGAAGCAGTTTGGCAGTTGATAAGTCTGTCTGCTGCAAATAGGTTCTGTAATACTGTATATGTGGTTCGAGATCCCTCACTTGATATGTGAGGCGCAAATTCTTGGTTGTCTGAAACTCATCGATGTGAAAAACTACATCGAAGCCAAACGAACAAGGATTTGATAGCCATATGGCTACATTTGCGAGATTGATGGCTTCATGCCTCGCGTCTTGGATTGATCTCTTGTCTTTGCCTGACCAACTAGGGTCAAGAGTTCCTAAGTCTGGAGCGTCATAATGGACGCATAAGGCATATCTTGCACTATTTATGAAAGCTCTATGTGCAAAACTAAGATTGTCCGTGAACTTGGGTTGTCGTAGCCAATCCGGGATTTCGTCAAGTATGACACCGTTTGCAAATCTAAACGGAACTTTCAGATGCCGAAACGGATCACTATACTTTACAGGTGATATGGTACACCAATTTTTCAATGTCAATTACAAGCAGAATCAAGCTGGCCGTTGCGCCTAACGTTTGCCAAAAGCATGCAGCAATTATAGAAATAGCTAGACCAGGCTTGAGTCTTATGTTTATAGTGTGAATGCTTTCGTACGTTGATAGCTTATGACCATCTCTAAGATAAACCTGTACGCCATACGTTTAATTAACTGGATTCACCTTCTAATCAGGATAAAATTCCCATCCAGCCCCCCTTCAAAATATTGTCCACAACCACACCGAATTAAATCCCCTTGAACGGGGGCTAATTTAAAAAAGGTTTAAAATTTTTCAATTTTTTC
>CAZAFL010000065.1:0-4371 GCA_964484465.1 uncultured Chlorobiaceae bacterium
GGTGCCGCGAATCTCTCGATGCCTCGTTTATTCCCAAGCGCAGAGCGGATTGCGGTTCCGAGGACGATCCCCACGTCCTCCACAGTATGATGCTCATCGATATGCAGGTCGCCGTTTGCGCGAAGGTTGAGGTCGATGCCGGAATGACGCGCGAGCTGCGCGAGCATGTGGTCGAAGAAACCGAGTCCAGTGGAAATAGAATATTTACCGAAACCGTCAAGAGCAACGTCCGCTGCAATGTCTGTCTCGTTCGTTGTCCGCCGCAGAGACGCTGTCCG
Organism: uncultured Chlorobiaceae bacterium; assembly: GCA_964484465.1. Classification (GTDB taxonomy): domain Bacteria; phylum Bacteroidota; class Ignavibacteria; order UBA10030; family SZUA-254; genus CAZAFL01. Next base: position 279 of record CAZAFL010000065.1, read on the forward strand.
AGCCGAACGCGCAATAAACCGGCAGGCATCCAGCGCATCGCTGGTACAGTAATCTGCAATCGATGACTTCTTATCTGAAAGTTGGACCGACTTTACTCCTAGATTTTTCGCAAATTGCACATCGGTTTCCCGGTCTCCGAACACGAAGGAATGTTCTTTATCTAAGGACGTGTACTTCAGATACCTTTTCAGCAATCCGGTCTTAGGTTTACGACACGCGCAATTATCGGTTTTGCGATGAGGGCAAATAAATATTTTTTCGAAGCTAATTCTCTCTCCCGCGAGCGTCTTCAGTATTTTTGATTGAACAAGATTGAAGTTGCAACGAGGATATCGCCCTGTTCCGAGGCCGTCCTGATTGCTCACCATAGTCAGAGTGTATCCTGATTGAATGAGCAGCTGCAAACCGGAGATAATCCCCGGAATAAACTCGAGCTTTTCAAGCGAATCAATCTGCATGTCACGCGGCTCGCGAATAATTGTACCGTCACGGTCGATAAAAACGATTTTCTTCATGTTAGTTCACCCATGGCTTTCAGCAGCAAATCATTTTCCTTCTTTGTGCCGACGGTAATACGCAGGCAGTTTTGCAAACGGGGTTCGCTTCTGCGTCTGACAATTATTCCGCTTTCAGAAAGCCCTTCATATATACGACGAGCATCTTTGAATTCCGCCAAAATAAAATTTGCATCGCTTGGATAGACGCGGACGATATTCTTACTTTTCTTAAGTTCAGCTGTCAGCCTTTCCCGTTCCCGCATAATCCTGGAAACGGACTCGTGAAGAAAATTGTTGTTTTCGATCCCTTTTAGAGCCAGCCGTGAGGTAACGGCATTGACGTTATACGGCGATTTGATACGAAGGAGGTATGAAACAATCAAAGGATTAGCAACACAATAACCAAGCCGGATGCCGGCAAGACCCCAAGCTTTCGAGAGGGTTTTCAATACTATAAGATTATCATAGTGTTGCACTTCGGCGACGAGGTTTCCGGAAGTTTCAGCAAATTCGACATAGGCCTGATCAACGACAACTATTCCCTTTACATTTCGACAGAGTTTTAGGATATCCTCGCGTCGGAGGAGATTTCCTGTCGGATTATTCGGCGAACAGCAAAAGATAATTTTGGTGGATGAAGAGACCGAGCGAAGCGTCTCCTCAAGGTCGATGTGAAACTCATTATTGAGTCGAATGCTATTTACCTCAACATCATTCACATCTGCTGCTACACGGTATACGCCATAGGTCGGCACCAGTACAGCGATTGAATCGTTCGAGGGCGTACAAAAAAGTCGAATCAGCAGGTCAATTATTTCATCCGACCCAACGCCGACGAATAACATAGCCGATGGAACAGAAAACCTTGATGCCAGACGCTCGCGCAGCAGTGTCTGGTACGGGTCGGGGTAACGGTTGAGGGAGATGCCATCCAGCGAAACCGGGCTTCCCAGTGCAAGCTCGTTCGCATCGAGGAATATTTCTGCGTTGCTGACTTCACTCCGCGCCGAGCGATACGGTTGAAACTGTTTGAGATGTTTTCGGATGAGGTTTTCAATCATTGCGAACCTCACGTTGTTCGATCGCTTTTGCGTGTGCTTCAAGCTGCTCAGCGCGGGCAAGTGATTTCACAGTAACGGCAAGATTTTTCACCGCCTGTTCTGTAATAGATTGAAAAAATAATGGCTTCATAAAACTCTCGACAGTCACGCCGCCGGCTGAAACTGCAGTCCCGCCGGTGGGAAGAGTATGATTTGTGCCGGATGCATAATCTCCGAACACCACCGAGCTGAACGAGCCAAGAAACACCGACCCTGCATTCTTGATCTGGGGTGAAAGGGCGTCGGCATCCTGAACAGCAAGAACAAGATGTTCTGGAGCGTACATATTGGAAAATTCAACCGCTTCCTCAAGCGATTGCACTAAAATGGAAAAACTTTTTTCAAGAGTTTGCTGAATAAATTCCTTCCTCGGAAGTGTATTCAATTGATTCACCAGCTGATATTCAACATCATCCGCAAGAGCTTTAGAATTTGTTACTAGTGCAACGTGTGAATCCTTACCGTGTTCCGCCTGTGAAAGTAAATCCGCTGCAACCCAACCCGCATTGGCGTTGGCGTCTGCAATAATCAGGAGTTCTGTAGGACCCGCGGTCATGTCAATGGCGACATTATGAGGCGGCTGCGAAACCAACGATTTCATCGACGCGACGTAGCGGTTGCCGGGTCCGAATATTTTATCGACACATGGAATGGATTCAGTGCCCACCGCCATTGCAGCAACGGCTTGTGCTCCTCCAGCCTTGAAGACATTTTTGATTCCGACAAGGTTGGCTGCAACTAAAATTTCTGCCTGAATTGAACCATCCTTCGACGGAGGTGTACACAGCACGACTTCATCACAACCCGCAATGCTGGCGGGGATCCCCAGCATAAGCACAGTGGAAATCAACGGCGCTGTTCCTCCAGGGACATACAAGCCAACCCGTTGAATAGCGCGCCATTCTTTCCGGCACGTTACTCCGGGAGTCGTTTCTGTTTCAATCGATCGGGGGAATTGCAATTCGTGGAATCTTCGGATATTGCCTGCCGCAGTAATGAGAGCTTTCATCGTCTCTGCCTTCACCCGTGATTGCGCATCACGGAATTCTTTTTCACAGACCCGGAATTCCGTCACATCGATTCCATCAAATTGTTTTGTTAACCGCTTCAATGCAGCATCTTTTCCGGCGCGGACATCGTCGAGAATCGATTGCATCAGAGGCATGATGCTTCTATCATCGGCAAAAGGTCTTTTTGTCAACGAGCACAGTTCAGACCTCGAGAGATTTCGATAGATATATTGTTTCATATCTTCACGCGATGATCTTTTCTATCGGGACGACTATGATATCCGTGGCACCCGCCTGTTTGAGTTTTTCTATGACTTCCCAGAACACCTCTTCCGCAACGACAGAATGAATAGCAACCATGTTCGGGTTCGCCAGGGGAACAACGGTCGGGCTTTTCATGCCGGGAAGCAGTTTCTTCAACAGTTGAACTGCTTCCGCAGGCGCGTTCATCATCACGTACTTTTTGCCGCGGGCGTTCAGCACACTCCGCAGGCGGTTGAGGAGTTGTGTGATTTCTTCTTTCTTACGGGCGGATTTCATTGCTGCTGCATTTCCAATGAGGACTGTCTCCGATTTCATGACTGTATGAATTACTTCGAGTCCGTTCACGCGTGCCGTACTGCCTGTCGAGATAATATCACAGGTTGCATCCGCGACATCGAGTGTGGGAGTTATCTCGACCGAGCCGCTGATTTCGATAACCTCTGCTGAAATCTTTTTCGATGCAAGAAATCGTTTCACTGTTGCCGGATAGGAAGTCGCAATGCGTTTTCGTTTAAGATGAGCTATTGTTCTTATGGAGCCCGACTTCGGAGCACAGATGACAAGCTGGCACTTTCCGAACCCAAGTTTTTCGATGATTTTAACGTGCGCATTCTTTTCGGCAACCACATTTTCACCCACGATGCCGAAATCGCTCACGCCGTCCTGAACATATTCCGGGATATCATCATCACGAACGGAAAGAACATCGAGGGGATAATTCCTGCATGGCGAAAAAAGAGAGCGTGACCTGATTTCGATCTCGAGTCCGGTCGCTTTCAGGAGGTTAATCGAATCTTCCGTGATGCGTCCGTCTTTTTGGATCGCGAGTTTTAATCTACCGTTATGTGCAAGCATACTTTAGTTGAGTAAAGTTTTGATGTAAAAATTTTTCATCCCATCCGTTTGAGGACAATCTGATAACCGCCGGTACCTTTTTTGACCCACCGGGCTACGCGGGCAACGGTTGTTGAGCTTATGCCTGTTTCTTCTATAATTCTTGTGTATGGAATTTCCCGCGCAATCATGCGGGCGACCTTCCACCGTTCGGCAAATTCGTCGATTTCGACTTTTGTTAGTAGGTCCCTGAAAAAACTCTTCGCTTCCTTCAAATTTTGGAGGGAAAGAATTGCCGCATACAGGTCTTCGATATCTCGCTGGTTGATTTTCCTCATGGTACTTTAGTTAACTAAAGTATACGGAAAAGAAAAATCAATGTCAAGT
>CAZAFL010000066.1:0-4203 GCA_964484465.1 uncultured Chlorobiaceae bacterium
TTGTAGCGGGGGCAGGACTTGAACCTGCAGCCTTTGGGTTATGAGCCCAACGAGCTACCAATTGCTCCACCCCGCGATCGTTGTCTTGCCTTAGTTACGGAGAGAGCCCCTTCGGGACTCCACACCGCGGTGTCAAAAACAAATGTTGAAGAACGATGAACTTCTACTGCTATGGAGTGATCTCAACTAGCGGTAAATCGTGTCTTCAATATACATAAATACACTCAGCAATGCAACACCTTTCGAGCAAATCCCTACATAATAGTACAGAAAGCAACACAAATTTACATAATATCGTCGCATCTCATTCCCGCCCTAAGGAACCGGGATAGCCCTCTATTTGTTTGACAATTAGATTCGGTCTCATTATATTCCTGAGTCCTCAACACAAGACTTGTCATAATTCACTATCCAAAATCTTAACTGAAAGGAGTTCCATCATGAAACAACTCTTTGGAGGTCTACTCGTTCTCCTGCTTGCCCTCGTCTTCACTACCCGCACCTTTGCGCAGGAACAGAGCGCCACGCAAAAGGAAGAGAAAAAAGAGCAGAAAATGGAAATGGCAAAAAGCGACAAGGAAATGGGTCCACTGAAAACTGTCTCTTGCGATGATAAGTGCGGATTCATGGTCCGGAGCCGCAGCGAGAAAGAGATTGTCTCGGTCGTCAAGGCTCATGCCAAGAAAGTACATAAGATGGACATGACCGACAAACAGATCAAAGACATGATGAAGACGGAAGCTGAACCGGCAAAGAATTAGCTTTCAGTATTATAGTATAATAGTCTAAAGTAGTATAACCCCGTTCACCATGACGGGGTTAATTTTTATATGATGGTCGTTTAAACGAAAACGTTTTCCAGACATTCGATATACTAATTTCAGGAGGGATTTTGTATGAAGACAACAATTGTTCTTATGCTCTCGCTGTTCCTCGTGGTCTCTCTTAACGCAGGCAGCAAATCTGCTGGAAAAGCTGAATTGCAGTTTGAAAAAATGAAATCACTCGTCGGCACCTGGAAAGGAAAAGACGATGAAGGTAAAGAGGTAGGCGTTTCGTACAAACTCGTGTCCAACGGAACCTCGCTCATGGAAACACTCGACATGCCGGACCACACAGATGCTATGGTTACAATGTACCACCTCGATGGCTCGAAGCTGATGATGACCCACTATTGCTCAATGGGCAATCAACCCCGGATGCGCGCCGACGCAAAGTCAAAAGAAGACAATGCCATCACATTTGCGTTTGTCGATGCGACAAATATGGCGAGTAAAAAAGATAGCCACATGAGCAAGCTCGTCGTAACGTTCACGGACAACGACCATATTTCTCACCAGTGGTCGATGAGCGCGAACGGTGAAGTCGCCCACACATCAAAGTTCGATTTCGAGCGGGTGAAGTAGGAAGGCTCTGGACACCCTTCGGCTCGTTCGTCCCCAAAGAAGGAACTCACTCGCTCAGGGTGATGAGCTCCTTTAGTTGGGGAGTGCTGGCTTAGGATAACCAGCCGCGGTCACGATACCACGCGACTGTGGATCGTATTCCTTCTTCGAGGGATAGCTTCTCGCTGAAACCCAATTCGCGTTGAGCCTTGGCAATTGAACATGTCCACGCGTCCTGGACAATGTCGCGGGCCTTTTCAAAGTTGAGGAGGACGGCCTTGCGCGTTATGAGGGAAAATAATTCAGCAAAAGCAGCAATTGTATAGACCGCGGATTCGGGTATGCGAAGTCGTAAGGCACCTTTCCCGATTACACGTGAAGTAACCTCGCCCACATCTTTCCACGAATAGTACCGCTCACTCGATATAAAATACGTTTTTCCTACAGCCACGGGATGTTCCCCCGCAAGCAGAATGCCGTCAACAAGGTCCTTCACATGGATGAGGCTGACGTGCTTGTCGTTAAAGCCGATCATCGGCTGGAAACGACTGTTCATTGCCTTGAAGAATGCGAAGATATCTTTGTCGCGCGGTCCGTACACCGCAGGAGGTCGCGTGATTGTAACCGGAATTTTTCCCGCCAGCTTCAGACATTCCTTTTCCGCTTCCATCTTACTGACGCCGTAGGTTGTGATCGGGTGAAAAGGAGTTTCCTCATCGATTGGCGTGCCATTTGCGCTGGGTCCGACAGCCGCCTGAGTACTTATATGAACAAACCTCTTGAGAGAAACCCCGGACGTTACTACAGCGTCCAATAAATTCTTTGTCGCAATATGGTTTCCCTGAAAGTATTCCTCTTTCGATGATGCTTTTGTCAATCCTGCCAGATGATAAACGTAGTCAACATCCTCAACTCCTTTTCTCAAGACCGGAATGTCAAACAGACTTCCATACACATATTCGATAGGGAGATGTTTGATCCATTCGAGACTCGAAGTTTTGCGCACCAGACAGCGGAGCTGATAGCCTTTCGCGTACAGTGCTTCGGCAAGATGACTTCCAATAAATCCGGTTGCTCCGGTTATGAAAACGCGCATGAAATTGGTGGAATTGAACGCTGTGAAGGTGAATTGACGCCGTTGTATGAATTGACTTTTAAAAGCCAATGGAGTATATTAAAAAAAAATTTGGCACGCAACTGCACGTTGATGCTCTACTTTCATCATATTTTATGAATCGACCCGCTGTAACCCAGTCGTCACCTGCTGAAGAACCGAAAGCGCTTACCGATTTATTTCAGAAATGCATGGAATTCACCCGCGCGGATGAAGTGAAAGCTGCCGGCTTTTATCCCTACTTCCGCGCGATTGAAGAAAACGAAGGACCGGTCGTCCAGATCGAGGGCAGAAAAATTATCATGGCCGGATCCAACAATTATCTCGGCCTGACTGCTCATCCCAAAGTGAAAGAAGCCGCACGGCAGGCTGTTGAAAAATACGGTACGGGATGTTCAGGCTCCCGGTACCTCACCGGCACGCTCGATTTGCACAATGAGATTGAGCGTCGTCTTGCGAAATACCTCGGCAAGGAAGCTTGTTTGTTGTTCAGCACGGGTTATCAGACCGCGCAGGGGATTATCCCCACACTTGTTCAGCGCGGCGAATATGTCGTTACCGATAAAGACAACCACGCCTGTATTGTCGCGGGATATATGATGGCAAAAGGGATGTTCGCCGAATTTGTGCGATATAAGCATAATGACATGAAGGACATGGAGCGGGTTATCAGCCGCCTTCCGCTTCATGTTGGAAAACTTATTGTGTCAGATGGTGTGTTTAGTACCTCCGGTGAAATCGTAGACCTGCCGGAACTGGTCGCAATTGCAAAAAAATATAATGCACGCATATTAATAGATGATGCCCACTCGATCGGTGTTATCGGAAAGGGAGGGCGGGGCACGGCAAGCGAATTTGGCCTTGTCGATGAAGTCGACCTCACCATGGGTACGTTCAGCAAAACATTTGCTTCGCTCGGCGGGTTCGTGGTCGGTGATGAACGTGTGATCAATTATTTGAAACATCACTCGCCGGCACTTATCTTCAGTGCAAGTCCCACGCCGGCATCGGTCGCGGCAGCAATAGCCGCACTGGATATTGTTGAGAGCGAGCCATGGCGTGTTGAACGACTCATTCGTAATGCCACGAAAATGCGCCAGGGATTCAAGCAACTCGGATTCAAAGTCCTCGACGGACGTACAGCAGTTGTCCCCGTCATTGTCGGCGACGACCTGCTTGCCTTCAAGTTCTGGAGGGAATTGTTCGATGCAGGAGTTTTTGTCAATGCGTTTATCAGTCCGGGAGTTCCTCCCGGTCTGCAGATGATGCGCACAAGCTTCATGGCGACGCACGAAGACGTGCACCTCGACAAAATCCTTGAATTGTTCGGGACCGTCGGCAAAAAACTCGGCATCATCAGGTAATCCCGTTCCTTCATCCTTTGTTGTGCCACATTAATCTCACTCTTGAACGAATGAGGTCGTACACTGCTCAGATGTTTACTTCCACCACCTATCTATGACTGACGACATTGAAGTCAGGACTGTAACTTCCCCTCAGGATGTGAAACGGTTCATCAGGTTTGCATGGAAGGTCTATGCAAATGATCCTGTCTGGGTTCCTCCTCTTCTCATGGACCGGAGAAAACTCATGGACAGGAAAAAAAATCCTTTCTACCGGCATGCCGATGCGGAATTTTTCGTTGCTCATCGGAACGGCGAAATGGTCGGGCGCATCGGCGCTATCGTCAATCATAATCATAAT
>CAZAFL010000067.1:0-4018 GCA_964484465.1 uncultured Chlorobiaceae bacterium
CGAGTATTGCTGTATAAATCCGCACGGGGCTTGCCGTGAAATCCACTTCCTGATGAATCGTAAATGACTTGATACTAAGTGGCTTTTTCTGCTGTTGGCCCACTGAGTCTTGACTCATCTGAGCAAACAGAGAATGCGATGTTAGTAAGATACAAACAAGAAGAACGGTTTTAGAGATATTTGATTTCAAAGGGCACCGGCATTGGTGTTAATGGTTTTTGTTGTCTTTTGCGGCTTCACCAGTCCAAAGCTTTTTTATTTGTATGAAGAAGCCGGCAACTAAGAAGATAAAAGCAAGTAACCCAGCGCCTTGACGCTGATAATTGCTCACAAGGTCAATAGCGGGTGGCTGAGTAAGAACTAACATGCTGAAGAGAACGGGCGCACTGTAGAGTTGTGCTAATGCAAGTGCTAGTGTGATAGCCTCCTCCCTTGAAGGAAAGCGCTTCTGCCTTAGCTTGGCGATAGTAATGAACACTACTACGACAAAGACAACTCCAATTATCATCCATCGAGTATCAAATGTCAAGATGGCTTGGCCTATGGCATTCAAGGGATCATTTTGGACTCCATTAGACATGTTCATTTGCCCTCCTTGATTATTTTGCTCAGAAGAAAGGCTCCGATAAGAGCTCCGAGAATCCCTCCCAAAGCACCCCAGAGCCACAATCCTAATAGCCCACCAACCACTGCACCTAGAACAAAGGTGCCTAGTTTTAAGTCAGTCATGCTTCTCACCTTTTGAAAGATTGTGGAACATCTTTAGTTTATTGTAAGCTTCAATCTTATGGTTGCTCACATATGACCTCGGCAGTAGCAACGCAGTATTTGAGCGAACCACAAACAGACAAATTATTTACGAGCGAAGACATTGAACGAGTATGATTATTCATGTTAATAAAATCGAGTGCCGTTGCTACTACCGTTAGTTGCCTTTCCCATCCGACGGTTTTCTTCCAAGACCGTCGTAAATGTATGCAAGCTCTTCAGCTTTAGGATACGGCTTGATTAATTCAACGGCCTTAGGATACACTTTCACATAGTCGTAGATGAAATGGCTGATTGTACCCATTGTTGAGTCCATCCACAGTTCGACCAAAGATACGGTTTCAGAAATGTCAGCGGTCTGCTGCATTTGAAAAATGCTGAGATGTCCTGTATGAGCATAAGAGCAGAGATAGCGATACGTTGATCTAAACTGTTGTGTCTCCAGGTTGGCGAACCCTGCTAAATCAACCCACTGGTAGCCTAACCGCCACTCACCTTTGATAGCTTTTTTTCTTTGATTTGGACTGAGAGACTTGAAGACACCGTTAGACTGAATTTCCTTTGTGAGTCTGTCAACCAGTGCTTTCTCGGATTGTTGCTTCTTGAGGTTCTCCTCTTGGCTTACTGTGAATTTCTGCCGGTCGAGAAAAGCTCCAAGTTCCGAGACCTTATGACGAAAAGCCTTGTCTTCGTCCGAAGCTGGCGCAACATAGATGAAATTGAATGCCAAGTGAAGCTCGTGAATCGCGCGCACCAGAACTATAATTGAGTGCTTGTCGAGATACGATCGTTGCTTTCCTAGAATGTTAGGTACGATCGTTCCGTGCGCGAGATAAAAGATACTTCCGCAATGCAACAAGAACTTTGCAGCAAGCTGCTGAGTATCCCCTAGCCAAAGTGTTTCAGCGGTTAGTTCGGTTCCCCTTGTTGACTCAACGAGTCTCGCAAGTAAGTCCAGCAGAATCAAATATTCTCTATCCTGTCTCATAGCGAACGATTGCACCTAACTTCTACAGCAGCAACACTGTGCCGTTTGGCGCCATCGATAAAATCGATTTCTGGCTTTGCCCCAAACGATATGGAGCGAAGCTTTACTAACTTTGTTATCCCTAGCATCTTCGCTACTGCTGTTATACCCCGCTGCGAATTACTGACTTTGCTTGACAAGTGCATGAGGAATCGTAATATCACCATAGATAATCGAGATTGCATCAAAGTTGTACTGGTATCTCTGAGTTGACATTTCCTTTGTGAGTATTTCCCCAAGCATACGGATCGAAAGCTCGATATCTAGGTTCGGCAAGTAAGACACCGTGGAGAGCAATAGTTCATTGCGTCCATTTTTGGTGAAGTGTGAGCGATTTAGCTTTGCAAATTTTTCTTGCGTTACCTGAAAGGCGAGGGTTGCCCACTCTCGTTCTGGTTCGTCACCAACCCAGCCTTGATTGACCTCACTCGTTGGTGCCCCTCCAAGCTTGAAGGAATCAAGCTTAACTACCTTCCCTGTCGGGTTCCTCAACGATTCCGCTCGAAACTGTTGGTACTTTGAACTAGTAATGGTCGAATGCTCAACTCCGATTGTGAGATCTGCACCGAAAGTAAGCACAAAGTCAGGACTTGGAGTTGCTGAGCGCTGGATACGCAATGGCCAACAAATCAGAGGATGATTGACCTGAATGAGAGCATTAGCATACAAAGTGATGCATGAACATTCGGCTTCGTATTTGTCGAGACTAAACTGACGGAACTTTTGCGATGACCGCCAAGACTGGAATTCTTGGTCTGACGTGAATGTCAAATCATCACACGTATGTTCGTATTCGCTATTCATCTAAGTTTCGCACCGGCGTATAACGTTTGCCAAAACCATGCAATGCCGTTGCGAAATATTATTAATCATTTTGTCGACAGCAAAAGCATTGAGCGAGGCTCTTAATGCTTTTGCTTTATTTCCAGCGCCGATATTACCACTGTTATGCACAGGGACGCGCACTCGTTAATTTCTTTGTTCCTGTGAATCTTCTTGAATTTCTGTGACAACAAACCCAATGGACTCGCTTTCGACTCTACTCCGACCTTTCCAAATCAGAACAATTATTCCGATTATCGTTAGAGCTCCCACTATCCAAAGATTTGCATTTGGAACTCGTTCCCGTAAGAAGGAAATATTGGGAGAAATAGTTTTCAGTGCAAGAAATAGCCAGCTGATAAGTATGGCAGAAGTCAGAATCTGGTTGATCTTGGTGACAGAAAATCTCAAAGGTCGGATACCATTTCCTTTTACTGCCTGAGGAATCTCGTACGTTGATTTGAAGAGGCTTCCAATAATTGAATCTTCGAGAAGAGACACATGTTTCTCCCAATTCTCTTGCCAGAACTTGCTTCCTCGGTTGGCAAGATACCATCCGAAAGAAAATAGGATACCGATACAACTGATTAAGAACAGGAGTTCGGTCTTAGAAGGCTCAATAATATGCTCGGAACCAGTTACGGCGAAGAAGCCTGCAAAGGCTAAGGTGATGAATGTCCAGAAGTAAGTTGTACGTTTCCAATAGAGATCAATTTCAAACTTCCTTGTATCAAGAGCTTTCTCCAACGCTTCCTCTCTGTGGTCGGCATTGTTGTTTTGGAAAAGAGCGTCGTATTCTGCTCTCGTTGTGATATGTTGTTTTGATGTTTTCAAGTAACATGCCTTTCTTTTCGAGTCTGGTACGGGTGCTTGCGCATAACAAATTATCTACGCATTGCGTTATTGCTGCTTTAGCTATATGGAATTATGCACTGCATTTCCAAAAATTTATTTTTTATCGTTTGCCTCTGTAACTCGCCCGACATCTTCTGATTTGACCCCATTCAAGATTCGAGGAAGGTAAGATTTTTTTATAAAAGAGTCAAAAAATGATAGTAATGTTTGCATCCGGGCGTTGACTCATAACCCTTCGACTCTTCCGTCCCGACATCCGTCGGGACAGACTCTCTCAGGGTGACGATGGTGTTTTATTTCAAAATAGCAACGACTTCCTGCTGCCTCGGCTCGCCGGGAATGATGACCTCGCCTTCTTTTGAGATATACACATTAATCTCGCTCCGGATGCCGAAGTCTCCGAGGAAGTAAACCCCCGGCTCTACCGAGAAAGAGGTCTCGGGAATAATCGTCCGCTCGTCGCGCGTCTCGAGATTATCCATGTTCGCGCCGCTGCCGTGCAGGTCCTCCGTGATCGAATGACCTGTCCTTTTTACCAAGTATTTT
>CAZAFL010000068.1:0-3338 GCA_964484465.1 uncultured Chlorobiaceae bacterium
CAGGAAAATGCTGTTTATCAAGTAAAGATTATAACGATATTATCGTTTCTTAAAGGTGCAAAAAGACGCAAGATATATTATTGATTTTTGTAAAAAAGCTCCCTATGTTTATACTAAAGGTCGACATCATTGAAGGCGATAAAATGAAAACTTTCCTCGCGTCGATAGTTCTAATGTCCTTCGGTTTGCTGAGTGATACCTTCTGCCAACCTGCAATTACTACTCTAATTCCGGATTCGGTCACGAGTTCTTCTGCAGTGTTAAGGGCAACCTGCTACCCGAATGGTCTGCCGACTGAAGTTCATTTCCATTTAGACCGAAAGCCGCTTGGAATTTGCCCTATAGAAAAAATATATTTTCTGCCACAGCTGATTCCCGGGGACACAACCCCGGTTGAAATTTCATACCGCGTCTCCGGCCTGTTTCCAAACGCGACATACCATTGCAGAGCAGGTGCACGATATGCCGATTCTGTGGAGTATGTACACGGCGATGATGTTCTCTTCACAACCTTGATTGATTCAAGTACAAGAGGGTTTGCAATCCCACTCTCTTTCAAATATGGAGGAGCGTCGGGAACACGCTGGTTCGGCGTACACACACTTGCAACGTATTGTATCGATGCAGAATTTGGAGAATGTGAATTGCCTCCTTTGCCACCTTACCCAGGAGATGATTGCAGATTCGTCGACCCGCGTATTGTATACTCATTTTGTACAGGTCAAGGATTGTATACTGATTTACGCCATTATTACAGTGAGGCACAGGTAGATACGTACAAGATAAAATTCCAAACACCAAACTCCACTGTAATTTTTTCGTGGCCGAATCTCAGCAATTATTACAAAGGTTCAGTCCGCCTCGTCGACCTGTTTGGCGGCCTAGTGGTCAATACCGACATGAAAGCAAAAACCTCGGATACGATCTCTACTGCGCTGGGAGAACTTTATATTATCGCAGAAGGTCCGGCAAACCTCCTCGGAGCAAATTTTGCATATCTTTCGAATAATAAAATCATGTTGAACGGTTTATATAATCCCAACGGCGTACAGGCACAAGGATGGTTCGAATGGGGCTTGACAAATAGCTACGGCAACAGTACGCCGAAAATTGACATAACCGGAACAACGAACGTTGTAACCTTCAGCGACAGCATCACAAATTTACTTGCCGATACGAATTATCATTATCATGCAGTTATTCAAGACCAAAACGGTACGATTTATGGAATAGACCAATCGTTCGAAGTCCCGGCCACACCCACCGCCGCTCCCGGTTTGACCGGTTTTCCATCAACTTTCGTCCTTAGACAAAATTATCCCAACCCGTTTAATCCATCCACAACGATTGAATTTGACCTTCCGACTGCGTCCCTGGTTACAATCAAGGTTTATAACATTCTGGGGCAGGAAATAAAAACGTTATTGAAGGAGGTACAATATGCAGGTCGCCACTCTCTATCATTTGACGGAACAAACTTGACCACCGGCGTATATTTCTACAGATTAACGACGGGCACATATTCCTCTGTCAGGAAAATGGTGCTCATCAGGTAAGTGTTTTTCCTGACTTAACCTTTAGAAAATTTATTCCCTCCGGGAAGTTGCCCCCTCAAGAGGAGTTTGATCATCCGGGGCCGGGCGCTTTTTTCTCTTTGACTTTGCGGCAATATTCATTATCTTCTGGCGAGGCACAATTACCAACCACAACATTCTTAGGGGAGGCAACAATGAACGGCGTTCAATTCGTCTCTGTATTTGTATTTCTGACAAACATTTCCTTCAACTTTCTCCAACCTTCACCCAAACAACAATTCAATTCCACTGCGTTTACAGATACAATTCCAGCATCATCACCGGCGGTAATCACTCTTCCACCAGATAGCATCACGATCTCCTCGGCACGACTCCACGCTTTCTGTGACCCAAAAAACCAGCAAGTGAAGTTATGTTTCCTTTGCGGGCTCACACAGGACACGTATGAGTTGCGAACTGAATCTCAATATCCTGGCAACGATACTATTCCTGCCGAAATTACATGTCGTGTTACAAACTTAATTCCAAATACAACATATTATGTCGTTGCTGAAGCCCAATCTGTACAACTTCCCGCAATCAGGGTGAGGGGCACCCCTCAAGTATTTACAACATGTATTGACCCGTACATGCGAAGCTTCACTATATCGCTGGAAATAAAAAACCGTTTCGGTGAAGCACCATCAAAACCCCTATTGTTCGGGGTCCACTCTGATGCAACATATTGCAGAGACATCGGACTCGGTGAACACGAACTTCCCCCTCCTCCTCCTGATGGAGTACTTGAAATACGCTTTATCGATGTTCATAACATGAGCGATTGCATGGGATTGGGGTTAGCAACAGATCTTCGGCATTACTACAGCATCGCTCAGGTTGACACATATATGGTACGAATCCAACCCGACTATTCCGGCTATCCGCTTATACTCTCATGGCCTAGTCTCACCAACCATTATGCAGGTCAAGTAAGACTGTGTGATGTATACAGCGGAACACTATGGAATACTGATATGAAATTGAAAACTTCGGACACTCTCACGCTCCCGCTTGACAGGCTTCTTATCATTGCAGAAGGTCCGATGAATCTTATAGGTGTCAAAACAGATGCAGTAACGAGTACAGGTGTTTCACTCATCGGATCGTTCAATCCACGAGGGTCTCCAACAACAGCGTGGTTTGAATGGAGTGATTCAACGACGATTGTACACACGACTCAGGAATATAATCTTGGAAATGATACAACGCCTGTTGAATTTTCACACCAACTTACGAATCTGAACCCTGCCTCCTTGTACCATTTCCGTGCCGTCATACAAAATTCAGTGGAAACAATTATCGGAAGCTCTCAGGATTTCAAAACTCATCCTTTAAGCTTAATGGCAGAAGAAAGCAATCCGCCAACCACACTTATCTTCTATCCGAACTTTCCCAACCCTTTTAATCCTGTCACAATGATACGATATTATCTTCCGGCAAGATCACACGTGGTACTGAAACTTTATGATATGCTTGGCAAGGAAGTGAGAACCCTGGCGGATGAAACACTGATTCCCGGAGAACATTCGGTAAGTGTTGGCGCAAATGGACTAAGTGCCGGGGTATACTTTTGTACATTGAATGTGGGAAGTTTCTCCGCGACGAAGAAAATACTCTTGATAAAATAGCAAGAAAGGATGCCTTTAAATGCAAAATCCCGACGGGAAGTTCATCGGGATTTCCTGTGGGCGCTGCGGGGTTCGAACCTGCGACCTTACGCGTGTGAGGCGTACGCTCTGAACCAGCTGAGCTAAGCGCCCGATG
>CAZAFL010000069.1:0-3179 GCA_964484465.1 uncultured Chlorobiaceae bacterium
TCTTTGGCTTGATTGCCGATATTACTGCAAAGAACCGGCAGTTGCTGGAAGAGGTTCTTTTGAGAATGAAGCACTTTGAAACACTGAAGGACTTGCCGTCCGTGACGCCTGGTTTATGAGAATCTTGTTTCTCACAGGAAGAGAGTCAAGCTATCCGCGAGGCAAAATAATTCGAAGCGGTTTGACAAAAGCAGGGGTTAACGTTATCGACTGTACCATTGAATCAAGGTCGTTGCTGCTGCGGACAATCTACTTGCTCTGGAGGTTTTTTCGCGAACCACGCCGCAGCTATGATGTCATTTTTGTTGGATTCTTTGGTCAGCCGTTTGTACGGTTTATCAGGTTGTTTACAAAGAAAATAATAGTCTTCGATGCACATCTTTCAGCATACAATACCGCTGTCGAGGATAAGCAATTGTTTCGGCCGGATTCAATTGGTGCCAGGTTGATGCGTTACATTGATGAGTCTGCATGCCGAAACTCGAATGCCGTTTTACTCGATACGCAGCAGCACATCAACTACTTTGTCGAGAAATACAGCTTGCCGCGTGAACTTTTTCATCGTGTCTGGGTTGGCGCAGATGAGGAGATGTTTATGCCCAGAGCTCCTTTATCTAAACGCGAGAAGAAATTCACAGTCCTTTTTCATGGTGGCTTCATCCCGTTGCAGGGGGTTGAGTACATTGTGCGATGTGCAAAAGAGCTTGAAGCTTGTCAAGAACTTGAATTTGTCATAGTCGGTAATGGACAGACATTTGTGCAGTCCACTGACCTTGCCCGCGCTCTATCTCTTCGGAATATTCAGTTTGTTGGCCTTGTGAATCCAGATGAAATACCTGAATATATTTCGAATTCCGATATTGGCCTTGGGATTTTCGGCGATACAGCGAAAGCTCAGAGGGTTATACCGAATAAAGTCTTTGAGTTGGTTGCAATGGCAAAACCAGTGATAACTGCCGACACTCCCGCTATCCGCGAGCTTTTTCAGGACCGGAAGGACATTTTTCTTTGCAGGCATGCCGACCCGAAGTCTCTTGCCGATGCTGTTTGCACACTCTTAGAAAATCCTTCGCTACGGAATTCAATTGCGGTGAATGGATACAGAACATTCATGAACAATTGTACCGTACTCCAGATCGGAGAAGAGGTGAAACGCATTGCGCAGAGTGTCTGGACAAATAATGCACCGAAGGACTGATTTGTTCGAGCAGGCAATTCCACACGCCGATGAGCTGGCAAGTTCCCTCATTAGAGCCACAATAGCAGTGATATGAAATTTACGAGTGAACGGGTTCTGGAGGATTTCCGCTTTTCCAGCAGGGAGAATTACTTGATGTATTTGTGTCATTTGGCAACATATAATGTCTGCGTTCCCTACGTAAAAGGAAAAAAGGTTCTTGATGTCGGCTGTGGTAGTGGATACGGCGCCAAATTTTTAATGGACCGTTGCGCACATTTTACAGGGGTCGATATTTCTAAAGAAGCCGTTGAATATGCCAGAAGCAGATATAGCGCGCCGAACGTAAATTACGAACTCATTCAAAATCTCGAAAATAATCCCCTTCCGTTTGCAGATGAAGAATTTGATATTGTATTGTCCTTCCAGGTGATCGAACACATTCGGAATACGAGATTATATCTTTCGGAAATCCGGCGTGTATTAAAGCAGCAGGGGCTGGCAATTTTTGCTACACCCGATCGTCGATATCGTCTTTTCCCTTTTCAGAAACCCTGGAACCGGTTTCATGTTCGGGAATATACCCCGGAATTACTGCAAGACATACTGGCGGAGACCTTTTCCAAAGTGGATATGTATTTTATGGGGGGTGATTTGAAATTACTGGGCAGTGAATTTCGCAGGACGAATCTCATGAAGTGGCTTACACTGCCGATAACGCTGCCGTTCGTGCCAGAGATCATCCGGGTTCGACTACTGGAAATACTATCAAGTCTCAAGACTTCCAAAGTATCAAAGCTTCCTGGTAAACTCGATGTTGATGTTGAGGAAGAGGAGATTAGAATAAACACGTTAGATTCTCGAAACGTAAATTTGATCTCAATTGCCAGTGGTTATGCGCCTTTGCAGTAGGTTCAAGGATAATGGTCAAAGATAGGTCGAAAGTTCTACGGTGGACTGGTCATCTTATCGCCATCGGAGGTTTCTGTTTTGTTCTGTTCAAGGTTGTTCACAATTTTTCCGGCTTTCCATCTCTTCATGTTACCGTCGTTACGCTTGGTGCATTTTTTATTGCGACGCTCTATTTCATTTTAGTAAATTTCATTGGAACGGTTGGCTGGAACAAACTACTCGAAGGTGTCGAACCAAGCTTATCCCTGAGGAGAACATATGTAATAATGGGAAAATCTCAGATAGGTAAATACCTCCCAAGCAATATTTTCCATTATGTCGGTCGTATTGCACTGGCGCGCGATGCCGGCATTTCATCGGAGTGGGTTGTTATGACTATCGGGTTGGAAACTGTCCTTCTCGTTCTTGCAGCAGCGTTGGTGTGTTCAGCAGAAGTATTCACAAACGTTCACCAACTACCCATCATTTATTTGCATTTTATGCGTAGCAAAGGACTTGCGGTCGCAATATCATTGGCTCTTATCATCGCAGTTTCGATACTTGTACTAATTCCCAAAGCGAGAAATTGGATCAAGCGTTATCTTTCGTATGTCAACCCGGGAAAGATTATCACCGTTTTGTCATTGTACGCTTTGGTATATATTTTTTCAGGAGTTATTATTTTGTTGATGGTCCAGGAAGGACTAGGTTTACATAGCGATGTTTCCTGGTATCAATACTCCTCCGGCTACGCTTTGGCCTGGCTGTTAGGCTTCATAGTTCCAGGTGTTCCTGGTGGCATTGGCATTCGCGAAGCCGTGTTTGTAGAATTGTTCAGTCCCGCTTTGGGAGAAGGCGAAGCTGCAGGTGTTGCAATTCTGTTCAGGATTATTACCACGTTGAGCGACGTCGTCACTTTTGCAGCAGCATGGATATTGGAAAAAAGTGACCCCTCATCAGTTTAATGAATGATTGAGATTAAGATCCCTTGTCCTGCATGGGATTTTTAAGGATAACACCTTAAGTTCAAACCCATTTCTTCTTTCTCAAATTTTTTTTATATTAATCCCACTACATTCTTCATTCCTGAATGAAAAAAGCACTTATTACA
>CAZAFL010000070.1:0-2886 GCA_964484465.1 uncultured Chlorobiaceae bacterium
AATCGGGCGGGGATCCCCCAATTCCAAAATGACAAGAGTTAGCGCTGTTTGCTAACTCTTAAGTCATTTTGAGAATCCCGTCCCGATAACAATCGGGGCGGGACCTCATCCGTGCGCCCAGAGGGAGTTGAACCCCCAACCCTCAGATCCGAAGTCTGATGCTCTATCCAATTGAGCTATGGGCGCGTGAAATCAATTTGATGAAGATGTTGGCAGGTAATTCACCGGGTCTTTCGCCTGAGTAATATACAAAAGTTGTCTTGGCAGGTCAAGAAATCCTACTGCCAGATGTTTCCTCATTTTGCTCAGAACACCCTTCGACTATCGCTCAGGGTGACGGGTTTTCTGATGTTCTCGGGCGTGGGAATTCAAAGTGAGCCAGTACCTGCAGCTGCTTCACGAATTCCCGCATATCCAATTCAACGATGAATTGTCAGAAAAAAAATGGTCGTCTCACATTCAAAACAAAATCGCGTAAAACAGGAATTATTTGATTCAACGCAAATCGTACCGGCAGCGTAGTCTCTATATTATCTCATACCATGAAGTTCAAACTCATCGACATATTTTATTGGTCGGGAATTATTTTTACCGTCGTCATAGCAGTCCTTCTATGCTACAATGTATGGAAACATCTGTGGCAGACCAGGATCGCCCGCAGACGTTACGGGTATTATAATTGAGTTGATGTAACCATCTCGTATATCCGTCGAGAGAGCTGTACCAGGCGCACCGGTTCGTTCCGACAAATTACATATACCATCCGCAAGAGGTTAGAGAATCCATCTGCGGGCTATGCATTTCCCATTCCTGCAACAACCGCTCACTTCTTCCGTATACTTCTTTGATACTCTGACGAGAAACAAAAAATATTGGAGGAACTATGCACATTGATGAAAAAATACATGGTGAAGTGGCTGTGGTCACGCTTGCGGGAGAACTGCTTTTTGATGAGGATGACACTACGTTACAGCGAAAAATTGAAAGCCTCACATCCGACGGGATCAGCAAGGTTATTATCGACCTGGGAAAGGTTAACCGGATTAACAGCCGCGGCTTAAGCGCCTTGGTTTCAGCGGTAAAGAAGGTTCAGCGTAAAGGAGGAGTTGCGCGTTTAGCGCAAATCGATAAACATCTTAAAGATATCTTTATTCAAACCAAGCTTGTCCAGTTCTTCGACACGTATGAGACGGTCGGAAGAGCTATGGCGGGTTATGTTCACTAATGCGCGTGACTATAACGCGCGGGATTACCCGAGTGCCCGGGTAAATTCCTGGGAGGAAATAATTCCCGCCGCTACTTTCCGGGCAGCATCGTGCTTAATGCTCTCAAACCCAGCGGCGAGTGCCGATTCTTTCATAGTGAGAACCGTCGCCTGCTTGTAGATGAGGTCGCGTAGCTTGTCATCGATAAGCGCGATCTCATGAATTGCCGTCCTTCCCGCGTACCCTGTTTGTTCACATGCCGCACATCCCTTGCCCCGGTAGAGCTTTGAAATTCCGGGAACGAGTTTGCTCAGGAAGGCGAGTTCTTCATCTGACGGCTGGTATTCTTCCTTACAGGCCATGCATATTTTTCTGACAAGCTGCTGGTGAACAACGCCGATGAGCGTGGACGCGAGCCAGTACTGCGAAATGCCCAGGTTGAGCAGGCGCGGGATTGCCCCGATGGCGTCACCGGAGAGCATCGTGCTCAGAACGAGGTTACCGGTGAGAGCGGCTTCAGCGGCGACAACACCGGTTTCCGCATCCCGTATCTCGCCGACCATAATCACGTTCGGGTTTTGCCGCAGGATCGACCGCAACGCATCGGCAAATGTAAGACTCTTATCGGCAGTCGTCTGGACCTGAGATGCGTAATCGAGCTTGTATTCCACCGGATTTTCCACGGTCATGATATTCTTTTCCAGGGTCTGGATTTCGTTGACCGACGCGTACACCGTCGTGCTTTTCCCGGAGCCGGAGGGACCTGTCACGAGGAAAAGCCCGATTGGATGCCGGAGGAGTGTCCTCAATTTCTCAAGATTCGCTTTTGAAAATCCCAGTTCGTCGATGCTCGCGATGCGTGCGGTCTTATGTAATAGACGCATTGCCACGCGTTCACCGTTGATGACGGGAACCGTGCTTACACGGATGTCGAAGCGTTGCGTGCCGTAATCCGCTGAGAACCTCCCCTCCTGAGGTTTCTTCTTTTCGAAAGCATTCATGCTTGCCTTGGTCTTCAGCACATTGGCTATGTTATCGGCAATCTCTTTCGGAAGAGAAACAAGCCGTTTGAGCACTCCCTCATGACCGACGCGAATGCGAAGCTCGCCTTCCGCCGGCTCAAGGTGGACATCGGTCGCGCCCAGTTTCACGGCGCGCAGCATGATTTCCTCCACAATTGCCTCGGTTGTCGGCAGTTTTCCTGCGCGGTACATCTCGCGGATTTTTTCTTTGGCGAGAATACCGACGTCGAAATGTTCGAGGCTGACTTTGCTCGGTATGTTTTGAAGTTCGCTGATCATTGTAGTTTCCTGTTCGTTACGAATATGTGCGCCCAGAGGGAGTCCCCGCCCGACCGAACAAGGTAGAGCTTTTGTATTCGGTCGTTCGGGCGGGGAACCCGCAATTCCAAAATGACAAGAGTTAGTGTTGTTTGCTAACTCTTAAGTCATTTTGAGAACCCCGTCCCGATGACAATCGGGGCGGGACTTGCTCGGTCGTTGCAAATCCCGCCTCCGTGAAAAGCGCACTTCGGCGGGATCCTGAAAGTTTCAACAAACTTAGCTTCATCCGCCTCCGGCAGATTCGCTAAGTTTGGAAACTTTCGGAGTGCGCCCAGAGGGATTTGAACCCCCAACCCTCAGCTCCGTAGGCTGATGCTCTATCCAATTGAGCTATGGGC
>CAZAFL010000071.1:0-2757 GCA_964484465.1 uncultured Chlorobiaceae bacterium
GGGTAGCCATGTCCGGTTGGGATAAGCGCTGAAAGCATCTAAGTGCGAAACCCACTCCAAGATAAGATGTCACTCCGCCGTAAGGCGGACTAAAGACCCGTAGGAGATTACTACGTTGATAGGCCACAGATGTAAACGCCGTAAGGCGTGAGTCAAGTGGTACTAATCGGTCGTGAGACTTAACCATTATTCTTTATTGATTTACCAGATGTTACTCACTCCCAAAGGGATTAGATGCATCAAATGGAAAGTATGTTAGTAGTAAGTAGTTGAGTATGTGAGTAGTTGAGATAAAAAATCTCATATACTCAGTATCTCAACTACTCATCAACTCTTCTGATTTTTTCTGGCGACAATACCGCGGGTGAAATTCCTCTTCCCATTCCGAACAGAGCAGACAAGCCCCGCAGGGCCAATGGTACTATACGGGCGACTGTATGGGAGAGTAGGTCGTTGCCAGGAGTTTTTCTAAAAGCCCGATTCTGAATAAGAGTCGGGCTTTTGCTTTTAGGTAGTTAGCGAGGAATCAATTTGGGAGGGTATCTTTCTCCCGATCTTGCTTTGTCCGCGTCCATAACTTTCCTATATTGAATCTACAGAAACCAACCTTCCATCGCATCGTATACATTCTTGTGATTCAAGTTCGAAATATCGTTAAGCAATTTCCTTCCGTTACGGCATTGGATGAGGTTTCGTTGGAGGTCAAGGAGGGGGAATTCTTCGGGCTGCTCGGACCCAACGGTGCGGGAAAATCGACACTGATGAATCTTCTCGTCGGCTACCTCGACCCCGATGCCGGTGAGATTTTCATCGGGGGTGAACAGATTACTCGGGACAGTCTTGAAACAAGAAGAAAAATCGGACTCGTGCCACAGTCGCTTGCTCTTTATGACGAGCTTTCAGCACAGGAAAATTTGGAAATCTTCGGGAGTTTTTATCACATCGAGAAGAATGTTCTGAGCAACAGGGTCAAAGACCGTCTCGAAGCGGTGCAGCTCTACGACCGAAGAAAAGACAAGGTACAGACGTTCTCCGGAGGGATGAAGCGAAGACTCAACCTGATCTCAAGCCTTCTGCACGATCCCCCTCTTTTATTATGTGACGAACCGACAGTCGGTGTTGATCCTCAATCCCGCAACGCCATCTTTGACTACCTGACAATGCTGAATCATAACGAAGGCAAAACCATTGTCTACACCACGCACTACATGGAAGAAGTCGAGCGATTGTGTAACCGCATCGCCATTATTGATTTCGGAAAAGTAATTGCAGAAGGAACAGTCAATGATTTGCTTGAAAACCTCACGTATGAAGAATCCGTTTTTATTACGCGCAATCACGTGACGGATACGAATATCAATATCTTTCAGCAATTTGGTACAATCATCGAGGAACAGGGCCGCTTCGAGTTGAAACCGGGTAATGGATTTCGATTATCGAGTTTCTTTGCCGCAGCCGAGCAGCATGGCCTCAATCCAAAATATATCGAGCTGCACAAGCCGACACTCGAAGCATTATTCCTCAGTCTCACCGGAAGGAGATTGCGGGATTGAAGACCATACAGAAACTTATCATTAAAGAATATAAAATCTTCTGGAGCGATAAAGTTGCGGTCAGCCTGACGTTTATCATTCCAATGGTGCTGATTGCACTGTGGGGCACGATCTTCGGAAGGGCAGATTCGGGACCTCAGCATCTCAGGCTTGCATTTTTGAACGTCAACAACTCGCAGGTCGGCAAAAGTATTGAGAAGGTTTTAGATACTACGCAGACATTCCGATTGGTTAAATCGTACCAGGATGAAAGCGGAAAGGAAATTCCCTTCGATACGACGACGATTCAGGAATACGTTCGAAAAGGAAATGCCTCCGCGGCGCTCGTCATTCCTGTGAATGCAATGACCGATACCTCGTTCGGACTGAAGCTGAAATTTTATTACGACCCGAAGAGTGAGATGGAAATGCAAATCATCCAGGGTGTGCTGACACAGACGGTTATGTCGCAGATTCCGGATGTGTTTCTCAAAGGATTGCAGCAGCGAGCTGTCCGATTTCTCGGCGCGGATTCCGGTACAGCGTTCAACCGTGCGATCGCTTCAACAGTAAGCAAGTACTTCAAGGTTGACACCGGCAGGATTTTAGCATCACTCTCCGATACCGGTGTTTCCTTCTTTAGAAACTCCAGGGGGCGCCGTGATTTCTTCAAAAATATTTTAGACTTCCAGTCGGAACAGCTCGTCGGCAAAGAGATTGCCAACCCCTGGGCGACGCGGTCTGTAGGCGGCTGGGCGATGATGTTCCTGATGTTTACGCTGACGGCCTCTGCCGCATCGCTGTTTGAAGAGAAGCAGAGCGGCGTCGTGTTGAGAATCCTCGCCTCGCCGATTTCACGCGCCCAGATTCTCTGGAGCAAATATCTCTATAATATGTCGCTCGGTTTCATCCAGCTTATCGTGCTTTTTGTGTTCGGCTCGCTGCTGTTCAAGATCGATATCGTCGCGAACCTGGTAAATCTTATTCTGGTTGTCGTTGCTTCCGCCGCCGCCTGCACGTCGTTCGGTATGCTGCTCGCCGCTATCAGCACGACGCAGGCGCAAGCGAGAGGGCTGGGCACGTTTCTGATTCTTGCGATGAGCTCGATCGGCGGAGCGTGGTTCCCGACTTCGTTCATGCCGGATTTTATTCAGTTCTTCAGCAAAGCAACGATAGTCTTCTGGTCGATGGATGGCTTTTTGCAGGTTCTCTGGCGCAGAGCGCC
>CAZAFL010000072.1:0-2114 GCA_964484465.1 uncultured Chlorobiaceae bacterium
CTTATGCCTGCGGCAAGCTCGCGCTGCGTGCTTCCCGCGCCACGTTAGCCGCAATGCAGCGGCTGGTTCGATCAATAACTTAAGGTTTTCTGTGAAATCTATCTTTGCTATTGTTTTGCTGCTATCCATGCTTTCAAATTCGGCAGTAACCTGCCAAGCACAGCCACTTTCACCTGTCCTTATTGATGGTCAGTCCTTCGCAATCGTGAATTTGGCATCATCTCTACCTGACTTTGCACCTCTCAAAAAAAGGTTACGATCCCGGGCAAAGAGTGCGCTGATCCCGATTCCTGATAGCTTGGGATTGCTTTTCATTTGCTTCGGGCTCGATGCAGATTCCCAATTACGCTATTACACGTTACACAAACGAAAAGATGGAAGCGCCACCGTTTCGGAATCTGAGCCCAGAGATACCTCAACCGACTCGGCTCGCATCACATTCGATCTGAGACTGTGGCGCGATAGACAAACTCCTTTTCCTCTTGAGATTAGGGTTGTGCCTTTGAGGAATCAACTGTTCTTTCGATGGCTCCGTTCCCCTACTAGCGATCCAACCCCTGGCGGCAATCCAACTCCTGCCGATGTTCTTGTGGATGTAGGAAAGCCCTTCCCAAATCTTTCACTAAAAGATCTAAGCGGAAATGTCTTTTTCACGAAATCCTTGCGGGGCAAGACTTCTGTGGTCACTTGGTGGGATAGAGGGTGTTCGGCATTCATTGACGAAATGCCTGGCTTAGATAGTCTCGTCAGTATCTTCGGACAACGAGTTGCTTTTCTTGCCATCGCTCATGACTCAATTCAGCAGGTTGTAGGATTCCTCAAGGATCATCAATTTCGATTCTTACATATTCTTGGAAACGATACGGCGATTCAAACGCTGGGTCTTCAATTCCCTCGAACCCTTGTGCTCGATCAAAATGGAATAATCCGTCTTGATTTGACTGGCGGCGGAAGTCATGATATATACAAGGAAGTGGAGAAGGCTATAAAAGGCATCTTACGAGATTGAAACTACACGCCGCTGCACTGCGGCTAACACGGCAAACAACGACGCTGGCATGAAGCGCCTGAAAATAAGAGCCTCGCTCAATATTTTTGCTCACGACAATGAGAATTATAGGTTCACAAAAATATTGCGATGTTTGCCGAGACGTTATGCGCCATGGCTGTTAGCAAAGTTTCTCAAGAATTTGTAACAAGGATTGTCATGAACAAATATTTCCTCGGGTTCTTAATTCTTCTCATGATTTCAAGTTGTTCTGGCCTTTGGAATATCTCAACGTTTGATTGCGACTTTATTGGGTCTTGGAAAAGCACTACGGGGCATGGTTTTTCAAACGTCATACCAGCTACTCAACCTCAATTCGAGTTTCAATCTGCGGAACTGAAATTGACTGTAAACCCTGATCCAATGAAACAGCTTGATATTCTTTGGGGTCCAGCATATCTTCCCATTATTCCAAACCCATTCCTCATCTTGCTCCCATTTGTATCCAATCATGACAAGTTTTCCGTCGTGGTCCTTTTGCAAAACATAAGCGACTCGTTGGACACAATTTCACCGTCTAAGTGGACAATGAAACCGTCGGAAGCACGCTTTTCCTTCGTTCACAATATTGCAACGGAAGCCCACACTTTTGTAATTGGGAAAGAAGAATCGTCAAGTCACAGTTATAATTTGTGGTATAGTCAGTATGTCCTCAGGCGAGACACCGTTTCTGAACCGTTCGTTATTAACAGGAAAGTCCGCGGCGTCCGATTCTCCTTCACTACTGAGACAAAGGATGTCAACGAGTTTTTCATCGAAGACTTAGGTTTATATAAGGACGGAATCAAACAGGTACTTCCACCATTGCGGCTTTATTGTAAATCAGGCTTAAGGTATTATCCGCTAAGCGGTCCAGGATAATTTAGTTAACGCAACTTCAACAGCCACGGCGCATAACAAGCAAAAGCATGACGTTGGGAACGTCTGAGTGAGAAAAAGCCTCACTCAACAATTTTGCTCACGGGCCATTGGAAAATGTTAATGTTCGCAAAATCGCTGCATGCTTTTGCCAGACGTTATGCGTCATGCGCGCCTTAGTTGGGAGTGAACTTTGACAATTGATCTT